>NZ_CANNGP010000035.1 GCF_947504105.1 uncultured Tateyamaria sp.
TGAGAATAGCAGCCTAAATGAACCCCTGATCCATCTTAAACCGGCTGCAAATTGGTCGAAAATCTAGGACCACCTCTACCTATGACGTAAACAAATATGGTAAGCAGGCCAGGAACAAGGCCAGCGATGAGCAATTGGCCGACACTTTCGTTAGTAAGAATGGCATAAATCACCATGGCGATAGATGGTGGAATCAAGGCAGCAAAAGTACCGGCTGCGCAAATACATCCCGCGCTCAACGGGATAGAGTAACCATGCTTACTCATCTCAGGGAGGGCAATCTTGGAAAATAGGACGGAGCTTACGACGGTTGAACCGTTTATGGCACCAAAGCCACCTGCAGCAAGCGTTGTAGCATAGTACAGGCTTCCTCTTATGCCACTCGTCCACCTATGGGCAGCTGTATAGAGCTCGCTGGAAATCCCCGTAGCGGCTGTCAATGCGCCCATGAGCATAAACATTGGAACAACAACGAACGAATAATTGCTCGATACAGCATAAGGCAGATTAGAAACGGTGGTTAAAACAAACGGCGTGGTCGAGACTTGGAATAGTCCGATAATCGCCACAGTTGACATTGCTATCGCGACTGGAACTCGAATGGCCACGAGCAACAGAACACCTAGGAATATGACTGCACCAAACAACAAGGGATCCATTTATCTTACCACGCTACTTTATATATTGATTATTATCTTTAAAGGCTTTTAAGCCTCTTGAAATGCACTGAAGGCTGGAGACAATTAGACCGATGACCATGAGTGTTTTCATCGGCCAAATTGGAAAACGGTATATCGCGTCCGCGGCTTCACTAATCTCAATACTTTTGATTGCAGCTTGCCCCGCTTGCACAGCCATGAAGGAAAGCGATTAGAAGTGCTGCTGCTTCGAGCAGCTTTTTCACTTTGATGGGCGCTCCCTCAACTAGAAAGTCCACGGAGATATTTCTATCGTCTTGCACGACTTGGGGTAGAGCAAGAAAGATGATTAAAGGAAGGAGCTCTTCTGGAAGTTCCCTTGCTAGTGGAATTGGACGATTAAAAGCAAAAGTGCTGACAGCGTCTACTGTTCCAAACAACGCAACAAACAGAGCCAAGCCACATGCCACGGCTAGGAGGAATTTGGTTGAGTAGGTAAGGATCGTATGCATATGGATAAGTCATTCTTTTCGTTAAAGGTGCTTTGACCTAGGGGGCTCAGGACTAACGGGATATTTCAGATTGTTAGATTAACGCCCGTCAGGAAGGTCAAATGCAAACAGCCGCATGATGTTCTGTGCGGCTGCTTGCTCCACCTTTGGTGTCACCGATGTAAACGCTATCAGTTTTGCGCTCTTATAGCATCCGCAATTTCACCAGCTTCGGCCCCCAAACCTTGCTCTCCCATGCGATCCTGCCAAACTTTCAGAAAGTCAGGTGTCATTTCTGTAAGTTTATCCTGCTCGGTGAAGTCGACGGCAACTACGCCGTTTTCCACCATCAGTTTAAGTGCGTCCTCCCCGGCCGCCTTGACAACCTCAGAGTCACGCTTAGATGCTTCTTGGGAGACTTCGGCGATCAGTTCACGAACATTCTCAGGCCAGGAATTCCACTGATCTGCGTTCACATGAATAGCCCACGGCATGATCGCACCAAAATTGGCTGAGATGTGATATTTCGCGACTTCATAGATCTTGAGGTCAACCGAACCATTGTTTGCAAGATAGGCGCAATCGATGTTGCCACGCTGCAGACCTTCGTAAAGCTCTGCTGGCAATACTGTAACGCTGACTGCGTCAACAGCATCCCACATCAACGGTACATACGAACCAAAGCTGCGCATCTTTGCGCTCTTAAGGTCTGCAACTGTGGAAATCTCTTTCGTGCACATGAGGTGATATGTAGGCAGAGATGTGTAAAAGAGCGGCACAATGCCGTTGCGCTTGTTTTCCGCTCGCACACCTTCGAGATTTTCGATCTTCTTCATTGCATTGTGAACACCGTCAGTATCGGGATGCACAAGAGGCAATTGGCCAACACCGATCAGCGGAAGATTTGATGCATAATATGCAGGGGCCGTTGCTGAAAATGAAATGGCTCCATTTGAGACAAGGTCGAGCAACTCAGTTGATTTTCCAAGGCTTTCCGACCAGAAAAATTCAACAGAGATTTTTCCGTCACTTCGTTTTTCAATTTCGTCGCCCCACCATTGAAACAGCTCGCCATGCATCGTATTTTCGCCCAAATACCAAGCGAATTTGAGATCGAGCTCAGGATAATCGTCCTGCGCAAACGCACTCGATGAGGCAAGCAGCCCAACACTCGCTGCGATCACTGTTGAACAGATAAATTTTGAAAATTTTGACATAGTTTCCTCCCTGGTGTGCCAAAAGTCAGACTGTTATTTTTCCTCTGAGTTCGCTTGGGCAACATTCATTGCGCTAAGTGGACAGCCACCAATCTCGTGGATGTGGTACCTGCAATCTTAACTCCCTGCCGCTGTGTGCTTCTCCCTAAGGGACAGCCTAGTTTTTCGGATTGAGTATGCTCGTCGGAGGTCAAGTGCCCTCAATCGACTGCATTCAAGACCCTGAAATCACTTCAGAGTTTGATCTCTCCGATTAACGGAAATAATCGCATAGCTAGGTGGGATGGTATACAACCACAAACTAGAAACAGTTTTCCAAATATTGGAAACCACTTGCTCAGTTTGCACATCAGCGTTTCGAAGACGAAAAGGTGCCGTGTGTGGCAGCTGTTCTTGCGGTTATAGTATTTTGTCGATTTTTCGTCAACTATTTGTTAGACTAGGCTGGGCAGTATAGATTACTTGACTACAGCGTGTTCTATCGCGGCTAAATCCGTCTTGCCCACCAATTTTAGTGTAGTCGCAAAAGCGGATTATCGTCCAGCCAGTTCCTGTTCGACTTGACGAAAACCATACTCTGGAATTGAAAACGAACTCGTATCGCTGACCTGCTCCCAAAATTCAGGATTCCAATCCGCACCGTTCTCGGGATCTGCAGATCGAGCACCTGCTGTGAGCATGATGTTCGCAATAGAAAAGTGACCGCCACCAGCGCACAAAATTTTTCGGCTGGGAGCATTTTTACCAACCAGAGCAACCAATCCATGGCTTGCAAATTCAGGAGCCAATTGATCGAGCACCTCTGGCTCGAGTATGCCTTCCATCATTTGTGTAGAGGCCGTGGGCGCAAGACAATTTATTTGAATACCATACTTATCGCCCTCAATGGAAAGTGATTGCATAAAGCCAACGAGCGCCATTTTTGCTGCTGCATAGTTTGTCTGTCCAAAGTTACCGAACAACCCAGAGCAAGACGTCGTCAACACAATCCTCCCATAGTTTCGACTGCGCATGATGTCCCACACAGCTTTGGTACAAACTACGGATCCCATGAAATGAACATCCATAACGAAACGAAAGTCGTCGAGATTTAATTTTGCAAAGCTTCGGTCTCGTAGAATGCCGGCGTTATTTACGAGAATATCGATTTGGCCGTAGGATTGGACAACGAAGTCGACCATATCCGCTACACCCTGTTCGTCCGTCACAGAAGTTGCAAACGATAATGCTGATCCATTTGCGTCGGTAATTTCTAAAGCGACCTTCTTTGCAGCTTCTTCATCCAAATCGTTGACAAGTACAGAAGCTCCACGCCGGGCAAGTTCGAGTGCATGAGTTCGTCCCAATCCGGCTCCTGCACCTGTGACGATGGCCACTTGACCAGCAAGTTCATCTTGATTTTCAAACATTCGATACCAATTCCTGTAGCTTATATTATTTTTCCTGACTCCAGATCTGTGTTTCAGAAGGAGACCTGATCATAGCCCTTTAAGTTGAGCTTCTCTCGTGTCTCTTCAGGAGTCGCAATTTCAAATCCTCGAGCCTCCAATAAACCCCGGATTTTTAAGACTTGCTCGGCATTAGAAGCCGCCAATTGGCCTCGATCAATATATAGGGAGTCCTCCAGGCCAACTCTGACGTTTCCACCCATCTCTGCAGCGATCGGCGCTAACTTCATCTGCGCACTGCCGGCACCTAACACCGACCACTCATACCCATCCCCAAAAAGTCGATCGGCTGTCTGCTTCATGAATATTAAGTTCTCAATTTCAGAACCGATGCCGCCCAAAATTCCCAAAACGAATTGGATGAACAGTGGAGCCTTAAACATGCCTTGTTCGACACAGAACTTTAGATTGTAAAGGTGTCCTACATCATAACACTCGTGCTCGAATTTAACGTGATGTTTTCCACCCAGCTCCTCGGCCACCTTTGCAATGTCTGCAAAACTGTTCTTGAACACGTAGTTTTCTGACTTTCGAATATAGTCTTCTTCCCAATCAAACTTGTATTTTTTGTACCGATCCGCGAGAGGATGAAATGAAAAGTTCATTGACCCCATATTCATCGAGCACATTTCAGTAGATGTACGGCGAGCAGGTTCAATTCTATCTTCAATCGATGTCTTCAACGAGCCACCTGTCGTGATGTTTACGACCGCATCAGTGCTTTGCTTGATACGAGGCAGAAAACGCATGAAATGCTCTGGATCAACAGACACTTCCCCAGTTTCTGGATGCCGCGCATGAAGATGTATGATTGCGGCACCTGCTTCAGCAGCTGCTATTGCTTGTTGCGCAATGTCGTTTGAAGTATAGGGCAATGCACTCGACATAGTAGGCGTGTGGATAGCTCCTGTAATTGCGCAAGAAATGATGACTTTCTTATTCTTCATGTCCGGTTTTTCGTATTCTGTTGTTTTCATTTCGATGAAGTAGCTGATCTAAGAAGACTGTAGTATCGAACCCCAACTCCTTTGCTGCAAGGGGTTACATCTGAACGCCCTTAAAACCTTCTTCGGTATAGCGTTCGCCCCTTGCAGCACCGGGAGGAATAGCACGATCTAGTTCGTCGAGGATTTGTTGATCCAGCTTCACAGAGGCGGCCTCAGCATTTTCGGTAAGGTATTGGATATGGCGCGTCCCTGGGATTGGGATGATGTTGGCTTTTTGCGACATGAGCCAAGCCAGTGCGACCTGAGCTGGTTTTAGATCCAGTCGATTTGATATGTCGGCGACAACAGAAACTAGGTTAACGTTCTCGGAGAAATTTTCTGGGTGAAAGCGAGGTAAGTTGTGACGAGCATCTTCCTGATGCAACTCACCTGGAGTCTTGTATGCTCCGGTGAGCATACCTCGACCTAAGGGACTATAGGCAACAAATGCTACGTTATGCTTTTCACAACAAGGCAGAACAGATTTTTCGGCGTCCCTGGTCCAAAGAGAGTACTCTGATTGCACCGCTGCAACTGGATGGACGGCACACGCGCGTTCTAGGTTTTCTGATGAAATTTCACTGTACCCGAAGGAGAGTATTTTCCCCTCTTCTACAAGTTCAGCCAGTGCGCCGGTGGTTTCCTCTATAGGCGCTTGGGGGTCAATTCTATGGACGTAGTAAAGGTCAATCACATCGCGCTTGAGTCGCCGCAATGACGCTTCACACGCCTTTTTCATGTAGCCTTTTGAGTTGTTTAGACCACGCGCGTATCCACCACTTTGTTGGCGCACGATACCAAACTTCGTTGCAATCCTTACTGGAAGGTCGGAACCACTTGTGAATTTGGCCAGAAGCTTTTCATTGTGGCCGGAACCGTACATGTCCGACGTATCAAAGAAATCTATGCCAAGATCAGCTGCGGCGTGAAGCACTTCAAGGGACTCATCATCATTCGTGGGTCCATAGAATTCCGACATACCCATGCAGCCGAGTCCTATAGCTGACACGTCAAAAGGAGCTGTACCAAGCTGTCGCCTATTCATCATTTTTGTCCTTTTTCGAAATCATCTGTGGCGCTTGCAAGTACCTTGATACCGTTGATAGCTCGCGGATAACCCGCGAAATTGGCCATCTGAATAACGATTTCAATGAGTTCGGATTTCTTCACACCGACGGTCAGAGCGGCTTGGATATGCGTGTAAAGCTGCCTTTCAGCACCGCCCAGAACAATCAATGCTGCGACGGCACACATTTCCCGCGATCGCAGATCCAGTTGTGGCCGCTCGTAGATGTCTCCAAACGGGAACTCAATAATATACCGAGCAAAATCGGGTGAAACGGCATTGATTTCGGCGAGCGCTTTTTCACCATCACCTCCGACAATCTTTGCAAAGTTCTTAAGCCCGCGCTCGTATCTACTATCTGCCACATGATCTCCAATTCCAGTTTACCTTTGGCAATTTAGCTTTGCATGTTTGGAAAGTGTAACCTTGACTTGGAGAACCGTTTTCCATTAATAGAAAGCATGGACTGGAACGACTTACGATTTTTTCTCTCTGTTGCAAGAACAGGGAGCCTCTCAAGTGCTGCTAAGGAGCTCAATGCAAGCGCATCAACGGTGAGCCGTCGTATTGAGCAACTAGAGGCGACACTGCAGATCGCATTGTTCACGAGGCATCAAAGTGGATATCTGCTGACCGATGACGGAAACGACTTAATGGAGCACGCTAATCGGGTCGAAGACTCGGTAGGCGAGCTCGAGATGAGTGTTGTAGGCAGGGACAGGCAACCTGAAGGACTTGTCAGATTAGCAACTGCCGAAAACCTCGCCAATTTCCTAATTATCCCAGAGTTGGGCCCATTTTCATTGCGCTATCCGAAAATCACTCTTGAGATTGTAACAGGGATAGAGCGTGTAAATCCTTCCAAGCATGAAGCTGATATCGCAGTACGTCTTGTCCGACCGACACGCGGCAATGTTAAAGTCCAAAGGGTAGCGGTTCAAAAGTTTGGCTTATATGCATCAAAGTCATTCCTGGAGTTGCGATATGGAGATAATTTTGATCGCAACTTCCAACGTCAACCGGATGATCGTTGGATCGTCTGGGCGGATGACTTTTCGCATCTACCAACCGCTGAACTAGTTGGTCGAATTTTGGCCGGTCAACGTCCAAGCCTCATCACTCATAGTGTGATGGCGCAAGTTATGGCCGCGAAAGCTGGTCTTGGAATGGCAGTACTGCCTTGTCTGCTAGGCGATATGCACAGCGATCTCATTCGGCTGCGCTTTGAAGGTGAAATGACCGAGCAAGAAATTTGGTTGGTGACACAGCAGGATCTTGTCGAGTCTGCAAGAGTTAAGGCCGTTTCGGGATTCGTCAGGGAACTGTTCGAGCGGAACAGAGATCGGCTCTACGGCGCCGGGTCGAAAGCAATTTCTAGCTAGTAGCGGAATCCCAATTGAGGATTCACGCGGTTTTCCAAAAACAGAAAAACACTTCCTGAAATACTGCAGGGTGCATCAAGTTTTTGTGTGTCATAAAGGCGCGAACATTAAGGAGTGTGGGTTTGTGTCAGGGTAACTGGCGTAAAGCAAGCTCCCACTATTCAGGAGTTTGTGCAGTGACAGAACTATCAAAAATCGAGCAACCCAACGCAGCAGATGATAAATACCTGCTGTACATTGATGGCGAGTTTCGTTCCGCCGAGAACGACTCAACCCTGCCGTCTGAAAACCCGTTCACAGGTGAAGTTTGGGCTGAAGTCCCTTCGGCATCTGAATCAGATGTTGATAGTGCTGTAAAAGCTGCTCGTAAGGCCTTGTCGGGTCCTTGGGGGCAAATGACGGCTCGAGAGCGCGGCAAATTACTTGGAAAACTGGCAGACTTGCTTGCTCAAAACGCTGAGCTCTTGGGAATTCTCGAAGCCAAAGACAACGGCAAACTCCTAAAGGAAATGAGTGGGCAAACACAGTATCTTCCGGAGTGGTTCCACTACTTTGCTGGAGCCGCTGATAAACTCAATGGTGAGGTCATTCCTTCAGAACGTCCGAACTTCCATATTTATACTCGCCACGAACCAGTTGGTGTCGTGGGAGCAATTACTCCTTGGAATTCTCCATTGATCTTGCTGGCCTTTAAATTAGCCCCCGCTTTGGCTGCAGGCTGTACATTTATTGTCAAATCCTCCGAGCATACCCCTGTTTCCACACTCGCATTTGCGAAAATCGTTCACGAGGCTGGGTTTCCCGCAGGTGTCTTCAACGTTGTTTCAGGCGGGCCCGAAGTTGGTGCGTTTCTTTCGAGCCATCCCGGTGTCAACAAACTTGCATTCACCGGTTCTGATGCAACGGGTAAAAAAGTACTTTGTTCGGCTGCAGAAAACTTCACTCGCGTGTCTTTGGAGCTTGGGGGCAAGTCCCCGAACATCGTGTTTGAGGATGCAGATATTGATGCAGCAGTGAACGGTATTGTCGCCGGTGTCTTTGCCGCTACCGGACAAAGCTGTATGGCTGGTTCACGTCTTGTGGTTCACCATTCTGTAAAAGACGAACTCCTTGAAAAGCTGGTTGCTAGGGCCAAGTCGATTAAATTGGGCGATCCAATGGATCCGGAAACAGAGGTTGGTCCGATGGCCACTCGCCCACAATTTGAAAAAGTCAAAGGTATTCTCAAACAGGCCGCAAACGACGGAGCAACTTTCCTTTGTGGTGGCGGTGCCAGCGAAGAGCACCCCGGCTTCTTCATTGTTCCCACTGTTGTAGATGATGTTCACTCGGAAATGGATGTGGTGAAGAACGAGATCTTCGGGCCAGTCATCTCGGTTCTTACTTTTAGTACAGAAGAAGAGGCGATTGAGATTGCCAACGATACGCGGTTTGGTCTTGCGGCGGGAATTTGGACATCGTCGGTTCAACGAAGCACACGTGTTGCGCATCAAGTAAAAGCTGGAACAGTTTGGATAAACGCCTACCGTGTTGTCGCTCCAAACGTACCGTTCGGCGGTTTCGGTCATTCAGGCATAGGCCGCGAAAATGGGTTTGATGCCATGAAGCAATACTCTGAGGTCAAAGCTGTTTGGGTCGAGACTTCTGGGACAACGCGCGACCCATTCGCTGTAGGGTAGGAGGTCCTCTATGAACTGGTTTTCTCAAAGACTGAGAAACCAGTCGTCGGGAATACTGAAGCTCCCTGGTGCATTTGACGCGCTGTCGGCTAGGCTTATACGCAGTGAAGGCTTTGAGGCCATCTATTGCGGTGGATTCGCGACGGTTGCCAGTCAGTTTGGTCTTAAGGATAACGGTTCGGTCGATGTCCGCGGCTTGGCTTCAGCGTTTGGGCGCGTCAAACGAGCAACGCCTGACAAACCGCTTCTAGTCGACGGCGACACCGGGCACGGAGATGTCGATCGTGTTCGAGAATCGGTTAAGTTGTTCGCCGCCGAGAATGTTGATGCAATCCACATCGAGGACCAGACAAATCCAAAGTGTTGTGGGCAAAATGGTGACCCGCTAGTCGAGCCGCTAGCGAGCGCAGTTGAACGAATTGTGGCGGCCAAACAGGCCGCAACACCGTTCAAAATCGCAATCATTGCTCGAACAGATTGTCTGCGTTCGAGCAACCTGAATCATGCAATTGACCGATGCAACGCATTCTTGAAGGCCGGAGCGGATGCTGTCTGGATAAATGGGCTAGAACTTGAAGACTGCACCGCGTGCTTGGTCAATGCTATCGACGCCCCTCTTTTTTTTAACCTTGGCAGTACAGCTCTCAACGACAAAAACCAGGTAAGAACCCTGTCAGAGTTGGGATTCTCAGCGGTGATTGCACCTGGTCATGCGCTCTTGAGCGCTGCCTCTGCTATGCAGGTCAGCTTTCGATTGGCATCTGACCAGGTTGGCACAAATGCAATGCCAGTGGATGAATTGAACCGCTATTTGAGGGATGACGTCTAGTTTTGATGTTGCAAGCAGTTGAACTGAATGAAAATTCATATTCGCTTTGCGTGAGCGGTCAATTCGTATGCAGTGCAACAATAGGACTTTCGGAGTAATAGAAAAGTGTCGGGATCTCTCAATCTAGTGGACAAGTTGTGGAACGAACATTTCGTGTCGTCGTTGCCCGACGGAAGAGACCTTTTGTTCATCGACCGTCACATACTACACGAGGTTTGCAGCCCCCAAGCTATATCTATCTTAGAAAAAAAAGGCCTAAAGGTCGCGCATCCAGAATTAACATTTGCTACAATTGACCACATAGCGCAAACACATCCGCTCAAAAGGTTCCGCTCGGGTGGTGTAGGAAACGAATTATCGCTAGCGATCCGAAAAGCAGCGCAGACTCATGGTTTCGAATTATTTGATCTCAACGATGAACGCCAGGGCATCGTTCATGTGACTATGCCGAGTTTAGGCATAGTTCAACCCGGCATGTTCGCGGCATGCGGTGACAGTCACACGTGTTCCTTAGGTGCCATCGGGTGCCTGGGATTTGTAGTCAGTATCAGCGAAATTGCTCAGATATTGGCGACACAAACGATCTACAGGTCACGACCCAAAACACTGAAGATAGAGCTAAAGGGCGAGTTACAGAAAGAATGCTCGGCGAAAGATGTTATCCTGTGGTTACTTGGCAAGATCGGCGTAAACGGTGCAACAGGATTTGTCATTGAGTTTTGTGGCAAATTCGTTGAGGACCTATCTATCGAAGGACGTTTCACGCTTTGTAATATGGCTGCAGAAATGGGGGCTTTTTCGGCTGTAATTGCGCCGGATCGAAAAACGATTGAATTCCTCGAGGGCGCGGAATATGCGCCGAAAGAGGAACAGTGGCGTGAGGCCGTTGTGAAGTGGTTAGAACTAACTTCCGACGACGATGCCAAGTTTGATCGGCAAATGACCTATGATGTCAGCCTTGTAGATCCACAGATTACATGGGGCACACGACCAGATCACGTCATCTCTGTGACCGATCACATGCCTTCCGACTTCGAAGCACAGCATGTTTCAACGGCGCTGGACTACATGGGATTATCGACTGGAAAACCGATCGAAGGCACGCCGATTGATACCGCTTTCATCGGGTCATGTACCAACGGTCGTTTATCCGATCTTATTTCGGCAGCAGCGTTTGTCAAAGGTCGTAGAGTGGCGGAAGGCGTGAGGGCCATGGTGGTACCAGGCTCAAGAAATGTACAAAATGAGGCTGAAGCCCGCGGCCTGGACAAGATCTTTGTGAAGGCTGGGTTTGAGTGGCATTACTCAGGTTGCTCCATGTGCGCTGCTCTTAACAATGACAAAGTTGGTCCATTTGAAAGGTGTATCTCGACATCGAACAGAAACTTTCCTGGGCGGCAGGGAATTAACGCACGCACGCATTTGGCAAGCCCTGCAACTGTTGCTGCAAGTGCCATCGAAGGCCGTATTTGCGATCCCCGTAAAGCAGGATAAGTCTAGTTAGATGATTAAAACGATCAATGCACCACTCGCCTTTCTTCAGAAAGATGACATCAGTACGGACGAGATTATTCCTTCCCGGTTCCTGCTTACGACATCGGTGGAGGGTCTGGGAAAGGGTCTTTTCCACGACCTACGTTATGATTCTGACAACAAACTCAAAGAAGATTTTGTATTGAATAAGCCTCCGTTTCAGAGCGGATGTGTATTGGTTACTGGAAGAAATTTTGGTTGCGGAAGTTCGCGCGAACATGCTGCTTGGGCACTCAAGGAATTTGGCGTGGAGGCCATAGTTTCAGAGAGCGCTGCGACAAATTTTGACCGTAACGCGGCACACAATAATCTGCCGGTAATCAAAATTTCCAAAGAAAACGTTGGACTACTTGAGCGACTGGCCACCACTGAGCCCGAGGTACTTCTGGCATCTATCAATCTAGGCGATAGGAAATTGATCACCGCTACTGATTGTCAAATTTCATTTTCATTGTCTCGGCTGCAAGAAGAGTTTTTAAGTTCGCCGATTCCAGATATCGACAGGGCTCTGGCACAAAAAAACGAAATCGCCAAAACATGGTCCCGCCTTGCTCACAATATTAGGGGTAGATCACCCTCAATGAGTGGCAAATGAAGGTAGGGTTCGAACAGTATTACTGGGAACCACCTTTTTGAGCGCCAATCATATCAGCCGCTTTCTCTGCGATCATCATAACAGGTGCATTGATGTTACCGCCCGTCAAGTCCGGCATAATGGAAGCATCAACTACGCGCAGTCCTTTGACACCCACAACACGTAGGGAACTATCAACGACGCGTCCGGGATCAGTTTCATCTCCCATCCGGCACGTTCCCGCGGGATGATGAACCGAAATGGCAGTTGAAGCGATATGATCATCGAGAGAGTTATCGTCTTCTGCAGTAGGGCCGACAATACTGCTAATATGTTCTGACAGTGGTTCTGTTCGTGTGAATTCCAGCAGGCGCCGCAAGCCATCTCGTAGGAGCGATCTGTCCGCATTGGCAGTCAAGAAGTTCTGTTCAATAAGAGGTTTGTCGAAAGGATCTGGCGAACGCAAGCGAATTTGCCCTCGACTTTCCGGGTGTAGAACAACCGCACGCAACGTGAACAGATCCTGTCTCGGTTCGGAGATTAAAGGGAGCCATGGCTTGGCAGACAGCGAACCGGCAACTGCAATAACCTGTAGATCCGGCTGCTCTGTTGAATTTCGAATTTGGAGAAAACCCATGTCGCCGACAGGTAACTGGCTTCCAATGCCGGCGCCACTCACCACCCAATTCATCATTGAAGCCGCTAATCGATCTATACGTAGATTGTTTATTAGTGTCCCTCGATCAGACCGCTCACATATGACAGACGATGATATGTGATCCTGTAAATTCGCTCCAACACCAGGTAGATTGATACGGCATGAAATCCCATGCTCTTCGAGCTCATCGGCACGACCGATACCCGATAACATTAGCAATTGAGGGGAGTTTATCGCCCCACCGCAGAGCAATATTTCCTCAGATACGCGTAGCGAGAAATCACGACCCTTGCGTCGGCATCTGAGCCCAACAACACGATCTCCGTCGAAAACCAATCCAGTTGCATGGGTCCGAACCATAACCTTGAGATTTGGGCGTGACAAAACTGGGTGCAGATAGGCACTTGCTGAACTGGCACGTCGTCCATTGGCGCGGGTCATTTGCCAGGGTGAAAAACCCAAGGTATCTGTGCTGTTATAATCTGTACCCAAATTATGGCCTAAGCGATGAACAGTTTCGCGAAAGCTGTCACAAATTGGGTCGGAAAAATCACTCGGCTCAACTGTCAGTGGTCCGCTTGTGCCGCGCATTCCCGAATTTCGGCCTGTCCAGTCTTCGATCTTTTTGAAATAGGTCAAAAGAGAGTGATGATCCCAACCTGACAGTCCTGCATCGTCCCACCGATCGTAGTCGGCTGGATGGCCTTTGACCCAGGCCATTGCGTTTGTTGAAGACGACCCCCCAATCACCTTTCCACGGGCACACTCCATACCGCGGCCAATCTGTTTGTCTATTTCCGTATCATATCCCCAATCTGCGATCTTTCGACCAAGCAATACTGGCCATGCCAAGGGCAACCGGATCAATGGATGCCAATCCCAGCCCCCGGCTTCGATCAAAAGAACCTTAACATTCGGATCGGAGCTGAGCCGGTTTGCCAACACGCACCCGGCCGAACCGGCTCCAACAACGATATAGTCCCACATTTAGGTCAATCTCACCTCGCAGTACCGACTCTCTACTTTAGCAACGAGGTTTGATGTCAATATACGCCCAGCTGTTAGAAACGTATTTCTAAATATGGAAGGCCGCACAACAATCCCCAATGTCGATCCAAAGGGTCTTTGACTTGGGAGTGGGCAAAGGCTGAGGGTCTGATGCTGCCAACTTGGTGTTTGCGACTAACAGGCGCTCGTCGAGAAAAACTGCTCTGGTGACGGTCACGTTATAGGCACCTTGTGGCGATTAATGCATCCGCTTGCGTTTGCCTAGGCGCGCATTTCGGTACTCATCGAAGCAGCGCTACGTATGGAGGATCGAGATCGCCAAGCCCTGGCGATATCCCTTATCATGAGTGACCAACGAACCGCTGTTGATTGCGCTATATCTGTAGAGTTCATGGCAGCTCGCCAATGCCTTCTGGGCTTGATCTCGAACCATGCGGTTGTAATTGGCGAGCCATTGGCGATCAACAAACAGCCATCAAAGATTGGTATCGAGTACCTGAATCTCGCAATGCAAAAAGTACCTACCGGTCGGTTTCGTTAAGATCACAGCTGTTCGCAGAAAGTAGTCCCCCGGCACAAATCCCTTGAACGCGTTCTCCACATACTGAACCCGCATCGAGATTTGCTACCAATCGCGGTGATGGCACGTTGACTGTACTACCCGAATGCTTCCAAATATCGACGAATTTGACTAGAAGGCGGAACAGCAGCGTGTGATGCAAGACAAAGGCGACAACACGTGCTGTAACTTTCGATCTTACTGTCCACAACTTCAAGAGGACGTTTCTTGTATTCCGATCTGCACAGGAGATCGTGTCCATTGATGAACAAGTATGATGTCGTAGACATTGGACCCTGAAGTTGTGGACAGTAAGATCGAAACCCCTTTAGTTTACCGGAATACCCCAACCTTTGCCTACTCTCGAACCAGCTTTCCAAATGTGGAAAGCCGATTTTCAGACTTTGGCGTCAGTAAATCTCTATTTATCTGCTAACTCTAACAACGTTCATTTATTGCAGCCTGCACGCTATCGCATTTAGAGCTGTTTCATTGGCCTGATGCTCGCTGGACCGCTTTGGCAGAAACCAAAGACTGGCGAGACTGCAGATATCTGCGCACAGAAACGCCTGACGTTCAAATCATCGAAGACATTGCTCGAGTACGTGAAGGATGAGCCATGAATCAGACCACCTCTCTCTCCAAGGCTTTGACAGCCGATGCGTTCTCCAGCGGCGTCATCGCCTCGACATTGACACCGTTTTCTGAAGCCGGATCGATCCAAACCGACGCTGTCACCGACCAGGCAAAGCGTCTTGGGAAGATCGAAGGCATACTTGGGATCGCCGTCAACACGACCACTCGGGAGCGGCAGTCGATGAGCCAGACGGAGCAGATCGAGATCATCAGGCGAACGCGCGAGGCGCTCAGCACGGACCAGCTTTTGCTCGCCTGCGTCGGCGCTCTGTCGAACGGTGCCATTGACGAAATTACGGCCTGTGCAGACGCCGGCGCCAACGCGGTGATCACCTTCCCGCCAAGCTGGCGCGAAGGGCCGTCTGCACCGGCCCTGAACGACCATCTGTCTCAACTGAGAGATGCGGCTGACAGCCTCCCCCTACCCATCATCGCGGCGATCGGGGACGGGCATCGGCAGTCCAATGGGACTTGTCCGGAGATCGCCGAGCTCGCGCGGACCAGCCGGAAAGTCATCGGTGTCGATATGGGCACCCATGACAACGTCCTGCACTACGATCAGTCCTACTACGCTTTGAAAACCATAGACCGGCCGCTGGCCTGCCTGCCTTCATCTGAGGCAGCCCTCTTCCACAATCTCAACACCGGGGCAGACGGCGTGATCTCTTGTCTGGCCTATGTCGCGCCTCATGAGGTCTCTGCCCTCTACCGCGCGACCAGGGCCGGAGTCACCCATGAGGCCCAAGCGCTGCACAACAAGCTCGCACCGCTCATTGGTCTGATCTCCGGGCGCGACAAGACCACACGTGAGATGGTTCTGCGCCAGATTGCCCATAGCCGCGCATTATTGGCCTCAACAGACGCCAGTGGTCTTTCTGACACACTCGATACCTGCACCATCCACACCATCGAGCAGACTCTCGACGAGATCGCGCTCACGCCGATCGAATGGTGGTGACCGGCCGCTCGCTAGCGCTCGATCCCGCGCGAGTGGTCCTTGCCACGCTCCGGTGTGCGATCCAGCCTTTGTATCTGCTCGCGCATTTGGCTCATCACGGGTATGGCATGGGCGACCCCGTCGGCGCGCTCCTTTATGAACTTGCGCTCCGACGCTGATCTCGATGCCAAAGCCGGGTCCCGCTCGATCCCTTTCCGGATCGCCTCGTCCCCCTTGCCGTAGCGCTCGGCAAGGCCCTGGCGGAACCGCACAACTTCCTGCGCCGAGACCCTATCCGTCATCAAGAGCCGCGTCAGATCATCCTTCGCCGGCCCGGACGCCATCTGATGCACTTGTGCCATCTGCGCCATGTAAGCGGTTGCCTGTGGTGACAGATCGGGGATCGGCTTACGCATCGCAACGCGCTTTGTTTCATGTCGGTCTATGATATTGAGTTTGATCTCCTCCAGCGCGGTCAGATGTTCGTCCACCTTGCGGGCCATCGTCGGTGTCAGCTCCAGGGCCGTGCGGCGTTCGGAATTGGCGATCCCGAGCCGGGTCTTGCCCTGCATCTCGCCGAAGCTTTCAGATGACCGTTCGATCTCGGAGACTAAGGCTTTGCGGTCCCCCCGCTCGGTGTAGCGTGCGACCATCCGGTCCACGGCCTGGTCCGGTTCAACGTAAATCCGGAAGGCTGCATCCTGCGCTAAGGCGAGGCTCGGCCGCGCGGCGATATCTTCGGCAGCGCGCGTGCGGATGTCGCGATCTTCCAAAGGCGGCAGATCGGGCACGGCCTCGATGAGTGGTTTTTCGGGCGGCATGTTGGACCTCACTTTGTCTGGTGTTTGGTCGGCAGAACGGTCAGGGGTTTGGGTCGGCGTGCGATCCGGTCCTTCCGTGAAGGCCGTTGCCCGCGCGCGATCCCAAGGACGAACCCGCTCGGTTAGCGGCAGCAGGGTCGCCTGCTTTTCGGCCCATTGCGCGGCGAAGACCTCAGACCAATTTTCGCGGGCGAACGACTTCCAACCGTTGGGCAACCCATCCAGCACCGGCGCATCCTCATTCGGTTGATGGGATCCATGGGTCAGGATTGCGTCTTTCGGAAAGACCGATTTGAGGTCGGTGTTGAAGGATCGCAGCTCTTCTGCCGACAGCGCGAGGTTGAGTTCATAATGCGCCGAGCGTGTGAACCTCCGCGCCTTGCGACCACGCATGGTTTCTGATGCGAGGTTGTGGGACAGGCGGTTGACCGATTGCTGCAAGTGAACGGACATCTCGGGCGGCCGCGGTGCCGGCGGAGCACGCCGCAAAGGCTCCTTGCCCCCTTCCCTTTCCAGTACAAAGACCGACTTGTCGGGCATATTTTCAGGCTCCGGCACAGGATGACGCAACCGGCCAAACCGTTCCGCCAGTCTGTCGAAGCGCTCGCGGAGATAGTGCACATTGGCTTTGACAAAGTCGGTAATGACGCGCGTGGTCGAAAAGCCGCGTCGTTCGGCAAAGCCGCGCACGATATCCTTGTAGTCTACACGATCACGATAGAGCGCGGTGGAGTCCTGCAGCCGATCACGGCACATCAGCTCGACCAGCTCGCCCTTGCTGCGATAATCCTCGCGGGACGCGTAGAGAGAGACATCATCGCGGTGCCGTGTCAGCGCCACATAAGCGAGCTGCGCGTCCATCGTTGGCGACAGATAGACAAAGGCGCGGTCGACCGTGTTGCCCTGTTCCTTGTGGATCGTGCGCGCATAGCCATAGTCGATATGGTTGTACTCATTGGCCCGCAGGGTGATCGGATCGACCTGTCCTTCCACCAATACCTTGAGCCGGTTCCGCTCGGCTTCTGCCACCTGCCCTGTCGATCCGTTAAACACACCAAGGCTGCGTTCGTTCTTCAGGAACAGGATCTGATCGCCTGCCGCGAAAGGCTTCTCGCCGCGCTCTGATGCAAAGATGTGTTCAGTACCGAGCGCATTTTTTGACTTCAGCATCTCCCGCGCCTCGACGTTTAGCGCGATCACATCCTTGTTGCGATGTGCCATGATCGTGACATCTGCGGACGCTTGATGGTAGGGCATCCAGTCCGCAATCAAAGCGGCGCGCGCGTTCTCATTGCTCTCAGACCAGCCGAGCTTGTCGTGCTCCAGATAGGCGGCGACACCCTCGCCCGCCCTGCCAGACCCGAACGCGATCGCGGCCTCACGCATCCATGGCTCGTGCTGGCGGACGACAGAATCGAGTTCGCTATATCCCGTCACATCGACAAAGGCCCGGAAGGCGGCACCGGCCTGAATGGGCTGCAACTGCCGCGCATCGCCCAATACGATCATGCGTGCCCCGGCCTCGTTCAAGGTGCGTGTGATGCTCTCCATCTGGCGCGAGGACACCATACCGGCCTCGTCCATCACGAAGACAGTCTTGGCATTCGGAAGCATGTCCCCCTTCGCCCATTGATACTCCCAGGACGCCAACGTGCGGCTTTCAATGCCTGCCTCCGAGCGCAGATTGTCCGCGGCAATCCCCGCCAGGGCCCCACCCACAACCGTGTAGCCTTGCCGCTCAAACGCGATCCGCGTGGCCTCAGTCGCCGTCGACTTACCTGCGCCGGCATAGCCCACAAGAGCTGCCGCACCTGTCTCACGTGTCAGGTGTCGAACGACCATCTTTTGTTGATCCGTGAGATCGAACCCGCGCTTTGCCTCAAACGCTGCATAGGCCTTTTCCAGATCACGATCCGCAATGGGGGCGGACTGCCGCCGTGCCAATCCATCGATATTCTGCAGCATCTGATGCTCGAGCTCGACCATAGTTCGAGTCGAGAACATCGCCTCGCTTGTCGCATCTCCCGTGAATGGATCAAAGGCGGGTGCTGCCACCGGCACCAACTCTTCATGCGCGCCCACATGATAAAAGAGTGCCTGGAATTCAGCAGGGGTACATTCGGTGCGGTGGATCTCCCGCGCGATGTCGTGGCGGGTGAATACCGCCTTTTGTGTCGTAATCTTTTTGAGGATCAGCGCCGGATCATCCGCATAGCGCAGATAGTTTTCCCGGGCGGCAAGCTTGGCCTTCTCGGCCAGTTCGGACACTTCACCGCGCGCATCCATATTGTCGGAGGCTGGTCCGCGATGCTTGCTTGGGACTGCATCGATCCCAAGCTCTTCGAATGAGCGATGATCGACCCGGATGTCATATCCGTGTTTGGCCAGATGATGGTTTTGCGTCTCCGCCCAGGCCGCCCGCATCCCGCGCAAGCGCTCCATACCACCCGTAAACTGCTTATAGCGGATCTTGCCGTCAGACCCGCGCAGAGCCTCTCCATCATCGCCAAGAATCGGCACACGTTTGGCCCCAAAGCCTTCATCCGTGAGCGACCGCAGCGAGGTCATCAGATGCACATGCGGATTGTCAGCCATGTCATGATAGGCCCAATCCGCGACGACGCCATGCGCCGAAAGTTCGCACGATACGAAGTCCCGGACCAGTTCGATGTTCTGCTCTGTGGTCAGCTCAACCGGTAAAGCGAGAACAATCTCGCGCATCAGCTGCGCGTCTATACGCCCCTCATTGGCTTCCACCGCATTCCAGAAATACGCACTTGTCTCCGGCGCTGAATGCTCCTCAGCAAACGCAGCGATCCAGTCTGGCGCATCCTTCGGCAGCGCAAACTCCGAATGCGCGTTACCGCCTTTGCGGGAATAGTCGATTTCTTCGGCGGTCTCCTCGCGCTCCATCCTGGCGCAATGCCGATAGGCAGCCGCGGCAACGGCGGACCGTCCGCCTCCCTTGCCGATGATCTGCGCCGAAAGATGGTAGATCGCCAAGTCCCGTCTCCTTTCCGGCCCGCCTGCGTTCGACGTCGCTCATGTCCAGTCGACTAAGACCGCCTCTGTCGCTCCAGCACCGCTTCACCCGTCTTTTCGTGCGGCCCTCGGCGGCCGCACCTGTCGCTTGCGACGTATAAGTGCGCCGTTGTCCTAGATTTTCTATCGCATATTTACCGTTGTGTCTATCGTTATATATAGCGATATTATTTGAAATACTGTATCGTCGGCTCAAAGACCCTCGATGCCCAAAGACAGGAGACACTACCCATGGCCAGAAAACCCAAATCCGTCGTCGATATCGACAAAGAGATCGAAGCCCTCAAGGCGCAACGTGTTGCCGCCCTTGAGGCACGCGCAGACCAGATCGGAAAGATCGCCGGCAAGGCCGATCTGACGACGTTGGAAATCACTGACGCGGAATTGCAAAAGGAGTTTCAGGCGATTGTGGACCGATTTCGCCGCAAGACTTCTGCCTCCGCTCCTGCGAACACTTGATGCCAAAATTGCCAAGGGAGGCCAACTGATGCAACGCGCCAAACACGCAGACCGGAAGCAAGAGACGCGCAGAAAAATCCTGATTGGTGAGGCTGCGATGCGCGCAGGCGCGTCTCACTTGCCGCTCGACGAGCTCGAAGCGGTTCTTGCCCACTATGTCAAAGCAGGTGGCAGCAAAGAGCTCCAGTCTTTTGTCGCTGCTTATAGCACCTTAGCCAAAGGCGGAAGCGAAGCGAACCGCCGAGGCGATGTCGAGAGCGGGCCGATGGTGCGTTCCGAAAGCATGTTACAATGATCTACAAGCCGGACGTCGCCCCCTATCGCTGGTTGATCATCGGCACTATCGTTTGTGCTCTGTGTGCGGGATTGGTGTATTGGATTTTCTTTCAATACACCGCATATCGCACAGCGGACGGTGCATCGATCCCGATCAAGTGGGACTATGTGAAAGCTTGCCTACACCCATTCGACAAAGCCTATTGCGGTCAGATCAAAGCGGCGATGTCCCTAAACTCGGAACAACAATTCTATCTCGGCACAACCACCTTTGCCGCCTTTGTCGTGATGGCTGTCGGTTGTTTCGGCTATCTGATTTGGGAATGGGGATTGCGGGTTAAGCCGCTCATCATCAAAGCCGGACTGACCATCGCCGGTCCAAAAGAACTCGTCGCTGCATCCAACAAGGAGATCAAACGCGACGCAAAAGGTCTGCACTGGTTTGGTGATTTCATCGTCAGCCGTTTGCGCGAAGTGAATCACTTTCTGGTCTTCGGCGCGATTGGTGGCGGTAAGACACAGACGATCCTGCCGCTGCTCCGATCGGTCATGGAACGCGGCGACAAGGTCGTCGTGTTCGACTTCAAAGGTGATTACACCCGCATGGCGTTCTCAAAGCCCACGGGCGCGAAAGAGCCGCAGGCACCGCTCCTTCTCGCACCTCATGATGACCGTTCGGTGATCTGGGACATCGCCAACGATCTCATCGTCGAAGAGGATGCGATCGAGGTGGCGAACCGAATTATCCCAGAAACCAAGGATCGGTTTTTCTCAGACTCGTCGCGGACAGTGCTGGCGCTCTGCATCATCACGCTGATGAAGACCAAGCCGCAAAAATGGACATGGTGGGAGTTGATGGAAACCACGCAGCTGCCGCTAGAGCAGTTGCAGACCTTCGCCAAAAAGTATCATCGTGATGCGATGATCTATCTCAATGCGGACTACCGTCAGGTGTCCGCGACGATCTCAACTATGGCCGCAGGGCTAGGCGCGGTACGCATGCTCGCCTATGGATGGCGATCAAGCGAAGGCAAGCGCAAGACGTTCTCCCTGCGCAAGTGGTTGCTCGATGAGGAGACGAAGGATCGCACGCTTGTGCTGCAACGTTCGGGGCGGTTCCAAGATCAGTCTGAGGGATGGATATCGGCCTTTCTGACGGTGATGTCGTCCAATGTGTCGGATGTTTCCTTCGGTGACAGCACAGACCGTAGGGTCTGGCTGTTCGTCGATGAGTTCGCGCAATTGCCCAAAGTCCATCGGTTTGAGGCCATGCTGGAAACCGGACGCTCCAAGGGTCTTGCTGTCGTTTTGGGGATACAAGGCGTGGAACAGCTGGTCGCCAAATACTCGCAGCAGGTCGCAGACCAGATCGAGTCTTTGATCGGTACCAAGGTAATCGCCAAGATCAATGTTGGGCAAACGGCACGGCGGCTCGAAGAGCAGTTCGGCAATACCATCATGATCACCCATAGGCGGGACACCGATGGCGGCGGACGGCTCAAATGGATGCGCGAAGAAAAGCGCGAACCTGTCGTGCATCGCACCGATTTTCAAACCGAACTTGGCCCGCTTCTGCACAAGAAGGGGGTCTACGTTCTGGTCAGCGGGATCGGCAAACATATCTATCGCGTGCTGGTGCCCTATTCGAAATCCGTCGACATGCGCGCGGCTGAAAAGCCCGCGTCATGGACGATGAGGTTGCGGGAAATTTTCGAAGACGAGGCGGAAGTCGCCAAGCAGGATGATATCACCGCACAGGAAGAGATGCGGTTTGGTGAGAGAGATCGTGATGATCCGGGATATGATCTGTCGCGTGACTAGAGTGATATCTGTCGAGAAGAAAACCGTCGGCACGCACTAATGGAGCTTAAAACTTGAACACGGCCTTTCGCTCATTGGCCGGCTTGATGATGTCGCCCTTGGCGTCTAACCGGATCGCCACTTTCGGATCGACAGAGTAGAGCCCGTTGCGGTTCTGTCGTTTGAGCAATCCCGCATCAGCAAAGCGGGAGCGCCAGCGTTGGATCGTCACCGTTGTTGTAGAGAGGCGCTCGGCACTGTCATCCATGCGGCCGATAAAGCCTGTTTCCTGAATGTCCTGACAAATGTCAGCCAGCACCCGACAGGCGATGTTCTCTTTGGCCTTGTTATAATGCTCTTTGACCTGTCGAAAGAGGTCGATATTCACGCCTAGATGGTCCGGAGTCAGGTCTTTGCTCTGTGGCGGTCCCTCGAAGAACTTCACATTTTTGGCTTCAAATAGTGTCTCTTCGTCACTCACAGTACACCCGTGCATTTGACATGTCCCAACCCCTGTTTCCCCTGTGTGTCTCCCTTTTTGCCCATCAAGCGTGGTGACATCGGTGGAATCAGTAACGGAATTGAATGTTTTTGTCATCTCCAAGTGCCTGAACGTTATGTGTGACGTGAAGATCGTCAATCGGCCCCGATGGTGGGAGGTCCACCGGGGCCGATCCTCTCAGGTTAGGCTGCCTGCTGGTTGCTGGCGGCCTGGGGTTCGCGTGCGGACCAGAGCATCAGGTGGGTGACATTGTCATCACCGATTTCGTCGAGCGCGATGACGTTGGCGTAGATCGCCATGGCGCCAAGCTCGGGGGCGGCCATTTTCACCGACAGGTAGTCGTTGCCGGTGGTCTCGGAGGTCTTCTTCCAGGCGGCACCGATTTCGTAGGTGCCATTGGCGAAGACGCGGTAGTCGGGCTGATCGCTGTGGGCCTTTGCGTTGGGGACGATCGTGATCTTGGAGCGAACGGCCATTGTGGCGAGTGTGCCGGTGAAGATGTCTTTTTCGTTCTTGGTGAGAGATGCGAGTTTGTTGCTCATGGTATTTTCCTCTTAAGTTGTCAGGAACCATTTCCTGATGACACTGGACAAGCATGGGTGAAGCCGAGAAAACGCACCGAGAAAAACCGAGTGGTGCGGCTCGCAGCCGGGCAAGCGCAGCGCAGAACGGCGAGAACTCGGTCGGGCTTTTCGACATTGCGTTTTGGAGCGCCCATGCCCAGTGGCGGTCAATCAGGAACTGGTCCCTGACGGCCGATTTGAGTGAGGAAATCTTTTGAGCAATTTGCACCTCCTCCCAAAACAGAACGAAAACGTCAGGCACCCCCCCTTGCCCCACGGCCAGCCTGCACAACATCCCGGCCCCGGATAAAGGCCCATAGTGATCAGACCTGCATTACATGCGCCCTATGGCCCCCAATCCTGCTGCCGCCGAAGACATCTGTTCCACCGGTCATGATCGATCTGGCGAAAATGGCATCTTCGAGCTGGCACAGGTCATCAACTCAAGTGATTGCGCGTCACCGTCGGTGACATGTTTTTGTCCACCGCTCTGACCTGCCCCGAAGTCTGGCTGCGACCGGAAGGCTCTGATGACGGGATTTGCTCCGGATTTGCCTGATATCGGGGTCGCTTGATGATCCGCTTAGTGATCGGTCGGGCCGTCAATATGCTTGTGCAGGAGATCGAACCGCATGATGACGAGATCCACCGCGCGCCGTTTGGCGTCTGCATCGTCGGTGAACGTGGTGGTGCGCACATAGCCTTCAAAATGGACCAAGTCGCCTGGTGTAAGCTGGTCCGTGAGCTCAGCGCGTAACCTGTCCTTGAAGCAGATGATGGTGTTCCAGGCGGGACGTGTCGGGGTTCTGGTGTCGGCCCTATAGCCATCGAGCTCGTGATAGACCGTGAGAACGAGCGCCTTCTTATAGGGCTTTATGGTGCCGATGCGCACGATGGCGTCCCATGTGAACGAGCCGCTCATGCGCTTACTCTACGAGCCAGCATATCGAGGCCCGTTATCATCATCCGCACCATGGCCGCGGCCCGCGTCGCGGATAGGGTTCCGCCAGACCGGCGGCCAGCATGGCTGGGCCGATTTCGCCACTCTTCACCCAGAGTCGCGCCAGCGCGCGACCGTACCGGTCTTCGCCGTCGAATTCGATCTTTCGCAACCCAGTATTGAGCAATTTGGTGAGATATTGAGTGGCTTGGTCCGCAGTCTTCCGCTCGGCGGCGCAGCGCCCTTGAACTTCGGGCGTATCAATTCCGATAAGGCGTATTTTTGTGCCTTCGTACCAGAGTGTGTCTCCGTCAACGACGCAGGTTACCCGGCGCTCATCTGGCAGGCAGAGCCGCCATGTCAGTTCTTGGGCAAGAACCTGGCTTGGAAAGACGGCACAAAGGGCGACCCCAACGGCCGATGCTGTATGGGCTAAGCATCGTCGCGACATTCGGGGCGAAACTCGTGCAGATGTTGGAAGTCGACGAACATGCCGTTGAGGTGAAAAGCGCCGAACATATCAGACTCATCACCATAATATCGGTTCAGAGATCCGACATAGTCTTCAATCCGATCGCGATAATCCGCGTCGTTCACAGTGTAGGGAAAACGCTCAGCGCCTACCACCCGGCAATCCTGGACCGCGATGATGTGCCAGCCAATGTCGCGGATGTCGAAAGTGTCGATCTCGGCTTTTGTCAGCCTGTTTGTGCAAAGCGGCTGACAGAGGTCTTTGTTAACCGGCAAGGCAGCACGTGCGTGTTTGCTGACAAAGAGTTGCCGACTGCGCAATCGGTTGGCGAGCATCAGAACGAGATCGTCAAGGCGCTCTTCGTCGAGCGCCTGCATCAAGCTTTCCTTGAAAGGATTGTCGAGCTGTTTCAAAATACTGCTCCTTGTACATAAGCCAAAATATCGATGTATATAACGATATCTATCTATACTATACATCTCGCGATATGGAAGCGGGCTGCACCATCACAACGTGTATTAGTTTGTTACATACACGTGGAACCGGCGAATGACGCACTCTTGTAAAGACCTTAGGTTTGCTGCAGCGCGGCGGAAAGGAAACAGGTTTCTGAAATAAGCGCCAGATTGAGCACGTTTGCGCTTATCGCAACCTGCGGCTGATCACGCATTTAGATGTTGTCAAACATATGACCCCTGCCCTCAAGACAGGCAAACAGTTCGCGTTCAAGGTAAAGGCGAAAAACCTCGTCGGACAATGGGAGCTTATTGCGGGTGAGATAGTCGGCAAGCAGAGTGAAGATTTGCTGCACGTCGCCGCGTTTCAGAGCCTGATCAAGCGCCTGGCATTCGTCTGGATCAGTGAATCTCAAGTGGTCCATTGGTAGGTCTCCTCGATAACGAGGCCACGACCCAAAGCCGGGTGTTAAGAACCTTCTGTGACAAAGGCGCGCCGCTTTTGGGCGCGAGCGCCTTGGACATCACAGCGCCACCCGGCCGCAAGGCCGTTCGGGCTGTCACAGAGAGGTTCTTAAGCCTCACGCTTCGTGTGCGAAGCGCTTCAGTGTTATGCTGCGTTTGCGCGATATTTGCAATGAAAACAGTGGAAGTTGGTGTGTTTGATGTTCCACAAGTGCGGATCACCCGTCACAAACCTATCGTTATATATATCGGTGTAGATTTCGACATTTAGCGATTTTGCGTTAGGATCGTGTGATGCGCGAGCGATCGTCACCGGATGGCGAAGACCGTACAGCGGGCTTCGGGAGCGAAGCGAGTAGAGCGCGGCCGGAACGGCGCGCCCAGATAAACGACAGACGACATGGATCAAATCTTGGAAGAAGACGGCAAAACGATCTCGATTAACCCTGATGACCTCGTCGCTCGATTGCGACAAGTCGAGAGTATCGCTGAAGGCGATATCGCCCGCGTGATCGAACTGCTTCTTGTCGAAAACCATGTTCTGAAGCGGCGACAATCAACGGGATTGTCTCGTGGGGTGGGTGTTCGCTTTGACACCTATCCACGGTTTTTGAGGTTTGACACCGGTGCCAATGCTGATCCCGAACAGGACAAAAGCTCGGCAAAAGGTGTAGAGCGACCCTGAACCGGCGGATCGCGTTTATGCTGTCGAAATGTAGATTCGCTTTATGACATGCAATTACTATGAATTTGAATGCCGGCTCCGAGGGGCCTGGTTGTCGTTGTGCATTTCAGAGACTGCGGAAAACGCCTGACGCGCCAACGCACTCCCAAGGTTAGAATACTTCATCATCGTGGATGAATGCGAGTGAACTACGTCCTCAAGTGCGATTGCAACAACCGATGCTGCTTCAGCTGGCCTTTCCAGATAGGCCGCCTCACTCCCGGACTCAAGCCACATTCCCATCGAAGCCCGTGCTCATGCACTTTGTGATACGCCAAACACCCATCTTCTTGAGTTTCTGGATGTGGCAAGTTCCCTGCTTAAAACGCCATACCACGTACAGGATGGAACGTTGAAACCCCGTGGTCCAGGTCTTGGTATAAGCTGGAATGTAGACGCGGTAGGAAAAGCCTTGGCGCAAGACTTGGCATTTATCCCAATCTATATGTTCTGCGTAGAAGACCGAGGCCTCTTGCGACTTTGTACTGTTCGCGCGAACTTCTCTTGGGGAAACGACGCCTTTTCAGGTCGGTAAGGACGGTTTGTTCTTTCACTTCCCTCACCCTTATGCCAAAATTATGCAAGCTGACAACGATCAATCCATGAGGTATGTTCTCTTTTTGTTCGCTTCTCACTGCGGCGATTTGATTGGGAGTTATACCGCGACATGGCAAAACCTTATGCATCAGAAATGGCCCAGTTGGGCACGACTTTGGACTGGATATGTCAATCTGACATAACTGGTCTGAAGAACTCACTGAGAACGGCATGTAGTCTGCCAATGGTGGCAATCGGATCGGGCGGCTCCCTCTCTGCTGCACACGGCCTAGCAAGCAATCACCGACAGTTTTCACAGAAAATTTCCGTTGTATCTACGCCTTTGGAAATCACTCGGGAGCCGATAGAGAAGCAATCAACCAATTGGTTACTGAGCGCCGGCGGACAAAACGTAGATGTGCTCGCTGCAGTGAGTGCTTTAATCGCTCGTGAACCTTCGCATCTTGTGGTCATGACCGGCCGCGATGACACCAAACTGACCGAGATATGCAGAGCACATCCGTTCGTTGACCTTCATATTTTTCCGCCACCCGCTGGAAAAGACGGCTTTCTGGCGACAAATTCGCTTTTTGGTTTCAGCGGATTGATACAGCGTGCCTATACGTTGCTCTTTCAGAACGAAAAGACTTGGAACGATACCGCCGATGCAATTCGGCGCACCATAGGTGCGAGCGTAGACGGCCCGGGTCGCATGAAGGTTATGTCCGAGCCGCTATGGCAGCGTTCGACGACCGTTGTGCTGTATGGACCCGCAACGAGCCTTGGTGCGATCGATCTCGAATCCAAGTTTACTGAAGCTGCATTGGGGTCCATTCAACTTGCCGATTTTCGCAACTTCGCTCACGGGCGCCATCATTGGCTTGCGAAACGCGGCAACGATTCAGGTGTGATTGCTCTGGTAGCTCCTGAGGATAGGAAGCTGGCCGAAAAAACTCTAGCGCTTCTTCCCGATGACATTCCCCAAGTCGTGATCGATTTGCCTGGTGGTGGATCGGCAGGTCTGGCTTCGTTGTTGGCAGCATTTGAACTCACAGGTCTTGCTGGAATCGCGCAGGGCATCGATCCTGGTCGACCAGGAGTCCCAATGTTTGGACGCCATTTGTATCGGTTGAAGCCACCTCGGGAAAAAGCGGAAAAGCCGCGCCATGGCCTGTCGCAACGCGATGTGGTGGCAATTGAACGAAAGTCTGCGAACTCAATCGAATGCTTGGAAAAGGCTGGAAAGATAAGTTTTTGGGAACAGAATCTGAACCAGTTTCGTGATGCTATTCTGTCCGAACATTTCGATGCTATCGTTCTTGACTATGATGGCACCGTAGTCGAAACGCGCGCTCGGAAGGCACCTCCCAACAAACGGCTTACACAGAAACTGGTAGAGTGTCTCAAGGCCGATATCTGGGTCTGTTTCGCGACAGGAAGAGGTAAGTCGGTCAGAACGGCTCTACAAGACGTGATTCCAGAGCAGTATTGGGAGAAGGTTTTGATTGGCTACTACAATGGCGCTGAAATCGGATCACTCAAAGACGATCTTATCCCGGATGGTAACCCACAGGTGGGCAACGCTCTTCATAAGGCCGCCGAACTCCTGAGGACCGACGAAGAATTGACCGGAATCTGCGAGCAGGAAGATCGGACCTATCAGATAACGGTGAGCTGTAAGAATAATGTTGATTCCACGTATCTTTTTCATCGAGTGACTGAATTACTGGCCCGGGAGGACTGTAATGACGTATCTGTCGTCCGTTCTGGCCACTCTATCGATGTCTTATCCCCGATGGTTTCTAAAAACAACGTTGCACAAGCACTGAGAAAAAATAACTCGTCTGTATCCATACTGTCTATTGGCGATAGCGGAGGGTTGAACGGCAACGATCACGATCTTTTGGCTGGGCCGTTTTCACTTAGCGTCGACAAGATCAGCTCCAATCCTGCAACATGTTGGAATCTCGGCTCCAGAGGGCAACGTGGCCCCGAAATTCTTGCCGAGTATCTAGACGCGATTGAATGCAACGACGGCACCTTCAGATTTCGCAAAGGGGCTTTGAAGTGAACCAAGACCTCGCGTTGAAAGTCATGGGCGAAATCATGCGTTGGGACGATGATGAAGCTCGCAAGGAGTTTCGTTGGCTGAAGCTGATGGCGCGGCTCAAATATGATGGATACCGAGATTTTCAAGCTGGTATGCGATTCATTGAGAGCTTGGCAACGTGGCTGCAACAGTTCGACCAAGATGAACGCAAAGTAGCTTATACATTTGTTAAAGAGCGAATGGTCTATGTTGGTCCCGGCGAAGTCCGCCGGCTGGTCGAGCAGTTTTTTCCGAACACTATTCGACAACGAATTGTTCGGACCGTCGCAGCTGATCTCGGGATCAAGCCCTATACCGTTTTGATTGATCCTCAGGCAATAGCAGCGATTGAACGCTTACGGCGCCAAACACTTGTTTTGGGTCTCAGTGATGGCGCGAGAATGGACATTGTCCGGCATTCAAATGTCGGCCGTCTGAGCAATGAGCAGCTCGTTCTTGCACCACAGATCGATACTGAAAAATGGAAAGATCTCTTGGAGAGTTTGCGCGAGGATTTGAAAGATAAAGATGCGCTTTTCAGGATTATCTATCTTGTTGATGACTTTGCCGGTACCGGTACGTCGTTTTTGAGATTCAATGTCGATAAGAATAAATGGTCGGGTAAGCTAACACGGTTTCGCACATCGCTATTCAACGCAATCAAGGACGAAGATGTTGGTAACATCGTAGCCCCTGACTGGCAGTTGTGCGCTCATCATTACATGGCGACATCTGACGCAAAGACCAAGATGACAGATAGCGAACTGGCTGCAAGAAAAACTCTGAACAGTGACGGATGGCCCAAAGAGGTTCATCTGTCATTTGCGACCGTGTTTGATGAACAATTGCCCATTGTGTCCGGGAAGGATGATGCATTTATTGCTTTGGCAAATAAATACTATGATCCCATTATCGAGACCAAGCATACAGCGGTAGGAGGAGTTAAGCATCTTGGGCTTGGATATGGAGGATGCGCTCTGCCGGTAGTACTCGAACATAACACACCTAATAACTCCGCAGCCCTGCTTTGGGCTGAGACTTCCGGTGGTGATAGAGAGGGTGTTGACGCGCCAGCTATGCGTCCACTTTTTCGTCGTCGACAAAGGCATGTGTGAGGCTAGAAATTGGCAAATCCGTTTGAAAAAAGAGCATCTGAGTACCGCCGAGACGATGAAGCATTCTTGCCTTTGGTAACGCCGGATCCCTTGATCACTTTCTTCAAGAAACATGCTGACGACGGCAAATTGTATGATCAACTGTCGGTCATTATCGGAGCCCCAGGTAGTGGTAAGACGACAATTGCACGGCTCTATCAATACGCCACTCTGAAAACTCTTCTGCAACACGAAAGCCAGACAAACTTCAAGCCACTGGTTGACACGCTCACACAGTGTGGAGCGATCAAGAACAGAGAGCCTGTGTTACTTGGTGGACGTGTCCCCTTGGAGTCAGAGTATCGCGATTTTTGGGAATTTCCTTACCCCGAAGATCTGAAATGCAAGCTGATGTTTGCGTTGATTCAGAGCAGGACCGTCCTTTCGTGGATCAGCAATCTGGTGAGTACGGGGGTCGCGCTTGAACAAATTTCGATAATTCCTCGCGGCGACGCGATCGCCGCATTAGCTGCGATTGGTGGAAAAGACGGAATATCGCTGTTCAATAAAGCTCGCGCCATTGAAGAACAGATATATAGAATCTCGGCGGCGCTGCTACCTCCATCGATTGATGACATCGATGATGAAGCTGCAGCCGCCTATCATCCTTTTGACGTCATTGAGCGCTTCGAAATCAGGATAGGCGAACAGAAGACAGTCCTCCGTCCGCTGGTAATTTTCGATGACGCGCATAGCCTCCATCCGGAACAGTTCACAGCATTTAGGCAATGGCTAGCGCGACGTGAATTGAAGATTTCGAGATGGGTTCTAACCCGTATGGACGCGCTTTCACCGGCCGACGTTTTATTGGCCCAAGGTGAGAGCAATACCAAACGTCCGGGCCTAAAGAACGCGCGCGAACTCACCGTGATCTGGATGCAGAGCCAAGATGATCGCTTCAGCAAACGCAAAGCCTTTCGGAAGATGGCGAAGGGCATGGCAACCCGATATTTGAGACAGATGGATGTGTTTTCACGAAGGGGTATTCAAGATCTTACCGATTTCATCTCAACGCGTCCGGATACGATTGCACCGAGCAGGCTTGAGGCTCTGGCAAGCTCAGTAGACAGCATCCAACAGAAGAACGGGATATCGGACGCGCGCCGTAAATCACTGGAGGAACTTGTTGCCGACTACTTGTCCAGTACAGGACTAGAAGGCGAGGATGTCGCGCTAGCGATGCTTTCGATCCTGTTTCATAGATATTTGAAACGAATCCCACAGAAGGGCCTTTTCGACCATCAAGACCAGGATGTTGAACCAAACAGGCCTATCAAGGTCGATGGCGGCATTGCAGATGGAGCAAAGGTTCGATTGCTTCATGATTTTGGACGACCTTATTACTACGATATTGATGCCTTGTGCGACGCAAGCTCAGAGAACGCTGAGCAGTTTCTTCACTTGGCATCGACGCTTGTGACGCAGGCTGAGACCCAGCTAATCCGCGAAAAACCCGCTTCACTCTCGAGCAGAGTGCAAAACCGCCTCCTGCGGGAAAAAGCGGGGCAAATTTACCGAGAGTGGGATTTCCCGCATAGTCAGCAGGTCGCGGTGCTTGCTGAGGGAATTGCTCAACAGTGCGTGGCAAAGACACTCGAGGGCAATGCTTCGTTGGGCGGTGGGGCTGGAGCTGGGGCTTTTGGAATACCTCAAGAAGAATTTGATGAGATTCCAAAGAAATACGAAGAACTTGCTCGTATTCTGAAGTTTGGTGCGGCCTACAATGCGTTTGTTTTGGTTCAAAACCACAGCACAAAAAATCGCATGTGGTGCCAGATCGAGTTGAGTGGCGTCTTAAGGGTGCATTTTGGACTTTCACAAACCAGAGGCGGGTTTTTGGAACGGACAACAGATGATCTTCTGTCAATGCTGAAATCGAATTGATAGAGGTGAGCTTTTGAGATGGGACCAGTGCATTGCAAACTTTGGGCATGAAGTAGCCGATTTTGCAGAAGACTATTTTGCCGATACGGAGCGCAAAGTGCTGCTCATCGCCGGCGCAGGTTTTGATCCAAGATCGAAAATTGTAGCAACGTGTCTGGTTGATGCAGGGACGAATATCGAAGCTGTACTTATCAAGGAGATACGCCCGGAACCAAGTCAAGATTTGGTCGATTTGGCTGAAGACAACAAGTCGGATCTGGAAAACCTCTTACCGGATCATGATCTCGTCGAAATTGATATTTTTGGTTCCGACAACGCTGTGGTTGGTGGACGCAACGTTGTCAAAGCACTCAATGCCCTCAATTACGCAGGCTATACGGATGTCATTGTCGACATTAGTGCATTGTCAATTGGGACAAGTTTTCCAGCCATTCGCTATTTCATCGAACGCATTGAAGCGAATATGCCGCCAGCGAACCTTCATGTCTTTGTTACTCACAACCCGTCGCTTGACACCGGTATCACACTCATTCCAAGCGACTCTCCAGGTTATATACATGGTTTTCGCGGCGGCACATCGTTGGACAGTTCTTCAGCAGCAGCCAAGCTTTGGTTACCTCAACTCGTGTCAGGACGCCGAGCGGCACTGAATGCGTTACACGGGTATCTTGAGCCCCATGATACCTGTCCGATTGTTCCGTTCCCTGCCGCCAACCCGCGACAAGTAGACATCTTGGCGGAAGAGTACATTGCTGAACTTGAAAACGCTTGGTCGGTCGATACTAGAAATTTGGTGTATGCAGATGAATCTAACCCTTTGGATTTATACAGAACTATTTTAAGACTGCATGATCTGAGAAGGCTCGTGTTTCAGGATATCGGTGGCTCATTGATGATATTGTCGCCACTGGGAAGCAAAATAATGGCAATCGGCGCTCTTCTGGCAGCTATGGAAAGAAACCTTCCCGTCGCATATCTGGAAGCGATCGGCTACAATATGAGAAGTGGCCCTCCACACGGGCCAGCAGATCACAAGCTGGTTCACCTTTGGCTGGAAGGGGATGTTTACCCAAAACCAAGGCCTGCACTGCAAAAAAACGGAAGCGTCAAATAATGAAAAATTCAAACTCTCCTCAAGCATTTGGCGCTGGTTTGATTGCTTTGGATCTCATTCTTGGGGCAGATCCCGAAGGCCCCGTGAAGTCTTGGACAGGCGGAACATGTGGCAATGTGTTATCAATTCTAGCATTTCTCGGTTGGAAATCGTATCCAATTGCCCGCATGAATGGTGATGCCGCTTCAGAGCGTGTCTTGACGGACATGCAGAAGTGGGGGGTTCAATTGGACTTTGCCAGATGTGAGCCGCAAGGTGACACGCCAATTATCGTTCAGCAAATTAGGCCAGATCGCGACGGTAATCCAAGCCACAGGTTTTTGTGGGCCTGTCCCTCGTGCGGTAAACATCTTCCTCGATTCAAGGCTGTTACGCAGGCTGCTGTCGAAGTTGTGTCACCTCACATGGGTGACGCGGCTGTCTTCTTTATGGATAGGCTCTCGCGCGCCATGTTAACTATGGCGAAGGATGCCGCTGAAAGTGGCGCAGTTGTAGTGTTTGAACCATCTGCAAAGTCGGATCCAAAACATTTTGCAGAGGCCATAAAAATTGCTCACGTTCTAAAATATGCGGATCAACGGCTGACCGACGCAGGTGATGTAATCGGTAATGATACGTCGGTCGTTCTCGAAATACAGACACTTGGTGAGCAAGGCCTTCGTTACCGATCAAAGTCAGGCAGTCAGCCGCTTCCATGGAGCCAGATGAAAGCATTCAAAACGCCACGCCTCAAAGATACATGTGGCTCAGGAGATTGGTGTACTGCCGGCATTATCCACAAACTTGCTTCTCATGGGTTGGAAGGCTTTTCCCAGCATGGACCCGACAACTTTTCCGATGCCCTAACTTACGGACAAAGCCTGGCAGCTTGGAATTGTGGTTTTGAAGGTGCTCGGGGTGGAATGTACTCAATGTCGTTCGAAGAGTTTCAGAAGCAGGTTGATGACATCTTGAATGGCGAAGTCTATATCGCTCCTAACAATCCGATATCTAAGGATGTTGAAGAGTCGGTACGGTGTCCGGCGTGTACCTCGCAAGCGGCGTAGGTGCGGTCTATTCGTTAAAGAGCCGTTCGTCCCACCAAATTGGGGTTTCCAAGCCAGTTGTTATTAACTTGAAATCAGGATGTAGTGCGTTGAACACCACGTTATTCTCCATGCGTGCAACCACTGAAGGCACGATCAGGATTGCGGAGCGTTTTTCTGCATACCAGCTTCGCCCAAATTTTCGGGCCGCTTCTCCATCAGGAGTGGACCATCCCTCAATGAAGTCACTGTTGACGACTTCATAGCTTGTGCCGACTGGTATCGATATCTTGATGAAATGTTGGCCAGACGGGATTTCGCCCTGATAGTGAACCAGCTTTTCAAGCATTGCGGTCGAGTAATTTTGTGACGCATAGATCACAGCAGCGCCGGCTTCATGCCAGCGACCTGAACTCAGCCTTGCTCCACCATCATCCCAAATCGGAAACTCGCCTTTTGGGTCGCCGATACGATAGGCGGTCAGAGAGTTTTCTAACTTCCGATCCCGCGTCATCATACGGCGAAGCTGGACTCCGCACGTCTGAGCATGTTGATCACTGCCTCAGCGCCTGCCGAGTTTGACTGTGCCATCTCAATCGGAGTACGCCCACCAAGCAATTTGTGCGGTCTGTTTAAGAAGCGCGATATCGCGTCTTCGTCTCCATGATACACACGGCTGACCGCATCGACCACACGACTAACTTCATACAGGCGCTCACTCATCTCGCGAGACAAAGCCTTGCGACTTTTCTTGGCCCTTCGCAGAGTCGCTTCTGGAATGAGAGGGCCAACAACCGCGGCACGACCGAGAGCCAAACTCAAAGTCTCTGCTGCCGATACCGCCAGACCTTGCGCGATGCGATCTGCCAAACCAATGTCATCAAGCGGGTGTTTTGCTTTGAGTCCTAGAAGCATGCCAATTCGTCCCGACTCGGTTCCGGGTAACGCCTCTGGCGTCATGTAAGCTTGTAGCGGCGCCATATTCATCTCCTATTGCAATCGTCACATGACGTTTATGTAGTCGTCATTTGACGAATTGTCAAGGTGTGGCCCTGTTATCTCATTAGCTGCGCATCGTACTTTGCGCGCACATTTAGAGTTTTTGCTTCTGTTACGAAAGCTCGGACAACAGGCCTCGGCGTCCGAGACTTTGTAACGCCAAGGAAACCGAGTTTCTTCAGATGCAGGGCCAACACGCCAGAAAGAACTAAACCGGTCTACTGACTTTTCATCTGTTGGCCTCAAAGTGTCCGCTGTCCGTGGACAGGGGACACACAATGTCAAGTTCTGCGACGTACCGAGAGGAAGGCTAGGCAGTCACATCGTCACAGTGTCATCGGCAATATCAGGCAAATCCCGCAAACTATGCAGGTCAAACGTCGCCAAGAACGTCTCAGTCGTCACGAAGGTATGCGGCGCGCCCGGCCGCGGACTTTTGGGCCCGTTGCCGATCAGGTTCTTGTAGCGCAGCCGACTGAGCAGATCGCGGTTGATCTCCTTGCCAAAGATGTCGGCGAGCCCGGCTCTGTCGATCGGTTGGTGATAGGCAACGGCGCAAAGCACTGCCATTTCTTCCTCGGAAAAGTTGTGCGCTTGGTCGCCAATATCAGCTACCGTCCGGATTGCCGTCGCATAGTGAGGCCTTGTCCGGAACATCCAGCCGCCGGCAACTGGGACAATCTCATAGGGCTTGGCTTTCAGATCGGCTTGGATGTCTTCGATCAGCAGATCGATGTTCGCGCCCTTCCCGACCACCAATGACAAGGCGTCCCGCTCAACCGGTATGCTACTGGCGAAGATGACAGCCTCGATGCGGTTCATCCATTCGCGCCATCTCAACTCAGCGGGCAAGTCTTCGAGCTCAACATCGAGCATCTCAGCTTCGGTATCATCTTGTCTGCGTGCGGCCATCATTACGCCACCCCATACAGACGGAAGGAAGCGCGGCCGGTCAGCTCTTTGGCGACGCCCAATTCGATCAGGCGTTCGCAGAGCCGCCGCGCGGATCGAGGTGTCATGGCTGTGCTTGATCCACGGATGATGGGTGACAACATCGTTGAGGGCAGCACCGCGTCTTCCGACAGAAACAGACGCACTGCGTCCTGCGACCCCTTCGTACGCAGCTTTGGTTCGATCGCGCGGAGATGCACTGCACGACGGGCCAGATCATGGGCCAATCGCACCACATCTTGAGCAGCGCGTGCGACCGCGTCGTGGCACGCGATCTGAACGTCTGCACCGTCCGCGATATTTCGAAACACTCTGCGGTTTAGATAAAGGCCAAAAAGGGGAAGCGGTCGTTCCCATCCCAAACCGCGCGCCAGGACCGTGTCGGAGCAAAGGAGGGCTGCCGCCTCCTGACGCGGAAAATCCCGAACGAAGGTTGAGAGAACCAAGCGGGCATGGGCAACGGGGTTGCCGACGCTTTGGTTCAGCTCGCCGACCAAGTCAGGCCATTGTTCCTGCATGTCGCTCGGCAAAAGGTTCCGCAGCCGATCTTGCCAATTGGCCTGGTTCAAGGAAATCGCTGATCCTGCTCTCCACAGCGCCAACATATCGCCGGCTGGTCCCTTCGCATCACCCGGGGCGGCCAACAAATAGGCATCACGGATTTCAGCTTCGCTTTGCACCCTGCCCTCTATCTTCAGGCAATGGGCGGCCGCGCGCAGCGCCAGCCGATTGCGTAACAATTCGGTAGGGACATTGATGCTAGGATCGTTGAGGGCGACATGCAGCAAAGTGAGCGCCGCACCGCTGGCAAAGCCAGCCGTTTCTGGGGTTTCGGCACCGGAAGCATCCATGATCCACTTCGGTAAAAGGGGTGGCAATATGGTGTCAGGTGTTTTTCGTTTTGCTGCATGGGTCGTCTGAATCATGCAAACAGTGTAAGTTATATCGGCGCTTTATGCTATCAAATAGGCATTAAACCGCCCCACCTTATACCTCTCCACTATGTCCAATAAGTTTGCCTTATCGGACATAAAAAGAATATGCTTTGAAACATGCGCAAATCACCCGAAAAAGCCGAGAAATCGACCTCAGCTGCCACTACCGCGTCCGGCGACGCTGCGGTCGACGAGAGAGATCAGCTGCCTGCGTCAGCCGAAGATATGCCGGACATCGATCTTGATGATCTTCTGTCAGATGAGACCGATAAGGAAGACGACAGGTCACAGAGCATCGCCCTGCCCGCTCATGTTGCGGGATCCGGATCGCTCGACCGCCTCGTCGACCAGGCACGCGGCTATGCCGCCGCCGCAACAGCCGAAAACACCAATAAGGCCTACAAGGCAGATTGGAGGCACTTCGCCAGCTGGTGCCGGCGCAAAGGCGTCGATGCCCTGGTCCCCTCCCCCGCCGTGATCGGGCTCTACATCTCTGACTGTGCGAAACCGCAAGACGGATCCCCCGCCCTGTCTGTGGCCACGATCGAACGGCGCTTGTCCGGCCTCGCCTCCAACTACCGTCAGCGTGGTCTTACGCTCGACATGAAAGATTGTCACATCGCCTCGGTCTGGGCCGGGATCAAAAACACCCACGGCACACCGCCAGTCCAGAAGGAAGCGGTGCTGGCCGAGGATGTGCTCGAGATGGTGGCGCTGCTCAGCTTTGGGCTGAGGGATATGCGCGACCGCGCCATTCTCTTGATCGGCTATGCTGGCGGGCTGCGCCGCACTGAGATTACCGGTCTGGATATCGGCAAAGAGGAGACTGACGACGGTCGCGGCTACATCGAACTACTGGACGGCGGGGTTGTGATGCACATCAAGGGCAAGACCGGTTGGCGAGAGGTGGAGATCGGTCGCGGATCCTCCGATCAGTCCTGCCCGGTCCATACACTGGAGCAGTGGATAAATTACGCAAAGATCGACTTCGGCCCGGTGTTCCGGCGGGTCTATCGGGACAATTCCGGGGTCGGGACCGAGCGACTCTCTGACAAACATGTTGTGCGGTTGATCAAGCGTCTCGTCCTGGACTCCGGAGTTGGCCTTGACCGACCAACACTCTCAAAACTCTCTGATGAAGAGCGCGTGAAACACTTTTCCGGCCATTCCCTGCGCGCCGGTCTCGCCTCTGGGGCAGAAGTTGATGAGCGCTACGTTCAAAAACAACTCGGTCATGCCTCCGCCGAGATGACACGGCGCTATCAACGCCGCAGGGATCGGTTCCGGGTCAATCTCACAAAAGCGGCTGGACTTTAGCCAAAGCCCCCTGCCCTACGCGGCGGACTGCAATTTCTCCACTTTGATCTCAGCCTCATGCAACCTGGCTTGTGCCAGTTCATAGCTGCTCTGCATACGCAACAATGTATCGGCCTTGACGCCAAACGCTTTCTCAAACCGGATTGCCATCTCGGCGGACAGACCGGTCCTGCTGTTCAACAGGCTGCTCATCGCTTGACGCGAAACGCCAAAGTGATCGGCAAGAGCCTTCACACTCATACCTGTCGGTTCGACAATTTCAGTCTTGAGCCAGTCGCCCGCATGGACATGCAGGCCGGGATGCATTTCAAGAGCCATGATAATCCTCCAGATCCATGTTGATGAGAGCACCATCCTCGTTCAACTGGAACGTCAATCGCCAGTTTTTGGTCACTGTCATCGACCAGGTGCCCTTCCGGTTCCCCGTCAACGGGTGCAATCCGTAATTTGGTGGGGTCGCCAACTCTTCCAGACCGCCCGCCGCATCGACAAAGGCCAGCATTTTGCGTAACCTGTCAGTATCACCGACCAGGCCCTTTGGGTTTCCGGTTTCAAAGAACCGCCTGAGCCCCTTATGGCCAATACTCTCAATTCTCATGTTCGTTCCTACAGTTAAGACGCAGTGCTGTCAAGTGTCGCCTTACGGGCGACACTATGAAACGCGCTCGCTCAAACGGCCGTAGAAACTGCGGTCCAGATGCAACTCCCCTGCCCTGGCCTTCTCGACCATCCCTCGGAGATAGCCGCCAGGCGATTTGACCTCTCCGGTTGTGTGCTTGTCGAAGATCAGCGCGATCGCGGCGGCCGCAACAGCCGGACCAAGGGCCTTTTGCGACAGGTTCCAGGCATCTTCGGATATTCCCGCCATACCCCTGATTTGCCCGGCGGCCCGGTGCAGTTCATTCCAGTCCCGGATATATCCGCCGCCAACAGCCCGCGCCATCTCGGCAAAATGAGGGCAGGTTGCCATCAGCATCGGGATATCGACCTCTGATGTGCGTTTGTTGGTATGGGTGCTCCACTGGATATCAAGATCCACCTGTTCCGGTCTTTCAACCCGCTCAGGTTCTGGCATTTCTGGCTCAACGCCCGCCGCGTGCTTTTTTTCAAAGCGATTACTATTTACGGGATCAGGTTGGTTTGTAGTTAGTATGTGGGTGCCATCAGAGACACCTGTGGGTGCCATATTTACATTAATTGGAACTACATTGCTTTCGGAAGATGCCTCCGCATTGGGTGATTTGACGTCGGATTCCTCTGGCCAATCGAAAGCAGCCTCAAAAGCTTCCTCAACGCGGCCTTTGAAAGCTTTGAACCAGTCTACGATGTCCAGGAGCTTGTTGGCCGTTGTAGTGCGCTTTGGCAGGCTCTGAAGCAGTACAGCGAACTCTTCTTCCAAATCTTTCCACGGGCCTCTGAGGCCGCTCTCCAGAGCCTTGTCGATCTTTGCACGGATGACACGCCGCGTAATCGTCACAACATTCCTCAGAGAGGCACAGAACGCGCGTTCCTGCTTCAACTGAGCGTAGAGCGCCTCAAACTCTTCTGCGCGCGCTGCCAGCGGTGCCAGGTCGAAGCCATAGGCCTCCACAATCACACCATCCTCGTCCCTGTGGCCATAACGCTTGCCGTTGGGGCTGTCCTTGATCCAGATGAGGCCCAGTTCCGCCAGCCGACGGACATGGCGTCTCAGCGTGGACAGAGAGAACCCTGTTTGTTCCATCAGAAAGTTGTTGGAAGCCCAGACGATCGGCCGCCTGCCCTGCTCCCAATCCTGCGGCTGCGTGAAAGCGGCGAATGTATCGAGCAAAAGCAAGTCTTGCGCCTGCAGGCCGATTGCGGCGGCCACCCTTTTGGCCGCACTCGTTGCCTGTGATTTGGGTATAGAAAGCTGTTCACCGGCTTGTGCGTGCTTTTCAGCGACCACAAGGCCCGGCGTTGGCTTGCGCCATCCGTTATGTTTCATGGGTTCTTTTCGACCTCCTTTAGTTGAAAGAGGGCAAAAGAATTCCGTTCACCGAATCGGTGTTCTGCATTGACAGTGATTCGCGGAGGGTGCTATCTAGTAGGTGCAAATTACCTAGATCAGCTCTCTTACCGCATGGTGGAGGGCTTTTCTTTTGCCTGTATTAACTCCTCATTGTTTCTGTTCCGCCTTGAACTGCTCGTACAATTTTTCAAGGCGTTCGGAGACGAATTCTCCAAACTCGATTGCACGCTGGTCTTTAGCTTTCACGGCGATGGTGAAGCTTTTCCCGCGCGATGTTGAACTGACCTCAATGGCCTTATCTTTGGGTGTCCACGGTCGGGCTTTTTTTGTAGCGCCCTTAATGGTCTTCTGGCCTCGTTTGAGAGTGCCAAGAAGTAATTCGAACCTTTCGTCGGAGCTGAGGGTGCCAAATCTATCTGATCCGATTATCTCTTGAGCGCGCTGCGAGTTCGCGGGGCGATCAAGCAGTGTCTTCAGCTCATACCACCTGTCTCGGCCAATTGATTTCGCGGCTCCAAGCGACGTGAGGATAGGTTCTGCAATGCTGGCAACTGACAGCATCTTTGAAAGCGTTGCCTTGTCGACCGAGAGCGCTGAGAGTGCAGTAGTATTATCGTTGTCATACCCACCGTTCGCGACGTTTGCTGCCAGCAACGCGCGTTCGAGGAAGGAAAGATTAGCACGGGCAGCATTTTCCTGGCCCTGAGCAACAACGTGATCACGATCCGACATATACTTAACGACGGCCCGGACATTAATGCCAAGCTCTTCGGCGACCTTTCGACGACGCGCGCCGAACACTACCATATATCGACCGTCTAGCTTCGGATGGGGCCTGACTAAGATCGGTGAGTTCTGCCCATCTTCGTCGATAGCCTTCTTCAATGCCTGAAAATCACGATCATCGTGTTCTAAACGATCCTTCAAAAACGAGGGATCAATCAGCGACGGTTCAAGCTCAACGATGGTTTCGCCTTCGAGAAGCTTGTCAGCCTTGTCAGCCAAATCGTCGAGCGTACTCGAAATAGACTTCGATGCCCCACGCGAGACAAACTCGCGCTCCTTGGGGCTTGCAGGGTCCGGCGCGTCACCTAGCACGCTTTCAAATGGGTTTTTCCTAGCCATACAAATACCCACCTTTCACTAGGTCGATGTTTTTGTGCGGTTTTTTTGCCATTTTGACTGCCGTCAACTTACTCATATCCGACCCCACGCTCTGTGAATGAGGTCTTGGACCTCAGCGTTCACTGCCCACATGCTTTCGAAGGCACGGTCATAGGTTTCTCTGTTGAATTTACCCCGCTCGATTTCAAACAGTGACTGCTTCGTGAGCCCTGCATCAGAGATTGCAGTCGATTTCAGCATGTGGTTGGTCAGAATTTCTTCTGCGAACATCGACTGCATAAAACCCAGCATTTGCGTTTGCGGGATATCGGTCGGTTCATAGCGCGTGATGAGATACCGGAGCCAATCCATCTGGACATTTGCACCTGCTTTTACGAGCGACTTGGTGAAATTACCGAGGGTCAATAGGAACTGGCTCATTGACATCAGATCCAACATCTCGGGATGAACTGTTATCAAAACTGAAGTAGATGCCGTTACGGCCGTCAGCGTCAGGTATCCAAGCTGTGGCGGGCAATCCAATACAACAATGTCGTAGCGATCATCGACATCCTCCAGCGCCTTGCTCAATCGCGTGAAGAAGAGTTTGCCTTCGCGGGACGCTTGCGCAGCCAGTGGGGTTTCAAATTCATACTCTGACAGCTCGAGGTTGGCGGGGACGATATCAAGCGAAGGGAAATTCGTTGGGCTGATGAGTTCAGCAATTGATTGACGTTCTTCATCGTAACGCAAAGCGTCATAGACTGAGCGGTTATCGTCAAGTTCGGGTTGGTATCCAAACAGCGCAGAAAGTGACGCTTGAGGATCCAAGTCTAATGCCAGGACACGATGGCCCGTAAGAGCCAACTGTTGCGCGAGGTGCACCGCGGTCGTTGTTTTGCCGCTCCCGCCTTTGAAATTGACAACACCTATGACCTGGAGCTTCTCACCGTCTCGCCGATGGGGAACATAGTTCTTTGCCCCTGACTTTCCGGTCTTGTCGAGGTAGGTTCGAAGCTCGATTATTTGCTCTGCCGTATAGAACCGTCGACCTCCGGCCTTAGTTGTTGGAGTAGGGCCCTTATCCTCGAGACTTAGTCGCTTCAGGTTATTTGGACTCACACCCAAAAACCGCGCAGCTTCCGCCATCGAGAATTCGCGCAGCATCTTTCGCGCATCCGGTGGAAAGTTTTCACGACGCAACATGTCTAGGCGCCGAGAAATCTCTGCACCTTGCGCAAGAATCTTGTTATCAAATTCAAACGCCGGAAACGGTGTGCTGTTTTCCATATGCTCTGCCTGTTATGGCGCTAAATCGGCCAATTAGATTATTTTGTCGCCATTATGGTCAAAAAGCCCTAGTAATCAATAGGCAATCATTCCACTTTAAATGCCTCGCAGGACTACATCTTGTGCAACACAAGCTAGCCGACCCCATCGAAGAAACTATGGAAGGTTGAAGTGTTGACGGCAGTCAAAAGTGCCATTTTCACGTGCAGATTCAGTTATTTAGGAAGGTAATAGCTATTTTGGCTGCAAGTATGGGGTCTGTGCGACCATCATTGTGTCAACCGATCTGCGACTTTCGGATGGGATGGTCTTCCAGACTGTGCGACTTCGCTGTGGAGCTGGTTTGAACGGCTGTCGATGGCAAAATTGCGTTTCGTTACAAGCGATTCGGGCATTGAAAACGAATCGCGCTCACAAAATACTCAGCTAGTTCGCATCACTGGGATGGACTTGCTCCTAACACCATCGGTACCGTGATGCGTGTTCGCTTTAGACTGCATCCACCTCGCCTATCTAGAATTCATTCAAAATCATTTTTCCGGTCGCGCGGAAGAGCCGCTGGAAAGCGCATCCGACCCATAATCTGCCATCGGCCTAAGTCGGGTGTATGAGACAGCCGGACGGAACGCGCCCACGAGTTTTGAACGCGCCAGACGTATGAGGTTCTCGACCGAGTAGTTGAAGTAGCTCGCACCGGTAAACCCCGCGATCGCGAACACAAGTACGGCAAAGGTCCACGACCTGATGTGGAAGATGAACAGGATGATGAAGAAGATCAGACGCGCGTCAAAGAACATGAGATGCGGCCGTGCCATGGCGTAGCGCCAATGCACTGTTGAGCGATAGATAATGCACTGTTGAGCGATAGATATTGTAACGGTCATCCGCCATGATCGACCTTTCGCTCTCAACGCGTGGGCGTTTC
>NZ_CANNGP010000036.1 GCF_947504105.1 uncultured Tateyamaria sp.
TCTCTATCGCAGATAATGACACCTGCACTATGGCGCATTGCGACGCCGGGGGAGCGGGAGCCATCCACCCCATCGGCAAAGCGTTTGGTCACGTGACTATGCAGCCTGATCAAACTGGATTTTGCCGTTGTGCAAGAAAAAGAGCTTGCGGAAGGCAGACAGATCCACCGGGTTTGGCAAACGAACATCCGAGATGTCCGGCATGGACTTCCCGCTCAAATCGAACGAGCGGTCAATTTGCGAGATCACCGCACATATTGCGCCCGTGTCTATTACATGTCTTTGGAGAAACTTAATCTGATCATCGAGACTTGGATGGGTGCGCTTCTGATCGAGAAGCTGAAGGTAGTCAACGATGATGAGCGCAGGTTCTTTTTCGGCCCTTAGGCGACTGACGACATAGTCCGCAGAAACATCATCAGATGTATCGACCACCACCGAACTATTGATGAAGTTCGGATCTATACCCATCGCCGAGAGCCGATCCGCAACGTCGCGCTCATGGTAGTCCAGCGTGAAGAAATAGCCCTTACGGCGGAGTTGTGATGCCTTGGTCGCCAGTTCGAGGCCTAGAAGAGTCTTGCCATGTCCTGGTCGTGCCCCAATGAGTGCCAAGTCGCCGGGTTCCAGTTGGGACAGAATTTCTCCTGCCTGACTTTCATTTGCCGATGACGACGCCAGATGGCTCCAACTTTGAAATCCCTCTTCGATGGCAACCTTGTCTAGCGCTTGATGCAGAGCAATGTCGATTTCCCGCGCCAAGAGCTTGGCCTTCCGCTTCAATACGTAAATGGGAGCAGATAACTGCATTTGTCGTCCTCCTCTTTCGAGCCGCTTCTGCAATCCCTCCTTATGCTTGCGCTCGAACGAGACATGTTCAGACGAATTCGCTCAGCATGACTGATGCTTCCCGGATGGAGGGCGGAGGCCAGAGCAAGGCCTGCGGTCACTCTCCTTCAACTGCCGCGATTATTCAACATACAACCGCCGTTCGCTACGACCTGACGAATGAGCAGCTCGGGCTCATTCCCGACCTTCGCAGCGCCGCAAGAACCCCAGACCAAGGCCGATTAAACCGCGGCCAACCCGGCGTCCAATGCGCTCAGCACTCGGGCAATCTCATCCTCTGTCACCACCAACGGGGGTGACATCATTATGTTGTTGCCCCCGATCCGCACCATCGCCCCGGCCTCATAAGTGGCCTTGTGGATGCGCTTGGTCGCTTCGAGATCAAGCGGTGTCTTGGTTGCCCGATCACTCACCAGCTCAATCCCAGTCATCAATCCGTGCCCACCGCGGACATCACCGACAATGCCATGCTTCTCCATCAGCGCGACACATCCTTCAAACAGCTGCGCGCCGCGCGGACCCGCATTGGCCTTGGTATCAAGGCGCAGCGTCTCATCCAGACAGGCCGTGACTGCCGCAGCCCCCACGGGATGCGCTGAATAGGTGTAGCCATGGAAAATCGCCCCATCGACGTCTGCCTTCTCAAACACGTCGGCCACCGCCTCGTTCATTAGCGCAGCGCCCACGGGGAAGTAGCCCGAGGTGATGCCCTTGGCACAACTCATCATATCGGGTTGCACGCCCCAGTGACGGGACCCGCTCCAATCGCCCGTTCGGCCAAAGCCCGTGATCACCTCGTCTGCGATCATCAGAATGCCATGCCGATCACAAATCTGCCGCATCAGCGGCATGAACGTCTCGTGCGGAACAATGACGCCACCCGCTCCTTGAATAGGCTCCATGATAAAGGCGGCAATGCTGCCAGGCCCCTGAAACTGAATCTCATCCTCCATTGCCGCCGCAACATTCTGGGCCAGCGCCGCCGGGTCCGTTTCATCAAACGGATTGCGGTAGGGATAGGGCGATGGCAGGTGAAAACAGCCCGGCATCAGCGGCTCATAGGCGATGCGAAACCGGTTGTTGCCGTTGACAGACGCACCGCCGAAATGCGTGCCGTGATAGCCCTTCTTCAACGACAGGAACTTGGTCCGCCCCGGCTCGCCCTTGATCCGGTGATACTGGCGGGCAAGGCGCAAACAAGTTTCAACGGAATCCGACCCGCCCGAGGTAAAGAAAACCCGTGCCATACCATCGGTCTCGAAAAACGATCGCACGGCATAGGAGGCTTCAATGGCAGTCGGGTTCGATGTGCCGAAGAAGGCGGAATAGTACGGCAGGTCATAAAGCTGCTTGGCAATCGCGTCCTTCACGGCGTCATTGGAATAGCCAAGGTTCACGCACCAAAGACCCCCAACCGCGTCAACGGTCTTGTGGCCATCGATGTCCTCGATCACAGATCCCTGGGCACCCGTGATGATGGTAGGCGCATGGGCCATCGCCTCGCCCGGATGGCCCATTGGATGCCACATATGACGTGCATTGTTGGCGCGCAGGAAATTGTCGTCTTTCATCATGGCCTCCCTTGGTTGCCAACACCCGGCCACAAAAAAGGAAGCAGGGCAAGCGCCCTGCTTCCTCTATTCTCAAATGGGCACGCGTTCGCGTCAGACTTCTTCTGGCAGAACGATGTTCAGCACGATCGCCACCAACGCTGTCGGCGCCACGGCAGAGGTCATCAGCGTCTTCACCACACCCGGCAGATATTGCACCGCTGTTGGCACCAGGTTCAGCCCCAGACCCGCAGCCAGCGACACGGCGATGATCACCATGTTGCGGCGGTTCATCTTGACCTCGGTCAGCACATTCAGACCAGCGGCGGCCACCATGCCGAACATCACGATCACACCCCCGCCCAGAACGGGCAACGGCATCGACGCGATGACAGCGCCGATCTTTGGGATCAGACCACAGATCACCAGCACCAATGCGCCAATGGTCACCACATGACGTGACATGATGCCGGTCATACCGACAATGCCCACGTTCTGGCTGAAAGACGTATTGGGCAGACCGCCAAAGACAGCAGCCACAGCTGTACCCGCCCCGTCCGCATAGGTGGCACCTGCAATCTCGCGGTCCGTGGCCTCACGTCCTGCGCCTGCCTTGGTGGTGGCCGAAGCGTCACCCACGGTCTCGATGGCGGACACGATGCTGACCAGCGTGACAGCGACGATGGCCCCGATGCTGATCTCGAAACCGTAAGGCAGCGGGGTCGGCACCATCACCCAAGCTGCGTTCGACACCGCGCCAAAATTCACCATGCCAAAGACGAAGGCGACAATGTACCCGACTAGCAGGCCAATCAGGATGGCAGCATTGCTCAACAAGCCCTTGGTAAAGAACTTGAGCACAAGCGCCACGATCACCACACTCAAAGCGACGGACCAGTGCATAAGTGACCCAAAGCTTTCGGCCTCCATCTGGAAACTGGCAGCACCACCGGCGGCATATTTGATGGCAACCGGAATCAGGTAAAGACCAATGGCCAGGATAACGAGGCCCGTCACAAGCGGCGGAAACAACCAGCGCAGGTGCTGGATCACCGACCCTAGCAGGAAGTGGATCACCCCAGCAATCAGACAGGCGGTCAGCGCCACGCCCAGACCCTGGGTCGCAGCAACGCCTGCCAGCACGCCCACAAAGGCAAAGCTGGTGCCTTGCATGATTGGCAGGCGCGCGCCCACCGGGCCAAAACCCACGGTTTGAAACAGCGTCGCTATGCCGGCAAACAGCATCGCCATCTGGATCAGGTACACCTGCTCCGGCCCGCCAAAGGCCAGTCCCGCAGCGCCCGCCACGATGATGGATGGGGTCACGTTCGAGGCGAACATCGCCAGCACGTGCTGCACCCCCAGCGGCACGGCCTGGTGCAGCGGCGGGGTGGTATCGGGGTCCGAAAACGCCCCTGAGGTTAAGTCTGTCATATCTCTGTCCCTGTTCCCAAGCCGTCTTGTCGCGGCTGTCGGGGACTATGAAACCACAAGATATGGCGGATCAAGAAAAAACTCTTCCAGATTTGGGGTATCGCCAATCCGATCCACAACTGCGAACAATCCGGGCAAATGCAGTGGCGTCAGCACACCGTGCCACACGCCGCGATGCAGGTTGATGCCCTGACCCGGCGCAGTCAGGAACGCCTGTGGTACACCCGGCCGGTCACCCTCGTCACGGGCCACGGTCACCAGAAATCCATACTCCGACATCGGGAGGAACGCCTGCGACCCTTCGGGATGACGCTCTAGAAGATCGAGGGTGTAGGGCAGGCTGCGTGGCTCGGCCTGAAACAAACTGATGCCGCCGCGCGCATTGCCAAAATCCAGCAACGCCCGGTCGTGATACCGCCCACACTTGCCCGCATTGATGATCTTGTCCGGGTCTCCCGCGCAATCCAGCACATCGCCAAAGGGAGCGAATGCATTAGCCGTCAGCGGCTGCGCCGTGATCTCAAAGCGGGACATGCCGGTTTACATCCTTGTAGAGCAGATAGCGGAATGGCCCGTCACCTGTGGCAATACACGCCTGCGGGCAGAAGGCGCGCAACCACATAAAGTCACCCGGCCCCACGCTGACCCAATCCTTGTTCAGCAGGTAATTCGCCGTTCCTTCCAGCACGTAAAGCCCATGTTCCATCACATGTGTCTCGGCAAAGGGGATACGCCCGCCGGGCTGGAAGTTTACGATGTTCACGTGGCAATCATGGCGCAGGTCGAGCGGATCAATGAAGCGTTGCGTCGCCCACAGGCCACCGCAATCGGGCATCGGGGCGGCGGGCACATCCTGATCATGGGTCACCACCACATCGGGGAGGCTCAGACCAGCACCCACCACGTATTTCTTGCGGATCCAATGCAGGCCACAAGCCTGATCCGACCGGTTCCACAACGTCCACGGCGCACCGGCCGGGATGTACGCGAAACTGCCTGGGCGCAGCTCGTGCAGATCTGCCCCTACAGTCAGGTGCGCATGGCCAAGCGCCACGAACAGCACAGCTTGGGCGTCCACGTCCGGCTCGGGATCATTGCTGCCCCCCTCAGGCGACAGCTCAACGGCATATTGGGCAAAGGTCTCGGCAAACCCGCTTAGGGGCCGCGCCAGGATCCAGGCCCGCGTGCTGTCCCATCCGGGCAGGAAGGACGTGACGATGTCCCGCTGAACCGAGGCGGGGATGACCGCATAGGCTTCGGTAAAGATGGCCGTGCTTTCGGGGCTTTCGGTCTGGCTGGGCAAACCGCCGGGAGGAAAGGCATAGGTCATTCCATAGCCTCCAACCGCAACCAGGCGATGCGTTCAACCTGACGACAAGCCTCAGCCATCTCAACACCGGTCTCGTTGCCGATCCGCCGTTCAAAGGCGCGCAATATGCCCGCCTTGTCGTGATCCTTGACCGCGATGATGAAGGGAAAGCCATGCTTGGCCGTGTAGTCGGCGTTCATCCGTTCGAACGTCGTCCGCTCCGCATCTGTCAACGCATCCAACCCCGCACTCGCCTGTTCCTCTGTACTTTCGACCGTCAGCCGCTTGGCCGCCGCCAGCTTGCCCGCCAGATCAGGGTGGGCGCGCAGCACGCCTAGGCGTTGGTCTTCGGACGCCGCGCGGAAAACACGGCACAACGCATTGTGCACACCCAAAGGACAGTCATGGGCTGGCCCCAATTCAAGCGCATAAGCCCCTTCGGCAATCCAAGGCGAATGCTCAAACACGCCGCCAAACACCTCAACAAAAGCGGCACGGTCCAGATGAATCCACCCACGCTCGGGCTTGGGCGGATGAACCTCAGCCCAGTGCGCCGCAATATCCTGCCGCCGGGCGCACCACACACCCTCATGCCCCTGCACGTATTCAATAAACCGGCGCAACGCCTGTACCCGACCGGGCCGTCCGATCAAACGGCAATGCAGACCCACAGACATCATCGCAGGCCGCCCCGCCGTACCCTCGGCATAGAGCGCATCAAACGTATCCCGCAGATAGGCAAAAAACTGATCGCCCGCATTGAATCCCTGCGGCGTGGCAAAGCGCATGTCGTTGCAATCAAGCGTGTAGGGAAGGATCAATTGGTCGCGGGCACCGATCCGAACCCAATAGGGCAGATCATCATCATAGGTGTCGCTGATCCAGTCCATGTCCCGCTCTGCCGCCAGCCACACCGTGTTCACCGAACAGCGGCCCGTATACCAACCGCGCGGACGCTCTCCCGTCACTTCGGTATGCAGTGCAATAGCCGCGTCCATGTCCGCCGCCTCGTCCTCGACCGAATGATCCTTGTAGTCGATCCATTTCAGCCCATGAGACGCGATCTCCCAATTGGCCTGCTGCATCGCCTCAACCTGCGCAGGGCTGCGGGCCAACGCCGTCGCCACGCCATAAACCGTCACGGGCACACGGGTCTCGGTGAACAACCGATGCAACCGCCAGAATCCGGCCCGCGCGCCGTAGTCGTAAATGGACTCCATGTTCCAATGCCGCTGCCCGGGCCAGGGTGCTGCCCCCACGATCTCGGACAAGAACGCCTCAGATGCCGCATCGCCGTGCAGCAGGCAGTTCTCACCCCCCTCTTCGTAGTTCAGAACAATGGACACGGCGATGCGCGCGCCACCCGGCCACGCCGCATCCGGTCTATCGGCCCCGTGGCCATGAAAATCGCGCGGATACCGCGGTGGCAACTCGGCCATGGACTTCCCCAGACAATCAAGGTGAGATGCCGCCAATCTGCGACCAAACAAGGCAGGATGCAATGGCAGCCGGATACCTCACCACCCATGTCCTCGACACCGCGCGGGGCATGCCAGCCCCGGGGATCAAGATCGCGCTCTACCGCGTATCCGGCAACAGCCACAAAAAGATCGCCGAGGCCGTGACAAATGCCGATGGCCGTACCGAAAGTCCGATCCTGCCACAAGGCAAGATGAAACAGGGCCAATACGAACTGATCTTTTTCTGCGGAGACTACCTCGATCAGCACGGGCTGAGCACGGATGAGGTCAAGTTCCTCGACCAGGTGCCGATCCGCTTCGGCATTACCGATGACGAGGCGCACTACCACGTGCCGCTCCTACTTTCGCCCTACGGCTACTCGACCTATCGCGGCAGTTGACGCGCAGCGGCGGGACCTTACCTGCCGTGGATGACCGACACACGACCGCCTGTTGACCCCAACATGACCGCCGCCGAGTTCGACCGCTGGTACTGGCCGGTCGACGCGCTCAAGACGTTTTGCGACGGTCTCGACATCCCCGCCACGGGCACCAAGGCAACGCTGCGGGCGCGTGTTCTGTCTGCCCTCTCTGGCGCACCTCTGCCCAAGGCGCCAAAGCGCAGCGGAACAAGCACGTTCAACTGGGCGAAGGCGGATCTGACAGCAAATACACGCATCACTGACAATGTGTCGTTCGGGCCAAATGTACGGGGCTATTTCAAAGCCGCGATCGGTCCCAAATTCTCCTGCCATTCCGACTTCATGGACTGGATGCGTGCCAACGCCGGGGCAACCCTCGCAGACGCTGAACAGGCATGGCACACACTCGAAGCGCGCAAGGACGACCCGACCTTTCGGCGCGAAATCGCGACCTGCAACAACTATCTGCAATATCTGCGTGACGCACGGGACACGCATCCGGACTTGTCACTGGATCAAGCCAAGGCATGCTGGGACGCGAAAAAGGTGCAACCGGCCCCCGGCGGATATGTCCATTTCGACAGCGATGATCTGTCCGTCCTTTCGTCCTGACATCTACGGGACAAAAGTACCGGGCTGCGGGATGAGACAACTGGTTATGCGACACAACCAAACGCCATCTCTCGTTCCCACACCGCTTAACCCAATAATAACCTTTGGCACCACACGCATCGTTAACCACGCCAAATCAACCCATACGGAACCGAAGGATTGCACAGGGGGTGTACGGATGCTGCATGGGGGGTGACAGCTGCTTTTTCCAACAGAGTAACGCGTTAACGCGTGTTCGGGCGACGTCGCGTCCGTTTCCGCTGCTAACTGTTGCGCGTACGGTGCGGCCCGGCCACCGCCGCGACGCCTAGAATGATCCCTGAAACGGTCGCAATCATCCCTGCCGCACTGACCGATGCGTTTGCACCAATCCACAGCGGCCCATACCCCGCCAGCACATATCCCAGCACCGCGGCCAGCGCGGCAAACAGCACTGACCACGCAACCTGATGGCCCAGCCGGTTGGTCATCATCCGCGCTGCTGCGGGCGGGCAGATGAACATCGCAATCACGATGATCGACCCCACCGCATCAAAGGCAGCTACGGCTGCAATGGCCGACATGATTACCAGCGCCAGGCCCAGCGGTGCCGTGCGAATACCAAGGCCTCGGGAAAATCCTTCATCAAAGGTAGACAAGGCCAGAGGGCGCCAGAAAAGCCATAAAAACAAAGCGATGACCACCAAAGCCAGCACCATGCGGGGCAACTCCACCGGCAGCCCCGCAAGTGCGGCAGGGTCCAACAGCGAGGCCCATCCCGTCGCATCCAGCCAGATCAGGCTCTCCAGATTTCCGTACAGGGCATGCTCGACATCCAGGTGGACTGAGGAGGTATCCGACTGCTCCAAGAGCAGCACACCACCGGCGAACATGGCGGTGAAGATGACCCCCATGGCCGCCCCCGCCTCGATCCGACCCAGACGACGCACGGCTTCGATTGCAATCACAGCAATGACCGCAGCCGCAGCCGCCCCCAGCAGCATAGGGCCCGTGGCAATCAGCCCGGTTACCAGAAACGCCACCACGATCCCCGGCAGCACCACATGGCTGATCGCATCACCGATCAACGCCTGCCGACGCAGCAGCAGAAAATTCCCCGGCAATGCACAAGCCACGGCCACCAACACTCCGATCAGGATCGGCGGCAGGGACAGGGCAACAAACTCCGCCCCCATCACGCCACCACCTGCGGTGCGTCGATTTTCCCATCAACTTCAGTGAGTTGGTCAGGAGTCAAAACATCCTCGATTGGCGTCAAACCATCATACCGCGTGGCGGCCAAAGCATAGGCTTGGTCCCCTCGAACAATAGCCCAGCGCGTCTCATCCAACAGTGCTTTTGACGCAGCCGCCTGCCCCGCCGGTGTCGGCACACCGTCGGGCAGGACCAAGCCTGCACGCTCCAGCAATCGGCGCGTCAGAACCTCATAGATCGGCTGCCCCTGCGCCAATGCCAGAAGCCCCTGCCGCACATGTACCCTTCGCTGATAGCGCAGGTGGGTCAGAAGCGAGGCCAGCACTCCACGACGCGGTGAGAATAGCAAAGAGAACAAGAAGATGGCAAACCCTACCAACACGACAATCGGCCCGGTGGGTAGGGCAGGCGCCGTCGCCGAACTGGCCGCGCCAACATAGCCCGACACGCCCCCCACGACACCTGCAATGATCACCACATGGTCCGCACGTTCCGTCCAGAACCGGGCCGTCACCGGCGGCACAATCAACAGCGCCACAATCAGGATCAACCCCACAACCTTGAGGCCCACGACCGTCACCACCAGAACAATGCCCATCATCGCCAGATCGACGCGCGGCAACGACCATCCTGTCGCCTCGGCATAGCCGGGATCGAAGGCCGCCAAGCCCAACGGCCTGCGCAAGATAACAACCAGCGCCAGCACCAATGCTGCAGACACGGCCAACAGGATTGCGTCGCTGCGCAACATGCCAGCGGTTGAGCCCAGCAGGAACCCTTCAAGCCCTGCTTGCCGCCCTGCATTCATGGTTTGGATGACAGTCAGAATGACGATACCAAAGCCGAAAAACACTGACAAAACAGCACCAATGGCCGCGTCCTCGCCCAACCGGGTGCGATCCGCCAGCCATTGCACACACAGCAGCCCGAACGCCGCTGACACTCCGGCCCCAAGCAACAATCCAAACAGCGACCGCCCTTCACCACCCATCACAACCATGAAGATAAAAGCCAGCCCGACCCCGGGCAAAGTGGCATGGGAAATCGCGTCGCTGACCAAGGCGCGTTTGCGCAGAAACAGAAAAGTGCCAGCCACGCCAGACGCGATACCCAAGAGGGCCGCCCCAATGGTGACAAGCGTGGCGTTGTAACCCAGCTGCAAAAGCAGCGCGTCGGCCAGCATGGCCTAGCCCGCCACGCTTTCAGGATCCGCGCGTGCCGTGGTTAAACGGCCACCATAAGCGGCCTGCAGGTTGTCTTCGATGAACGCCTCGGCCACCGGCCCGGCAGCCACCACTTGGGTGTTCAGCAAAAGCACATCGTCGAAGTAATCCGGCACGGTGGCCAGGTCGTGATGCACGGCCAGAACGGTCTTGCCTGCATCTCTAAGCCCTTGCAGAACTGCGATAATAGCCTTTTCTGTGGCGGCATCCACACCGGCAAAGGGTTCATCCAGAACGTAGATATCCGCCTCTTGCGCCAGCGCCCGCGCCAAGAAGACACGCTGCTGTTGACCGCCAGAGAGCTGTCCAATCTGGCGGTGCGCAAAGTCTGCCATGCCAACGCGATCCAGACACTCCTGCGCCAGTGCCTTATGCTGGCCCCGAATGCGGCCCAGCAGCCCAAGCTTGCGGTACATCCCCATCATCACGACATCGATGACACGCACCGGAAAATCCCAGTCCACACTTGCCCGTTGCGGGACATAGGCAATCCGATCGCGCATGTCCGCCATTGGTTCGCCAAAGACCGTCACCGATCCAGCAAGGGGCGCGATCACACCCAAAGCCGCCTTGAGCAGGGTCGACTTACCTGCGCCGTTTGGCCCCACGATGGCCGTCATCGCACCCGCACGCACCGTCATGTCGACCGAGAAGATGGCCGGTGTCTGACCATAGGACACCGTCATGCCGCGCACGGCCAGCGGGCTAGCTGCGCGCGTGGCCAAGTCGGTATCCTGCGATGTCACAAGGGAAATGTTCATGCTGCAGCCTTCAGTTTGCCCAGCCGTCCGCCGGCGGGCGCGTCTATGCCCAAAGCACGGGCAATGGTTGTCACGTTATGATCGATCATGCCCAGCCAAGTGCCTTCATAGGTGCCATCGGGACCCATTGCGTCACTGAACAGCGATCCGCCAATGATCACATCATGCCCCTGCGCCGCAGCCCCTTCGATCAGCGCTCGGACGTTGCGATCAGACACGGATGTTTCCACGAACACGGCGAGCAACTGGCGTTCAACGAGCAGATCAACCAACTCTCCGATACGGTTAAGACCAGCTTCGCTTTCGGTTGAGATGCCTTGAATGCCCATCACTTCGAAATCATAGGCTGTTCCGAAATATCCGAACGCATCATGGGCTGTCAGCAGCACGCGCCGCTCTGCGGGAACACTCGCCAACAGGTCGCGCGCATAGACTGACATCGCTTCCGCCTCGGAAACGAAAGCGGCAGCGTTTGCCTCGAACATGCTACGCACATCGGGGCGCAGGTCAGACAGTGCATCGACGACAGCAGGCACACACTGCACCCACAGATCCGGGTCCATCCAGACATGCGGATCAAAGCGACCCTCGTAGTCCTCATGCGCGAACAGCAAAGAGGGATCCAGCGATTCAGCAATCGCATGCACCTCTTTCTTGCGGCTCAAATCGTAGAAGAAATCCTCCATTTGCGCTTCAAGATACAGACCGTGCCAAAGCACCGCATCTGCACGGGTCATGGCAGCAATGTCGCTGCGCGTCTGACGATAGGCGTGCGGATCAACGCCAGCGCCCATCAGCCCCTTGACCGTAACCTGATCACTACCGATGGACCGCGCCATGTCCGCAATCATGCCCGTGGTGGCAACGATGTTGAGGGGAGAGGATGCGGCGTAGGTAGGGGTAGCGGCCAATGCACCAAGGCCAGCCAACAAAGCACGACGGGAGAGCGGAAAGGGGGTTTTCTGTCTCATACGGATGAATATGAGAATCATTCGCAAGAAGTCAATAAGAATGCGAATGACTCGCAATAACATGCCTAGATGTTGAAGACTCTCACTCGAAAGTGATTAAGAAACGCGCGCCCTCGCCCTCTTCTTGCAGCGCAATCTGCCCACCACGCGCCTGCACTAGGCTGCGAACGATATTCAGCCCCATGCCGGTGCCACCCCGTTCCCGGCGCGTGGTAAAGAACGGGTCAAAGATGCGATCACGGTTGCCCGGACTGACACCGGGACCATCATCCCAAACATCCAGCCCGGCCACAGACACACGCAGCGACAGTTTGTTCGCCCCATGAGCTGCAGCATTTCCAGCAAGCTGTGTCAGGATGGCTTTGAGGTCTTCCGCACTGATCGGCAGCATACCATCGGTTTCGACGTTCAGCGCCACATCCGTTTTCAGACTCTCTACCGCATCCGACAAACGTACGGTCCCCGGCCCCGCGGACGTAGCGGCATGCGCATGTCGCGCAAGATCATCGAGCAGGTTCTGCATACGGGCCGAAGCATCCGTGATCGTATTGCCCAATACCTTGGCATCCGCACCGCTGGCACCGGCCTGCAACAGCTCTGCCGCTCCCCTGATCGCAGTTAAAGGTGACTTCAACTCATGCGTTACATGATCCGCATAGGCCTGCAGACCGTCGGCACGGCTTTGCAGGCTATCACCCATGCCCATGACGCTGGAGGCAAGGCCCATGAACTCAGGCGTGCCTAGATGCGTAGGCGCATCTGGCCGCGCACCCTTGCGCACCTCTTGTGCATATCGATCCAGTGACCAGACCGGGCGCAGCACAAGCCGCCAGAGCAAGAAGCCAAGCACCGCAGTCGCAACAACGGCGATCCAGGCGATCAGCCATGCCGCTTCGCCCCACCCCATCACGTTGCCCCACAGGCGCAGGTTGACGATCCCAAGGATCGGTAAGGTCAGAACTGCCGCCAGTGTGCCCCCAAGGACAAAGACAAGGGGCGGGCGCCATTTCTTTATGATCCTGCGCATGGCCCCATCCGAATACCGATACCGTGCACCGTTTCGATGGCGTCACCGCATCCAGCAGTCGCCAACTTGGAGCGCAGGTTGCGCAAATGACTATCCAATGTCCGGTCACTGACCTGACCCCCGGGACCATAAAACGCATCCACCAACGCCGGTCGTGCCGACACACGGTCAGGATGGGCCATGAGGTGGGCCAATATCTCCATCTCACGTGCGGTGAGGGTCAGCGGCGTGCCATTGACCTCGCAAAGATGCCGCGCCGGATCGACGCGCAGGATACCGCGCGTGAAGGCCGGCATCGCAACAGGGCGCGCGCGCTTCAGGATCGCGCCGATCCTCGCAACCAGTTCGCGCGGAGAGAACGGTTTTGTCACATAGTCATCGCGCCCCAGTTCGAACCCGAGAACCCGGTCAATCTCGTCCTCGCGCGCTGTCAGGAACAGAACCGGAGTCTGGTCTATCTCGCGCAAGTTGCGGCATACGGCCAGCCCATCCATCTCGGGCAAGCCGATGTCCAAAACGATAAGGTCATAACGCCCGGACTGCGCCTTGGTCAGTCCTTCAATCCCGTCGCCAGCTTCGTCCACGGCATGACCGGCTTGTTGCAAGGCAATGCGCAGGACAGAGCGGATATGCGGGTCGTCATCGACCACCAACAGATGGGTCTTGGTCATGGCATGTCGGGATCAGTCGTCATGGACGCAAGGCTATTGCGCGTCCGCCAGTTGCGAAAGCCCCATTCGCGCCAGTTTTCGGGGTGGAACAGATGCGGTTGCATAAATTCCGACAGGCACGCTGCCCGCCAGTTGGGTCCAAAGGTAGCGGCCATCACTGGGATCACATCCTCAGACAATTGGCACAGCATCGGCATATCCTCGTGCACCGGCTGGCTCAGGTTGTGGCGCGCGACTGCCGCATCGAAACTAGCGAAGGCACAGACATACAAAACCGCTGCGCCCAGCACACCGCTGCGCAGCATCATCCACGCGGCAGGTTTGTCGCGCCAGATTTGCCAGACCACGATCCCCAGACCAGATGCGACCAACCCCATCCAGATATATGCCGCCAACCGGAGTCGCGTCAGACCAAACGCATCGACATAGATGTCCAATCGCCAAACGGAAGCAAAAACCAATGCGAGGGTCTGGGCGAGCCAGATCAGCATCAGCCAACGCAGAACCGGACGCCCCGCAAGGTAGGGACGCGCCATAACCGCGAACAGTCCCGCCAGCAACGCGGTGACAAGTAACGGATAGGCTCCGCGATGGGCATAGGTCGCCGGGCTGATCCCGTCGGGCAGACCAGCATCGCCATAGAGAAACATCACATCCATCCCGGTCTGCACAGCAAAGAGCACATTGAAGGCAACCAGTGACCGCGCAACAGAGCCTGCATTGATCATACCCGGGCGGTGTACCGTCGCGCGTTGCGGCTTGCGCGCGCGCAGACGTTCGCGCATTCGCAAGGTAACCAGCGCGGGCCAGATGGTCGCCGCTAGAAACAGCCAGAACCATACCCGCCACCAATTCGGCGCAGGTAGCTCGAACATGGTGATGCCACTCACCCAACGGTCCAGAACCGGGTTCGCGGCAAGGATTAACAGGGCAAAGACCAGACTTGTCCCCGCGGGGAAACCCCAAGCCATCACCAGACGACGCAAATCCACCCGGGCCAAATTCAGATCGCTCAAGTGACGCGCCCCTTGCGCACCGTCCTGAAAAGTCTGTGTCGGGGCGACCCACCACAACAGCACGCCCCCGCGCAACAGATCAAGGCGAGACACCCCGGCAAGGGCAGCGGTGCAAAGGGACAGCCCGACCATGGCAATTAACATTGATAGGGGCTGCACCAACTCGACCAACGGCAACAGGCTCAACACCACACCCGCTGCTATCCCAATTCGCGAGCGCACGCTGAGGCGCGGCCAAGCCAAACCAAGACCTGCGAATAACACCGCCGCGAAAAAGATGGCGATGTTAAGTCCCGGCGCGTATCCCCAGACCAATACATCGCCCAAGGCGATCAGGGCAAGCAGCAGCAACGCCTTGCCGCCATCCGACCGCAGTACCTTGCCACGCTGTTCCGTCTTGTCCGCTGGCGCATCCAGCCACCAGCCATCCTGCTCCATCGCCAATGGCACACCGGGTATCGTCAAAGCTTTCACTGTCCTGCCTCTCTTGGTCACTTGCTTTGAGAGCAACCTGGCAGGCACTGGTGCAGATCAACCGCGCCTATTTGTGCAGAGCTTGTGCAGAGGGGTGGTGGTTGCCAAAACCGCCCGGTCATGCCACTTCGGGACTCTGTCGCCGTCCGAAAGGATCACGAAGATGCAGACCACCACGACCACAGATACAACCGCCACGACCCACTTGCCGCAGGTCACCGAACCGCGCAATCCCGGCATGAAGCTGGATCTGGATTGGGTTGCGCGCGTGCAGGCCAACACCTCGGCTATCGAACGGCGCTGCGCGACGCTGCCCGGACGCCGGTCGATCAAGAAAGACCATCAGGCTGCGTGGCTGCTCAAGGCGATCAGCTGTATCGACCTGACCACGCTGTCCGGCGACGACACGGAACGGCGTGTACACAGGCTTTGCGCCAAGGCGCGCCAGCCTGTCAGGGCCGAGATGCTGGAGGCCCTTGGGATGCCCGGTCTGACCACCGGTGCCGTCTGTGTCTATCACGAGATGATCCCGGCGGCTGTGACCGCCCTGAAAGGATCGGGAATACCGGTTGCCGCTGTCTCCACAGGTTTTCCAGCGGGCCTGTCCCCCTTCCACCTGCGCATTCAGGAAATCCGCGAAAGCGTTGCAGCCAGAGCGGAAGAGATCGACATCGTCATCTCGCGCCGCCACGTGCTGGAAGGCAATTGGCAGGCTCTCTATGACGAAATGGCAGAGATGCGGGAGGCCTGCGGTGACGCCCATGTCAAAGCGATCCTCGCCACCGGAGAATTGGGCAGCCTGCGCAACGTGGCCCGCGCGTCGCTGGTCTGCATGATGGCTGGGGCGGATTTCATCAAGACCTCGACAGGCAAGGAAAGCGTGAACGCCACGTTGCCTGTCACTCTGGTGATGATCCGGGCCATTCGTGACTATTACGAACACACCGGCTACCGTGTGGGGTACAAACCGGCGGGCGGGATTTCCAAGGCCAAGGACGCCCTCGTTTACCTGTCGCTGATCAAGGAAGAGTTGGGCGACCGCTGGTTGCAACCGGACCTGTTCCGGTTTGGCGCATCCTCGCTGCTGGGCGACATCGAACGCCAGTTGGAACACCACCTGACCGGTGCCTATTCCGCCGGATACCGCCACGCGATTGGCTGACCGGAATTTAAAAAAATTCCGGAACGTTTTCTGTGAAAGAAAATGCGACCCGGATCGAAACGAAGGACGACATGATGACCGTCAAAGAGATTTTCGAGAGCATGGATTACGGCACCGCACCAGAAGCCGCCGGAGATGCCCTCGCCTGGATCGTTGATCAGGGCGCACGGTTCGGCCACTTTATCAACGGACAGTTCACCGATCCTTCGGACGGCTTTGAAAGCAAGAATCCCGCGACGGGCGAGGTGCTGGCAACTCTGTCACAGGCCACGCAAGCCGATGTGGACGCAGCAGTCAAAGCGGCCCGCGCGGCCCAGCCCAAGTGGGCCAAGTCGGGCGGTCATGCACGTGCCCGCATCCTCTATGCCATTGCGCGGCTCTTGCAAAAACACAGCCGTCTCTTTGCTGTCTTGGAAACGCTCGACAACGGCAAACCCATCCGAGAAAGCCGCGACATCGACATCCCCCTCGCCCAGCGCCATTTCTACTGCCACGCAGGCATGGCGCAATTGATGGAGGCGGAACTGCCCGACCGCGAGGCACTGGGCGTCTGCGGCCAGATCATCCCATGGAACTTCCCTCTGTTGATGTTGGCATGGAAAATCGCGCCTGCCCTCGCCATGGGGAACACGGTTGTTCTGAAACCCGCCGAATACACATCGCTGACTGCTCTGCTGTTTGCAGACATTTGCCGCCAGGCCGGTGTCCCGAAGGGCGTTGTCAACATCGTCACCGGCGACGGCGCGGTGGGCGAGATGATCGTGAATGCTGACGTGGACAAGGTCGCCTTCACAGGCTCCACCGCCGTGGGCCGCCGCATCCGCGAAGCGACGGCTGGTACGGGCAAGGAACTGACGCTCGAACTGGGCGGCAAGTCCCCCTACATCGCCTTTGATGACGCCGATCTGGACTCAGCCGTCGAAGGGTTGGTCGACGCCATCTGGTTCAACCAGGGACAAGTCTGCTGCGCTGGCTCGCGCCTGCTGGTCCACGAACCCGTGGCCGAGGCGTTCTATGCCAAGCTGCGGGCCCGAATGGACAAGCTGCGCATCGGCGACCCCCTGGACAAGTCCGTCGACGTCGGCGCGGTTGTCGACCCGGTTCAGCTGGATACGATCAGCAAAATGGTCAGCAGCAACACTGCCGGGCAGGTCTATCAACCGTCATCGTCCCTACCCGCAACTGGCTGCTACTACCCACCGACCCTGATCACCGGCCTGAACACGGCTGACCCGCTGATGCAGGAAGAGATTTTTGGCCCCGTCCTTGTCTCGACCACATTCCGCACCCCGTCAGAGGCCGTGGAGCTAGCCAACAACACCCGCTACGGGCTGGCCGCAACGCTTTGGACCGAAAACGTCAACCTCGCGCTCGACGTGGCGCCGAAACTGGCGGCTGGCGTTGTCTGGGTAAATGCCACCAATCTCTTTGACGCGGCGGCAGGCTTTGGCGGTGTGCGCGAAAGCGGGTTCGGACGCGAAGGTGGCTGGGAAGGTTTGCAAGCCTATACCAAGCCCAAGGGATCAGCCAAAGCGCTGAAACCTGTTGCGGCCTTCACGGGTGAAGACACACCCAGCGACCCTCTGGACCGAACCGCCAAGCTGTATATCGGGGGCAAACAGGCCCGTCCCGATGGCGGCTATTCCCGCAACGTCTATGGCAAGAACGGCGCGTTGCTGGGCCAATCCAGCCTGGCCAATCGCAAGGATGTGCGCAACGCCGTCGAAGCGGCGGAAGCGGCCAAAGGGTGGGCCAAGACCACCGGCCACCTGCGGGCGCAAATCCTGTACTACATCGCCGAAAACCTCGCAGCGCGAGGCGACGAATTCGCAAACCGCCTGAACGCCCTGCAAGGCGGCCGTTCTGGCGACAAGGAGGTCGAGGCAAGCATCCAACGCCTGTTCACCTATGCAGCTTGGGCTGACAAATATGATGGCGCGGCCAAGGGTGTACCGATCCGCGGCGTCGCCCTCGCGATGAATGAACCGACGGGCATCATCGGAACCCTGTGCCCGGACGAAGCACCGCTTCTGGGCCTCATATCCCTGATGGCGCCAGCCGTTGCCATGGGCAACCGCGTTGTGCTGGCCGCGTCACAGCCCTTCCCGCTGGCGGCAACCGATTTCTATCAGGTGCTCGAAACCTCGGACGTCCCTGCGGGAGTGGTGAACATCCTGACCGGCAAGCATGAGGAGCTTGCACTCCATATGGCGAAGCACCTGAATGTCGATGCCGTCTGGTCCTTCTCAGGCAGTGACCTGTCCGCGACCATCGAACGGGAAGCGGCTGGCAATCTGAAACGCAAGTGGGTGAACCACGGCAAGGCCCGCGACTGGATGGGATCTGACGGAGAAGGCAAGGCGTTCCTGCTGGCCGCCACAGAGGTCAAAACCATCTGGGTGCCCTACGGCGAATAAGGCTTCTTCTAACTGAAAGTACGATCAGGGGAGTTCGAGGGGGCAGACAGCCCCCTCGTCAGCAAAAACAGATCGCGCGTGCGCAAGCGCTCAATTGGCGACAGTCGTTTCCAGGCCTTCCGGCTGCCCCACCACGACGAAATGCAGGCTATCGGGGTCGAGCAACTCGCCCGCCACACGCTTCACATCCTTCAAAGTCACTGCCTCGACCTTGTCGTTGCGGGTCGCGATATAGTCGATGGGAAGGCCAAGCATCTGCATGCCGACCATGATCTGCGCGATAGGTCCATTACCGTCAAATCGTAAAGGATAGGCGCCCGTCACATAGAGCTTGGCGGCATCCAGCTCTTCCTCCGTCACCCCCTCAACCGCGGCACGCGCCCACTCATCTCGGATAACAGACACAGCCTCGGCAATACGGTCATTGGCGGATGCGACCTGTCCCTGGTACGTCGCGGCGTGATCCTGCGGCACGAGGAAGGAATAGACGCCATAGGTCAGTCCGCGCTTCTCACGCACCTCGGTCATCAGGCGGCTCTCGAAGCCACCAGCTCCAATCACTTGGTTCAAAACGCGGGCGGCAAAAAAGTCGGGATCGTCCTGTTCGATGCCAGCCTGTCCGAAGATGGCAACGGATTGCGGTGTATCAAAGGGCACAACGGTTGTCCCGCCTTCGATCAGGATATCGGCAGGACCGGGCTGCGGTGCACCCTCATCCGGTAGCGCGCCGAGTAATTCGTCCAGCATCGGCCCCAATTCTTCGGGCGTGATATCTCCCACAGCGCCGACATAAAGCCTATCCTTGGCAAACACCGCGCTGTGGGCTGTGATCATGTCATCGCGGGTCAGGGTGGTCACACTGTCGATCGTACCGCGATAATTCGAACCGTAAGGGTGATCACCATAAGCCATCTTGTCAAATGCAGCGCGGGCAATCTCGTTGGGGTCTTTGGTATCAGATCGCAGGCCGGTCAGCACCTGGCCTCTAACACGGTCCAGCGCATCTTGTCCAAATGTGGGTTCAACGATCGACTTGCGCAGTAACCCAACCGCGTCGTCACGATTTTCAGTCAGAAAGCGGGCCGATACGGATACGGAATCGTCGCTTACGTCATAGTCAAACGACGCAGCCAGCGCCTCCAGCTCGCGGGCAAAGGCACGGGCATCCAGATCGGCAGCCCCTTCTTCCAGAAGACCCGTCATCAGGTTGATGGCACCGCGCTTCTCTGGCACTTCCAGCGATGCGCCGCCGCGAAACCGCAGCTCAAGCGCCATGAACGGGATCGACGGTTCCTGCACCAGCCATGCAGTGATGCCGCCGGGGCTGACCACCTCGGTAATCTCGACCTCGGCCCGGGCCGGAAGACAGGCAAACAGAGCGATAGTCAGAGTTGCAAACAAGCGGATCATTGGGTCACCTCCTCGGACAGCGGGCGAGTCAGCCAACCCGTTACAGATGCATTACGGTTCAGAACCAACCGGGCAGCCTCCATGATGTCTTCTTCGGTCACGGCCTGCAGGATGTCGGGCCATGCCTGTACATCCTCGACCGTCAGGCCAACAGACAGGGCCGCCCCGTACCTGCGGGCGATGCCGTCGACATTGTCGCGCTCGTAAATCTGACTGGCACGCAACTGGTACTTGATGCGTTCCAGCAGCTCACTGTCCACACCATCCTCAATGAACTGGGCAAGTGTTTCGTCCATAGCGGCCTCGGCCTCCTCAAGCGTAAGACCCGGCACAGGCACGATCACCACATCAAAGGTCGTGTCGTCAAGCGACGTCCCACGATAGAACGCACCCGAAAACACTGCCTTTTGCTGCTCGAATTGCAGCTTCTCTGTCATGTAGCTTGTCTGTCCGCCCCCCAATACTTCGGCCAGCAACGTCAGGGCGGCAGCCGCCGTTTGATCTCCGGGATCGCGTTCTGGGGCAAGGTAAGAGCGGCTCACATATTCCTGCGCAACACGAGCATCGCGGTAGATCAGGCGGCGCTCGGTCGTTTGCGGAGGTTCCTGAGACCTAACGCGTTTGGGCAGGTCAGGGTTGGCGGGGATCACGCCATAATACTTGTCGGCCAGTTCACGCACCTCTTCCGGTGTTACATCGCCAGACACCACAAGGATCGCGTTGTTGGGATAGTAGTACGTGTCGTAGAAGCCCAGCGCGTCGTCCATATCCAATGCTTCCATCTCGTGCCGCCAGCCAATGATCGGCACGCCGTATCGGTGGTTGAGATATTGCGCGGCATTTATCTGCTCTGAATATAGCGCGCGCGGATTGCTGTCGGTTCTCTGATTGCGCTCTTCCAGAATCACATCACGTTCGGTCGCCACGTTCTGCGGGGTGAAGTTGATGTTGCGCATACGGTCGGCTTCCATCCGCATCATCAGCTCCAACCGGTCTGCCGCCACCCGTTGGAAGTACGCAGTGTAATCGTAACTGGTGAACGCGTTGTCAGTCCCGCCATTGGCCGCCACGGTTGCGGACAGCTCGCCATCGGCAAGCGTGTCTGTCGCCTTGAACAACAGATGTTCAAGAAAGTGTGCGACACCGGACGACCCGACAGGTTCATCTGCGGACCCCGCCTTGTACCAAACCATGTGCTGCAACACTGGTGCGCGATGGTCTTCGACCACCACCACCTGCATCCCGTTATCGAGAGTAAAAGCTGTGACCCCGTCCTGTGCCGCTTGCACGACAAGAGGCGAAGCAATCAGGGCAAGACCGGCAATGGCGGCGCGCAATCGGAACATGTCGTGGACAACCTCGGGCAGTTTACATTGATCAACACATACGGCCACTCAGCCGCGGATCAAGCACTACTGGCAGGTTTGTGAGCGAAGGGACGCTTAGCGTCGGCCGCGCCGGACTGTTCGGGGCGGCGCCATAGGTGTTGGAACACCAGCCCGCTGAAAGGTCCGCGCGGTTTGAACCGGGTCCAGCGCCTGTCTGCGATAAGCCTGATTGTAAATGTCTTCGCGCACGATGCGGATCTGGGTCAGACGCGATTGACGCTTGCGAAACTCCGCATCTGCGGCCGCAAGTGTCGCGCGGATATTGGCGTCGCGACCAAAGCGGCTGGCGTGATTGACCAGCGCCCCATCCGAGCCAGGAATCGGAGCATTGGGCGAGGACCTTTGTCCACCCAGCGCTGCAGCGCTGTCTTCCAATGGGCGCTGATCCGTCCGGTTGAACCCACCGGGTGTTGGTTGCGGCAAGGCCGAGAAGCTTTCGGGTTCTTCCAAGGGCTTGGAGGGTACAACGATGAACTCGTCCGGTCCGTCGCCACGCGACGTGATCTGGCGCAAGCCCTTGTTCTCGCATGCTGCAAGCAAGGTCACAGCTATCATGGCACATGCGATCAGTCGCATCGGAACTCTCCCTTTGTCAGCGAGCTTTATCGCAGCTTCGTCCACCTTGTCACGCGCCCTTTTTCCGGGCCGCGCCTTCACTGCCGAAGAAAACAAGGCCGATCGCGCCCGCAAATATAAAGATGTCCGCCACGTTGAACACGAACGGGTTGTCGATGCCACAGCACGACATGTTCAGGAAATCCAGAACGAAACCATAAAGCACTCGATCCAGCACGTTTGCCAAGGCTCCACCGATCAGCAAACCCGCACTGGCATAAGCCAACCACCCTTGCGGATGCTTCCACACCCACCACAAAACGCCCACACAGATCACGATCGCAACAGCAATCAGAGCCCAAACGCTGGTGTCATCCCCAAACAGGCCAAAGTTGATCCCCCGGTTTTCACCATACCGGAAATTCAATAGCGGCGGCAGCACATCAATGGGCTTGAATTGCGACACGCCCAGCACGTGGATCACCCAGTATTTCGACGCTTGGTCGAGCAGAAAGGCAATCGCCGCAGAGATCCAAAGCAGTTTCATTCAGCCCTCAATGCCGGAAATGCCGCATGCCCGTAAAGACCATTGCAAGCCCGGCCTCGTCTGCGGCGGCAATTACCTCGTCATCACGCATGGATCCACCCGGTTGGATCAGAGCGGTGGCTCCGGCCTCGGCCGCGGTGATCAAACCATCCGCGAATGGGAAGAATGCGTCCGATGCGACAACCGACCCTTGGGTCAGCGGCTTTGGCAAGCCCATCACCTCTGCCATGTCCTGCGCTTTGCGCGCGGCAATGCGGGTGCTGTCCACACGGCTCATCTGACCTGCGCCCACGCCGACAGTCGCGCCATCCTTGACGTAGATTATCGCGTTGGATTTCACGTGCTTGGCGACCGTCCAGGCGAACAACATGTCAGTCACCTCCCGCTCGGTCGGCGCCCGCTTGGTCATGACTGTAAGATCATCACGCGTGATCCACCCAACATCCTTATCCTGAATAAGAAAACCGCCTGACACCTGCTTGACCGCCAGAGACGCGGCAAAGGCATCGGCCAGACCGTCCGTGGTGAGCAAGCGCAGGTTCTTTTTGGCCGCAAAGACCTCGCGTGCTTCGGCGTTGGCGCCGGGTGCAATCACCACCTCGGTTAGGATATTTGTGATTTCCTGGGCCGTCTCCGCATCCAATTCTTGGTTCAGCGCAATGATGCCGCCAAATGCCGAGGTGCGATCACAGTCGAAGGCGCGTGTGTACGCGTCTTTCAGTGTCGCTCCGGTTGCAACACCGCAGGGGTTGGCGTGCTTGATGATGGCACAGGCCGGGCCTTGGCCGGCAAACTCGCTGACCAATTCAAATGCGGCATCGGTGTCGTTGATATTGTTGTAGGACAGTTCTTTGCCCTGGTGCTGCTTAGCCGTAGCGACGCCGGGGCGGGCAGACCCATCCGTGTAGAACGCCGCCGCCTGATGCGGGTTCTCGCCATAGCGCAACGTTTGCGCAAGCTGGCCGCCAACGGTGCGGCGACGCGGCGTGCCGTCGACTTGCTCGGCCATCCAAGTACTGACGGCGGTGTCATAAGCTGCGGTTCGTGCGTAGGCAGTCTGAGCCAGCTTCTGGCGCAGACCATATGTGGTTTGACCATCGTTTGCGGACAATTCAGCCAGTACTGCGTCGTAGTCTTCGACATCCACAACAACATTTACAAAGCCATGGTTCTTGGCTGCTGACCGGATCATGGCTGGGCCGCCGATGTCGATGTTTTCGATGACGGTGGCATAGTCCGCACCCTTGGCGACGGTTTCCTCGAACGGGTACAGGTTCACGACCACGAGATCGATGGCACCGATCTCATGCTCAGTCATCGCGGCAACATGATCATCATTGTTGCGTAGGGCCAATAGTCCACCATGCACCACCGGGTGCAGGGTCTTGACCCGCCCATCCATCATCTCGGGAAACCCGGTAACCTCGCTGACGTACTTGACCGTCAACCCAGCATCGCGTAGCGCGCGCGCTGTGCCCCCCGTGCTCAACAACTCAACCCCATGACCAGCCAAGGCCGCGGCAAAGTCGACCAGCCCGGTCTTGTCGGACACAGAGAGCAAAGCGCGGCGGACGGGGGTCAGGTCGGTCATGTTGGCAGCAATCCTTTAGTCATAAAACTCACCGGGTTCATCCCGGTTCAAGTCGCGGATGCCCATGGCAGTTTCCTGCGCTTTGGACAAGGACCAGCGCACACGGGTGGCAAAAGTCATCGCACGCCCTGACAGCACGATCTGCTGTGTGGCACGAGGCTTGAGCCGTCCCTTTTCCAGATACACGCTGGGTTCCAGCGACAGGTCCCGGGTGCCATCATGACGGAAGACCCAGATCTCTCCACTCTTCAGAGCCATGGAAACGGCGGACCCGCCCATATCCAGTTCGGCGTGCACTTCCGGGTGCAGATGGAAGCGGATATCAAAGGGGATACCTGACAGCTTCTTGGCGTCCATCACCTTGTCGAACAACCGTTTTTCAACGTCTTCCATGGCCAGCAACATGTCTTCGCCCGCCATGCCCCGACCGTCAAAGGTCAGTTCAAGCTGTCTTGCGTGGGTCAAACCATGGGTCCGGACATAGCCGTCATGCCCACCCTGAAAACGCAATCCATCGGGGGCGTGGGTGATTTCAATGGGCACATGGGTGGGCGCATCGATCAGTGTTTCTCGGGCCGTGGCCCGTTCGGCATCCCCCAGACGCGCGCTGGAATACCCATCCAGCGACAGCGCCGAATGCGACGGTGTGGCGCGCCCGGCGCGACGCCAATCGGCACCGAAACTCGCGCCCGACCCACAATTCACGATCAGCGGGCGCCGACCAGATGTCACTTCGAATGCAAGGGTCGAGGCATGGGCATTGTACCCGGCTTCGGGCTTAGGCGGGGCCGAGGCATCAATGATCACACTGGTGCGCCCCGAGCTGAGCCGGGCATATCCCATCGACAATCCATCTGGCTGCCGCGTCTTCACACCGGATGCAGCCAGTGCGTGATCCAACCACCCTTCCTGTCCGCGCCCGCCGCCGTGGAATCGGGCCAATCCACCATCAGAATGGCGCAATGTGCGTAGTGTCGGCGCAATCCGGTCGATAGCAGCTGAATAGGTTTCCGGCACAGGTTTTGCGGCATCTTCCAACGCGGCGACGGCCCACGTCAGCAGAGTAAACACCTCGAGCAACTCTTCTGGATTGCGCGTCGGCAGGCCGCCTTGTTCATCGATCTGATCTGTACATTCCTTCGCCAGTGCCGCGACGGCGGGAGGGGTTAGATCCTCCATCCCCTCCAACGCGAGACCTGCGTAGATCAACCCGGTGAGCGCTTCGAACCGGGGCAAACCAGGCGCAGCCGCATGCCAGCGCTTTGACAAAAAGCGGGTTTGCTGTGCAAGGCTCAGATAGAACGCGTCGGTGGCAGGAACATCGTGCCCGCGCAGTAAAAAAATGGCGTGGTTGATCCAGCGGATCAGACGGCGACCGGTCAGATCAGGGGTCCAGCCGGGACCCCGCCCGCGTCCATAATGTTCAATCCACCCCCACAGCCACGCCTGACCCAGTTCACGGGTGGACGTATCCCCGACAGCGGCGAGGTCGTCTAACCATGCAAAGCCGTGGATTTCGTCCAGATAAGCGCGGTCCGGGGCATCGATCCTCCAGATCACGGTGCCCTTCGCCTCGATCAACGCACCCGCAAACAGGTAATTCCCGGCAACCAACTGTCGCCCCTTGGCAAAGCTGCCAATGGTACGCGGTTCAGGCGACGACACAAAAGCCGTAGCGGCCTTCGCTTGTGTTGCACGACGGGCGTGCCAACGGTTCAGGAACCGTGCTTTTCGTGCGGTAAGCCCGCTTAGGGTGGACATGCTCTCTGCCTCTACGCGTCTACGGCGTTTTGGACATCACCTTAGCGGGTGTCCACGCGTGAGTCACGCGATGTCAGCCTGTTTTGCGCAAGCACACCGCATAGAAGCCATCCATGCCGCCACGATCCGCCCAATGGTCCGGGCGCAGGCGCAAACCACCCTCTTCCGTGACCCACTCCGGGTCAATGCCAGGTCGATCAAGTGCGGCGCGATCAACGGTCAGGGAAGAATGACGGCCCAGCGCCTCTTCCACCTGAACTTCGCCTTCGTCAGGCAGCAGGGAGCAGGTGCAAAACACCATGCGACCGCCTGGCTTGAGCAGGGTAGTGGCGTGATCCAGCATACGCGCTTGCAACTCGATCAAAGCGCCAAACTCCGATCCATCCTTGGCAAAGGGAAGATCGGGATGGCGGCGAATTGTCCCGGTGGCTGAACATGGCGCATCCAGCAGAATGGCATCGAATTCCCCAGTAACCTCGAAAGCATCGGCTACCAGTGTCTGTGCTGAGAGCTTGGTACGAACGAGATTCTGTTTCACTCGTTCCATCCGGCCCTCGGAAATGTCGACGGCTGTTACATCTGCCCCAGTTGCAGCCAGCTGTAATGTCTTGCCACCAGGGGCCGCACACAGATCCAACACCGTTTCACCCTTTTGCACATCCAACACACGGGCCGGGATCGCGGCAGCTGCATCCTGCACCCACCACTCGCCGTCCGTGAACCCGGGCAAAGCAGAAACTTGGCCCGCATCCGTCAATCGCACTGACCCTGTGGGCAGCACCGTACCGCCAATAGCCTTTGCCACATCCTCGGCATTGCGCTGAACGGTCAGATCCAGCGGTGCGCCTGTGAAATGCACGGCCTCCATCGCCAAGACGACCTCACCGCCCCAAGCATCGACCAATGGACCACGCAACCATTTGGGCAGACGCGGCGTGCGCAGGGTCGACCATTGTTCTGGCCCCTTGTCCGCCGCCTTGCGCAGCACCGCATTCACCAGACCCTTGAGATGCCCATAGCGCTTGTGACGCGACACGATGTTAACCATCGAATTGACGACACCATGCGCTGCCTCACCCGCGCACAGTTCGATCGTGCCGACGCGCAGGGCGTTACGGACAGTCAGCGGCGGATATTTTTGCAGATGCTTTTGCAGAATGCGGTCGGCACGTTCCATCCCGCGCAGGGTTTCCGTCGCAAGCCGTTGCGCTCGGGCGCGGTCGGCCGGGTCAAGGCGATCCAAAACGCCTGCCCCGATCAGCTCGGGCAGCAACTTGCCCTCGCCTATGATCTGATCCAGCAGGTAAATCGCGCTACGACGTGCAGGCAGGCCGCCATCCTTTGCCGGTTTGTCGCTCATGTCTGTTCCCGATCATTGCTGTCGCACCCGCTTGCCGGGCAGAAGGTCGGGCGTATATCAAGGGCATGGCCCAAGAGGAACCCACCATGTCAGACGACCCAAATCGCCCCGACGAACCACCGGGCATTCCGACAACGCCAGATCCGTCACCGACGCCTGCGCCCCAGGAAGCTCCGCAACCGGACCTACCGCCCCAGACACCACCGGCACCAACCTCACCCCCGGAGATGCCACAGCCCATGGACACCGATCTGCCGCCCGCCGCTCAGCGTGCGCTGTCCGAAGCCAAGGAACGGCGCAAAGCAGCGCAAGCGTTGGAATTGCCCACCGAACTTGGGGGGCGAGACGGACCGGAACCTGTCCGGTATGGGGATTGGGAGAAAAAGGGGTTGGCGATCGACTTCTGATCACACTCAGCGCAGACGGAACATCGCGCTATCGCCCGCGCCGCGGTCGGACGTGAACTTGATCCGACCGTCACTGCTGGCCTGCACCTCCTGACAATTGTAGCCTAGGGCGTCACCACCCCAAAACAGGTCGCGGCAGAAGTAACCATCACGCCAGGACCATGTGCCCTCGACATCCCAGCGCGCGCCGCGCCCCTCGATCTGACCATCGGGCTTTACGTTCAGCTTCACAAACGGTCGCGTCAGCGTCTTGCCGTTCACAAGTTGCACAAAGCTCTGCTGATTATCGACCTTGACCAGATCGGCCAGAGCAGGCCCGGCAACAAACGCGGCTGCAGCCACAAGCATCATCATATGCATATCACAAGCACCTTCACGCGATGGCGTCCTTTGCCAACGTTTACGCATGATCGTGTGAATTGGTTCACTCAGGCGGTGAAAATACGGCTCCCCGGCGGCGTTTATCCGCGCATTCCAAGTACATCCAGCATGTCATACTGCCCCGGTGCCTTGTCCTGCGCCCACAGGGCTGCCCGTAGCGCACCCTTGGCAAACAATGCCCGGTCAGTCGCCATATGTTTCAGCACAATGCGTTCCCCTGCACCGGCAAAGAGGACCTCGTGTTCGCCAACGATATCACCGCCGCGAATGACGGAAAACCCAATGTCGCCCCGCTTGCGCGCACCGGTGATCCCATCACGCGCCGCATCGCGCACTTGCGCCAGATCAACGCCGCGCCCCTCAGCGGCGGCCTCACCCAACATTAACGCCGTACCGGAGGGCGCATCGACCTTGTGGTGGTGATGTCCTTCGATCACCTCGATATCAAAGTCTTCGTCCAGGGCTGCCGCCACTTGTTTCGTCAGCTGCACCAAGAGATTCACGCCCAAGCTCATGTTCCCTGCACGCACAATCGGCGAATGCCGCGCCGCTGGTTCCAACCGCGCAATCTGGTCCTCACTCATGCCCGTGGTACCGATGATATGCGCCGCCCGCGCCTGCGAGGCAATCCTGGACAGGGCAATCGTCGCCTCGGGTGCGGTAAAGTCGATCACGGCCTGCGCCTTGGCCATAGGTTCAAGCGGGTCATCATAGACCATGACACCCAGGGCCTGACTGCCCATGGCCTCGCCTACATCACGCCCGATCCACTCATGACCGGGACGTTCCAGCGCGCCAACAAGACGCATCTTGTCACTCTCCAGCACCGACTGGATCAGCATCTGGCCCATGCGTCCCGATGCGCCTGCAATCACGATACCCGGCAATTCTGACATTATGTTCACCCCTTTTGACGGTTTCCCGCTTCACTAGCTTGCCCCGCTGCGCTTGGCAAAGCCCAGCACCTGTCTTAGATGGAGCAAATGGCAAAGAACAAGTTTCATGATGGCCCTGGCCCCTCGCAACGGCAACTGCGCGTAGGCGAACTGATCCGCCGCACCCTGTCCGAGGTGCTGGCGCGCGGTGACGTACATGACCCCGACCTGAACCGCATGTCCATCACCGTGGGCGAAGTGCGCACCTCCCCCGATCTCAAGATCGCGACGGCCTATGTCCTGCCGCTTGGCGGTGAAGGACAAGAGGACGTGCTCAAGCTGCTGGCCCGTAACAAGGGCGAGCTGCGGCGCGCAGTGTCCAAGAAACTGGCCCTTAAATTCGCGCCCGACCTCCGGTTCCAACTGGACGAGACATTTGACCGGATGGATGACACGCGGCGCATGCTGAACCAGGATGCGGTGCGGCGGGATACCGACGCATGATGCTGAGGGCAGCCGCGCTTGTGCTGCTGTCCTGGGCCCTACCCGCATGGGCCGTGACATGCGAAGACGTCCAGTATCAAGGCAACAGCTATACCATCTGCACCGTCGATCCTGCCAAGGAACAGCTGCGGTTGTTCTTGTACAACAAAGAGGGCGCACCCTATGGCCAGTTCAGTGCGGTGGATAGCGCCCTGAAATCGGATGGCGAAAAACTCAGCTTTGGCATGAACGCAGGCATGTACCATGATGATCGCGCGCCGGTGGGACATTATGTCGAGAACGGGAAAGAGATCATGCGCGTGATCGCCAACCCCGGTCCCGGTAATTTCGGATTGCTGCCGAACGGCATCCTTTGCCTGCGATCAGGGCGCGCCGATGTGTTCGAAACACTAGACTATGTCGACCAATCCCCGGACTGTGCCTTTGCCACGCAATCCGGGCCGATGCTGGTCATCGATGGCGCACTTCACCCGCGCTTTCTGCCCGACAGTACCTCACGCTTTATCCGCAACGGTGTGGGCACGACCAAGGACGGATCCAAAGCAGTCTTTGCCATCTCGAACAACAGCGTGACCTTCCATGACTTCGGCAGCATGTTCCGCGATCACCTTGGGCTGCCGAATGCCCTGTTCTTCGACGGCAACATCTCGCGCCTCTATGCACCCGACCTGAACCGGGACGACTTTGGCTTTGCCCTTGGCCCCATCATCGGCACGGTCGAGACCGGCAATTGACAAGGGCCACGGCACTGCGATAGGCGGCAGCCCTCACGCAAAAACGAGGGTGACATGGGCCGTTCACGCAAAGGGCGCGACATTTCCGGTTGGTTGGTGGTGGACAAGCCTGCGGGGCTGACCTCGACCGCTGTCGTGAACAAGGTGCGGTGGGCGCTGCAGGCGAAGAAGGCTGGACACGCCGGCACCCTTGATCCCGAAGCCACAGGCGTTCTGGCAGTGGCACTAGGCGAAGCCACCAAGACGGTCCCCTACATCACCGATGCGCTCAAGGCATACAGCTTCACCGTTCGTCTGGGACAAGCCACCAACACCGACGATGCCGAGGGCGAGGTCATTGCAAAATCCGATACGCGTCCATCGGACGAAGACATCAAGAATGCGCTTGGTCCATTCGTTGGTGATATCATGCAAGTCCCGCCCAAATTTTCTGCCGTCAAAATCGATGGCCAGCGGGCCTACAAGCTGGCCCGTGATGGAGAGCATGTCGAGATCGGGGCCCGCCCGCTATGGGTTGAGGAATTGGTGCTGACCAACCGCCCCGATCCCGATCATGTCGAGTTGGAAATGGTGTGCGGCAAGGGCGGCTACGTGCGGTCCATCGCCCGTGATCTGGGTGAGGCTCTGGGATGCCATGGCCATGTGCGCAAGTTGCGACGCATCTGGTCCGGGCCATTTCGGGCCGAGGATGGTCTGACACTCAACCAGATCGAAGAGATGGCGCAAACTCCCACGCTCGATGATCACCTGCGCCCAACCGCAGACGGATTGACGGAATTGCCAGAGGTGCGCGCGACGGCCGAGGGGGCATCACGGCTGCGCAATGGCAATCCCGGCATGGTGCTGGCCACAGATGTTGAATACGGCGAGGAGTGCTGGGCATCCTTTGAGGGTGAGCCAGTTGCCGTGGGCCGGTACAAGGCTGGGGAACTACACCCTGCACGGGTCTTCAACCTGTAACATTCGCCCCCCAAGTGGCCGGCGCAATTATACCTTGCCCAAGGATACACAATTAAATTGTTACAATTCACCGCGCGCCGGTAAGCCCTGCGTGAGGTAACTACAAAATTGGAACCATTCAGTCCACATTCAACCCATCGCAACGTCCACACGTCCTTTCATGGGAGACTGACATGACCCAAGTTACACTCCGCACCGTCGGCACCGTCCTGACAGCTGGCGCATTCGCCACCATCGCATTCGACGCATTCGGCCAGGTACTCAGCCCACTTTTGGGCTACGCCAAACTGGCTCCCGTCGGACTGGCGGGCGCATCGCTCAAAGCCATCTTCGGCGCAAACCCGTCGGGAGCCGCACACTTGCTGCACGCGCTGACCGGGCTGATCTTCTATGCCGTCGGCTATTTCGCCATAGCCCGCCCCATCCAGCTGGCTGTCATGCCGCGTTTGCACTGGTCGATCACGGCAGTTGCGTACGGTGTCGCTCTATGGGTCTTTGCCCTCTATGTCATGGCGCACCTCGTGACGGGCAACAAACCGTTCCTGGGCTTCACTGGCATCACCTGGGTCGCACTGTGGGGCCACATCGTCTACGCCGTGGTCGCTGCTAGCATCATGGAAGCCAAGGGCGCCGTGCTGGACCTGCGTCGCGAGCCAGTGGCTGTGCCCGTCGAGTAACGGCATCTGAATAAACAGATTGATGGGGCGGCCTGCGACTGGCAGAACCGCCCCATGATCGTTCGAACCCACACCAAGGGCGATGCGCCGTCGACCGCCGTCTATTCCGATTGCGAGCGGTATCGCTATAGCCTGACACGCATATGGGATGATAGCGGACGGCGGGTGAACTTCGTTATGCTCAACCCGTCGACGGCCACCGAAGTACAGAACGACCCAACCGTGGAACGCTGCGAGCGACGCGCACGGACACTGGGTTACGGCGGCTTTGCTGTCACAAATATCTTTGCGTGGCGCGATACCGATCCAAAGGCCATGCGCGCGTCCGCAGACCCGGTCGGAGCCGCCAACGACAAAAGCATTCTGGACCGGGCAATCTGGGCACACGACGTGATCGCAGCTTGGGGCACACACGGCGCACATCTGGACCGCGGGGCGCAAGTGGCGACACTGCTGAAAGGTGTCGATCGTCCACTTTACCATCTAGGTCTGTCGAAGGGCGGGCACCCCAAACACCCGCTATATCTGCCCTATGCGCAGCAGCCGGAACCCTGGAATAATGGGCCGCAAGTTACCTCGCGTTAACCATTTTCTCGGATAGCCTTTGTTTCAAACCGCTGTTTGAGATAAATGCAACTTGGGCAATTGTGCCCTTTGTTTGGAATTCGCGTATGTTGTGGCTTGCTGGATTGATGGGACTGTTGGGGGTAAGCGCTGTTGGCGTGATCGACATGATGCCAGTCGAGCAAGACGACGAAACAGCAGACGACGTGTCGAACAGTGTCAGTGACATGGCTCGATCGGGTGACGATGAGAATACCGTGACTGCCAGCGACGACTTCGGTGACGACACGCTGACATTGGGGACCGAAGGCAACGACGATCTGTCAGGCACTGATGGCGACGACACTCTGCACGGCGAAGAAGGTGATGATACCCTTGACGGCGGGCTGGGCAACGACACGCTGCACGGTGACGACGGGTCGGATGTAATTCACGGCAGCGACGGTGCGGACGAAATCTTTGGCCACAACGAAGATGACACGCTCGACGGCGGCGCAGGTGACGACGAAATGCACGGCGCCATGGGTGCGGATGATCTGTCAGGCGGCGACGGAAACGATGCGGTCCACGGAGGACTGGGCGATGATACCCTCAGCGGAGGTATAGGTCAGGATACCTTGTTTGGCGGCTGGGGCGATGACGTCCTGAATGGCGTTGAAGATGACGCTGACACGGATGGTACAGACCACAGCGATTTTCTGAACGGAGGCGGGGGTGATGACATCATAATCGCCGGTGAAGATGACGTGGTCACGGCCGGCGAGGGAAGCGATACCATCATTGCAGGTGGCTGGATTTCTGCAGAAAGTGCAACAACGATCGTGGATTTCGATGCCGAGGACGATAGCATCCTGTTGGTCTATGATGACAACGAAGATGATCCCCAAGTTTCCCTGCAACTCGACCCCGAAGATCCAAGCGTCACACAGGTCATGATGAATGGCGTTGCTGTTGCGCACGTGGCAAACGGCGCAGATATTTCAATCGACAACATTGCTTTGATGCCACTCAGCATGGCGCAAAGCGCGGGGATGGCGCCAGCTTAATCGCTATGCCGTAATTTTGGTACCACAACACGGTTTATCAATCAGGCAATCCAAGTTGCCAACCCTGCGAATCTCTTTTATACGCCCTCATCCCGGTAATCTGCCGTGGCATTGGCCCCGTGCTGGACGACATCCCGGCCGGCGGCGTCTCACTCTAGCCTGAAAAGGAGATCCCGATGTCGATCACTGCTGAAGAAAAAGCACGCGTGATGAAAGAATATGGCACCAAGGAAGGCGATACCGGTTCGCCCGAAGTTCAGGTTGCCATCCTCAGCTCGCGCATCGCCACGCTGACCGAGCACTTCAAAACGCACAAGAAAGACAACCACGGCCGCCGCGGCCTTCTGAAAATGGTTGCGCAGCGTCGCAAGCTGCTCGACTACCTCAAAGGCAAGGAAGAGGCACGGTACACCGACCTCATCAAACGCCTGGGCCTGCGCCGCTAACTTGCGCAAGATGGCGACACGATCAATCGCACCCCACGGGGTGCGATTTGTGTTTTCGGGGTCGTCTTGCTGATCATTGCCGCTCAGGTCTTCGTCGCCACAACCTGCATCGTCCTCGGTGATGCCGCGGGAAAGGCATTGACGGCATCAGGCTTCGATCCATTCTTCGTGGCATGGACACGTTTTGCATGTGCCGCCATCGCGCTTGCCCCATTTTGTGGCCTGTCCCGCGACAGCCTGCCCGTTCTGCTCGACCGCCGGGTCATTTTGCGCGCCGCTCTTATTGCGGCGGGCATCTGTTCGATACTGACAGCGCTCAGCACGACGCCATTGCCGGACGTGTTCGGCGCATTTTTCATCGGCCCCGTCGTCGCTTTTGTCCTCTCAGCGCTATTGCTGGGTGAGCGCATCAACACCGCTCGCGCCCTTCTTCTAGCCTTGGGATTTGGCGGCGTCATGCTGGTGGTCAAACCGGGCTTTGGTCTGACCACAGGCATCGGTTTCGCACTGCTCGCCGGGCTCTTCTATGGATGCTTTCTGGTTGCCACCCGCTGGCTTTCCGGGACGGTTCGCCCGCGCCTTCTTCTGTTTTCGCAACTCAGCATCGGGGCAGTTTTGCTAACGCCGCTTGGACTTGCAGCAACCGTACCGACGCTCACACCAAACGCCATCCTCTTGAACATGGGCAGTGCCGCCGGATCAGCGGCAGGTAACTTCCTGCTTGTCTGGGTCAGCCGATCCACGCCCGCCAGCATCGTTGCCCCATTGATCTACACCCAGCTCATTTCGGCCACCGCAGTGGGCCTAATCCTGTTCAATGATTGGCCGGACATTCTGACACTTGTCGGGCTGGTCGTCATTCTGGCGTCTGGCCTCGGATCTCTTTGGCTGGCGCGATCCGTGCACTAAGTAGCAAGGCATGCACGACCTGCCCCGCATCGCCCTTTCCGTCCGCCAACCCTCTGCCTGGGCCATTATCGCAGGCCATAAACCCATTGAAAACCGGACCCTCGGTTCAATCCGGGCGGGTCGCATGGCACCGGGACGCATCGCACTCCACGCTGCCGCTGGCCTGAAGGAAGAAGAGTTCCGATACCTTTACTGGCGCCTGGGAAAACACGGAGTGCAATGCCCCCACCCGCTCGACTTGCCAAGGGGGGCGATCATCGGCTCGGTCGAGGTGACAGGCATCATCACGGAATCGGACAACAAGTGGTTCGGTGGGGCGGCCGGGCTCACCCTAAAGGACCCGGAACCCTGCGAACCGATCCCCGCCGTCGGCGCACTTGGTTACTTCGAATGGACCTCCGGCGGCACTCTAGCACCACCCACACGCTGGATGCAGAAATGGGGCGCAGCGACCCCCGACAGCCATACCGAAGACCTCTTTCCCGACGCACCCATCGCCTTTGCCAAACCACCACGCAAACCGTGGCACTAAGCGCGGATGCGCCGCAGAGCACACGCTTTCATTTCCCGCAAAAGTGCTGTATGCGCGCAAAATCTGAAAGCCTGGCGCCCGGACCTCAGCGCCCGACAAAAGAAGATACCGGGGTCAGGGGGAATACGCCCCCTACGCAAATGGCCATCCGGCCAACTTAGGAAACACTTGATGTTTAACGAGACGAAAAAATCGATGCAGTGGGGCGAAGAGACGCTCACACTGGAAACCGGCAAGGTTGCCCGTCAGGCAGATGGCTCCGTCATTGCCACGCTGGGCGAAACCAGCGTCATGGCAAACGTGACGTTTGCCAAATCCCCCAAACCGGGTCAGGACTTCTTTCCCCTGACCGTCCACTACCAGGAAAAATACTACGCCGCGGGCAAGATCCCCGGCGGTTTCTTCAAGCGTGAGGCCCGACCCACCGAGAAGGAAACACTGACCGCTCGCCTGATCGACCGTCCGATCCGGCCCCTGTTCGTGTCCGGCTTCAAGCACGAAGTGCTGGTGATGTGCACCGTGCTGTCGCACGATCTGGTCAACGACCCCGACATTGTGGCGATGATTGCCGCCTCCGCCGCCCTGACCATCTCTGGCGCGCCGTTCATGGGCCCCATCGCTGGTGCCCGTGTCGGTTACGAGGATGGCGAATACATCCTGAACCCGACCCTCGACGACATGCAGGACCTGCGCCTGAACCCCGACCAGCGCCTTGACCTGGTTGTGGCCGGCACCAAAGACGCCGTGATGATGGTGGAATCCGAAGCCTACGAACTCAGCGAAGCTGAGATGCTGGGCGCGGTAAACTTCGCACACGAGCAAATCCAGCCCGTGATCGACCTGATCATCGCGCTGGCCGAAGACGCTGCGAAAGAGCCGTTCGACTTCCAGGCCCCCGATTATTCGGACCTCTATGAAGCGGTCAAAGCGGCTGGCGAAACCCAGATGCGCGAAGCGTTCGCGATCAGCGACAAGCAAGAGCGCACCAGCGCCGTTGCCGCCGCCCGCACCGCAATCATCGAAGCGTTGACCGAAGAGCAGCAAGAAGATGCGAACCTCGGTTCCGCCCTGAAAAAGCTCGAAGCCTCCATCCTGCGCGGTGACGTTGTCAAAACCGGCACCCGCATCGACGGTCGCAAGACGGACGAGATTCGCGACATCGTGTGCCAGACGGGCCTCCTGCCCCGGACACACGGCTCGGCGCTTTTCACCCGTGGTGAGACGCAAGGCCTGGTCGTAACGACACTGGGTACTGGCGATGATGAACAGTTCATCGACGCCCTGCACGGCAACTTCAAATCGAACTTCCTGCTGCACTACAACTTCCCGCCCTACTCGGTCGGTGAAGCGGGTCGCGTGGGCCCTCCTGGACGTCGCGAAATTGGTCACGGCAAACTGGCATGGCGCGCATTGCAAGCCGTGCTGCCTGCCTCGACCGACTTCCCCTATACCGTGCGCCTGGTATCGGAAATCACCGAATCCAACGGTTCGTCCTCCATGGCTTCTGTCTGCGGCGGCTCGCTGTCGATGATGGATGCAGGCGTTCCGCTGAAGAACGCGGTGGCCGGTGTGGCCATGGGCCTGATCCTAGAAGAGGACGGCAGCTACGCCATCCTGTCCGACATTCTGGGTGACGAAGACCATCTCGGCGACATGGACTTCAAAGTGGCAGGCACCGAAAACGGCATCACCTCGCTGCAGATGGACATCAAGATCGCAGGCATCACGCCCGAGATCATGGAGAAAGCCCTCGCCCAAGCCAAAGACGGTCGGATGCACATCTTGGGCGAAATGGGCAAAGCCATCACAGGCGCTGCCGAATTCTCCGTCCATGCACCACGCATCGAGACCATGCAGGTGCCAACGGACAAAATCCGTGAAGTCATCGGCTCGGGCGGTAAGGTAATCCGCGAAATCGTCGAAGTGTCGGGCGCCAAGGTCGACATCAACGACGACGGCATCATCAAGATCGCCTCGCCCAACGGCGAAGCCATCAAGAAGGCCTACGACATGATCCACTCGATCGTGGCTGAACCCGAGGAAGGCGCCATATATACCGGTACCGTCGTGAAGATCGTCGATTTCGGCGCCTTCGTGAACTTCTTCGGCAAGCGCGACGGCCTGGTGCACGTGTCCCAGATAGAAAACCGCCGCCTCAATCATCCTTCGGACGTCCTGAAGGAAGGCCAAGAGGTCAAGGTCAAGCTCTTGGGCTTTGACGATCGCGGCAAAGTCCGCCTGTCGATGAAAGTTGTCGACCAGGAAACCGGCGAAGAAGTTAAGAAAGAAGAGCCGGCTGCCGAGTAATGCTGCCCAAGCACCCGGCGCACACGTGCCGGGTGCTATACAACACGATCAGAAACCGTGGCCAACGCAATGACATCTACGCTCAAAATCACGGTCGCCGCGCTTACCCGTAAACGGCCCCGCATGCTGGCGACGTTGCTGGACTCGTACGGCGCAATGATGCTGCCCGAAAACTGCGAAGTTCAGTGCCTTATCGTGGAAAACGATGAAACGGACGCCAGCCGGTATGTAGTGGATCAAGCCAGCCAACTCGCCAACGGCCTAACTGTCACTTATGTCCTCGACACCGAACTTGGCATTCCCTTTGGCCGCAACCGGGCCGCCAAGGAAGCCATTGCATGGGGTGCTAACCTGCTGACCTTCGTGGACGATGATGAATTCGTTGATCGGGAATGGCTGGTGGAAATTGTGGCGCGCTATCGCAAGACCGGTGCCGCATTGATCGGCGGCCCTGTCCTGATCCCCGCGTCGCAAGAGGATTTGACCCGGCTTGAGCGGATATTCCACCAAGAACTCACCGATCACTACGTGCAGCGCGCCGAGGGGGCGATCCCTGCTGCAGAGCAAGGGCGCGCAAGCCCTGTCACCAACAACTGGCTCGGCGAAACCAAACTGTTCACGGAACACGGCATCTGGTTTGACGAAACGCTCCGCTTCACGGGCGGATCCGACAGCAGATTTTTTCATACGGCTCGTGACATGGGGTTGCATCTCGATTGGGCGCCCAAAGCCATCGTCTACGCAACCATGTCTGCGGATCGGTTGAACTTCAAAACCCAATTGCGAGAGGCGCACAGCCGCACCATCAATCGCATCCGACTGGATCAAGTGAACAAGCGCTTCTACTGGCTGCGACTGCCTTTCAGCCTCTTGCTGAAATTGATCAGTGCAACCTTACTCGCCATCACGCTTCCTTTCACGGGGGGCAAGGGCATCCTCAAACTCACACGGCGTCTTGGCCTGGTTACTGGGCGCATTTCCGCGGCTTTTGGTGGTAACTCTTCGCTCTACACCAAGATTTTCGGCAACTGACGCGCAAGGTATCACAAATGGCTACCGATCCCGTTCTTATCCTGACCATGAAGTGGGGCACGCTTTATGGCCCGAAATATGTCAACAGACTTGCCCGCGGCGTTAGCAGGCACTTGGCCCGCCCACACAGGTTCATATGCTTCACAGATGATACGACCGGGCTTTCCAGCGATGTCGAGGCATTGCCGCTTCCTGACATGCGCCTACCGGGCGGGCACGAGGATACGCGTTGGCGCAAACTTGGCTTGTTTGCACAAGACTTGTTCGGCCTGTCCGGAACCGCGCTGTTTCTTGATCTGGATCTGATCGTGGTTGGGTCTCTGGACCCGTTCTTCGAAGACAACGAACCTTTCCGCATCATCCAGGACGATACCCTGTTCCGCTCCAAGCCGCTCAGGCGGATCAATCCAGATCGAGACCGGTTCCTCGCCTCGGTCGGAAACTCGTCAGTCTTCAGATACCAAATTGGTGCGCACAGCTATATTCTCGACGCGTACCTTGCCGACCCAGTAGCAGCAACAGCACAGTATGAGATTTCCCAGCAGTTCCAGTCAGCACAATTGGCACGGCATGGCCACCTGTCCTATTGGCCCGCAGAATGGTGTGTGAGTTTCAAGAACCACTGCGTACCAAGAGGAATACGCAGCTACTTCACCAACCCCCGCCTACCCGACGAGGCCAAAATCGTTGTTTTCGCAGGTGAACCAAAGATGCACGACGCGCTCTCTGGCAAAGGAAGCAAATGGTATCGTCGGATTGGCGACGTCGGCTGGCTCAGGACTGCTTGGGAAAACCAATGAACTTCATTCGTGAATGGAACCGCGCGCGCAAATATCGAAAGCGCATCCGCAAATGTCGGACAGAGATCACAACACGTGCGGTAGTCAGTGTACCACACCGGCTTGAAACGCCGTTGGTTGTATCCCTCACAAGCTATCCTCCGCGCTTCCCTGAACTTCCGTTGACCCTGCGATGTCTTCTGCAACAAACGGTCAAGGCGGACCGCACTGTCCTTTGGATTGCCGAACAGGATCTTGCTGCGCTGCCGGACAATGTGCATGCGCTTGAAAAGGACGGGCTAGAAATTGCAACCTGTCCCGATTTGCGCTCGTACAAAAAACTACTGCCGCTCATGACCGAGATGCCCGAGGCGACCATTGTCACAGCGGATGATGACGTACACTACGGTCCCGATTGGCTGGCATCGATTTTGGGCGTGCACATGGACCTGGGCATCAAGGTTGTCTGCGGGCGCGGGCATCGCATAACACTCACTCCAGAAGGGCTCCCGGACACTTACGATAAATGGGACCAGAATGCCCCTGGCGGGCGCGACCCCAGCGGATTGATCTTCCCGACCGGTGTAGGAGGGATCCTCTATGCACCAGGCGCACTGTCACCTGTTGCAACCAATTGGGAGCTGGCGCAGCAACTCTGTCCAACGGCCGACGATGTTTGGTTTTACTGGATGCACAGACTGACAGGTGGACGGGCGGCCATGACGGGGGAACGGCGGCGTGTCTTGGAATGGGTCAAGGACCCGACCGGGGGCTTGCTCACCGTCAACTACACAGGCGGAAACGACCGCCAGATCGCCGCAATGATTGATCACTTTGGATGGCCCGGTCCCTGAACGGTACCGGGCCGATACGCGCCTAGTCCGGCGCTTTGGTCTTGCGCAGATATGGCAGCACGGTCTCGAACGTGCCGAACTTGGCCTTTGCATCCTCGTTGGACACGGTGGGTGGAATGATCACATCTTCACCCGGCACCCAGTTGGCCGGTGTGGCCACGCCCTTGGCCGACATCTGCAACCCGTCCAGCGCGCGCACGATCTCGGCAAAGTTACGGCCCACTGTCATCGGATAGGTCATCGACAGCTTCAGCTGCTTATCCGGTCCAATGATAAAGACCGAGCGCACCGTGGCACTGTCTGCAGGCGTGCGCCCGTCGGGCAGATAGGCTTCTGCAGGAAGCATGTCAAAGGCTTTGGAAACCTCAAGCCCCGCATCCGCAATGATAGGGAAACCGGCCTCAGCGCCTGAAACCCTCTCAATGTCGCCTTTCCACTTCTTGTGGTCCTCGATCCCATCGACCGACACGCCAATCACCTTGGTGCCGCGCTTGGCCCACTCGTCAGCCAATTGGGCCACCGCGCCGAACTCGGTCGTGCAGACAGGGGTGAAATCCTTGGGATGCGAAAACAGTATGGCCCAGCTGTCGCCAATCCAGTCGTGCAGCGAAATCGTGCCGTGGTCTGTTTCAACCGTCAAATCGGGGATGGTGTCGTTAATGCGCAAACCCATGGTGTCCTCCATCTGGATAGTAGTGCCAAACGCAATCTAAGCCATCGCAAGCACCTTTTCATCCCCCGTCTTGTGGCGGGCACATGCAGGTGCCACATTCCAATCAAATGTCAGGGAGAGACCGAATGCTTGAACAACGTGATTTCTATATCGGCGGCCAGTGGGTTGCCCCAAAAAACGGTACCGACCACCATGTGATTGACCCGTCGACCGAGGAAGCAACCGCAGTCATCTCGCTTGGCGGTGCCGAGGACGCGGAAGCTGCCATTGCGGCGGCCAAGGCGGCTTTCCCTTCATGGATGGCAACACCGGTCGAAGATCGTATCGGGCTGGTCGAAAAACTGATCGATGTCTACCAGACACGCGGCGAGGACCTGGCACAGGCGATGTCCAACGAAATGGGCGCACCACTCGACATGGCGCGCAGCCAGCAGGTTGGAGCGGGCATCTACCACTTGAAAAACTTCATCCGCGCCGCCAAGGCATTCGAGTTCAACCGCCCACTCAGCGACCGTGCCCCGAATGACCGTATCATCTACGAACCGGTCGGTGTCGCCGCCCTCATCACCCCGTGGAACTGGCCCATGAACCAGGTCACTCTCAAGGTGGGTGCTGCCACCATTGCGGGATGCACCATGGTCCTGAAACCATCCGAGGAATCTCCACTCAACGCCATGATCTTTGCAGAGATGATGGACGAGGCGGGCTTCCCTCCCGGCGTCTTCAATCTTGTGAACGGGGATGGCCCCGGCGTGGGCACCATTCTGTCGGGCCACCCGGACGTGGACATGGTCAGCTTCACCGGCTCATCGCGCGCAGGCCGCCTGATCTCGAAAAATGCCGCCGATACCCTCAAACGCGTGCACCTCGAACTGGGCGGCAAGGGGGCGAACGTCATCTTTGACGACGCCGATGAAAAGGCCGTCAAGCGCGGCGTCCTGCACATGATGAACAACACCGGCCAATCCTGTAATGCCCCCTCCCGCATGCTGGTTCAACGCAGCAAATACGACGCCGCAGTGGAAGAAGCAGCCGCTGTCGCCGGCAAGGTCACCGTCGGTCCCGCCAGCGACGAAGGCCGCCATATCGGCCCTGTCGTGAACGAGGTGCAGTGGACGAAAATCCAGGACCTGATCCAGAAGGGCATCGACGAAGGCGCCAAACTGGTCGCCGGTGGCACAGGCCGCCCCGACGGGTTCAACAAAGGCTACTACGTCCGCCCCACGGTCTTTGCCGACGTAAACAACGATATGACCATCGCGCGCGAGGAAATCTTTGGCCCGGTCCTGTCCATCATCCCCTTCGACAACGAAGAGGAGGCGGTCGAGATCGCCAACGACACCCCCTACGGCCTCACCAACTATGTTCAGACGCAGGATGACGCGCGGCTCAATCGCATGGCCCAAGCGCTACGCTCTGGCATGGTCGAAATGAACGGCACCAGCCGCGCAGCAGGCTCGCCATTCGGCGGCATGAAGCAGTCCGGCAACGGGCGTGAGGGCGGCATCTGGGGGATCGAGGATTTCCTCGAAGTCAAAGCGGTATCCGGCTGGGCGGCAGAGTAGAACAGTAGGGCGGGGCTGACCCCGCCCCAAACTGCACAACTGGGGTCGACTTCTCACCAAAACTGTCTGATGCGGCTGGTGCAAAATATGGCTGCAAAGCGCAGTACGCGAACTTTGCAAAGTTCGTCTAACGGCTCATAGCGGTCACTCGTCAACGTGCCGACTTGTTGCAGTCGCAACCCGTATTACTTACACTCGCCGCGACAGCAAAGCTTGGTCTGGTCGAACTCACAGTTTGCGGGACGCAAATTGCCGTTCCGTTCTTGAAGGCCAATGTCAGCTTTCCAAAAACTGCTTTCTACTCCAGCGCAATTTTGAACTCGACTGTCTCATGCCCACCAAGATTGCTTTTCCCGGACTGAATTGGTCCTCCGCTATGTTTATGAAGACAGAGAAACCGCGTGGCAAACAAGCGAGCCCAGCCGGAAGAGATTGTCACGAAGTTACAACTGGTTGAGGTTCTGCCGGGTCAGGGAATGTCGGAGCTGGATGCGGTCCGGCAGATTGGTGTGACTGAAGAGATGTTCTTCCGTTCGAAGAAAAGGTGCGGCAGGATGGGCGCGGATCAATTGCAAGACCTAAAGCGCCTTCAAAAAGAAAACGGGCGGCTCCGCAAGGCCATGTCCAATCTGACGCTCGACAGGCTGATCTTGACGGAGGCTGCACAGGGAAACTTCTTCGTCCTGCTCATCATCGTGCGTGCATTGATCGTGTTCGCCGTGAGCTACGTGTCTCGGAGCGCCGCGCTTGTTACGTTTTGAGGCAGCGCCGATCCACGCAACGCAAGACGCCAGTTGGACGTCCTGACGAAGA
>NZ_CANNGP010000037.1 GCF_947504105.1 uncultured Tateyamaria sp.
CCTCAAACTCGCCAAGCGCTGGAAGCCAAAGGGAAAGCGCCCCAATTGATCAAGGTGGGGTCAAAGCAACGCTTACACTTCACCGGCGTCTTGCGTTGTTTTCGGCCGGGGATGCAGGCGCGTATCCCTTTGTCTTTTAACGCGTCTCGGAACCAGTCGGCTTCATAGCCACGATCCATTGACCGGCAGGGTATCAGGCGGCCACGCCCCCCTTTTTCGCGGCCATACTGGTCGCGGTGCGGTGCGCTTTTAGATAGGTCGCGTCAATCATGACTGTCTTCTCTTCGCTGTGCTCGGCGGCCAGGTCGACCATAATCCGTGCGAAGATACCTTTCTCGCTCCAACGCTTCCAGCGGCTGTAGAGCGTCTTGTGTGGTCTGTATTTCTTGGGGGCATCTCACCAGCGCAAACCATTGCGATTGACGAAGATAATCCCACTCAACACTCGTTTGTCATCAACAAGAGGCTTGCCGTGTGACTTCAGGAAAAAAGGCGCGAGCTTGGCCATCTGCTCGTCGGTCAGCCAACAAAGGTCGCTCATATCACCGCTCCGCTTTCCCAGCCGTGAATCACGCTATATAGTGAAAATCAATGCATCCTGACCCTAGCAGTTCCAATATTGGCCAAGTTTTCTCTCTCTCTCTCTCTCTCTCTCTCTCTCTCTCTCTCTCTCTCTCTCTCTCTCTTGTACTTTTTCCAAGCCAACAAGTGTTGCTACATAGGAAGGGTCGCATTGAAACTTCCGTAGTGCGTTCTCTGGTTGCCTGACCAACGCAATGTTCGGCTGTTGACGAACCGTCAGTTCAGAAAAGCGAGAACTCTGTGCGCCACAAAGCAACCAGAACCAAGGCTTGAACGGCTCTTGAAACAACCCGTCGATTGCCCGCTCATTTCTGGGCGTAGTCTTCCATCGGGGGGCAGGTGCAGGACAAATTTCGGTCTCCCCACACGTTGTCTACGCGGTTGACCGGTGGCCAATACTTGTCGACACGAAACGATCCGGCTGGGAAACATGCACTGTCCCGACTGTAGGGGCGATCCCAATCCCGTACCAAATCCTCCATCGTGTGTGGTGCGTTCTTGAGAGGGTTGTTGTCAGGGTCCATGGTGCCGTCCTCGATGGCGCGGATTTCGTCGCGGATACCCAGCATTGCATCGCAAAACCGGTCCAGTTCGGCCTTTGTTTCCGACTCGGTCGGTTCGATCATCAACGTACCTGCAACGGGCCACGACATTGTAGGGGCGTGGAAACCGCAATCCGCAAGCCGCTTGGCAATATCGTCCACGGTGATATGAGCGCTTTCGGCAAAGGGGCGTGTATCGATGATGCATTCATGCGCCACCCGCCCAGTTGGTCCCTTGTACAGTACGTCAAAGGCGCCTTCGAGGCGCTTGGCGATGTAATTGGCGTTCAGGATCGCGACCCGTGTTGCCTGTGTCAGGCCATCGCCGCCCATCATCAGGCAATAGGCCCACGAAATGGGAAGAAGCGAAGGTGAGCCGAAAGCCGCGGCGCTCACGGCACCCTCACCGCCATTTGGATCGCCGGGTAGATGGGTGGTCAAATGCTCTTTGACACCAATGGGCCCCATCCCGGGGCCGCCGCCACCGTGCGGGATGCAGAACGTTTTGTGGAGATTGAGATGGCTGACATCGCCGCCCAAGTCGCCCGGGCGGCTCAGGCCGGCCATGGCGTTCATGTTGGCCCCATCAATATAGACCTGACCGCCCGCATCGTGGGTAATCTGGCACACTTGGATGACTGTTTCCTCGAATACACCATGGGTCGAAGGGTAGGTAATCATGCAGCCTGCAAGGTTGTTCTTGTGCTCCTTCACCTTGGACTTGAAGTCATCTAGATCAATGTCACCGTTCTCTGCTGATTTCACAGGCACAACTTTCCAGCCGACCATATGAGCGGAGGCGGGGTTGGTGCCGTGGGCACTCATGGGAATTAGGCAGATGTTCCGATGGCTTTCGCCATTTGCATGGTGCCAACTAGCGATGGTGAGAAGGCCTGCATACTCGCCTTGCGCACCCGAATTGGGCTGCATGGAAATCGCGTCGTAGCCAGTGATGTCGCATAACTTTGCAGACAAATCATCGATCATCTCTGTGTAACCGGCGGCCTGATCCTTGGGGCAGTAGGGATGCAGTAGGGAAAACTCGCGCCAACTGACCGGCATCATCTCGGCCGCCGAGTTCAGCTTCATCGTGCAGGAGCCAAGTGGGATCATCGCGCGATCCAGCGCAAGATCGCGGTCCGCCAAGCGACGCATGTAGCGCATCATCTCGGTCTCGGCTCGATTCATGTGAAAAATCGGGTGTGTCAGGTAATCGGTGCTGCGGACTAGGTTTTCCGGCACGTTGTAGTGCGGTGTGTAATCCTTGTCCTGTCGTTCGATTCCAAACGCCCGCCAAACCTTTTCTATGGTCGCAGGCCGCGTCCGTTCATCAAGTGTAATGCCTACTGCCGTGGGGCCAACAGCGCGCAAGTTGATGCCTTCGTCGACGGCGGATTTGATGACAGCAGACTGTAAAGGCCCGACATCAACGGTGATTGTGTCAAAGAAGATAGCAGGGCGCACATCAAACCCTGCCTGCTTCAGGCCTTCGGCCAGCCGCGCTGTCTTGCGGTGGATCCGTTGCGCAATCGCCTTGAGGCCATCAGGGCCGTGAAACACGCCATAAAACCCCGCCATCACAGCCAGCAGAGCCTGGGCGGTGCAAACATTCGATGTCGCTTTTTCCCGTCTGATGTGCTGCTCGCGGGTTTGCAGGGACAAGCGATAGGCACGATTTCCAAGGCTATCGACGGACACGCCAACGATGCGTCCGGGCATGTTGCGGGCATAGCTGGCTTTGGTCGCCATATAGGCGGCGTGCGGGCCTCCGTAGCCAACAGGTACCCCGAAGCGCTGCGTTGTGCCGACGGCGATGTCGGCGCCCATCGCCCCAGGCTCTTTGAGTAGAGTCAACGAAAGGGGGTCGGCGGAGATAATACCAATCGCTTTGTGTTCGTGCAGGCCTTCGATCTGTGTCGTGAAGTCCCGAATATGACCATACGTGCCCGGGTATTGGAAGATTGCGCCAAACACCGTGCTCGGGTCCAAATCATCTGGGCTGCCAACGGTGATTGCGATGCCCAAGGGTTGCGCGCGGGTTTTCATCACCGCGATGTTCTGCGGGTGGCAGTTTTCATCGACAAAGAAGCCCGTGACCTTGGACTTGCTTACCCGTTGCGCCATGGTCATGGCCTCGGCGCAGGCGGTCGCCTCGTCCAGCAATGAAGCGTTGGCAATCTCGAGGCCGGTCAGGTCCGACACCATCGTCTGGAAGTTCAACAGCGCCTCAAGCCGCCCTTGGCTGATCTCTGGTTGGTAGGGCGTGTAGGCCGTGTACCACGCCGGGTTTTCAAGGATGTTCCGTTGAATTGCTGGTGGCGTGACCGTTCCGTGATAACCTTGGCCGATGAGCGAAGTCAGAACCTTGTTCTTGGATGCTGTTACCCGCATGTGGTGCAACAATTCCCGTTCCGACTTGGCCTTGCCGAAATCCAGCGGTTCCTTTTGCCGAATACCCTCGGGGATCGTGTCGTCGATCAGCGCGTCGAGGTCTTTCGCCCCCACCACTTCCAGCATCTCTTCCATTTCGGCGGGGGATGGCCCGATATGGCGGCGGTTCGCAAAATCATAGGGCCGATAGTCGGTGGGTTTGAAAGTCATGGGGCGTGTTCCTCAGCCGATCAATGCGTTGTAGGCGGCCTCATCCATCAGGCCGTCGAACTGCGATGGATCCGATGGCTTGATCTTGAAAAACCAGCCTTCGCCCAATGGATCGCTATTAGCGAGGCTGGGATCATCGGCCAGTGCCGTGTTAACCTCGGTGATTGCACCATCCACCGGGGCCATGATGTCGGACGCTGCCTTGACGCTTTCGATAACGACGATCTCGTCGTCCTTGCTGACCGTCGCGCCCACTTCGGGAAGTTCGACAAAGACCAGATCGCCCAGCTGTGTGGTCGCATGTTCTGTGATGCCTACGACATACACGTCTCCGTCGGCGCGCAGCCATTCGTGTTCTTCGGTGTATTTCATTGGTTTCCCTCTCTGTTATCTTTTGAAGTTGGCTGGCGTGAACGGCATTTTGGTGACTGTTAAGGGCAGACGCTTGCCGCGTAATTCGCCGTAGAGCGTGTTGCCTGGGGTTGCGTTGTCCGCGCCGACATAGCCCATGGCAACAGGCGCTCCGACTGTTGGGCCGAAGCCGCCGGATGTGATTGTTCCAATCGGATCAGGTGCGTCTTCCGTTTCAAAGAGACTGATGCCTTCGCGCATGGGCGCACGGCCTGCAGGCAAAAGGCCGACCCGTTTTTGGGTGATGGTGCTGTCGAGTTGACACAGGATCCGCTCGGCCCCAGGAAAGCCGCCAGCACGTTCATCGCCAGCCCGGCGCACCTTTTGTATGACCCAAGCGAGGTCAGCCTCCACCGGTGTTGTCGTTTCGTCAATGTCGTGGCCGTAAAGGCACAAACCGGCCTCCAGCCGCAGAGAGTCCCGAGCCCCGAGCCCGATGGCTTCGACGTCCGGGTGGTCCAGCAACTTCTTTGCAATGCGCTCGGCCGCGTCGGCGGGCACCGAAATCTCGTAACCGTCTTCGCCTGTATAGCCCGACCGCGATGCCCACACTTCAACACCATCGAGGTTCAGGGTTGCCACATCCATAAAGCGCATCTGCGCCGCGCGTGGATCCAGTACAGACAAAACCGGTTCAGCGGCGGGTCCCTGCAAGGCAAGTAGCGCGCGATTGGTGATCTCAGTCACCGTGACCTCTGGTTCCAGCGCTTCTCTCATATGTGCGATGTCCGCGGCCTTGCAGGCGGCGTTCACCACAACGAAAACGTGGTCACCGCGATTGGCCAGCATCAGGTCGTCTTCGATCCCGCCGTCCTCATTGGTGAAGAACCCGTAGCGTTGTCGACCCACGCCAAGGCCCAGAATGTTGACGGGTATTAGCGTTTCGAGACCGGTTGCCGCCGCCTCATAGCTTGGGCCGTGCACGATGACCTGCCCCATGTGACTGACATCGAACAGCCCCGCCTTCGTCCGCGTATGGATGTGTTCCTTCATCACGCCAAGACTGTATTGCACGGGCAGATCATATCCAGCAAAGGGTACCATCTTGCCCCCGAGCGAAACATGGAGTGCATGAAGTGGGGTCTGCTTGAGATCGGACATGTCTCGCTCGCCTTTTTCAAGCCGACGAGATTTGCATCAAATCAAGCGGCACCACATTGCGCGCAGAACCTCATCTGCGCGTCGGTGCCTCCTCTGTCCTTGGTGCCTGAGATCATTATCCCTTCGGCGGATGCGTTGAGCATCACTCTCCAGAGTATTCGGGCCTGACACTGGTCCTGTAGCCTGAGAGTTTCCGAGGCAGTTGCTCCTTCGGCACCAGTTGTCTGGTTCTCCCAACGCCAAGCGCTGTACGTTTCCTATCGGAAACACAACTAAAGTGGCAAGCGGAATTTGGAACTTGTTGTTCTTGGAATTCCCGTGCCAAGATTACCCAAGTGTATCTGGTGACCTCATTCACTAAAGACTAGGCACTTGCCATTCCATGATCTGCTGGTATGGCGCATTGTTATACGCAGCCTCCTTAGGATGGCCTGGGTTGACAACGGCAGGTTCGTCAAAGTGGCAAAGCTGGAAGCCGCGGTCGAGCAGCGCGCGCATGTAAAAGGATAGAGGGCGATGCCAGTTGGTTACGCTTATCCCCTTCCACTCGGAAAGGATTGCATGGGGTTCTAGATAGCGTTGAACAACAATTTCTCTCGACCCGTCTGCACGAACAGACCATCCTCCCCCTTTGATATCGGCAGCCGTCGCAAAACCAGTAAGGTTCGCGATCAGGAAATGGCCACCTGGATGCAGTACCCGTCTCACCTCATCCAGTGCAGCGTCGATCTTTTCTATGTCGAGAAGGCTGAGATAGCTCACAACTACATCGAATGAAGCGCTTTCAAATGGTAGATTCTCCGCACGACCTTCGACGAAATGCGCTCCGCCCAGATCTCTTGCTCGGGCAATCAAGGATGGAGTTGGATCCAGCCCAACACATTCAGCGACCATACTGTCGAGGAGACGGCAAAAGCGACCTTCGCCACAGCCGAGATCCAGCAGGCGACGCGGTCGGCAGGCCCGAACACGTTCTATCATGGGCGCATCGAGGACGCGTCTCCGACTGAAATCACCGTGTTCGCCCTGTGCTTCGATCCAAGCGGCTGCAGATTTTTCCCAGTCCATGATCAGCTCCGTTTCCAAACTCGTAGCAGACCGGCCGTCGTGGCCCATGGTCGTTTGGGTCTGTAGACCCACCAGTCAACCTTGAAGCCCAACGTCTGCTTGCGGCTGCTTTGAAGGGATACCCAAGCTTTCAAAACCGAACGGACTAAGCCTCAGAATGTCTGATCGTATTCGCCGACGGTCTCTTCGGTCCGGATGACCGCGTCGATGTCAGCGAAAATCGTTCGTAACTCGTCCTCGCTTTCGGGGCTTTCGCAGACCACCACCAGGTTCGGGGTGTTGGATGAGGCGCGCACCAGCCCCCAGCCACCGTTGTCCAAAATCACGCGGGCGCCGTTGACTGTCACCACTTCCTTGATCGCGCGACCTGCGATGAGTTCCTGCGCGTCGGCCTTGGCCGTCAGTTTTGCCACGATGCGGTCGAGGGTAGCGTATTTTTTAGTGTCTGCGCAGTATGGCGACATTGTTGGGGTGGAGTGTGTCTTGGGCAAAGCCTTGCGCAGGTCTGACATCTTCATGTCGGGATTACGGTCCATCAATTTGCAGATTTCGACTGCGACCCGCATGCCGCAATCATAACCACGCCCGATGGGTTCCGCGAGGAAGTAGTGTCCTGATTTCTCAAACCCGGCGAGTGCACCGATTTCCTTGACCCGTCGTTTCATGTGGCTGTGGCCGGTTTTCCAATAGTCTGCCGTCACTCCGTTGGCTTGCAATTCGGGGTCCGAGGCAAAAAGACCGGTGGACTTCACATCCGCCACGAAGGTCGCGTTGGGATAGAGTTTCGACAGATCGCGGGCCATGATAACACCCACCTTGTCGGCAAAGATCTCCTCGCCCTCGTCATCGACGACGCCGCATCGGTCGCCATCGCCGTCAAATCCAAGCGCGAGGTCGGCACCTGAGGCTTTGACGGAGGCCGCCATGTCATGCAGCATTTCCATGGCTTCAGGGTTCGGGTTGTAGTGGGGGAATGTGTAGTCAAGTGTTGTATGGCTTTCGACCACTTCAACCCCGATGCGGCGGAAGAGCTCGGGCGCGAAAGCGGCAGCCGTGCCGTTGCCGGCAGCACATACGACCTTGAGTGGGCGGGTCATCTTGAAGTCGCCGACGAGGTCCTCAAGGTATGCTTCCTGCACTCCATCGATAAACTCGTAGCCGCCGCCGGGGCGCGCTTCGCCATCGCCGTTCAGGACGATATCGCGCAATTCAGACATCTCGTCTGGACCGTGGGTCAGGGGGCGGTCGAAGCCCATCTTCACCCCTGTCCAGCCATTGGGGTTGTGCGAGGCTGTGACCATGGCGACAGCAGGCACATCAAGGTGGAACTGACTGAAATAGGCCATGGGGGACAGTGCCGGGCCGATATCCTTGACCTGTATACCGGCCTGTATCAGGCCGACGATCAGCGCATTCTTTATGCTGAGTGAATAGTCGCGATAGTCGTTGCCCACAGCAATCACTGGGTCAATGCCGCGCCGCCGCATCTGCGTGCCGAGCCCGAAGCCAAGTGCGGTAATGCCAGGTAGGTTGATTTCTTCCGGGTACTTCCAGCGCGCATCGTATTCGCGGAATCCTGTTGGAGTGATCATGGGGTCGCGCAGAAACGCCCACGTGTTTGGCGTCACGATGGCAGAGGGTTTGGTCATGGGGAAACTCTTTACTTAGAAAGTCATTGGATGCGCCTTCGCAAGCACATCAAATTTCATGAGAGTGCCGATCAGCGATTGCATCTGATCTAGGTAGATCATGTTGGGCCCGTCGGAAGGGGCCTTGTCTGGGTCGGGGTGGGTTTCAATGAACACGGCTCCGACGCCAATGGCAACGGCAGCCCGGGCCATGACCGGTGCAAACTCGCGCTGCCCGCCCGACGAACCGCCTTTGCCCCCGGGTTGCTGGACTGAGTGGGTGGCGTCCATGACGACAGGGTAGCCGGTTTGGGCCATTTGCGGCAGCGACCGCATATCTGCCACCAGCGTGTTGTAGCCGAACGAAGTGCCCCGTTCGGTCAGCAGGATGCGGGTGTTACCGGTGCTTTCGACCTTGGTGACGATATTGCCCATTTCCCAAGGTGCCAGGAACTGGCCCTTTTTTATGTTCACAACCGCCCCGGTTTCGCCCGCAGCCAGCAGCATGTCCGTCTGGCGGCAGAGGAAGGCGGGGATTTGTAGAATGTCGGCCACTTCGGCCACGGGTGCGCATTGCGCTTCGGTGTGGACGTCCGTCAGAACCGGGACGCCGATGGCATCCTTGACGGCCTGCAACGCTTTCAATCCGTCGTCCAATCCAAGGCCACGTCCCCCTGTCAGGGAAGTGCGGTTTGCTTTGTCATAACTGGCCTTGAAGACGTACTGTGCACCCGTCGCATCGCAAACCTCTTTCATGCGCCCGGCAACTTCTTGGCCAAGATCGACACTTTCCAGGGCGCAAGGTCCCGCGATGACTGTAAGCGGGCGGTCATTGCCGATCGTGAGGCCGGCGACATCAACATGTTTCATCTTAGCTTGTCACCTGTTCTCTGAGGATCGACGCTGTGAGCGAGATCATCAGGTAGATGCCCGCAAAGACGAGGAAAGCCAAGATCGTGTTTTCGAATGCGCAGGGATATGTTGGCTCTTCGGGCGCAATCGGTTCGACCGCGACGGTCAGGTAACGTACCTGCCGGGTTGCTTCAACACGGGATTGTTCCATCTGTTGCAGTGCTGATTGCAGCATCAAATCGCGCGAGGCGAGGTCCGCCTGCGCAATCTGGATGCGGGCCGCCAGTTCTGCGAGCGAGTTTTCACCCTTGGACACATCCGTCATCTTGTTGTTCAAGATGACCAATTGTTTGTTGAGAATTTCCAAGGTGCCGCGCGCGCCATCCACTCGGCTTTGGTTGGGGCGGGTATTGTTGAGCAGGCTGGCCAGCTCGATCTCTTTCTCGATGATCTGGGTTTCAAGTTGACCAATCTGGGTGCGAAGGCTGGCGATCACGCCTTCGGGATCCAGCGTGGCGCCCTCGATCTGCAAGCGCACTAGGGACTCCTGGGCGGCACGGCGCTCCGTTTCGGCCCGTTCGAACCCTTCCCGGGCATCACGCATCTGATCGTCCCGCTTTTGGGCGGACAGGTTGTTCACGCGTTGTTCGGCATAGTTGATCAATTGGCTCGAAAACTCGGCTGAGACCTGCGGGTCGGCGGCGGCCACCTCCATCCGGATCATGCCCTCGGTCGGGTCATAACCGATTTTTACGTTCTTTTTGTATGTCTTGTACGCTTCTTCATTGGTCGGATCGTCACTGAGCCTTTGGATCGGGTCAATCCAACCTTGGGTGAAATGCGTCTTGAAACCGATGTCACGGTCGAGCCGCAGCATCGCATCCTTGGATTGAAGGAAACCTTGCACGGCAATGCTGTCAGCATTGGTGGCGAACTGCGTTGGCAGCAGGCCACCCAACGGACCGGCGCCGCCTGATCCTTCGTTCTGAATGATCAGGAACTCGGACTTCGTGGCATACATCGGCGTCGCGATAGCGTAGAAGTAGTAGCCTGCAAGAAAGGTAGGCAGAATTACGAAGAACGCAAGTCGCACCAGTAACAGGCCCATCTTGCGACGGCGGCGGCGCGCAATATCGCGCTGGATGTTTTGAATTTCCTGCGACCGACGTTCTGCGGGGCTCAGTTCTGTCGATGGCAGTTGCTGCTGTTTGACCTGTACGGTCTGGGGAAGTTGAGCGCGCCCAGCGCCAGCGCCGCCGGTTGTCGCGGGCAAGTTGGCGAACGCGTCAGGTGCACCACCTTCATGCTGCTCTGCTCCTGCCTGCGGCACCACAAGTTCCAGCATGTTTGAGCGTTGGAAAGGGTCAATTCCCTTGGCGCGCAACAGACGAACGGCATCAAAGTCCGACGTGGGGGCCAGACCGTGTTTCTGGGCCACCCGCCGCGCCATGCGAAGCTGGCGGCCTGTCAGCCCCTCTTGCCGAATGGCGTCGATAGTGTTTTCGCTTTGCACCTGCTGGTTGGAGGCAACTTCACCACTTTTGGGGGCAGGTTTTTGCACCTTGTCTTGCGTTTTTGACTCGGATGCCGACTTTTCAGGCGCATCATCCCGCTCAGGACCTGTCGCCGCACTGCCAAGTGCGGGCGCGGTGCGCTTGATGCGGAACTTTCTAGCTTTGGGTTTCGTAGTCATAAAGCCGTTTCGCCTCTTCCAGCGTGTCAAACATATGCAGTTTGCCGTCCAGCAACACAGCGGCAGAGCGCGCGAATTTCTCGAGCGTCTGAGCCTGATGCGACACGATGATGATTGTTGTAGTGCGCAGCCGTTCCTGCAACACTTCACCTGCCTTGCGGTTGAATTCAACGTCTGTTGACGATGGCATGCCTTCATCAATCAGATAGATATCAAAGTCGAGTGCCAACATTAGCGCAAATGAAAAGCGTGCGCGCATGCCCGATGAATACGTACCCAAGGGTTGGTCGAAATACTCACCCAGGTTGCAGAGCCAGCGACAGAAGCTTTCCACATAGTCGGGATCAAGCCCGTAGAGGCGCGCGATGTAGCGAGAGTTTTCCAGCGCCGAGATCTTGGGTAGCACCCCTCCCATGAAGCCAAGTGGAAACGAGATGTTGCAGCCACGCCTGATTTCACCTTCGTCCGGTTTTTCCAACCCCGCCATCATATTGATGAGTGTGGTCTTACCAGTGCCGTTGGGGGCCAACACGCCAAACGAATGGCCCAATTCCACCCGGAAAGACACACGGTCAAGGATTACCTTGCGCTGTGTGCCTGTCCAGAAGGACTTGGATACATTTTCGAATTCCAGCATCCCCGTTGCTCCGCGGTGTCTGCTATGCCCCCGCGTACTGACGTGGGGAACCTGTGCCCTCCTTACCAGAGGCGTCTTAATGGTCTAATCACCGACTTAGGCAATATTATGTCCAAAGTCCCGTCGAATGTATAGGTTTTGCAGGGCATTGTTGCCGGAGAATGGACAGTTTGCAGGGTGGTGCGCGGCCCTTTGATCCGTCTGTGTGCCGTTTGCTGACAGTATAACGTCGGATCAGTTCAGAATTTGCCATGTCATCCCGGCCAGAACTGACCCTGTCAGCGCGAACCCGAGGTAAGCAGCGAAGACCCGCGGTTTCACCAATGCCCAGACGGCAATGGCGGCGGGGATGCAGCTGACGCCGCCCGCCAGCATGAAGGACAAGGCAGCACCGTTCGCCATACCCTGATCCATAAGCTCGGCCACAAGTGGAGCTGCCGCATATCCGTTCAGATAAGCCGGCATGCCTACGAATGCTCCAAGGATGACAGTGCCGATGCCGTCGCCGCCCAGGACTGATGCAATCAGGTCGGCAGGCATGTAGTAAACCATCACTGCTTCGATGACGTAGGCGAGTGTCAGCCATTTGAGCAAGAAGGCGGCGTTTTCCAGTGCCGCGCTGCGGAACGTTTCGACCCGGACACGTTCGCTCCAGAATTTCCAAACCGGCTGGTCAGAGAATGGCTTTGCTACGCCGCAGCATCCACCGACTGAAGGCCTTTCACGTAGCGGGTCTGTGAATACGGGTGTGCCGGCCAGCATGAGTGTGCCAAATCCGCCCAGCATGCCAAGCGCCACCGCAGCAACTGTTTTTGCCAGTGCGAATTCGACACTTATCGCTCCGGCCGTTATTGCGAACATGGCCGGGTCCATGAGCGGGGAGGCGAGCCAGAACGCCATCACAGCGCCCAACGGTGCGCCGACAGCCAACAAAGCTGCGATGAATGGGATCACTTCGCACGAGCAGAACGGCGACAGACCGCCCAGTAATGCAGCCATTATGATCATGCGGACCGGATTGCCCTCGAATGCCCTGGCCAGTAGGTTTTCCGCCCCCGTGGCCTTAAGATAGGCAACCGCGCAGACGGCAAAGGCAATGAACGGGGCGGTTCCCAGCAGTGCGTCGGCCGCGAAGGCAACTGTGGGCCAGAGTTGCTGCGGGTCTACAATGGCTACGATGACAAGGACCGCAATCGAGGCGACCCAGGCACCGTCAAGGAGTTTGCGTCGCCGAATGGGTGTCGGGGTGGTGGTGTCAGCCATGATCATGATCCGAGTGGGGGGTGTCTGCACAGCATTCAGTGAGAAGGAAGTTCGACAGATCCTGCACCTCATCAAAGGCGACGGCGGCGCAGATGATCGAGCGCCCCTGACGAGCTTGCGTGACAAGGCCAGCACTTGCGAGGATCTTGACGTGATGTGTCAGAGTCGAGCCGGTGACACCCGAGCGATCACCCAGCATGCCGATACTGAGCCCGTCCGGTCCGGCCCGCACGAGAATGCGCAGCACCGAAAGCCGTTGTTCAGATCCAAGGGCGGCAAAGGCTGCGGCAGCGCGGGTCAGATCGAGCGGGTGAGACGATTCCATTTTCATATTTCTAGAATTATAAAAATATAAATATCACGCAAGTTTTATTTCGAAAAATGTCGAATTAATTGCCTAACCTATTGGTACGGCTTAGAGGTTTGATATGGGACTGCCTGACGATATCCGCGTGTGCACGCTGTGCGCCGAACGTTTTGCTGCAACCGAGACAGGGCACAGCCCGCGTCCGATCGTGTGGTTCAGGCCGGGCGTGCGCATTCTTGTGGCCGGTCAGGCTCCGGGCGCGCGCGTACACGAAAGCGGACGGCCCTTTACCGATCCGTCGGGAGATCGGTTGAGGGATTGGCTGGGTATTGACGAGGCCACATTTTATGACCGAAATAAGCTGGCCATCGCGCCAATGGCGTTCTGTTTTCCCGGCTATGATGCAAACGGTTCGGATCTCCCACCGCCAAAGATCTGTGCCAATACGTGGCGGGCTGATGTGATGCAGCATGTTGGTGATGTGCCATTGGTTCTGTTGATCGGTGGTTATGCCCAATCCTGGCATCTGGGCACGAAGATATCGGTACGGGACACCGTGGCTGCTTGGCGCGACTTTGCGCCTCGGGCCTTTCCCTTGCCTCATCCGTCGTGGCGCAATACCGCGTGGCTTAAAAAAAACCCGTGGTTCGAGGCAGATGTGCTGCCGGTCCTACGGGCGCGGGTGAAGGAAGTTTTGGCGTGACACAGACGGTTTTGGACCAGGCGCATGTCGCGATGCAGGCCGCGTCAGGGGATGATGCAGCAAGGTTGCGGTTCTTTGAGCGCTTGGGCGATGCGGAGCTTTATCTGCTTCTGCAGGCTGAGGCGCAGGGGAATCAGATTGCGCCACAGGTCTTTGATCCTGGTTCCGGGCCATTGGTGCTTGTCTTTGATCGCGAGGAGCGGTTGGCATCTTTCGTGGGGACCGAGGCACCTTATGCTGCGCTGTCGGGCAGGGTGGTTGTGGGGCTGTTGGCGGAACAGGGTTTGGGCTTGGGCCTGAACCTGGATGTAGCTCCGTCGTCATTTCTGCTGGATGCGGATGGTGTGCAATGGTTGGCGCAGACATTGGGCCATGGCCCGGATCAAGTTGAGGCCCGTCTGGCTGAAGTGTCCGCCCCGACCGGTTTGCCGGACGCGTTGATTTCTGCCGTGGACACCAAGCTGGCGACGGCAACTGGATTGGCGCAGATTGCCTATCTCGTTGGCACCACGGACACGGAGGGTGCACGCGGTCATATGCTGGCCTTTGTAGGAGCCGCACCGGGCGCCGAGGATGCGCTGGCCTGTGCTGTATCCGAGGCATTGACGTTTTCCGGGATCGAGGCAGGCGCCTTGGATGTCGGCTTTTTTGATGCACGCGATCCGGTGACCGAGCGGCTCGCGCGCGTGGGTCTGCGTTTTGACCTGCCGCAACCTGCCCCCGCGCGGTCGCCGGGCCAGTCTGCCCCGGGCATGGATCCGGATCGCCCGCCGCGGTTGCGCTGAACAGCTGGGGTGCCTCACGGGATCCGACACCTGCTCACATCAGCGCGAGGCAGGCTGAAATGGTGGACCGAACGTCCCTAATGTTTCATATCTGCCGCACGGACGCGCGGTGGGCACAGTTTGCAACGAGGATGATCCCATATGATGAACCGATTCACATTGGCCGTTGCCACGGCTGCCAGCACCTTGGCCCTCAGCACGACCGCATTCGCCGGGGACCAGTACATCGACGAGACGGGATTTGCCGTTTCGGGCTATGACGTGGTTGCCTATTTCGATATTGAGATGAAACCGCCGGGCCAGGTGCAGACACAGGGCGTTCCAGGCGATGAGAGCATCACAGCGGACTACAACGGGGCGACTTTTGCTTTTTCGACCGAGAAAAACCGCGACAAGTTCGCCGCTGACCCCGCTCGCTATGTCCCGCAATATGATGGCCACTATGCCTATGGTGTGGCTCAGGGCGGCAAAGTACCCGCCAATCCCAACCTGTGGCGCATCGTTGACGACAAGCTGTATCTGAACATTACCGACGTGGTCGTAGGTTTCTGGGAAGAAGACATCCCCGGTAACATCACTCTATCTGAGAACAACTGGGTGAGTATCGAAGAAGACGCGGCATCGGAAAGCACCATTCCAAAATTCACCAGTGAAGCGCCCAAATCGTAAGATGGCGGATCGTCCGACAGAACGTGCCATAACTGATCGGGCTGAGACCCCTGCGCGGATCACGCGCCGGGGTTTTGGCGTTGTGGTCGGAGGGTGCATCGTTGGCGGTGCGGTGTTTGCATCGCGTTGGTACAACATCGCTGCCCAAGCGGGTGTAGAAGGAACGCTGAGCACGCCTGATGCGTATGCCGCCGCAAAGGGCGGTACCATCCTGCTGGTTGATATTCGGCGCCCCGACGAGTGGGAGCGAACCGGAATTGGCGAGGGAGCCGTGCCCTTGGACATGCGTCGCAAGGATTTCACCGATGCGCTGTTGACCCATACGGGCGGGCGCACGGACACGCCTGTAGCGCTCATTTGTGCCCGAGGTGTGCGATCACGCAGGATGTCGGAACGCCTGACGGCAGCAGGTTTCACGACGATCATCGATGTGCCTGAAGGCATGCTTGGATCGGGGGCTGGTCCCGGATGGTTGAAGCGTGGCTTGCCGATTGTGGCATGGGCGCCTGACTAGATCCCATTCGATTGAGCGCCTGACCGATCAGTACAGTATTTGTCCTGGGTCTTCAGGCTCTATGACACAGCCAGCTCGTCCTCGTGTATCCAAAAATTGATGCAGATGCGACTTCGAAGTAGCGACTTGGATTCACTCTGCCGCGATTTCCGAGGCTTCAATCCATGCACGCATTTCGGCCCGGGCGGTGCGGGCATTCGCAACGATGGCCGGTTCACGCAGTGTCAGTGGGTTGTCGAGCCGCAGACTTGCAAATCCGAGGTGGGTAAGGGGAAAGGCACTGAGGGCCGAAAGAGGCACGGCAAAGGCAAGGCTGAAAGCGATCGGGATCAACCACCATGAGACGAGACCGGTGCCGAGACCCAAGAAAAGCAACCCGCCCAGCAGTGATTCAATCCAGTGGAACTTGATCAGCGTGGCCCAGGGATAAGCTTGCGCTGTGCGGCTTTGCGGTGTCCAGCCTCCGCGCCCGATCAATCCACCGATTACAGCCTTGGTCTGCTGGATCATCATGATTGGTGCGTAAGCTACGGAAAGTGCCAGTTCCGTTAGGACCGCCCCCGCAAACACACGACGCCCGCCAAAGAGGCGCACAGCTCTTCCATTCGCTGCGATGACGACGGCAGATGTGATCTTGGGTGTCAGTAGCATCACATACATCACCACTAGGAATATGGCACTGTCGATATGCGTCATGGCTGGGGGCCAATTGGGAAAGAGCGGATTTGCTTCGTTGAAATACGATATCACATTCGTTTCGGCATCACGGCCGAGAAGGGCCCAGAACACCAGAAGCACAAACCAGGCTGGTGACATCAGGTAGGCTGCGGCCCCTTGGAACAAGTGGAAGCGGCTGACCGGGTGCAGGCCGCGCGTGGCCAGAAGGCGTAGATGTTGAAGGTTGCCCCGACACCAACGCCGGTCACGGATCACGTAGTCAATCAAAGTGCCTGGCGTTTCCTCGAAACTGCCAGAGATGCGAGGCAGGAAGCGCACGCGCCAGCCCGAGCGGCGTAGAAGCGATGCTTCGACAAAGTCATGGCTCAGGATCAGGTCTTTGCGTCCACTGATGCTGCGGAGATATGGAAGGCCAGCCGAGGAGGCAAAGGCACGGGTCCGTATAATGGCATTGTGACCCCAATAGTTGCCTTCGGTTCGAGACCAATGTGCCAGCCCTTCTGCCAAAATCCAGCCATAGGCGATGTTGGAAAACTGCTGCATCCGGGCGAACACTGTGTTTGCTCCGATTAGCTGCGGAAAGCTTTGGATCAGCCCGGCCTTGGGGTCGGCGGCCAGTTCCGTGGCAAGCCGACTGATGGCACGGCCGGTCATCAGGCTGTCTGCGTCGAGAACCAGCATTGCTTCGTAGCCGGCACCCCAGCCGGTGATCCAGTCTTCCAGGTTGCCGACCTTCTTGTCCGTGTTCTCAGCACGGCGGCGATAGTAAACAGAGACAGGAGCGCTGGCTTGCAGGGCTTGGAACGCACGCCATTCCTGCGCGGCAATAGCGTTGTCGGTGGTGTCGCTGAGGATAAACAGGCTGTAGCGGTGTCCGCCCTTTTGCCGTGTCAGATCGGTCAACATTGCGGCGGCGTTGCCAAACACGTCCCATGGAGTTTCGTTGTAGATCGGAACCAGAAGCGCCACGTCAAGCGGATTGGCAGGCGCCGGTCTGCGGCTGGGGTCCAGCCTACCTGCAAGGCCGACACCGACGGTCGATACGGCAATGGTGACCCAGATGAAGGTCAGGCCGATTAGCGTGAGAAGTACATATTCCAAGCCGGTCATGCCAGATATTTCGAACAAGCCGTACAGTCCCCAGAGAACGATGCCCGTAATAGAAAGCGCTGGAAGGAAGACGGCCATACGCCAGATCGGATCGCGCTTGTCTGTGCCAGCATCGACACAATCAGGCGCCCGCGCAAAATCCTGCGCCGGCATTTTGAGTGGCGCACGCAGGGGCATGGCAGTCTGTGTCAAGCGGTCCATCGATAGAGCCACACTTCACTAAGGGCTTGCCCGTCCAGTCGCAATTGCGCACGGAACTCTGCCCACTGCGCGTCACCCGCCATGAAGGTGAAAGCGAGGCGTGGCCCGCCGGTTTCGGGGTTTCGTTGAATGATGCCTTCGGTCACGTCGCCCGCGCTGGAGCGGACAAGGCGGTCAACCTTTGAGAGGTCTTTGGGCACGTGGGGTGCGTCTTCGAAGTCGATTGTAAAGATACGCCCGCCTTCTGGACGACCGCCAGCCGCGGTGTTCAATACGCGCAGTGGCATGGCTGCCTTCGGTGCCGGATCTGCGCCCCAGTCCAGGCGGTAGGTCATGCGGTGCGATGTGCCAGCTTCGATGTCGGCCGATGGGCGCCAATACGCGACAACATTATCGTATATTTCCTTGTCGGTGGGAATCTCGATGAGGGCGACACTGCCCCGGCCCCAGCCCTCGCCCGGTGTTATCCAGAGGCCGGGACGACGGTGGTAAAGTGCTTCGAGGTCATTGAAGTCACTGAACTTGCGCGCCCTTTGCATCAAGCCGAAGCCCCGCGGATTATTATCGCCGAACGCACTGATTTGCAGTGTTTGTGGATTGGCGAGTGGGCGCCAGATTACCTCGCCTCCACCGTTGTGAATCATCAGCCCGTCATTGTCATGCACGGCCGGGCGAAAATCATCGAAGCGCTGCTTGTTCGTGTCGTCGAACATGAACATCGAAGTCAGCGGCGCTATCCCCACATGGGTGAGAGTGTCGCGGGCGAAAATCTCGGCCTCAACATGCATTGTCAGCGGTTGCCCGGGCATGATCTCGAACCGAAAAGCGCCGGTGCAGGATGGACCGTCGAGAAGTGTATGGACCACGATCTGTGCTGCGCCGCTTGCGGGGCGTTCCAGCCAGAAATGGGTAAAGTCGGGGAATTCTTCCCCCATTGGGTCACCGGTCTTGAGAGCAAGGCCGCGTGCCGACAATCCATAGATATCACCGGTGCCGATGCCGCGGAAATAGCTGGCACCCTGGAACACCGCGTATTCCTCGTGAATGCCAGGCTGCCGAAGCTCTGCCCGCAAACGAAGGCCGGAATAGCCAAGCGTGTCGTCGATTGGAACGTTCGGGAACTTGTCCGTGGTGTCAAACACACCCATGTCGAACTTGAGCGGTCGGGCTTGATCACCTTCAACTACGTAAGTTCGGATAGCTTGCGGAAAATACAGGCCTGGTGGAAACACATCGACCCGTTGCGGTGCATCGGAACCTTCCCACAGCCCGTTCCGGCTATCGAACCAGATCTTCCGGTACTGGTCGTAGGTGAGGTTCTGCCACGCTTCTGGGATCATGGGGCGTGGTTCATAGCCGCGCGCGGCTTTCTCCCGAGCCATGTCAATGACGTCGGACGGGGTGAACGGAGTGGCATCACCCAATGGCAATCCATGTTCATCCTGCGCCCATGAGGCGCGGGGCGCCGCAGCCAGTGCGGCAAGAGAGGCGAGGAATTCTCGGCGCAGCATCATCGGCTCGCCTTTGGTTTCCAGGGGACGGACTTGAACCAGCCTGCAAGGTAGGCTGTCAGGACCAATACACCGCAGCCGAACGCGTTCACCGCCAGTACAGTGCCTGTATCTCGGCCCAGAACGTCCATTGCAAAGCCGTTGAAGCGCGCGACAAAGATTGACACCACAAAGACTGCCAGGGATTGCTGACCAACCTTGAGGATGATTGTCAGCGCCTTGTCCCATACACGTGCAATCCCGTTGGTTGCGATGATGCGCAAGCGGTGACCCTTGTCGCCGGCAAGGACCCAGGCGATGTAGGCGAGTGCCAGGAAATGCACGTAGCGCAGCAGGCCGAAGTCGGATTTGGAGATCCATTGACGGTTGTCGGCACGCCAGTCGCGCGCCCAGTCAAAGCCCAGTTCGCGCACGCCTATGCTCGACAGCGGGATGTTGGCCAGCACAATGAATGTGGCAAGACCGATCAGCACCGTGCTGACGGGTGGTTTTGGCAACCAGCCGCGCATGAAAGCGAAGCCGGTAAAAAAGACAAGCTGCCAGCCGAACGGGTTAAGGAACCAGCGCCGCTGCCAGTCGTCGTTGCCGACCCATGGTTCCGCAGTGAAGTTCAGATAGGGCAGGCCAGCGGCCTCCATGAATTTACGCTGACCAAATAGCCACAGGATACCGCAGAAAGCCGCTACAAGCCCTAGATGTACGCGCGCCAGAAAGATCACGATGGGCATCATGGCAAGGATCACCATGTACATGGGCAGGATATCGAACAGGTTCGGTACCCATTGCAACGTCATGAAGCGGAAAAGCATATCGGGGTTTTGCCAATGCTCCCCTTCCACAAACAGCATCCAGAGGTTCAGTTGACCCCAATAGTTGCGAGTTGTGATCTCAAGATCCGTGACAAAGGCGAGCAGGGCTGTTGTGGCAAAGAAAAGGCCCACATGTGCCCAGTAAACTTGCCAGATGCGGTAGCCCACGCGGGCTGTCCCAAGCGCAAAACCGGCCTTTTGGAATGTGGAGCCGAATGCGATGGCTGATGCCATCCCCGAGCAGAATACGAAGATTTCTGTCGCATCTGAAAAACCCCAACGGGCTGGAATCCAGGACGTCAGAAAATTGCCGGGTGTATGTGCGAACAGGATGATGAACATCGCCAACCCGCGAAAAAAATCCAGACGGATATCTCGCACCCGCACAGGATTTGCCGGTGTGGCCGCTGCAGTGACCGCTGCGGCAGGGGTGGTGGGGTCGGCAAAAGTCATGGCCGCTGTCTACTTTACCTCACAAATGGGTGCCATCCCCGCACATTATTGAGCGGGAATGCGCCGCGTATCTTGGATTGATGCAAGCCGGGTGGCCGCGAACCGATCGACGGCACCCGCACGGCGTGCAATGCGATCTTCGAGCAAAGCCTCGGTCGCGTCATACATGCCGGACCTGATCCCCGCGTCGATTGTCATCCGTTCAAAGACGTCGCGCTGGGCATGGCTGCCGCCAATAGTCTGCATTGCAGGGCGCGCCGCAGCGAGATCGTGAAAGGCTGCATCATAGCGCCCTTCGGCAAAGGCATTCAGGCCCGACAGCGCTGCCTTGCCCGGATCGGCGACACGAGCCGGCATCTCGCCTTGGCGTGCTGCATCGATCGCAAAGCGTGTGGACATAGCGGCTTGAGCGTCCTCACGCCCAGCAGCGCCAAGGGCCAGTTGATAGTGAAGGTCTGCAAAGACGAGGCACCCATCATCCGTGCGTGTCTGAGCGAAATCGGCAAGCTCCGCCCAACGATCACCCACCTGGATACCTTCAAGTTCCAGCCGCATCAGCAAGGATGTTGCGTTGGCAATGTCGCGATAGTCATCCGTTTTGTCTGCGCGGATCTGCTGGTCATAGAGCGCTAGTACGATGTCGTTCTCGCCTCTATCGAGGTGCAGTAGTGCCTTGTGCCACCAAACGTGATATCGAAAATTGTTGCAGTGATCCCAAGCCGATACATTGTTTTCAATCAGGGAAATGCCTGCGTCAGGGCGTGCCATCATGTCATAAACATGGGCCACAGCGTGCAGGCCCCAAGCGTCGTCCGTTGCCAATTCAAGTCCCTTGAGACCCACGGCTTCCGCGGCGCGGTAATCACCCGTTTCTTCGAGGGTAAAGGCGTGGCAACCGTAGAGATATCCTTCGAGCGCGTGATCTTTATGGGCGTCCAGCACATTTTCGATCGAAGCACGCATGCCTACGCCATCACCCAGAATGAAGCGGATGGCGTGGCTGACCTTGGCCGACAGCGTATCCGTGGGGTATTCTGCCAGAATACGCTCCATCGCGGCGATTGCCCCCGACGGGCGGCCATCCAACCATTCACCCAAGGCGCGCACCCAAAGCCGTTCCCGGGCGCTGCCGCCCGACACGGCAAGTGCTGCAATTGCATCTTCGCCGGCTTCGCGTGCCACAACATACAGTTCCTTACGGCCCATCATCAGGGAAAACAGGCCCTTGGCTGCGTACCCCATTGCAAATTGGGGTGCGCCGGACAGGACTGCGCTCAAATGGGTAGGGGTCGCTGTGCCATGCGCAAGGAAGGCGCGGATCATGCCATTCCACTCTTCGACGAGAGTGGCGTCTTCAAGGCTGACTGGCGCCTGGCAAATATCGTGCATCATGGGTGCGTGGCCTCTTACCGTATGCGTTCTTGTTTGGGTGTAAAACATCTAAGCAGGAATGGTATGCTATGAGCATAGGAAACACGTAACCGTGAAGCGGCATGTGCTGTTCCGTGAGCAAAATGTCAGCACATCCGCCAAAAGCAGGCAAAAACCGGCCAAAGCGGTTGAGCTAGTCGGTATCTTGTTGCGATTTATGACGCTTTAATGTTGCAAGCACTGCCTCGGTGTCCTGTCCGAACCGAGGTGGAGGTCGTCGATATGTCACAGGAGTCGCTGAAAATTTGAGCGGATTCGCCAAAAGACGTACGTACCCGTCTTCCACGTCGCTGTGGTCAACCTGCACTACCGTACCGCGTGCCTGTGCCTGATCCGAGTTTAGTGCTTCCGCCACATCGTGGATGGGCCCACCTGGTACTTTGACCGCGTGCATTTTGGTCAGCAGGTCGTCCTTGGCCATTCCAGCCAGAATTGGGGACAGAGATGCGGTCAGCGTGACCCGGTTTTCGATGCGGCTCAGGTTGGTTGTGTAGCGCGGGTCCCGTCCGAGTTCGGGTGCACCGATGGCATCGCAGAACCGTGCAAACTGCGCATCATTGCCCACTGCCACCAAAACGTGCCCGTCCGATGTGGCAAATGCATCGTAGGGCACGATGTTGGGGTGCGCATTGCCGCGCCGTTCCGGCACCTGTCCCGACACAAGATAATTGCACCCTTCGTTGATCAGCCACGCCATCTGCGCATCCACCAGACTTAAGTCGATATGCTGACCTTCGCCCGTTTGATCCCTGTGTCGCAGTGCCGCCAGAATTCCGATTGTGGCGTACATCCCGCACATGACATCAGCAATGCCTACGCCGACCTTGGTCGGTGTGCCGTCGGGATCGCCAGTCAGCGACATGATTCCGCCGTAGCCCTGCGCCATCAGATCGTAGCCAGGCCTGTCACGGTTCGGGCCCGTTTGTCCGAAGCCGGAAATCGAACAATATACAAGTCCCGGATGCGCTGTCAGTAACGTGTCATGGTCGAGCCCATACTTTTCCAGCCCCCCGGGTTTGTAGTTCTCGATCACCACATCTGCGCGGGCGGCGAGTTGGCGGATAATGTCCTGACCTTCTTTGGTCGAAAGGTCGACGGCCACCGATTGCTTGTTGCGGTTTGCAGACATGAAATAGGCCGACAGGTCAGTGGGGTACCCGTCCTGATTACGGGCATAATTCGGCCCCCATCCACGGGTGTCGTCCCCGCCAGTTTTCGGGTTCTCGATCTTAATGACCGTAGCGCCAAGGTCGCCCAGCATTTGCGTTGCCGTCGGCCCTGCAAGGATACGTGACAGGTCCAGAACGAACAGTCCATCCAGCGCGCCCGGTGTTTCAGATGCGGCCATCATACGCTCCCCGCTCAATCACAGCGGCAATCACGGTGAAGGTATCGGCGGATTTAGCGGTGGCAAGCGCGTCTTTCAACTCCGCGCGCGAGGTTACTGTATGACCTGCACCGCCAAAGGCGCGCCCCATCGCGGCGAAATCATGTTTGGCAAAGTCAACGCCCGCATTGGCAAGTTGCCGCTGCCGCTGTTTCAGTTCGATCAGCGCCAGCGAGGCATCGACGAAGACGACGAAGATGGTATTGAGGCCCAGCTCTGCCGCGGTGGACAATTCTCCGGTAACCATTAGAAACCCGGCATCGCCCGAAAAGCTGACGATAGTGCGCGTAGGGTCTGCCACTTGCGCGCCCATCGCCAACGGGATGGCGCAGCCCATTGTGCAAAGTGCAGAGGATTGCATAAGGCCGCGCGCCTCGTAGCACTCCCACATCTGGCTGAGCAGGATACGGTGCGCCCCACTGTCTGCCGTCGCCAGCGCGTCCCTGGGCAGTTCGGTGCGGCAGGTGTCGATTACGGCTGCTGGTCCCCAATCGTCATTGCGGGGGAAGGCGTTGGACAAGTCGGCTTTGGCGGCCGCGATCTCACCGGAAGGCCATGTGCTCCGCGGCGGCACACCGTCGGCCATTGCAGTCAACGTTGCCGAGCAGTCGCCGATCACGTTGGTAGTTGCCTGATGCATATAGTGGTGGTTCGGCTCTGCCGTGATGTCGATCATGGTCTGGATGCCCGGAAAATAGAAATCGCGCCAGCCGGTGCGCATTTCGATCGGGTCATAGCCCAAGCCGATGATCAGATCGGCGCGTTGGACCAGTGGCAGCAGGATTTCGTCCGCTTTGGGCGATAGACCGGCACCACCCAATGCGAGCGGATGGTCTTCGGGCAACAGACCCTTGGCCTTGTATGTCGTGATGACGGGCACGTTGTAGGTTTCGACAAACTGCAGCAGTGTGTCCGACATGTCTTGCCGCCGGGTGTTGAACCCTTGGTTCAGTGCATCAACCCCTACAATCATGATAGGCCGTTCGGCCTTTGCGAGTGACGCCTGCATATCGGACAAAGCGGTCGGTGCGGGCACAACTGGTTCTGCATGGGATCTGCGTGCCGGGATGTCGGGGCGCACCGGCGTTACCGCCACCGTGATCGGAACGTCGATATGTACGGGCCCGGGCCGCCCTTCGAGTGCGATGCCTACTGCTTTATCTGCTATGACGTGCGCTGCGCCGGTGTTGAGGGTGAATGTGGCTTTGGTAATTGGCTGGAACACCTGCGTCTGGTCCAGCACCTGATGTGTATAAGTTTGCGCCTCGTCCGCATCAACGCAGCCTGCCAAAACAATCAGCGGCACGCGGTCTTGATAGGCGTTGGCGACGGCATTTACGCCGTTCAGTGCGCCGGGACCAACCGTGGCGACAAGAATGCCCGGTGCGCCGGTGCGGTGCCATGCCCCTTCGGCCATGAAGGCAGCCGCATTTTCGTGCTTGCATAGGATAAAGCGAATGCCCGCGCGTTCCAAGGCGTCCACGATCGTCAGTACCTCGCCCCCGGGCATGCCAAAGGCAAAACGGCATCCGGCATCAAAGAGGCGTGCAGCCAGCACATCTGCAGCGCGTGGTGGTGTGGGGGGCGGGGGCAGGTCTTGCATTGCTGGTCTTTCACGTTTTAGCACCGCGTCTTCCTGTCATGGTCATCGATGACGCACAACTCACACCTGCGCTGGGTTTGTTTCATCAAGGGGTTGACGTTCCAGTGACTGGAAGCCCTATGTGCACAACATGACCGACCGCACGCTAACATTCACGTTGCAGGGGCTACACTGCGCATCTTGCATCGGGCGTGCCGAGGCGGCTTTGACGGCATTGCCGGGCGCGCATGATGTACGGGTGAACCTTGCGGATCATAGTGCGCGTATTTCTGGGGTTAGTGCGGATGTAGCAATGGAGGCGCTTGATCAGGCGGGCTATCCGCCTGCGATACGGCATATGACCATGCACGTCCCGTCCATGTCCTGCGCGTCCTGTGTCGGACGTATCGAGGCGGTAGCCCAGGCGGTTCCAGGTGTTCTGAAGGCCGAGGTACGCTTTCCCACAAAAACCCTTGTGGTCGATATTCTTGGGTCTGATGCTGCGCTACGCAACGCTTTGAAGGCGGCTGGCTATCCAGCGGACATACCCGAAGATAATGCGGGTGAAGTGAACGAAGCGCGTCTCGTTTTTCGCCGTTTTTTATTGGCGGCTGTACTGACCCTGCCGGTGTTTGTGATCGAGATGGGAGGGCATTTGTACCCGCCTTTGCATCACTGGGTTGCCAGGACCATTGGCGTAGCCAACAGTCACCTGTTTCAGCTTTTGCTGACGGCTGTGGTTCTTGCATGGCCGGGGGCAGGTTTTTTTCGTCGTGGATTGCCCAACCTGTTCAAGGCGCGTCCCGATATGGATGCACTGGTAGCGCTTGGGGCAGGCGCGGCGTTTGTCTTTTCGGCTTTTTCAGTATTGGCCCCCGGCATTTTACCTCCCGCAGGGGTCTATTTCGAAGCGGCAGCCGTGATTGTGACCCTGATCCTGATGGGCCGTTGGTTGGAAGCGCGCGCCAAGGGTCATACTGGCGACGCAGTAAGGCGGTTGTTGGGACTGCGCCCTGAAGAAGCTGAACGGGTCCGGGATGATGGCGCCGTCGAGATCGTCCCGATTGCAGCTGTGCAGACAGGTGATGTGTTGCGCGTACGGTCGGGCGGGCGGATCCCCGTGGACGGCGTTGTGGTCGATGGTCACAGCCACGTTGACGAAAGCATGCTGACGGGTGAACCTGTGCCGGTCCTGAAGCAGGCAGGAGATCCAGTCACTGGAGGTACGTTGACAACGACAGGAACACTGGCGCTGCGTGCCACTCATGTTGGGGAAGAGACGGTGCTCGCACGTATCACGGCCCTGACCCGTGACGCTCAGGCCGCGCGATTGCCGGTCGAGGCTTTGGTCAACCGGATTACGGCATGGTTCGTGCCGGTGGTCCTACTGATCGCCACGGCAACATTTGCCGCCTGGTGGGCTGTCGACGGATTGGCACCGGCTGTGGTGGCCGCCGTGTCAGTACTGATTATCGCGTGCCCTTGCGCTATGGGTTTGGCGACGCCGATGTCGGTGATGGTCGGTACAGGGCGCGCGGCAGAATTGGGTGTGCTGTTTCACAAGGGCGATGCGCTGCAACGAATGCAGAATGCCCGGGTTGTGGCATTTGACAAGACCGGGACACTGACCCATGGCACGCCACAATTGGACGAGATCGCGCTGGCGGTAGGTGGAGATGAGACATCTGTTCTAAGCATGGCTGCAGGTGTGGAAAGCCTATCCGAGCATCCAATAGGTCGGGCCATAGTCGCTGCAGTATCTACTGTTCCCAAAGCTGTTACGGATTTTCATGCTGTGCTTGGAGCGGGTGCGGCGGCAGTTGTAGAAGGGCGAAATGTGGTTGTCGGTAATATCGATATGCTTACGCAAGCGACGATAACACCGGACGACGCTTTGACCGAAACTGCTGAACGCTGGTCGGACACGGGCGCGACGGTTGTGCATGTCGCAATGGATGGACAACACACAGCTGCATTGGCTGTCCGTGATACGATAAGAGAAGGCGCAGCAGATGCCATTGCCGTACTGAAGGCTCAGGGTCGTAATGTCGCAATGATCTCTGGCGATACGCCTGCTGCCGCAAGGCATACTGCGGCAGCGTTGCAGATCGGGACCGTCATCGCTGGCGTAAAGCCAGATCAGAAAGTCGATGCGCTCCGCAGTTTGCGTGCTTCACATGGTCCCGTTGCATTTGTTGGGGATGGCTTGAATGACGCCCCGGCGTTGGCCGCGGCAGATGTGGGGCTTGCCGTGAACGGCGCTACGGATGCGGCGATAGAAGCGGCAGATGTGGTCCTGATGTCGTCGGAGCCGGCTGCAGTCTTGCGCGCATTGCGCATAAGCCGCGCCACGTTGCGTAACATATGGCAAAACCTGGGCTGGGCTTTCGTTTACAACACTGCCCTCATCCCGGTGGCCGCAGGCATCCTTGTGCCGTTTGATGGCCCGCAGCTCTCGCCGGCTCTGGCTGCGCTGGCCATGGCTTTGTCTTCCGTATTTGTCGTCACAAACGCATTGCGCCTGCGCACGAAGGGGGCCACATGAATATCTCGCAAGCTGCAAACGGTACCAAGCTGCCGCCTGAAACAGTTCGCTACTAAGAAGAGATTTGGCTTATCAACCCGGATCGCAGTGCAAACGGGTATCGGGATTTTAGAGATACGCATATTCATCAACTGGCGTTTCTAGTACGCGCACGGGCGCTCGGCTTTTCCGTTGAAGATTGCAGATGACGGTTGGCCTTGTGGGAAGACCGGGGCCGGGCAAGCGCAGACGTCCACAAGACTACACAGATACACGTGAATGCCATCGAAGCCAAAATCGCTAAAATCGTGGATCTTTTGGCCATGTGCGATAGGCTGTGTCGTCTGGCCCATACCTGCGCAGGCGACAACCGACCCGACCGCCCAATTCTGAAAAGCCTGTCTTCTTCTGACCGAAAATACCATGGGGGAGGCCCCCAAGCCGGGGGCAAAGCCCCCTAATCCATGGTGTCGTCGTCAGACGGCTTTGGGGTTAACGGCGGCGATCCCGGCGCGATGACATCGGTTGGAATGCGACACCGACATGCGCCTCGCAGTAAGGTTTGCCCTGTTGTACAGGCAGCCCGCAAAACCAGAAATTGTCGGTGGCCGGATCACCCACGGGCCACTTACATGTCCGCTCAGTCAACTCCATCAGGCTGATCTTTTTGGCCTTCTTCTCGACCTCGTTGACCTTTGCCAGAGCCTCCGGGCTGATTTCGTTGGCCGAAGGCTGCGGGGGCAGGGGTTGGCCTGCCGGAATGATCTGTTTACGGGCCGGAACCACGGCTTTGGTCTCCGGCACTGGTTTGACGGCCGGTTCCGTTTTGGGCTGTGCCTTGGGTTCGGCTTTGGCCTTGGGCGGCGCTTTGGGTTTGGCTTCCGCCTTGGCAGTGCTTGCGCTGCCGCCACCGCCAGCGCGGTTTGAAAGGCCAAGACGGTGCACCTTGCCTATCACCGCATTGCGGGTGACGCCGCCAAGTTCCTTGGCAATCTGGCTGGCCGATTGGCCTTCGCCCCACATTTTCTTCAACAGTTCAACGCGTTCGTCGGTCCAGGACATCAGCAGGCTTTCCGATCTAAAAAGCGGCCTCGCGTGGGGCCGCCTTGTGTCTCTTTTCAGTGTCAGCGCCCTATAGTAGTCACGCAGGCCAAAGTTACAAGGGACGACCTGAGGCTTTGGGGGATGCACGCAGCCCTTCGCGCCAGGCCAAAAGCAATGCGCCCGCGATGATGATGCCGGCACCCAAGATGGTGATCGCATCGGGGACTACGCCGTAGAAAGCGATGTCGTACACTGCTGCAAAGATCAGGGTTGCGTAGCTGAAGGGGGCAACGAAGCTGGCGTCGGCTCTCGCCATGGCGTTGACAAAGCACGTCTGCGCCGCCGCCATGGCACATCCGACCCCTGCCATGAGCGCCCATTGGCTGACAGAGGGAGATCGCCAAACGAAGGATACAGCCAACCCCGCGATGCAAAGGCCAATGGCGTTGTTGACCAGCAGGATCGAAAACGGCCCCTCTCGTCCTGTCAGTTTCTTTATGAAACTCAGCTCGAGCCCCAACGCCATGGCAGCACCCAAGGCCAGAAGCGCTGCGGGTTGAAAGCTGGCCGGTGTCGGTCGCAACAGGATCATCGCACCGACAAGGGCGATTGCGGCGGCCAGCCAGCGCCACTTGCCGACCCGTTCGCCCAATAGTGGAATGGCAAGGATCATGCCGAAGACTGGGTTTAAAAATGAAATTGCGGTGGCGTCTGCCAGCGGAATGTACGCGACTGAGGCGAACATCAGTGTCACGCCGGCCCATCCACTGGACGTACGTGCCAGGTGGAGGCCGAGATGGGGTCGCTGCAACTCTGGCCGCAGCACCAATGCGGCCATGCTGAGAGCGAGGAAAGCAAACAGAAACCGGCCAAAGCTGATCTGGAACGGATGCAGTGCGGGACCGAACTGGTTCGTTCCGAGCGCCTATGCAAACAAGGTCGTCGCAGCGATGAAGGCGCACGCCACGATAATCAGCAGGGCGGCAAGGACAGGGTTCTCAGCCTTGGGCATGTACATATCGCGTGCCTGCGCCCAAGTGGACCCAAGCGCAAGCGCATTTTTACTGGCAAGCCCGGCTCGAATGATCTAAACGATCAGCATGATCGACTTTGTACAATTCCAACGAATTCTGCGACGCAGCTGACTACTGCGCCCGATCTTGATGTGCCGTGATGGCACCCCACTCCTCAAATATGTTGACCCCGCCTGATGCCTCATGCACCAACGTGCTTTGACGCCTAGGTTTTCCAAAAAGGATGATCCCGATGATCACGTCCGTTCTGCCGACCTATAATCGCGCTCCTTTGACCTTTGTCAAAGGCGAGGGCACTTGGCTGATTGAGGCGGATGGCCGACGTTTTCTTGATCTCGGGGCTGGAATTGCGGTGAATGCACTCGGCCATGCCCATCCGGCGTTGACACAGGCATTGGCCGAGCAGGCGGGCACGCTATGGCACACGTCGAACCTATACCATATCCCGCAACAACAAGCGCTCGCCGACAAGTTGGTCGAAGCAACATTCGCTGATACGGTGTTCTTCACCAACTCGGGCACAGAGGCATGCGAGCTGGCGGTCAAGATGGCCCGCAAGTACTGGTACGACAAAGGACACCCGGACAAGATTGATATCATAACCTTTTCGGGCAGCTTTCATGGTCGATCCTCGGCCGGCATCGCTGCCGCAGGGTCGGAGAAGATGACGAAGGGTTTCGGCCCTTTGCTGCCGGGTTTCACGCATCTAACCTTTGGTGATCACGATGCAATCGCGGCGGCCATCACAGAAACGACGGCTGCAATCATGGTCGAGCCTGTACAGGGCGAAGGCGGGATCATCCCCATGCCGGATCAGTGCCTGAAGGGGTTGCGCGACCTTTGTGATGAGAAGGACATTCTCCTGATCCTTGACGAGGTGCAGTGCGGTGTGGGGCGCACCGGCAAACTCTTTGCCCACGAATGGGCAGGCATTGAGCCGGACATCATGATGGTGGCTAAAGGCATCGGAGGCGGCTTCCCACTCGGTGCTGTCCTGGCAACCGAGGATGCGGCTGGCGGTATGACTGCGGGGACCCATGGATCCACGTATGGTGGCAACCCGCTGGGCTGTGCAGTGGGATGTGCAGTGTTGGATATCGTTGCTGATCCCGCGTTTCTGAATGATGTGAACCGCAAGGCAGGACTTTTGCGCCAAAAGCTCGAAGGGTTGGTCGCTGCCTATCCCGATGTGTTCGAACTGGTGCGGGGGGCTGGCCTGATGTTGGGAATCAAATGCAGGGTCGCATGTGGCGATGTCGTTGCGGCGGGTTATGGTCATGAGGTCATAACGGTGCCTGCCGCGGACAACACAGTCCGTTTGCTGCCGCCACTGACCATATCCGATGAAGAGATTGCCGATGCTGTTGATCGTCTTGATAAAGCGGCAATGACCATCGCTGCCTGACCCGTCCACACACCAAGTTAAACTCGGAGCACTGCGGGGCTGTATGCCTCTGGTTCTCTGGATCCAAGAGACACTGTCATGACCCATTTCCTAGATATCCACACCACCAGCCAGGCAGACCTGCGGCAGATCATCGACAGCGCACAGACCATGAAAACTGCACGCGCTGGTCGTCCCAAGGGCACGCAGGATGACGACCAGCCTTTGGCAGGCCATATGGTTGCTCTGATTTTCGAAAAACCCTCGACCCGGACGCGCGTGTCTTTTGATGTCGGCGTGCGCCAGTTGGGCGGGCAAACCATGGTATTGTCGGGCAACGATATGCAGCTTGGTCACGGAGAGACCATTGCCGATACCGCGCGCGTGCTCAACCGCTATGTTGACCTGATCATGATCCGAACATTCGAGGAAGCAACATTGCTCGAGATGGCCGAGTATGCGTCCGTGCCTGTGGTCAATGGACTGACAAACCGCACGCACCCCTGTCAGATTATGGCGGATGTCATGACGTTCGAAGAGCATCGTGGCCCAATCAAGGGCAAGAAGGTCGTGTGGTCGGGTGATGGCAACAACGTTTTTGCCAGCTTTGCCCATGCAGCCAAACAATTCGAATTTGAGCTGATCTTTACCGGTCCCGAGCCACTGGACCCGGAGCGCGCATTGGATGGTCTCTATACCACCGAACGCGATCCCGATAAGGCCGTGCAAGGTGCTGATCTGGTTGTAACCGACACATGGGTCAGTATGCATGATCCTCAATCGGCGCGAGAGCGGCGTCACAATCAGCTGCGCGGATATCAGGTCAACGCGGCCCTGATGGCAAAGGCCAAGCCTGATAGCCTGTTCATGCACTGCCTGCCGGCCCACCGTGACGACGAAGCGACGTCCGAGGTGATGGACGGCTCGCACTCGGTCATCTTTGATGAAGCCGAGAACCGCCTGCACGCGCAGAAGGCGATCATGCGTTGGTGCTTGGGCGTCTGAGCTGGTGGACCACGCGCGCATAGCGATCGCAGAGGCAGGCAGCATCGGCTGTTACGTCGGTGGTTTGCTTGCGGCGGCGGGGCACGACGTGCGTTTTCTGGCCCGGCGACGTCTTGTGGAAAACTGTGCACGTGACGGCCTGCGCGTGACCGACTTTGACGGTAACGAGTTTCACTTACCTGCCCCGCAGATTGTCGATACGCCGGGGGCTGCGCTCGTCGACGCGGATGTTATCCTTGTTTGCGTGAAATCCGGGGACACTGCAGTCATGGCTCAGAGCATTGCCACGCATGCGCCGTCGGCACAGGTCGTCAGCTTGCAAAACGGGGTCGAAAATGCCTCTCTTTTGCGTGCCGCACTTCCTGGTGCGGACGTGCGCGCGGCCATGGTTCCTTTTAACGTTGTACCCGAAAGCCCGGTGCATTTTCACCGCGCAACATCCGGCGAAATTCTGGTCGAAGCCGGTCCGTTGCCAGACTTCGACACGCCGACCCTTGCATGGCGACAGGTCGACAACATCGAAGCTGTGCAGTGGGGCAAGCTGCTGATCAATCTTGGCAATGCGATCAATGCGCTGTCCGATTTGCCATTGCTGACACAATTGCAAGATCGGGCGTGGCGCCGCCTGATGGCGGATCAGATGGCCGAGGCGCTTCGCATCCTGTCCGCCGCAGGGATCAAGCCTGCCAAGACGATGTCTGCGCCGCCTCACCTGATCCCTCATATTTTGCGTTTGCCCACACCGTTGTTTCGCCGGATTGCAGCGCAGATGTTGACCATTGATGCGCAGGCCCGATCATCCATGTGGGATGATCTGAATCAGGGCCGCCGGACCGAAATTGATGCCTTGCAGGGTGCGATCCTTGCACTTGCTGAACAGTATGGGCGACAAGCCCCTTTGAATGCCCGGATGAGCACATTGATCCGTCAGGCGGAAGTTGCGGGAAATGGATCGCCGGGACTGACACCGACCGACATCCGACAGCAGCCGGACAATACTTAACGCCTTGGCTTTGCCCTGAGTGTGGGGTCAGCTTGTGTCGGGTCTTCGGGCCAAGGGTGTTTCGGGTATTGCCCTCGCATGTCCTTGCGCACATCGGCGTAGGAATTGTCCCAGAAGCCGGGCAAGTCCGATGTGACCTGTACAGGACGTTGCGCAGGCGAAAGCAATGTGACTTGTAGTGGTACGGTGCCCACGATCGGGTGCCTGGTGACACCAAACATCTCTTGCAGGCGCACCGAGATGCCGGGCACAGCTTCATCGTAATCAATTGGAATCCGTCGCCCCAGAGGCGTTTCAAAGTGCCCGGGTACAGCACGGTCGAGCCTTTGCTTGTTTTCCCATCCAAGATGCGCCTGCAAGGCAGGCAGAATGTCGAAGGATTTCCAATCTGCTGTTGTTCGCACTCCGGTCAGGTGTGGTAACAGCCAATTCTCGAGGGTGCTGTTCAGGTTGTTTTCGCTCAGGTCGGGGAAGCTTCCCTCCATCAATGCTGCACGTGCCATGAGTCGCTTGGCTGCCTTGGACGGGTATAGCCCGATCTGTCGAACACCTTCCAACATGGCCTGCGCTACTGCTTCGTCCGGGGCGTCCTGCCATTGTCGATCCTCAAGTACGAGTGCCGCAAAGCGTCGTTGCGTACGGGTAAGGACCATTCCATCCCGTTTGGACCAAGTGCAGATGTTTGCCCACCCGATCTGGTCCGCAAACAGCGCCTCCAGTTCGGACAAGGACAGTACGGCGGCCTGCCTGATCCGCGCTTCTCGCGGGTTGCCGTCAAGATCAGTGGCCACGATCAACTTTTGGCTGGCAAGAGCATCCCCATCTGGCATGATTGCGCCTTTGCCCCCCGACAGAACGTAGCGGGGTGTATCTCCGGACCGCCGCAATCCAACCCGATCAGGATATGCCAGTGCGGCCATGACGGCGGTTCCAAGCTCGGGGCCGCTCTGCTGCTTTTTGGCAAGCCGTTTGGCTTCTTCCTTAATCCGTGCAACCGCACCGAGATGAACACTTTCGCCGAAGTCGCCGGGGCGTTCCAGCGCGCGCAACCGTAGAGCAAGATCCATGCCCCGGTTTCGGAGCGGATCACGATCTGCGAGCAGCGCGGCCAGCGGTGCTGCCTGTTTTCCGGCCGTGACCAACATGTGCGCAAGCCTTGGATGCAAGGGTTCTCGGGCAAGCTGCCGACCATGATCCGTGATCCTGCTGTTTGCGTCCAGCGCGCCTAGCATTTGCAATACTGCGCGCGCTTCGGCCAAACGCCCGTCGTGCGGTGGCGTGACAAATCGCAGACCGTGCTCACCGCCGCCCCAGATAGCAAGTTCAAGCGCAAAACTGGCCAAATCGCCCACGCTGATTTCAGGAGGTGGAAAGGTGGATAGTGCACCGTCTTCCCCTTTTGTCCACAGCTTATAGGCGACCCCGGGAGCCACGCGCCCTGCGCGGCCGGCCCGTTGGGTTGCCTCAGCCCTGGTCGCCTTCTCGGTGATCAGCCGAGACATGCCCGAGGATGGATCGAATTGCGCGCGGCGCGCGCGCCCGCCATCTACGACGATGCGGATGTCAGGAATGGTGAGGGATGTTTCGGCGATGGCGGTGGCCAGCACGACCTTGCGCTGGTCAGATGTTGATATGGCAGCGCGTTGCGCCTTGAAATCCATCGCTCCAAATAGCGGCTGTACGTTCGGCAGATCGGACAAGAGGGCGGCAGTGCGCCGAATCTCGCCTTCACCGGGCAGAAAGGCAAGCAGCCCACCGGGTTCACTGTTATGCGCCAAACGTATCCGGTCTGCCATGGCGGTTTCGAAGCGGGTCGTTTTGGGCAGGGGCTTGTCAAGCCAATGCGCTGTCACTTCAAAACTCTTACCTTCCGACGTCAGGATCGGCGCATCCATCACCTCTGCAACTGGCGCGGCATCCAGCGTGGCTGACATGGCCAACAAGATAAGGTCATCGCGCAGCGCTTCCGCGACCTCCAGGCACAGGGCAAGGCCGAGGTCGGCATTTAGGGAACGTTCGTGAAATTCATCAAAGATCACTGCCCCGACACCGGGCAGGTCGGGGGCATCTTGCAGCATGCGCGTTAGGATACCTTCGGTCACAACCTCGACCCGGGTAGAGGAACTGACCGTGCTGTCGCCGCGGATGCGATAACCAACGGTCTGGCCTGGCCGTTCACCGAGGGTTGATGCCATTCTTTCGGCGGCACTGCGTGCGGCCAGACGACGTGGTTCCAGCATTAGGATACGCCCCTCGGTCAATTCCGCGTCAAGCATGGCAAGTGGCACCCGCGTCGTCTTGCCTGCACCAGGTGGGGCCTGCAGCACGGCGCGCCCATGCTGTTGCAGTGCGTCGATCAGGTCGGGCAGTATGTCGTCAATAGGCAACCGGGTCATACGTCGCCTTATGGCGCATGTGACATGGGCGGCCAACACTGGACATTCTTGGGATGCCCCCGCAGAAACACCGGCATGGATACAAAGGATCTTGCGGAGCGGATTGCAGCCGGTGAACGCCGGGCGCTGGCGCGTGGCATCACGCTGGTAGAAAGCGGGCGTACGGATCATCGGGTGCAGGCGACCGAGGTGTTGGCAGCACTGCCACGAAACCGGCAAGCATTGAGGATTGGCCTGTCCGGCACGCCCGGGGTCGGCAAATCGACCTTTATTGAAGCCTTTGGCATGATGCTTGTCGAGGCCGGGTTGCGTGTTGCGGTGCTTGCTGTCGATCCCTCTTCGGCACGATCTGGTGGATCGATCCTGGGGGACAAGACACGCATGGATCGGCTGAGCCGTGAACCTGCCGCCTTTATCCGCCCGTCTCCCAGTCAGACGCATTTGGGTGGCGTGGCTCGCCGCACGCGCGAGGCTGTTGCTCTGTGTGAAGGAGCGGGGTTCGATGTGGTGTTGATCGAAACGGTCGGTGTCGGCCAGTCCGAAACTATTGTGGCACAGATGGCGGACCTATTCGTGCTGCTGCTTGCCCCGGCAGGCGGAGATGAACTGCAAGGCATCAAGCGCGGGATCATGGAGATGGCCGACATGATACTGATCAACAAAGCGGATGGCGATCTGAAACCAGCGGCCACGCGCACCTGTGCGGACTATGCCGGTGCGCTGCGGCTGTTGCGTAAGCGTCCGCAGGATCCGGATGGGTTTCCAAAGGCGATTATGGTGTCAGCGATGACTGGAGACGGGCTGGCGACCGCCTGGGGTGACATGCAAGCATTGATGAGCTGGCGGCGAGAAGCCGGTTTTTTTGGCGCGACGCGTGCGGCGCAAGCGCGGTACTGGTTCGAGGAGGACGTGCGGTCGGCTCTTTTGTCAAAGCTTGAAACCGCGGCGGCCAAAACAGTGATGCAAAGGCTGGGCGAGGCCGTGGCGGACGGGACGCTTGATCCCGCTAAGGCTGCCTCTGACACGCTTCAGGCGTTGGAAGCCAATTTCGGTGATGGTCGGGTTGACCCTGCACGCGATTCCCCCTAAAGCCAGCAAACGAATTTCGATGGTGCCGCCCAGCGTGCGGTGCCTATGTCGTTTCAAGTCCAACATCGCGGAATGAGCGACAGAGCGGAGAAGAGGATAGACTGATGTCGCGCGTATGCGAACTGACCGGTAAAGGCCCGATGACTGGCAACAATGTCAGCCATGCCAACAACAAAACACGTCGGCGTTTTCTGCCGAACCTGAACGACGTAACCCTTCAATCCGAGACTCTGGGGCGTGGCGTAAAGTTCCGCATCTCGGCCGCGGCGCTGCGGTCGGTTGACCACCGCGGGGGTTTGGACGCGTACTTGGCCAAGGCCAAGGACGTTGAGCTGTCGGATCGCGCCCTGAAGGTGAAGAAAGAGATCGCAAAGGCGCAAGCCGCCGCCGCGTAACCTCAATGGTTTCGAGCTTGTGGCCCCGCTTTCTGTTGAAAGCGGGGTTTTCTTGTTGTCGCGACTATTTTCAATTGCGACGCACACAGATGGCAACTGTGCCGCAGTTGAGATGCGGGTAAAATCCATCTAAATAGTTAGTATGTATCGCGTTTTTGCGTCCATAGCCCTGAGCCTTGTGCTGTTGGTGACAAGCCACAGCGCTGCAATGGCACGTGGTGCACCGCAGGCGGTCGATCAGATCGTGATTTGCTCGGGCACTGCGGTGGCTGGCTATCGTCTTTGTTGATGCCGAAGGCCAACCAACGGCGACGCCGCACTTGTGTCCCGATTGCGCCCTGCATCTTTTTGCAGCTGTGGCCTCACCCAGTGTTGTTCCGATATGGTTCGACATTGGTATTCAAGTATGCGCTCCAATGCCGGTTGAACGGTATGAAGGCATGCCCTTGATAATGGCGTCTGCGCGGGCGCCTCCTGTTTCGATCTGATCCAGATTCCCAATCATAGAAGATTCTCACGACAGGAGGGCCACATGTCCTTTCGCACTAACCTTACCGCTATGTTTGCGGTCACGTTTCTATCTGTTCCAGCTTTTGCCGATGGTATTACAGTCATGGACTCCTATGCGCGGGCTGCCAGCCCGGCTGCCAAATCCGGCGCGGCCTTCATGATGATCCGCAACGACACCGGACAGGATGATACGCTAGTTTCCGCCAGCACGGATGCCGCGTCCCGTGTGGAGTTGCATACTCATATTGAGGTGAGCGACGGTGTTATGCAGATGACTGAAATCGAGGGCGGTGTCCCCCTTCCCGCTGGCGGCACATATCATATGGTGCGGGGCGGGGACCACGTCATGCTGATGGGCCTGACCGGCCCGCTGGAGCAAGACGCGACCATCGATGTCACCTTGGTCTTTGAGAATGCAGGCGAGGTTGAGGTAACGATACCTATCGACAATACACGCAAGCCTGAAGCGGGTGCTCACGGAAGTCACTCGCACTGAAGACTGGCGGATCAAGACCGCGTTACTGTTGTTGCGGCGTAAGCGTTGCAGGGATTGCCCAGCCGTTTGCCACCTATGTCGTGCCGCAGATTGAGACATTGTGGGGCAGGTCTTGATCCGCGTTACCCAGCCAGAACTTCTGCCACCCAGTTCGGCACCGTTTCCGATGCTTTGCTCTCGCGAATATCATCAAACAGACCTACATTCTCGCCTGGCTCTAGGTTCATCTCGACCGTCTCGGCCCCGACATGGCGGGCCATCTGCACAAAGCCGGCAGCTGGATACACGTTGCCTGACGTGCCAATGGCTGCGAAAATGTCGGCGTTGGCCAGTGCGCGCTCGATCCGTTCCATGTGATAGGGAATTTCACCAAACCATACGATGTCAGGCCGGATGGTCGGGGCAGCGCAGGCAGGGCATTCTTCCCCGACAGACATCTCCAGGCGGGCGGGCCAGCGATGTTCGCATGCAGCGCACAGGGCAGAGGCCAGCGCGCCGTGCATGTGGATAACATCCCCGCTGCCACCCTTTTCATGCAGATCATCCACGTTCTGGGTCACCAATGTCACATCACCCAAATGTTCGGCCTGCAGCCGCGCCAGCGCTGCGTGGGCTGCGTTCGGGCTGGCCTCGGCCGCTTGTGCGCGACGTGCGTTGTAGAAGTCGACAACCCGTTGGGGATTGCGCGCAAAGCCTTCAGGTGTGGCGACATCCTCGATCCGGTGTTGTGCCCAAAGCCCACCTTCGTCCCGAAACGTTCCGAGACCACTTTCAGCTGAAATCCCGGCGCCGGTCAGGATCACGATGGACGGTGCGGACATCATGCATCTCCTTGCTTTTGTGTGACCATGTGGACGCACCTCGACAACAAGTGCAAGATGTCAGCCGTCGAGCAAACGCAACTCGCTCGCGAGCCACGGCAATTGCGTCAATGCGGGATCCATCATGTGTGTCTTGATCAGGCGTCGCATCGTGTTGGCCACATCGGTTGGCACCTCGCCCGCCCAATCCGCACTCGCATAAAGTGATATGGTACGTGAGAAAGGCTTGAAGGGAAGGGGGAACGCATCCACCTGATCATGGAAGCGGCCAGCGCGCATATAGCCTAGCGGCGTTGTGACGGCCCAACCAATGCGTCGTGCGACCATCGCCATCAGGGCCAGATGGCTGCCAATTTCGAAACGATCCACGAAGTCAAGCTTTTGCCGGGCCAGATGTGCTTCGATCTGGCGTGAGATCAGCTGCTCCCTCTCGTACCTTAGAAAGGGCAAATCTGGTAGTATGGACATCGGGTTGCCGTCACGTACCACGCCGCGCGGGGCGACCAGAATGAAGGGGTCGCGCGCCAGTGGGTACTCAAGAACTCCGTCGCGCATTGTGCCATCGCTTGCAGAAATGGCGATATGCAGGCTTTTGTCGGCTATGGCTTGGAGGATCTCGTGGCTGGGGGCGGTAGCCAGTGTGAATTTGCAGCGGGTCAGGCTGTCGGCCAGGATTGTAACCAGCCGCGGGGTCAGGTCGTTCTCAAAGTCGTCGATAACTCCGATGGACAATGCCGACAGATGTGCCAGATCCATGACGGTCAACTCGGATTGTGCAAGGCGTAGTTGCGACAAGGCCGCTTCCGCACGGGCGAGGAAGCTGGTGCCGGCAGGCGTAAGCCGCATTGGGCGTTTGCCGTGATCGACAAGGTCGGTCGCCAGAGCGGTTTCGAGGTTTCGCAATTGTTGGCTGACAGCGGGTTGGCTAAGCCCTGTTACTGTCGCGGCTTGCGCAACTGACCCCGTAGCGGCGAGCGCTTCGAACACTTCGAGGCCACGCAGGGTAACGCCCTTGCTCAACATCCATCACCCTTCCCTAGTTTCGTATTCTTTGAATGTTTGAAGGTCGCTCGGTCAAGAAAAATCAGGTTCTATCCGTGTTTCATTTCGAATTTCGGAAGAAGGCGGCGCGGCTTGCGTCAAGTGAACAGAGTAAGGCAGAACAGGGTATGAAGATTGCAACAGCCTCTTACCCCCTCGATGTCTTGCCCAATTGGGCGGCTTATGAAGACAAGCTGACAGCGTGGGTGAGCGAAGCAGCGACCGCTGGCGCAGATTTATTGGTCTTTCCGGAGTATGGCGCGATGGAATTGGCCACACTTGCAGGTTTGGACGTTGCTGGCGATCTTGAGGCATCGCTGTTTGCTGTGGCCGACAGGTTGCCCGATGCGGATGCTTTGCATAGCCATCTTGCTGTCCAGTTTGGGGGTCACATTCTTGCGGCTTCTGGTCCGGCCGGGTTCGTCGGGCACTATGACGGCGCTCGTCCTGTGAACCGAACGCGTCTCTTTGCACCGGGTGGAGCTATTGGCGTGCAAGACAAACAGATCATGACCCGGTTCGAAGCGGAGACTTGGAATGTCGCGCCCGGCGGCCCTTTGCAATTGTTCGACACGTCCTTGGGGCGGATTGGTATTCTGATATGCTACGATAGTGAGTTCCCGCTTTTGGGGCGTGCCTTGGCGGAGGCTGACATTATTCTAGTGCCGTCTGTGACCGAGGCCTTGTCCGGTTACTCCCGGGTCCGGATCGGCGCACAGGCCCGCGCGCTGGAAAACCAGTGCGTTACAGTTATGTCATCCGTTGTTGGTGATGCTCCCTGGTCAGAAGCAGTTGACGTTTCTGTTGGCGCAGGCGGTATCTTTGGCCCACCAGATCATGGCTTTCCGGATGACGGTGTCATCGCACTGGGCGCGTTGAACGCGCCGGGTTGGGTTTTTGGTGAAATTGATTTGGCTCATGTTGCAGCAGTACGGGCGAACGGTGGCGTCCTGAACCGCAGGGACTGGGACGCTCAGATCGGCCGTGCCGATCCTGTCACAGTCGTGGCACTGACCTGATTAGCCCTTGAATTATGGGGCGCGGAGGCGCATTTAGTGGCGCGTCCGCATATCGGCGGGCGGTGTAATGAAGGAGAGACCATGGCCAAGGAAGATACGCTCGAATTTCCCGGTGTCGTGAAGGAACTCCTGCCCAATGCGACGTTTCGGGTCGAGCTTGAGAATGGCCATGAGATCATCGCACACACGGCAGGAAAAATGCGCAAGAACCGCATCCGCGTTCTGGCAGGCGACAAGGTACAGGTCGAGATGACCCCCTATGATCTGACCAAAGGTCGGATCAACTACCGCTTCAAATAAGCCACTTTCGTGGCGTTTGTTCTGGGATCGGGAAGTCCGAGGCGGTTTGAGTTGCTCGGGCAATTGGGCGTTGTGCCTGATGATGTACGCCCGCCTGACATAGATGAAACGCCGGGCAGGTCGGAATTGCCGCGGCCCTATTGTTCCCGCATGGCGCGGGAAAAGGTGGCCGTGGTAACTGCCGACGACAACGACGTCGTCCTGTGCGCGGACACAACCGTTGCATTGGGGCGCCGCATTATGGGCAAACCTGCTGATGCGACAGAAGCACGCGCATTCCTGACCCTTCTGTCGGGTCGCCGTCACCGCGTCATAACGGCGGTGGCTGTACGAAAGGGCGACCAGATTTGGGAGCGTGACGTTGTCAGCACAGTGCGAATGAAGGTTTTGGCCGACGGCGAAATCGCGGGTTATCTTGCAACGGATGACTGGCGTGGCAAGGCTGGAGGATATGGGATCCAGGGGCCAGCTGGTGCGTTGATCCCGTGGATTTCGGGGTCGTTCTCGGCCATTGTAGGTTTGCCGCTTGCCGAGACAGCAGGGCTGTTGCAGGCCGCAGGCGTGAAGGTTTGGACATGAAGGGCCGCCAGATACTGCTTGATCATATGAATGATCGGGAAGCGGCTGCGCTTATGGTCGACGGGCACCTGGATGATGTATTGATCGACTCTGATCTGCCCCGCCCAGGAACCATTTATCGTGCTGTCACGGACAGACCGGTTAAAGGGCAGGGGGGCGTATTTCTCAAGACCCCTGATGGTGCGGCGTATCTGCGCGGTGTGAAGGGGATCGGGCAGGGCGAGACGCTTTTGGTGCAGGTTACTGGATATGCCGAGCCGGGCAAGGCGATCCCTGTCAGCCACAAGATACTGCTCAAAAGCCGTTACGCGATCGTCACGCCTGATGCGCCAGGTCTGAACCTGTCCCGCAGCATTCGGGATGACGATATCCGCGATGAACTTATGGCCTTGGCGCATGATGGAATGGACGGGAGCCAGATGGGTCTGATCCTACGCTCCGCTGCGGCAGGCGCGGATGCAGAAGCTGTGTCGGAAGACATCGCCGCGATGCGTGGTTTGGCGGAGACTGTGGCGGATGATCAAGGCTCTGGTCCCGAGAACCTTCTGGAAGGCGATAGTCCACACGTCTTGGCCTGGCGTGACTGGGGGGACCCAGCCGCTATCGTGACAGACCCGGGTTGTTTTGAAGTAAATGGTGTTCTTGACGCGCTGGACAGCGCGAGGGCGGCGCGTGTGAGCTTGGGCGCAAATGGCAGTATGTTTATCGAGGCAACGCGGGCATTGGTCGCGGTAGATGTGAACACGGGTGCCGACGGCTCCTTTGCCGCGGGTTTGAAAGCGAACCTCACCTGCGCCCGCATGCTACCGTCTGCCTTGCGCGTGCGAGGCTTAGGCGGACAGATTACAATAGATCTTGCACCTATGCCCAAAAAGGAACGCAAGACTTTCGAGGCAACATTGCGCGCGGCGCTGCGCAAGGACGATGTGGATACGGTGATGGCAGGTTGGACGCCGCTTGGTCACTTCGAACTGCAACGAAAGCGCGCACGACTGCCATTGACCGAGGTGCTGTTGTGACGTGCCCAATCTGCAATGAACAAACGGTCAAAATGTACCGACCCTTCTGTTCGCGACGTTGCGCAGACATCGACTTGGCGCGATGGATGAACGGTGCTTACGCTGTCCCTTCTCAGCGCGAAGACGAGAGGAATGTGACGGATGAAGATAGTCCTTTTGCCACACTAGGCATTTGGTGTGATTTAGCTATGGACAGTGCCTGACGATACGCTTATCACGCGCCCACCCGAAGCCTCAGGCTTCACCCGTGCCCGGGTAGCTCAGGGGTAGAGCAGTGGATTGAAAATCCTCGTGTCGGTGGTTCGATTCCGCCCCCGGGCACCATAAAATCAAAGACTTAGATGGCTTTTTGATTTTTTAGGCTCGATATAGGCTCATGACACTAGATATTACGCTGATCTTACCTCTTGATCACAGGTTGGTAATCATAACTCGTGGTTCAGCTCCATGTTAGTGTGCTACTAAGAAAAGAACTTAAGAAACTAGTTGCATTGGTCAGTAGTTTCCACCGCCTGCCATCATGCAAGCTTCAGGAGAAAAGCAGAAGATTAAGTCAGAAGGGTGAGCGTCCGTTGAACCCGACCTAACGGTGCCATTCGGTGTGCGCTAAGAGAGGTGGTCCTAGATTTTCGACCAATTTGCAGCCGGTTTAAGATGGATCAGGGGTTCATTTAGGCTGCTATTC
>NZ_CANNGP010000038.1 GCF_947504105.1 uncultured Tateyamaria sp.
GACACAAGACCGCTTCTGAAAAGGTACACGCAATCCCATTTAACCCTTGCTATGCGGGTGCCATCCACACAAGTCATTTAAGAAGCTGTACTAAAAGTCATCTCTCTGCGCATTTCGGCCTTAAGGCTGTTGCACAGCATCTGTCTCAACGCGCGTTCACCCAGCCTTGGGAATCTCGCCATTCGCGCAGGCCAACACTGCCGTGCAATGGGCAACACTATGGCTTCGTCTTCGTAGCGCAGGGATGTCCTCCGCCCTAGCGGCGACGCACCTGGCGGCAGATCAGGATCACGGGCAAGAGACCTACGGCCACTATAACGAGGCTGGGGACCGCCGCACCGTTCAGGCGTTCGTCTGATGCAAGCCGATACGCCTGCACTGCCAGCGTGTCGTAGTTGAACGGGCGCATGATCAGGGTGGCCGGAAGCTCTTTCATCACATCCACGAAGACGATCAGCAGGGCTGTCAGCAGGCTGGGCGTGAGGATCGGCAAGTGTACCCGACGCAGGGTGGCAAAGGGGCCTTTGCCCAGCGACCGGCTAGCCGCATCCATGTTGGCGTGCACCAGAGCTTGCCCGCCTTCGTAAGCACCCAAGGCGGCGGCTAGGAACCGAACCATGTAGGCAAAGACCAGAAGCCAGATCGACCCGGTGATCAGCAGCCCCGTCGATATGTCAAAGGTGGTCCGCATCCATGCATCGAGCGCATTGTCGAAGGCCGCAAAGGGCACCAGCAGCCCCACGGCGATCACGCCCCCGGGCACGGCATAACCCAGTCGCGCGATATAGGCTGCTGTCGTCGAGGACCGGCCCGGGCGGCTGCGCATGTAGTACCCAACTGCTATGGCCGCCCCGAGCGTCAGGACTGCGGCGGTGGAGGCCAGGACAAGCGAGTTGCGGATGAAGCCGAGATACCGTGTGCTGGTCAACACCTGCTCGGACCCGAGCCCCATGTTGAACAGGGCGATGATGGGAAAGAGCGCGCCGAAAAGCACTGGGAGGCCGCAGAGCGTGATGGCGGCCCCAGCCGACCACCCCGTCAGCTTGAGCGGCGGGTGGTGCCGTTGTCCGCGGCTGGGATCGTGGTACTTGGCCTGCCCCCGTTGCATCCGTTCGAGGATCGCCAGTAGCAGCGCGAAGGACAGGAGGCACAGCGCCAGTTGCGCGGCTCCGGCCCGGTCGCCCAAAGAGAACCAGCTGGTGTAGATGCCGGTGGCAAAGGTCTGCACGCCGAAATAGGCGACGGTGCCGAAATCGGCGATCGTCTCCATCACTGCCAGCAGCACACCGGCGGCGATGGCCGGGCGCGCAAGTGGCAGGCTGACCCGGAAGAAGGCTACAAGCGGACGGGATCCCAGCGCACGTGCGGCCATGAAGGTGGACCCGCTTTGCTGCAGGAAGGCGGCGCGGCTGAGCAGGTAGACATAGGGGTAAAGCACCAGCACGAGCATGGCCGCCGCCCCACCAAGCGAGCGAATTTCGGGAAACCAGTAGTCCCGCGGCCCCCAACCCGTCAGATCCCGTAGGGTCGTCTGCACGATCCCCGGATGGTCGAGGATATGGGTGTAGGCATAGGCCAGAACGTAGGCCGGAAAGGCGAGTGGCAACACCAGCGCAATTTCGAACAGGCGCGCACCGGGAAAGCGAGTCATCGTGACCAGCCACGCCGCACCCACACCGATGGCGAAGGTTCCGGTGGACACGAGGACTACCAAAAGGATCGTATTGCCTGTGTAGCGCCACAGCACGGTCGAGAGCAAATGCGTCAGCGTATCCGTTCCGCCCGTCAGCGCAGCAAGAGCCACCGCAAGCATGGGTAGAAGGCAGATCAGCGCAACGGTCCACCCCATGATGGACAGCGCACGGGGTGCGGCACCTTTTGGTGCGTCGGACTGGAAGAATGAGGTCAGCGCCACGTGATACCCTGCATCTGCGATCACCGGGTTATCTTACGTTTTCTATCGGGTTTCCAGCCCTTTGGCGTGCCCGCCTTGGAGCAAGGCGCCCCGAAACATGCGCCACATCTGATATGCTCAGGGCACACCAAGCAGGAGAGATGCGTTATGTCATACATTGATGGCTTCATGGCCCCCGTGCGCACAGAAGACCGCGACACCTATGTCGCATGGCTCAAGGACCAGCACGCCCTATTCAAGGAATACGGCGCCGATGTCATTGTCGATGCCTGGGAGGACAATGTGCCCGAAGGCGAAGTCACCTCGATGCACAAGGCTGTCGCCGTGAAGGAAGGGGAAAAGGTGTGCCTTGGCTGGATCATGTGGCCCGACAAGGACACGCGGGATGCGGCCTGGGCCAAGGTCATGGATGACCCGCGCATGTCGCCTGACCAAAACCCAATGCCCTTTGACGGGCAGCGCATGATCTTTGGCGGCTTCGCGCCCGTGCTGATCACGGACTAGTCGTAGCTGCGCTGATCCTCGATCACGAGGCCGTCCTTGGGCAAGGTGTTCGGGGCGTGCACCTCGATTGTGCCTTTGAGCTTGAGGGTGTCGATCACGGATTGTAAATAGGTTGCCTGATCTCCGCCAGGGCTTTCCAGCTGGACTGTCATTGCGTCCTGTTCGCCGTCGCGCCGCGCGATAACGCGGGCGCGGGTGACCTCGGGGTGCTTGGCCACCAATGCCGCTACCTGTTCGGGGCGGACGAACATACCCTTGATCTTGGTCGTCTGATCGGCGCGGCCCATCCAGCCCTTGATCCGCATATTGGTCCGGCCACATGGGCTGTGTCCGGGCAGCATGGCACTCATGTCGCCAGTGGCAAAGCGGATCAGCGGGTAGTCAGGATTGAGCGAGGTCACGATGACTTCGCCGACCTCACCTTCGGGCACCGGGTCACCTGTACCGGGAGTGACGATTTCGACGACGCCCCCTTCGTCCACGATCATCCCTTCAAGGGCTGAAGACTCATAAGCGATGTTGCCGAGATCCGCCGTGGCGTAGGATTGCATGCAGGTGATGCCGCGGTCTTTGTAATGATCGCGCAGCGACGGGAAGAGCGCACCGCCACCCACGGCTGCCTTCGTGATCCCAAGCGTCACACCCATCTCATCCGCCTTGTCGAGGATGATTTTCAGGTAGTCTGGCGTCCCTGCGTAAGCCGTGGTGCCTACGTCTCGCGCAGCTGTCACTTGGAGTTCGGTCTGCCCTGTACCAGCAGGCAACACCTTGGCCCCTACTGCACGCGCACCGTTTTCAAAGATCATACCCGCAGGCGTCAGATGATAGCCAAAGCAGTTCTGCACCACGTCGCCCGGACCAAAGCCCGCCGCATGTAGGAACCGCCCCATGCGCCACCAGTCATGGCTGATACCGCCCGGTTCGTAGATCGGGCCGGGGGATTGGAAGATATGGGCGACGTTGGACACCGGCAGTCCACCAAAGGGCGGCTTTTCCGCCTGCCATTTTGCGAGTTCGGATTTGCGCAGAACCGGTAAATGAGCGAGGTCGTCGAGATACTTGAGCTTGCCGATATCGGGCAGGCAGCTGCCAGCCGCCTCGGCCACGCGGGCCAGTTGAGCGTTCACCGCCTCAAGCTGAGCCGTATGACGCGCGTCGGTCGAGCGTGTTTCCAGATCGTCGTAGTACACTTTGTCCAACATCTCTTTCATACCGCTCTGATCTGTTGCGGACCTTTGACATCGAGGCGTTCGATCTCGCCCCGCACTTCCAGTTCCAGTTTCACGGTCACCACATGCCAGCCGAGTTTGCCAAGATCAGCAAGGGTCTGGTCATCCAGGCGCGCCTGCACCGCCGCGTTGAGATCCTTGTAAAGGACCGTGCCACCGTCCAAGGCCCCGAGGATCGCGCCGCGCACCGCGTCGAACTTCCACGCCGGGATGTTCGTGACCCCATCGCGCCCTTCGGCGGGGGTGCGGCAGGCGATCTTGTCCATGTCAGTTGGCCAGAACGGTCAGCGGTTCACCCTTGCGCACCACGTGGGTTGTGATGGCGACCATGGGTTCGTCGCCCATATTGGTCAGACCGCCATGCACCTGCCCTTCGGGGAAATAGAGCGGCGTTCCAACAGCGAACTCGACAATGTTCCCATTGGGCGCTTCAGCCCGGGCGGCTGTCATCACGATGGCATGTTCGTCACCTGGATGGGTGTGCAGCGGGATGGTCGCGCCGACGGGCACAGTCAGTCGTGTCACGACAACTTCCATCGTGTCGGACCCTGGCACATCGGCGCGGCGGAGTTCCTCGCGCTGGATGTCCTGCGCCCAGGCGGCACCTGCCATCAGCAGCGCCATTGCAGACAGAATGAGGTGTTTCATCGCAACTCTCCCTTAGCTGAGCCACCGCTTGCGGCGGCGATACGACCGCACGTCGCGGAAGGATTTGCGCCCTTCGTCCGACATGCCGAGATAGAATTCTTTGACGTCCGGGTTTTCGCGCAGTTCGGCGGCAGGGCCGTCCATCACGACACGACCGGATTCGAGGATGTAGCCATAATGCGCAAAACGCAGGGCCACATTTGTGTTCTGCTCGGCCAGAAGGAAGGTCACGCCTTCATTCTCGTTCACAGACTTCACGATGCCGAAAATCTGTTCGACCAACTGCGGCGCCAGCCCCATCGACGGCTCGTCCAGCAGGATCGTCTCGGGCTTGGACATCAGTGCCCGACCAATCGCGGTCATCTGCTGCTCACCACCAGAGGTGTAGCCCGCCTGGCTTTTTCGGCGCTCACGCAGCCGCGGGAAGTAATTGTAAACCATCTCAAGATCAGCAGCGACTGCGCCCTTGCCGTCGGTCCGGGTATAGGCACCGGTCAGCAGGTTTTCCTCAACGGTGAGGTGCTCAAAACAGTGGCGGCCCTCCATCACCTGTACGACACCGCGCTTGACCAGATCGGCGGGGTCCTTCTCGGCCGTGTTTTCGCCGTGATAGTGGATCGACCCCTTGGTCACTTCACCGCGTTCGGACGCCAGCAGGCCCGAAATGGCTTTCAAAGTGGTGGTCTTGCCTGCGCCATTGCCGCCCAGCAAAGCGGTGATGCCGCCCTTGGGCACCTTGAGGCTGACGCCTTTCAACACGAGGATCACGTGGTTGTAGATCACCTCGATATTGTTGACCTCTAGAACGGTCTCGGTCTGTGCCTGGGCATCCAGCATGGGCCACCTGTCCTGTCAAAATACTCATGGATCCCAGCGGCGACAGATGCCGCCGCCGGGTCACAGGCTTAGCAGCCCGCTTCGATGTTGTTCTCGCTGGCATAGGATGCGCTGTCCTCGTCGATCAGCGGCTGGATCACATCCATGTCCGTGGCCGAAAATTCAGAGATCAGCGACCATGTGCCCGCCGATGCATCCCACTGGGTCATGCCGATCAGGCCCGGACCACCGTGGTTTTCGCAGGACACGTTGAAGGATGGACCAAAGCCTGGCAGACCCAGTTCGGTCATCTTGGCCTCGGTGATTTCCAATGCTTCCATGCCGTCACGCATCATCGCGGGCGTGATCTCGGCCTCACCATGGATGTCCTGCGCGGTCTTGGCCGCCTCGGCCGCCAGCATCGCGGCGTAGAGGCCACGGTTGTAGAGCACCGTGCCGATCTGATCACCAGCACCAGCCGCCTTACCCGCATCCACAACGTATTTCTGGATGTCGTCAAAGACAGGGAAGTCGCTGCCCACACCGTGGAATGTCAGCGCCTTGTAGCCGTTGGCCGCGTCGCCTGCTGGCAGCACGTCGTTTTCAGATCCGGACCACCAGATACCGATGAAGTTTTCCATCGGATACCGGATGTTCGCCGCTTCCTGGATCGCCACCTGGTTCATCACACCCCAGCCATACATGATGACATTGTCGGGACGCTCACGGCGGATTTGCAGCCATTGCGACTTTTGCTCCTGACCGGGGTGATCGACGGCCACCAGCATCAGCTCGAAGCCGTGCTTTTCCGACAGCTCTTCGAGCGTGCGGATCGGCTCTTTGCCATAGGCGGAGTTGTGGTAGACCAGCGCGATTTTCTTGCCCGCTATGTCACCCTGGCTCATCAGGTAGTTGATCGCACCCGACGCCCCGTTCCAGTAGTTGGCAGGGTAGTTGAAGGTGTGGCTGAAAACCTCACCATTCGCCGCCGAGGTCCGGCCATAACCCATGGTGTGCATGGGGATGCCGTCAGCCGTGGTCTTGGGGATCAGCTGATAGGTGATGCCGGTCGACAGCGGTTGGTAAACCAGTGAGCCTTCACCCTTGGTCGACTCGTAGCATTCCACACCCTTTTCGGTGTTGTAGCCCGTCTCGCATTCCAGCACGCGCGTTGCCACGCCACCGATGCCGCCATCACGTTCGTTCAGCAGTGTAAAGTAGTCGGCGTAGCCATCGGCAAAGGGGATGCCCCCCGCCGCATATGGGCCTGTCCGGTAGCTGAGCGATGGGAACACGAGGTCCGCCATCACCGGGCTTGCCACCATCATGGCTGCGACGGCGTAGGTGCCTAGTTTGTATTTCATCGGTAATTCCTCCCTAATTGGTTGTCCGATGCGAGCCCTGCGGCCCATCCGTAGGGCGGGGTTCACCCCGCCATTCTTGGTGGCCCCCCGTCAGTGCGGGAACGGCCACAATCTCAATTTCTCCTTGGCAACACGCCACAATTGCGCCAGCCCGTGCGGTTCAAGGATCAGGAACATGATGATCAGACCGCCCACGATCACAAGTTGGAAGTGTGCCACGATGTCTGTCGGCCAGCCCATCAGGTCCACACCCACGATTTTCAGGACCACGGGCAGGACCACCAGGAATGCGGCTCCGGCAAAGGAACCAAAGATTGACCCAAGGCCCCCGATGATGATCATGAACAGAACAAGGAATGACTTGGTGATACCGAACACCTCGCCGACTTCGACCGCGCCAAGGTAGACCGCAAAGAACAAGGCCCCCGACACACCGACAAAGAAGGACGACACAGCAAAGGCCGTCAGCTTGGCGCGTAGCGGGTTCACCCCGATGATCTCGGCCGCGATGTCCATATCACGGATCGCCATCCATTCGCGCCCGATCGATCCGCGCGTCAGGTTACGCGCCAGGATCGCGGCGCCGACGGTAAAGACCAAACAGAACAGATAAGTGGCCCATGCTTCGGTATTCGGCCCGGTGACTTCGATGCCAAACACGGTACGCTCAGGCGCGTTGATCTGACCCGAGGCCGAGTAATTGTAGAACCATGACACCTTGTTGAAGAGCCAGACCAAGAAGAACTGCGCGGCCAGTGTCGCCACGGCAAGGTAGAACCCCTTGATCCGCAAACTTGGTAAGCCAAAGGCGGTGCCGACAAGGGCCGTAATGCCCCCAGCAAGGATGACGTGGAAAAAGATGTTCACATCCGGAAACGCGGTCATCAGCTTATAGCAGGCATAAGCACCCACAGCCATGAACCCGCCGGTGCCCAGCGACACCTGCCCACAATATCCCGTCAGGATGTTCAGCCCGATCGCTGCAATGGCGTAGATCAAGAAGGGCAAAAAGATAGAATTGACCAGATAATCCGTCATCACGAAGGGCATGACCAGCACGGCCACAGCCAGCACGACATAGTACCGATAGCGGTCGAACTTAATCGGGAAGGTCTGGCTATCCTGCGGATATGTCGTCGAAAAATCGCCCGCCTCACGATAGAACATCAGCTTGCTCCTCCCAGTGCGCGCGTGGTGAACGCGGCTTTAACCAACCTGTCGGGTTTCTGCGTTTTGCCACATTTTCCGCCCGGTCCCATGGCAATCTGAGCTTGGGTAAATGGAGTGGGATCTATGACCGCAATTCTGGACGACATCCGTCGTCTCGATGCCGCGCATGCGCGGGGTGAAATCAATGCCGTCGATCTTGCGGCGGCCAAGTCCAAGCTATTCGAGGCCGTACCGGACGCGGACGAGATAACCGTCCATGCAACTGCGCGTACCGTGCCACGCCGCCCTCCTGCGGCGCGGCTTGGGCCAACGCTACTGCTGTGCATCTTCGTGCTGACGTTATGTGCCGGTTCGACCTTGTTGCTGACCGGGGACCTCATGCTGGCAATGACATTGTCCATCACAGTGCTTGCCGCGTTGACGGTGACGTTGTTCCGGCAGTTGGATGGGTAGCAAAGGGTTGGGTCACACACGTTCAATGATCTTCTCCCCAAAGAGGCCCTGCGGGCGGAACACCAGAAAGATCAACGCAAGCACATAGGCAAACCAGTTTTCGGTCGCGTTCATGGTGAAGCCAAGGAACGCACCTGCCAGATCACCCGAGGACATGAAAAACTCAAAGAGCTTCTCGCCCACGCCGATAATCAGACCGCCGACGATGGCCCCAGGGATCGAGGTAAAGCCACCCAGCATCAACACCGGCAGGGCCTTCAATGCGATCAGTGATAGCGAGAATTGCACCCCCGATTTCGCGCCCCACATGATGCCGGCAACCAGCGCCACGAAACCCGCTACCGACCAGACCAGGATCCAGATGTAATTCAACGACACCCCCACAGACAAAGCCGCCTGGTGATCATCCGCCACTGCCCGCATGGCCCGACCTTGCTTGGTGTATTGCGAAAAGATCACCAGCGACGTCACCAGCAGGATCGCAATGATCGTCGCCGTGATGTCCAGATTGTCGATAAAGAAGCCGTAGCCAAACAGGTTGAACGTCGCCTCGTCAATGGCAAGGTTGATGCCCTGCGGCAGGCACGCGCCCTCGGCCAGACAAACATCCAGCTTCTTGATCTCAGAACCCCACATCAAGTCGGCGACGCCTTCCAGCAGGTACGCCAGACCGATGGTCGCCATGAACAGGATAATTGGCTCCTGCCCCACCAGATGCTTGAAGATGAAGCGCTGAACCATCCAGGCCAGCAGGATCATCACCAAGACGGTAAGCAGAATGGCGACAACCGAATGCACATGCCATCCGAAGTGATGAATCTTGGTCCCGAAGATCGCGTTGATCAGATGCGCGAATGGCACTTGCCCGGATTGTATACCTACCAGCGTCATCGCCGCAAACAGCGCCATGACCCCTTGGGCGAAGTTGAAGATACCTGAAGCCTTGAAGATCAGGACAAAGCCAAGAGCAACTAGGGCATAAAGCACCCCGGCCATCAGACCGTTGAGGAAAACCTCGCTCGCATAGATCAGTTGGTCAGACATCATTATCCTCCTCGAAGGCTGCCCTGCCCACATTCAAAAAAGTGTGGAAACTGCCGGGCACTAGTTCGGTGGTTGCGATCATCACAAATCGCCCCGTCTCTTCTTTGGGCCGAAAAACACGATGCACAGAGAAGCCGGTTTTCTCGCGCAAATCTATAAACTTGGCAGGCTCCGCTACCCATTTAAGACCAAGCGCAGTTGCGTAGTCCTCGACATTTGCGCGATCGCTATCTGTCCAACGCGAACGAACGCTTTCCACAAGGCAAGATGCGTTTTGATTATCCACAAGCCTGAGAGTCACCCTTAAGGAGTTCGCCGTGTTGGAAAACTGTGGGTGCCCATCGCGTTCAGCCAGCACTATCAGTCCCGTACCGTCAAAGTGATCGGCTTTACCGCCATCCCAAGCGTCAAGAAACGGCACGCAATGGTCTTCGACAACCGTCTGGACAGCCATCGCCACATCTCCGCTCATCTTTTTTGCGTGCAAACGTTCTTTGACCATCAAGAATCCAGGCGTTGCCGCAAGGGCGACTAGGGCACCGCCAAACGCGAACATCAGATGCTTGGATAGTCTCATTTCACTGCCACCCCCATCAAGTCAGCGGTGTGATCCCGAAGCGGTTGATAACTCACCCGCAGACGGGTTAGCCCCTCAAATGTCAGGTTCCAGTTCAGTGTGATCTCGGTCACCCGTCCGTCTCGGCGTGGGGCGGCTAGGAACGCCGCTGCAAAGGCGCGGTCCATCGATACTCGGCTGACGGGTTCAAAGGCGGTTGTTGACACAAACCGTGCACCGGCCCCGCCCCGCCATTCGTTGAACGCCGCCAATAGCTCGGAATAGCTGAGCCCGTGGCTGATGATCTCGCACGCCGGTTCGTCATACATGAACACCACCAGCGTGTTGTCCAAATCTGTTTCCTGATAGCCAAGCGCATAGGAATTCAGTGTACTTTCAAAGTACCGGCGGAAGGTGCGCGGGATCGGCATGATATCACGCGGCGACAGGCTGGCCGGGTCCTCAAGATAGGGCATGCAACGCGTTTCGATCACGCTGCACAGGCCCGCCATCTCAGGCTGAGCCGGATCACAGATCGCTGGTTCCCCTGCCAGCGTAGGACCGGCCCAGAGGGCGGCACATATGGCCAGGAGCCTAGCTCTCAAGGTCCGTCTCCATCACTTGATAGTGCAGGCCCTCAGGCCGAATCTCGGCCATCAGGTGCAACTGAGGTTCGATCCATTGGTTACTGACATAGCGCCCGGGCTCTGGCAGATAGCGCCCGCTGGTCTTGTTGGCCTCTGCCCAAGACACAAAAGTAGGTTCGAAATCCGTGTTGCCGAGCTTGTACACGGAACAGGTGCGTTCACCGGCAGTGGGCGCGGCATCCAGCACCAAAAGATAACCATCGTCGGTCGGGCCATATGCACGCAGGCTTTCGTGCATGCCGTCGACGGGCTGCACGGCAAGGCCATCAACAACTGGTTCCGTCAGATGTTCATAGGGATCAAGACAGCGCGCTTCGAACATATCCCATGCCGATCCGGCCCAGAGGGGCCCAGACACGAATGTTCCGACAAGCGCCAGCGCCTTAATCATGTGACACCCCAAGATAGGCGTCGATCACATCCTGGTTGTTGCGCACATCGTCTGGCGTGCCATCGCCGATCTTCTTTCCATAGTCCATCACGACCACCCTGTCGGACAGGTCCATGACAACACCCATGTCGTGTTCGATCAGCGCGATGGTGGTCCCAAACTCATCATTCATGTCGAGGATGAAGCGGCTCATGTCCTCCTTCTCTTCAACGTTCATGCCCGCCATGGGCTCATCCAGCAGCAAGAGTGACGGCTCAGCCGCCAACGCCCGGGCCAGTTCCACCCGTTTCTTCAGTCCGTAGGGCAGCCGTGCCACAGGCGTCTTGCGGATGGCTTGAATTTCAAGGAAATCGATAATTTTCTCAGCGATTTCGCGGTTGGCCGTCTCCTCGGCCTCGGCTTTCCCCCGCCATATGGCCTGCCCAAACAGACCCGTCTTCATATGGGTCAAACGCCCGGTCATGACGTTATCAAGCACGGACATACCCTCAAAAAGGGCAATGTTCTGAAACGTCCGTGCAATCCCCTGACGGGCCACTTCAAACGGTTTCATCTGTGGCCGTGGGGCGCCCTTGTAATACACCTGCCCCTCTTGGGGGATATAAAAACCAGAGATGACATTCAGCATCGACGACTTACCAGCACCGTTGGGCCCGATGATGGCGCGAATTTCGCCTTCGCGGATGTCAAACGAAATATCCTTGATCGCCTCAACCCCACCAAAGCGCAGGGTGATGTTCTTCATTTCCATAACTACGCCGCCGATCTTGCGGCCATCGGCGGTGGTGTAGCCTTCGGTCTGATCAAGCATGCATCATCTCCATCGTCCGCGCGCTAAGCGGGATGTTAACCAATTTATGTGCAAGCTCGGGACACATTTCGGAGGGTTCCCAATGTTTGACGCACTTGAACGCCGCTACCTGCTGAAACTCGCATTCGATTTCCGTCGAAAGGGGCTGAGCGCTGCGGAAACGCGCAAGGTCATGCGACGGAACATCGGACATTTCACTGGCGACAACCGCCTCGTCTGTGCCGTGCGGCACGTGTTCGAAGACTGACATCAGGTCCGTCCATATTCCAAAGACTTCCCTGCCAGAGAGCCGAGGTGCAATCACCCTCTGCAATCCTCCGCAACGGGATGGTGGGCGGGGCGATGGCGCAGCCGAGCGTCGTTCCAGCATCCTCACTCCGCCGCCATCTTCTGCGCAACGGCGGATGTGGCCGCCGACCGGATCTCGAGCGTCGCTGAAATCGAACCCTTGCGCCCGTCCTCGTAGGTTACCTCGGTTGTCGTCGACACCAGCACCGATCCGTCATAGAGCGCCGCGATGATGTCGGCGTATTTCTCCTCAATGATGCGTCTGCGAACCTTACGCGTGCGGGTCAACTCACCGTCATCAGCGTCAAGTTCTTTATGCAACACAATGAAGCGATGCACTTGGCAGCCAGACAGCATCTCGTCTTCGGCCACGGATTGGTTCACATCCTCAACATGCGCCTGGATGGTCGCAAGAACCTGCGGATGCCCCGCCAGCTCTTGATAAGACGCATAGGCGATGTTGTTCCGCTCGGCCCAGTTGCCAACCGCCGTCAGGTCAATGTTGATGAAAGCCGTACATTCCTCGCGTGCATCGCCAAAGACCACGGCCTCGAGGATGTTGGGGAAGAACTTGAGCTTGTTCTCGACATACTTGGGCGCGAACAGCGCGCCTGACGCCATCTGACCCACATCCTTGGCTCGGTCGATAATGCGCAGATGACCGGTGTCTTCTTCAATGAAACCAGCGTCGCCAGTGGCCACCCAACCTTCGGCATCCTTGGTATCGGCAGTGCTTTCCGCGTTCTTGTAATACTCCACGAACACGCCGGGCGAGCGATAGAACACCTCGCCATTGGGCTCTATCTTCAGCTCCACGCCGGGGCATTGCACACCCACCGTGTCGCTGCGCACCTCGCCATCTGGCTGGGCGGTGATGAATACGGTCGCTTCGGTCTGACCATAAAGCTGCTTCAGGTTAATTCCTAAAGAGCGATAGAAATCAAAGATTTCTGGGCCAATCGCCTCGCCCGCCGTATAGCCAACGCGCACACGCGAAAAGCCAAGCGTGTTCTTGAGTGGCCCATAGACCATCAACTCACCCAACCCGTATTTGATCCGGTCCATGAACCCCACGGGCTTGCCATCCAGAATGGCGGGACCAACCTTGCGGGCGTGCGCCATGAAGTAGTGGAACATCCGCTGCTTGAACGCGCCAGCATCCTCCATCCGGATCATCACGTTAGTCAGTTGCGTCTCGAACACACGCGGCGGGGCGAAATAGTAGGTTGGCCCGATTTCGCGCAGGTCCACATGCATCGTGTCAGCACTCTCAGGGCAATTCGTGCAGAAGCCCGACCACAGCGCCTGCCCCACGGAAAAGATGAAATCACCGACCCATGCCATCGGCAGATAGGCGAGGATGTCGTCGGTTTGGCGCAATCCATCAAATTCGGACGACGATTTCGATGTCTCGATCACGTTTCGGTTGGACAGCACGACGCCCTTGGGTTTTCCCGTCGTTCCAGAGGTATAAAGCATTACGCACGTGCTGTCGTAGTCCAGAACCGCGATCCGTTTGGCCATTTCCGGCGTCAGCTCATCCCGCTTGGCCCGGCCAGCATCCTGCACATGGCTATACTGATGCAGCTTGGAATGATCGTATTTCCGCAAACCTCGCGGATCGAGGTAAATCATCTGCTCGAATTCGGGCAGTTGGCCCTGCACCTCGATCACCTTGTCGACCTGCTCCTGATCGCCTGCGATCACGAACCGCGCACCGGAATGGTCGAGGGTATAGGCCATCTCGTCGGCTGCGGCGTCCTGATAAAGCGGTACTGGGATCGCGCCTGCCATCTGCGCGGACATCATGGACCAGTACAAGTACGGACGGTTGCGCCCGATGACGGCGATATGGTCGCCGGGTTGCACGCCCAAATCAATCAGCCCGAGCGCCAGCGCTTCGACCTCTTCCAACGTTTCCGACCAGGTCCAGCTCTGCCATATCCCGAACTCTTTCTCGCGATAGGCTAGGGCCGATCCGAATTCCTTGGCATTCCGGTGTAGCAGCGCAGGTACGGATTTCAGCCCGCTTGCGCCCTCGGACGACTTGACCACGTATATTCCTCCCCAGCGCACCCCCTCTCCCAAAGCGGTGCGCATGATCGCTCAGACGATTCTTGCTGCGTCTAAGGATGTCGTCCATACGCTGCGCGTCAACTTTTTCCTGATGTTTTCCCAAACCTTACGAATTGTAACAGAGGGCACATGTGATCCGTCACGCATCGTTTTTCGGATATCTGCAAAATCCAAGGCCCGGGCGAACAGCTGCGTCAGAGCACCATGCCCAAGGTGTCACACTGACCTGAACTGATGGCAGCTTTGCGCAAGTTGCCGACGATCATCCAAGTCGAGCGAGGGGCAGCTGGCAGATTTCAGCCGTGGCACGGATCACAGAGGCCGTTGTGTTGATGGGCCATTATTGTGCCGTTATCGTCCTGAGCAACTGCTCTCGCGCGTGGATGGGCGTCCTTCTATACAAGGCAAAACCTCGTTGGAAAATACATGTATCGTTTGATCGTCGCCCTGTTGTTTGCACCTTTTATCGCTCAGGCTGACGACGTACCGCCTCTGCTGCCTGCGCTGTATCAGGTCGTCGATGTTACAACAGATGACGTCTTGAATGTCCGAACACGTCCCGATGTCGCGGCTGAGGTGATAGGGTCGATACCGAACAGCACGTCAGATATCGAGGTCATCGATTTCAGTTTTAAGGGCGACTGGGCAATGGTAAATGTCGATGGACAGACCGGGTGGGTCTCGGGTCGTTTTCTTGAGCGTATGCAGGACGTTTTGGATCCGGCGGGTCTGCCCGCATCGTTGCAGTGTTTTGGAGCAGAGCCTTTTTGGTCACTTCGTCGGACAGAGAATGGAGTTACGGTATCCACACCTCAGGGAAAAGCGACACATGCTCTTGACGGTGAATCGCCCAATACAAACAATGTTGATATCCGCGAAACCGGCGCCCGGCTTGTTTGGTTACGCGCACAAAACAAAGTTAGTTCCAACATCGTGCCAGGCCGATGTCATGACAGCATGAGTGACGCCACATATGGCTTTCACTGCTTTGACAGTGACGGAAACACCGGGTGTTGTAGCCTGCAATAGGCATAATGGAGGCTTTCCTGATCCACGCGGCGTGTCGCATACACTGTGAAATCCCGACAAATTCGGTGACCCGTGACACGAAGATTAGGCTTATCTGACGTTCAACAGCGCGGACCCGTTGTACGCTTGCCAAATCCAATGCTAGCCATGGGCCATGTCACAGGATCACATGGCATCACTCACGGCCTCTGGCCTGAACCTGATCGCGCAGGCGCTGACGATCTATGATCAGGATTTGCGGCTTGCGGTCTGCAACGCGCCGTTCCAGCAGATGTTTGATCTGCCCGACGCACTCGTCACTCCCGGCTCAACCTTTCGCGAAACCATCACGCATCTGGCCAAGCGCGGCGAATATGGCCCGGTTGATGATCTGGACAGCTTTGTGCAGGAACGTGTGGATCAGGCGCTTGCCTTCGAGCCGCATTACATGGAACGCACCCGTGCCAATGGCCGTACCATCAGTGTCGAAGGGTCACCCCTGCCGCAAGGCGGTTGGGTCACTGTCTATACCGACATTTCGCATATCAAGGCACAGGAGGCATTGTTGCGCGCCCGCGCCACAGAGCTTTCAGATCAAGTTCTGCAACATACCGAAGCCCTGAGTGCCACGAACCGCCAACTGGCCGCGACCGTGGCCGCGCTGGAAGAAGCTAAGCGCCAATTGACAGAGACCGAGGCCCGCACGCGCCTGACAACCGAGATGATGCCAGCCCACATCGCGCTTGTAGATGCCAGTGGTCATTACACCTACTCCAACAGACGGCTTAGTACAGTCATTCCAAGCCGCCCGTCTGATATCGTCGGGCAACACATCTCGGACGCGCTCGGCACCTTTGCCTATGGTCGCATCGCGTCCAACCTTACCCGCGCCTACAGAGGTGAGGCATCCGTCTTTGAATTCACCGATGAAGCGAGCGCCAGACGTATCCGCGTGGCATTCACACCGGAAGAGTCAGGCGGTGTTTATATCCTGTCCATGGACATTACCGAAGAGACGCAGGCCCGTGTCGCTCTGCAACAGAACCGCCGTCGCACATTGGCTGCGCAGATGACATCGGGTATGGCGCATGACTTTTCCAACCTGCTGACCATAATCCTGGGCCTGCAAGCCAAGCTGGCTCGTATGGGCGACCTCCCCCACGGCGCACAGAACCTGATCGACGGCACGCTGTCCGCCACCCGCCGCGGCGGTGAGCTGCTGAACGCCATTGCCGACATGACAGCAGGCCGCGCCATGCGTCCTGCGGCCACAGACATTGAAACGCTACTCAGCGACGTGACCACCATGGCGCAATCAACCCTGCCACCCGACCTCACACTCAGCACCTACACCACCGTAACCGGGCCACACATGCTGGACCCTGGGTTGGTCAAGGACAGCCTGCTGAACCTTATTCTGAATGCCCGCGACGCCTGCGGCACAACGGGGGAAATAACCTTGTCAGCGCGTCCAGTCCACGACACATGGATCGAATTCACGGTCGCCGACACCGGCCCCGGATTTTCGAATGACGCGCTGGAGCATGGGTTCGATCCGTTCTTTACCACCAAGGGGTCCGAAGGGTCGGGCATGGGTCTGCCCATGGTGTACGACATGACCAAACGCGCAGGTGGTGATCTGAAACTGGACAACGGAGACATCGGCGCACAGGTTCGGTTGCGCCTGCCCCTGCGCCCGGCACCGCAATTGGCCGGTGCGCTTGTTCTGCTGGTTGAGGATGACCCTGACCTGCGTCAGCACTACCGTGATCTGCTGATGACCATGGGCCATGCAGTGATCGAAGCTGCAGGTGTGGACGAGGCCATCGCTCTCACCGCCGACCTGCCCGATATCGGCCTTGTGCTGTCGGACATCAATCTTGGGTCCGGCGCCCGTACGGGTATTGACCTTGCCACTCAACTGAACGGTACCCTGCCCGTGATCCTGATGACATCGTTGCCCCCCGGCGATACCACGTACCAGAGTGCCATTCGTGCCGCTCCAGTCCTGCGCAAACCGTTTGAGGCGTCCGACCTTGCCGCCCTTCTTCGGGCAGATGCCGCATGACCAAACCGCTTGTCACCATCCTTGACGACGAACCGGCAATCCGCACCATCCTGTCCGATGCGCTGGAAGAGGCAGGGTTTCGCACCCTGTCCTTTTCCCGCGCGGCAGCGTTCGAGGCGGCGCTGAAATCTCACAAACCCGACGTCTGCCTCGTTGACCTGGGACTGCCGGATACCGACGGCCTTGCCCTCGTGCACAAACTGGCGCTTGAGCAAGGGGCCGCCGTCATCATCATTTCCGGCCGCGCGCAGGTGCAAGACCGTGTGACCGGATTGGAGCTTGGGGCCGACGACTACATCATCAAACCTTTCGATCCGGCCGAGGTGGTAGCTCGTATCCGCGTCCGACTACGCACGCCCAAGGCAGCAACCCAAACCGGGCAGATCGCCCGCTTCAATGGATGGGAGGCCTCTTTTGACAGCTACACACTGACCGACGATTCCGGGCAGGAAACCCCGTTTTCCCATGCTGAGGGCGAGGTGCTACGACTTTTCCTTGATGCGCCCAAACGGTTGATCAGCCGGGCACAGATGCAGGAAAGCCTGGGCGGTGGTGCCGGTGACAGCTTTGATCGTGCCATGGATGTACGCATCAGTCGCCTGCGCACCAAGCTGCGCGAAGACCCAAAGAACCCACGCCTAATCAAAACCATCTATGGCGCCGGTTACATCTTTTTGGGCGATGTACAGTGGACATGACGATTCAACCCGTGGCAGAATCGAAACATGATTGAAGCACTCCTCTACCGTTCCAGTCACAGCCGGTTTTATCGGGTTGAGATCACACTGAACCTGTTTGCCGAAGCGTCCGTTGTCATCGAGTGGGGGCTGATCGGCGGCAAGCCCTGCCAGCGTGTAACCTGCCACAGCGATCTGCGCGCCGCATCCACAGCCGCCGACCGTTACAGGCAACGGGCCCTCAAACGCGGCTACGCCCGCGCGGCCTAAAGCCCGGCAGCATGGGCCAACACGTGCAGGCCCGCCACAAGATCGGCCTCATCCGTATTTTCCTCGAACGCATGGCTGATGCCACCGATTGAAGGCACGAACAGCATCGCAACCGGCATACACCGGGCCACATTTGTCGCGTCATGCAAGGCACCGGACAGCATCTGCCGCCATTTGCCCGGTGCCACCATCTCGGCACCTGCTTCAAGCTGCGCGCACAGATCAACATCCATCGCCACGGGCTCCAATCCCAGAAGCGGCCCTTTCTCGACACCAAGGTCCAGTTCCGCTGCGACCTTGGACAGCGTTTCCTCGATCACCGCCTCCATCCGTGCCAACCGGGCCACATCCGCATCCCGCCATTGCATGGAAAAGCGCACCTGGCCCGGCACGATGGACGACGCATTGGGGCTGAGCGCCACATGCCCAATAGTCCAAACGGATTGCGGCGTGACCACATTTCGCAACCGCTCGTTCAACCGACTGGAAAAAGCAACCAGCCCCTGAAACGCATCCCGCCGCAGAGCCATGGCCGTGGTTCCCGCATGGTTCTGCTGTCCGGTCAGTGTGATCACCCGATCCCGAATGCCGACGATATCGGTGACGACACCTATCTGCTCGCCTGCGGTGTCCAGCGTCGCGCCCTGCTCGATATGCAATTCGACGAAGCCGGTGAACTGCGCCGGATCAACAGGCGCGCCTGCGCGATCTCCGACAACCTGCCGCGCCTGCCCAAGCGGCACTCCGTCGTGATCCGTCAGCGCGTCCGCATCGGCTTGGAACAAGCCGCCGGACCACACGTTGGATCCAGTCGTAACACCATACCGGCCCTCTTCATCCTGAAAGGATACAACCGAAACGGCAGGGCCACCGGACCCAGTGCTTACCCGTGCCACCTCCAATGCTGCGACGACACCCAGCGCGCCGTCCAACCACCCGCCTTGCGGTTGACTGTCGGAATGCGACCCAAGCAGCAACGACGGCCCCTCTGCCAATCCAAACAAGTTCCCCATCGCATCAAAGCGCGGCGTCAAACCAGCCTCGGCCATACGCGATGCCAACCAATCCCGGGCGGCCATGTCCGCCTCAGAATAGGCAGGGCGCACCACACCTTTGCCGACACCCGCCGCCCCGAACCGGCGCAGAGCATGCAGGTCGTCAAGAAAACGATTCGGATCGATCATGGTCTCTTGTCCTTGTCAGCTGCAGGTTGCCGCCTGTTGCCAAGACGTGACACCGGCCCCGTCTACGTTCCACATAATCAAACGAAAGGCTGATCAATGATCAAATACTATTACCCAGATGGAACCCACTGTTATCGCGCCTTGCATACGGCTCATGCGGTCTACACCAATGATGCGGGCAAGCTGATCGCGCGCGCCGAAAAGCCAGACCGCTCTGACATGTATGAATTCGAAATCACCGGCTTCGAACTGGTCCCCACCGGAGCGTTGTGCATCTAGAAGATCGAAGTAATGAAAAGCCCGCCAGACCATATCCAAGGAGCGATTTTCTTCTCTAGAACGGATGGTCAGACTATTCCGCGGCCACGGCCCCGGTCACTGATTCAACCCGCACGGCCGAGAACTTGAACTCCGGGATCTTGCCATATGGGTCCACCGCAGGGTTCGTCAGGATGTTGGCGGCGGCTTCAACATAGGCGAAGGGCACGAACACCATATCAGGCGAAACGGCCCGATCTTCGCGCGCCATGATATCGATCGACCCGCGTTTGGTGGTCAGCCGCACCATGTCACCTGGGACCACCCCCAGCTTGCGCAAGGTCGACGGGTGAAGCGAGCAGTTGGCCTCCGGCTCCACAGCGTCCAGCACGGTCGCACGGCGGGTCATCGACCCGGTATGCCAATGCTCCAATTGCCGTCCGGTGGTCAGGATCATGGGATAGTCAGCATCCGGCACATCATCCGGCGGGATCACCGCAGCAGGCGTAAACCGTGCGCGCCCATCGGGGCGAGGGAAGCCATCACCAAACACAATGGCCTGGCCCGGATCCTCCGGCGACAGCGACGGGTAAGTGACTGCGTTCTGCCCCTCAAGTCGCTCCCACGTGATATTATCCAGCGACTTCATGTTCAGCTTCATCTCGGCAAACACGTCCGCCGGGCTGTCATAGGTCCAGCCCAGGCCCAACCGCTTAGCCAACTCCACCTCGATCCACCAATCTTCTTTGGCGTCGCCCGGTGGCGGCACGGCAGGGCGCCCCATCTGCACCTGACGGTTGGTGTTGGTGACCGTGCCAGTCTTCTCGGCAAAGGCACTCGCTGGCAAGATCACGTCGGCATAGTTGGCGGTTTCAGTGATGAAAATATCCTGCACTACAAGGTGGTCCAGTTTGGCCAGCGCATCCCGTGCATGCTCCACATCCGGGTCGGACATGGCCGGATTCTCACCCAGAACATACATCGCCTTGATCTCATCCGCGTGGACCGCATCCATGATCTCGGTCACCGTCAGGCCTTTCTCATTGGAGAAATCACCTGAACCCCACACATCGGTAAAGGCCGAACGCACGCCATCATCCGTCACGGTCTGATAGTCCGGTAGGAACATCGGGATCAGGCCTGCATCCGACGCGCCCTGCACATTGTTCTGCCCCCGCAGCGGATGCAGCCCGGCACCGGGGCGTCCCACCTGCCCCGTCATCAGCGCCAGCGAGATCAGGCAACGCGAGTTATCCGTCCCATGGATGTGCTGAGACACGCCCATGCCCCAGAAAATCATCGCCGACTTCGCCCCGGCAAAGGTCCGCGCCACATCGCGCAGCACATCCGCTTCGATCCCGCAAATCTCAGCCATCTTCTCGGGTGTAAAGCCTGCCAGATGGTCTTTCTCCGCCTCCCAATTCTCGGTGTAAGCGTCGATGTACTGCTGGTCATAAAGACCCTCTTCGACAATCACATGCATGATCGCGTTCAGCATCGACACATCCGCGCCGGGCCGGAACTGCAGCATGTGACTGGCAAAGCGCTTCAACGCCTGCCCGCGCGGGTCCATGACGATCAGCTTGCCGCCCCGTTTGGTAAACTGCTTGAAATAGGTGGCCGCGACAGGGTGGTTCTCGATCGGGTTGCAGCCGATGGCAATCGCCACATCCGCATTCTCGATCTCGTTGAAGGTCGCGGTCACTGCGCCCGAACCCACATTCTCCATCAGCGCCGCAACGGACGACGCGTGGCACAACCGCGTGCAGTGGTCCACGTTGTTGTGACCAAAGCCCTGCCGGATCATCTTCTGGAACAGGTATGCCTCTTCATTCGTGCACTTGGCCGATCCAAAACCAGCCACTTCACGCCCACGACCCTTCAAGCCATTTGCGGCGAAATCCAGCGCTTCTTCCCAAGACGCTTCGCGGAAATGGGTCGACCAGTTGCCCGGGTCGACGTTCAACCCCTTCGCGGGTGCATCCTCGCGGCGGATCAGCGGTTTGGTCAGACGATGATCGTGGTGGATGTAGTCAAAGCCGAACCGGCCCTTCACACACAGCCGACCCTCATTCGCGGGACCATTGATGCCCTCGACATATTTGACCTTACCATCCTTCACTTTCAGCGAGATCTGACATCCCACACCGCAGAACGGGCAAATGCTTTCGACCTCATCATCATAATCGGCGCTGTCACCAACCTGCGCATCGTCCACGACGGTCGAGGGCATCAGCGCCCCCGTCGGACAGGCCTGTACACACTCGCCACAGGCGACACAGGTGCTCTCGCCCATCGGGTCGGCAAAGTCGAAGGTCGGATAAGTATCGTGGCCGCGCCCCGCCATGCCGATCACATCATTGACCTGTACCTCGCGGCAGGCACGGACACAGAGGCCGCATTGAATGCAGGCATCCAAATTCACGGACATCGCCACGTGGCTGTCGTCAAGCAGCGGAATCCGCCCCTCTTCCAGCTTAGGAAAGCGGCTCTCGGACACGCCATTCATTTCGGCCATGTCCCAAAGATGCGCGGACTTGTCGTGGGCGACATCGCGCTCGGGCTGATCCGCCACCAGCATCTCGACCACCATCTTCCGCGCATTCTCGGCCCGCGCGGAATTGGTCGTGACAACCATCCCGTCCGCCGGTTCGCGGATGCACGAGGCAGCAAGAACACGCTCACCTTCGATCTCGACCATGCACGCCCGACAGTTCCCATCCGGGCGATAGCCGGGCGCAGGTTTGTGGCACAGATGCGGGATCACCAGACCACGCCCATTGGCAACCTCCCAAATGGTCATGCCAGCCTCAGCCTGCACTTCTTGCCCATCCAGCGTGAATGTCACCTTGTCCGTCATCGCGCACGTCTCCCTACCGTCTGATATTATGTAGCGCGCAAGTCACGCGCATAGGACTCCTATTCCCGACACCAAGCCCCGGTTTTGCGCCACGCAGGTTTCCGATCCGCAACCATTGCCCATCCCCGGCAACACGGGTAGCGATTGCGCATGCTTTCACGCCCCACCCCCGACAGTTTGCGCATCACGGCTCAAACCCTGATCGTGGGCGGTATCGGGGCAGCCCTGGCTGAGATGATAGGTGCTCCCATCGCGGTGCTGACGGGTCCCGCGCTTGTCGTCAGCCTTGCTGCCCTCGCCGGGTTGCGCACTGGGATTGACGACACCGTACGCAACCTTGTCTTCTTGCTTGTTGGCGTGAGCATCGGCAGCGGAGTCGACAGCAGCGCAACAGACGCCATGTTGCGATGGCCCCTTGCCTTCGCAGTACTTGGAGTGATGCTCTGGACGACAATTTTGTTCTGCGGGCGTCTCTTGCACCATGGGTTCGGTCTGGACCGTCGCAGCGCCTATCTTGCATCCGCCCCCGGTCATCTCAGCTTTGTCGTCGGGCTCTCGGCGGGGCTCCATCTTGATACCACCCGCATCGTGGTGATCCAGTCGGTCCGGCTGCTCGCCTTGACGCTCACAGTGCCAGCCATCGCGCTCGCCTTCGGCTTTGAACTGACGGGGCAGGTGCTGCCAAATGGCCTGCCGCTGGCCTGGCTCGACCTTGCCGCGCTCCTTATGGGTGGCCTCACGCTCGGGTATGCCCTCGACAAGATCGGCCTGCCCGCCCCCCTGTTGATTGGCGGCATGATCACATCCAGCCTTGGCCACGCGACCGAAGTCACACCGGGCGTCATGGCACCATGGCTCAGCTATGCCGGGCTGATGACCGTGGGTACGTTGATCGGCGCCCGGTTCGACGGTATCACCCGCGCAGCCCTTGCGACTTCGCTTTTGGCCGGGCTCACGGTCACGTCGCTGACGATCTTCATAGCAATGGTTGCAGCCCTGCCGGTGGTCTATGCGCTCGACTTTGACCCCACCCACGTCCTGATTGCCTTTGCGCCGGGCGGCCTTGAAACCATGATCGCAATGGGTGTTGTGCTGGGTGCAAATCCCGGCTTTGTCGCTGCCGCCCACGTGGCCCGCCTGCTGTTGCTCACGATCCTGCTGCCTGCGTTCGTGGGGCGCATCAAACGCGCCTGATCCATCTTCATTTCACAAAATAAACCAACGCCGAAGGCACCCGCACTTTCCACATACACACCGCTCGCCTAGAACAAGACGAAATACTCAGCAGGCTCCCATGTCCCACATCACATTGATCCGCCACGGCCAAGCCAACACACATGCCAAGGACGAAGCCAGTTACGACCAGCTTTCCGACCTTGGCCACCAACAGGCCGCGTGGCTGGGCGACCACATGCGCGTAACGCATCAGCACCACACGCGGCTCTATACCGGCACGCTCCGACGGCACCGCGAAACGGCAAACGGCATGGAAACGGGCATGAAGGCAACCGAAGATGCGCGGCTGAACGAGCTGGAATACTTCACGATGGCGCAAGCGCTGGAAACCGAACACGGCATCGCCGCCCCGACCGAGCCGTCAGAGTTCGTACACCACTTTCCCAAAGTTCTGGCCCATTGGCAGGACGACAAGCTTGAAAACGTACCGGAGCGTTTCTCGCAATTCGAAAAACGCATCAAGGATGCTCTGACCGAGATCGGCGAGGGTGACGGCCCGGCACTCGTCGTCACCTCGGGCGGACTGATCGCAATGACGATGCGGCTCCATCTGGGACTTGAAGTCTCGGCCATGGCCAATGTCGCCCTTGCGATCATGAACACCTCGATGCATCGGCTGCACCCCATCGGAGGCACATGGTCGCCTGTGATGTTCAACGCCGTCCCGCATCTGGAACGCCCTGATCGGCATCACGCGCAAACGCATGTGTAAAGTCGAACAATCAATCGCACGTCCGAGGAGCAGCTTATGAAACTCTACTACGCCACTGGCACAATCTCGATTGCCGTCGCCATCGCACTGGAAGAGGCAGGGCTTGCCTACGACACCCACAAACTTGACTTTGCAGCGGGTGATCAACAATCCGCAGACTACACCAAGGTCAATCCCAAGGGCCGGGTTCCCGCGCTCGACGTGGATGGGACAATCCTTACGGAAACTGGCGCCCTGCTAGACTACATCGCAGCACGTGCACCCGCGCTCATGCCTGCCGACCCTATCGAAGCGGCCAAGGCGCGTAGCGTCATGTACTACCTCGCCTCGACCATGCATGTGAACCACGCCCATAAGATGCGCGGCCACCGCTGGGCGGATCAGGACAGCAGCTGGCAGGACATGACCGCCAAGGTTCCGCAAACCATGACCGGCTCGGCGCAGTTCGTCGAAGACGAATGCCTGAGCGGCCCCTTCATACTGGGGGATCAGATGACCATCGCAGACGCTTATCTGTTCATGGTCTGCTCATGGTTGCCGGGCGACGATGTTGACCTGGCCCCCTTCCCGAAAATCCGCGCCTTCATGGAGACGATGGATGCGCGCGACAGCGTCAAAACGATCCGCGCCAAGGGCATGATGCGATGACCCACCTCTGGGTCCGTGCTGAACAGCGTGAAAACGAGGACCGCGTCGGCCTGACCCCCGAAGGTGCGGCCAAGTTGATCACTGCCGGGATCAAGGTCACGGTCGAAGACAGCCAAACCCGATGCATCCCGATCGACCGCTATGCCATTGTGGGTGCAACCATTGTCCCCCAGAACGCGTGGCCGACAGCACCGACGGACGCGATCATCTTCGGCCTCAAGGAGTTGCCAGACGACGCTACATCACTGCCGCACCAGCACATCATGTTCGGTCACGCCTACAAGGGGCAACCGGCAGGCCGGATTCTGCTGCAACGTTTCAAAGCAGGGGGCGGCACACTCTATGATCTTGAATACCTTGTGGACGAAGCCGGAAAACGTGTCGCCGCCTTTGGCTACTGGGCAGGGTACGCGGGCGCTGCAGTCGCACTTAAGTGCTGGATCGCGCAGCAAAAGGGTCAAATCTCAGGTCCGGTCACATCCTATGCAAGCTCGAACCACCTGCTGGCAGAATTGCAATCGGACCTTGTTTCGACCGGCACGCACCGCCCCACGGCCCTGATCATCGGCGCGTTGGGGCGCGTCGGCACTGGCGCCGCAGACCTGTGCACGGTCATGGGCGTGCCCACCACCCGCTGGGACATGGCGGAAACCGCGCATGGCGGCCCCTTCCCTGAAGTGTTGGCACACGATATCTTCTTCAATTGCATTCTTGCACGCCCCGGCACGCCCATATTTATCCCCGCGGTGACACCACACAAGCTTCGCAAACTCAGCGTGATCGGAGATATAGCCTGTGACCCGGACAGCGACTTTTCCCCAATCAAGGTTAACGACCAGACAACCGCCTGGGATGCCCCTGCGCTGCGCGTGCATGATGCGCCACCGCTTGATGTCACGGCCATCGACAATTTGCCGTCGATGCTGCCGGTGGAAAGCAGCGAAGACTATGCAGATCAGCTTTTGCCAAGCCTTCTGACACTCGCCAACCGCGACACTGGAGTATGGGGAAGGGCCAAGGCCACTTTTAACGCGGCATTGGAAAACTGAGCGCAAGCCGTTGCTTAGGCTGCATGCAATCAGGGCATAGCCGGGCAGGTGGTACCAATAGTCAAAGGCGGGTTCTTGTCTCTACCTACCCAGCAACGCGTCTTCGTCTTCGCCCAGTGGCAGACCCAACGCCTCCATCCCCGCCTCCAGATGGTCAGGGAAATGCGGTGTGCCAAGAAGGTAATCAACACATGGCGTCGTCGCCTCGGCCTCTGCCGTCGCAACGGCTTCGGCCCAATCATCCGGCTCGAACGCACCACGCCCAACCCACATGATCGCGACGAGTTCGGCTTGTTCGTCCGTATCCAGACGATCAATCAACCCGCGCAATTCACCTTCCGCCCGCTCCAGTTCGTGGCCCATCAAAACCACCTGTGCGATGATGGCGCGTTCAATCTCAAGATTCATGGTTCAAACCTCCTGAGCACATCCTGCTCAGTCAGCAAACCTGCCGCCTTGATCCGTATCAAATGGTAGCGCGGCAAACATACTGACATTGCCAATTTCCCCTTCGAAAACGGCGACAGCCAAAGCGAAGAGGATCACCCGCGAACAGTAGCACAGACCTGCCTTCGGCGACAGATGAGCAGAACAACAGCACGGCGAAACGCGCGATCTTCAGCTTGAAATGAAGGAGCCAACCACCATCAGCGAACGTATGCAGAGATCAGGAAAAGATCCGGTAATACAGCCAATCCGGCAAAAACTGCGAACCGCGAAACAGCAACGAAAACAGGGTTGGAAAGCTCTTCTTGAAACTGTCAGTCAGCATCAACTCGAACATCTCGCGGGCTGCGGCATCGGCTTCCATGATGAACGGCATGTTGAAATCGTTCTTGTCGGTCAACTGCGTCTTGATAAAGCCGGGGTTAGCCACCTGTACGCGCACGCCCGTTTTGCGCAGATCGGCATACATGCATTCGGCCAGTGACATCGTTGCGGCCTTGGACGCGGTATAGCCAATCGACCCCGGAAGCCCCCGGAAACCTGTCAGAGATGAGGTGATGACAATGTGACCTAGATCCCTTTCCACGAAACCGGGCACAACTTGACCCAGCACCCGCATGAAGCCGGTGAAGTTCACATCTGCCATTGCCGTTGCCTGTTCGGCATTCCATTCCTTGGCCGAGAAGGGCCAGTAAACCCCCGCCAGCAGCACCAAACCGTCGATGTCGCCCACAGCCTCTGCCGCCGCTCTGACGCTGTCATCGTCCGCGATGTCGATCGTCTGGTAGGACGCCTTCCCCGGCAGGTCTTCCACCAGTTCTTTCAACTTGTCCTCGCCACGCGACGACACAATCACCTCGACCCCTGCGCGGCTCATGCAATGCGCCAACGCACGACCCAAGCCATCACCTGCCCCCACCAGCCAGTATCGTTTGCCGCTTAGGGACAAATCGTTCATGCTGCTTCTTTCATCTCTTGGTTGGCCGGGCGCATCGTCGCCACCAGCTCTGCCACCTTTATCCCGTACTTTCGGAACTGCGACCTGTTCACGATCGTCCCGTTGGGCGCCAGATACATCCAGTCAACGGTGTCCAGGACGTGTCCACCGGACGCCTCGGGCAAACGGAACTTGTATTTCAACTGCACCGAACTGCCCGCCTGTTGCCCGGTACCATCGCCCACAACGTCATCCGCCCGGGCCAGTATCTTGCCGTCATTTCCAATGCTCAGACGCCATGCCCGGGCCTGTCGCGATCCGTCGTCATAGGTGAATACCTCGTCCATGACGCCGGTATTGCCTTCCCATTTGCAGTCGAACTCGCCCACGAAGCGGGACGAAACCCGACCCGTCGGGCCAAAAATCACACCCTCGCAGATGATGGGGCCGTTCAAGTGCGTCCGAACATCGAATTGCAGCCCGTGTCCGGCATCGTAGTTGTCCGGGCTTTGGGCCAGAAAATCGGCATAGCGCGATCGCGTCCAGCCAAGCAGTATCGCGGCCACTGCCCCGATCAGGGCAAAAATCAAACCGTCCATGTCAGGTCTCCTTCAGATCGGTCGTGGCGAGCAGCGCGATCGCCACGACTTTGAGGCCACAAGGCACAGCCGCGTAAAGCAGTGTGAGAAGCGCAAGCGCTTCGGGCGGATGGGTGGCTGCCGCGTTGTCAAAACCGGCCCGCTCAAGCGCAGGCAGCAGGGTGATGGCGGCAAAGGCCAGGGTGAATTTCGAAACGAACGACCACAGGCCGAACCCTTCGGCAGCCGACGGACTTATGCGGGCCATGCGACTGGCGAACACAGCAGGCAGCACGGTCAGGTCCGCGCCCAGCGTCGCGCCAGACAAAGCACAGATTATGGCGAAAGCGACCCAATCGCCGGACCCCAGCGTGACTGCCCAACCAAAAGCGAGGATGGCAAGCACCATTGCACTCAGCAACACCGGCTTAGGTCCATATCGCTCGGCCAAGCGGCCCCAAACGGGCGCTGCCAACGCTGCACACAGGAAAAACAAGAGAAGCAGTGCCCCTTCGTATCCCGGCGCGTCCAAGCGACTTTCGACAAAGAACAAAAACAGCGTAGAACTCACTGCAACCGGGGCCGCATTGACCAACGCAATCAGCAGCAACTTGCGGGCAAGCGCATCGCCCAGAACAGCCTTGAACCCAACCGATGGGGGCAGGCCATCACTGACCCACTCACCCCGCATCATCACAAAAGCGACAAGGGCCAGAACCAGAAAACCGATGGCAAACCCGGCAAAGGGCGCACCCATGAACCCGCCCAGCATGACAGGGGCGATGGCTGCAACACAGACACCCAGCAGCGCACCGGTTTCGCGCCAGCGCGCGAGCATTAAGTGGCCTTGCCCGGGCAGGCGGTCCGCCTTGACCACACCTTGGGCATAGAAATTGATGGTCAGAAAGCTGAAGGCCGAGAAGACGCCCGTCAGCATCAGGGCAAACCAGATCAGTGGCGGCAGCAGCGGTGGTACAGCGAACAGGCCCAGCATGGACAGTGCCATGACAGTGCATCCGATCAGAACGGCAACGCCACGACGCGATCGCAACGCTTCGGACAACCGCCCGAACAGCGGGTCTTGCACCACGTCGAACAGGCGCAATCCAAACAAAACAGCGCCCAGCGCCGCCAGCGATACGCCGTATTCATCGACATAAAACTTCGGCGCATGGATATAGATCGGCAGCCCGGCCGCGCTCAGCAACCCAGCAAACACGGCGTAAGCCGGAAGTCGTTGGGGCTGCGCGTTGCTCACCGTGACACCTCCTCGGACGGCGGCACGGGGCGGGCGCGATACGTTGCGCGTTTCCACCACAGCTTTATCGCCTGCCAGTGAATCAGGGCCAGCACACGGCGTGATCCAAACGGGCGGCGCAGGGCGGCGCGCAAAATGGCATGGTTGGTGAGGGCACATCGACGTCCCGTGAGTGTGGCAATCAGCCCGCCCTCACCGTCTCGGGAATAGTTGATCCAGACCCCAATCCGGTCGTCCCGAATATCAAACCGAAACTCGTAACCGCCTTCGATGGGTTGGAAGGGTGACACATGAAAAATCTTGGTGGCGCGCAACCGGTCCTCGGGCACAATGGGGCGCAGATCGGCATGGTTCACGAGATAGCTGTGGCGGTCGCCAAAGGTGTTTGTGACCTCAGCAATGACGGCGATCATCTGATTATCCGCGCGGCGGCACAGCCAGAAACTGACAGGGTTGAACACGTGACCAAGCACCTTGGGCTGGGCCAAGAGTTCGATCTTGGTCACGCCCGTGACTTGGTGGGCCTGCAACACCTCGCGCACCCACGGCGCACCCCGGCCCGCCTTGGGCGCACCCCCGTGGTCCTTGTCATCAAGCGCCATCAGGCCGCGCCGGTTGCGTCCGAACAGGCGCGGGGCGCGCAGCTCCGCCTCGGCATCCAGCAGCATGTAATCCACGCTGTAGCGAAAGGCGTTTTCGATGGCCCCTTTGCGCCCATGAAAGGTCACACCTTCGATATGATCGACCGTGGCCGTCATTCTGCAGCCACCTGCATCAGCGGTGCGCGCAGCAGGGCGCGGGCCACATCAAGCCCTGCCGTCAGCCCGTCCTCGTGGAACCCGTGGCGCATCCACGCCCCACAATACCACGTGTTGTTGGCCCCGTTCATGGCGCGCACCTGATCCTGCGCGGCAAGTGCAGCAAGATCGTAGACCGGGTGCCGCAGAACCGTCTGATCATAGATCAGTTCCTCGCGGATCGTGCGGTTGGTATTCAGCGTCACGAAGTGCATATCATCCATCGGGATCGGTTGAAGCGAGTTGATCCAATAGGTCAGGTCGATGCGGTCCGATTGCACGTTCTTGTCCTCGGTATACACCCAGCTTGACCAAACCTGCCGATGCTCGGGCATGATAGCCGCATCGCGGTGCAGGACGACATCATTGGGTTGGTACGTCACCGCGCCCAAGGCCGCCTGTTCACCAGTTGTTGGGTCAGCCAGCAGGGACAGGCTGTCGTCGGAATGGGTGGCAAATACGACCTCATCGAACATCTCCCATTGACCACCCCAGGCCTTGACCTGCGCACCAACTGCGGTGCGGCGCACAGACTGCACCGGAGCGCCAAGGCGAACATCTACGCCGTTGCCCAGCATGGCTGTTTCGATCCGGCGCACATATTCCACAGACCCACCATCAACGGTGTACCACTGATGCTGGCCAGTGTGGTTCAGCAGGGCGTGGTTTTCAAAGAACTGGATCATGGCGTGGGCCGGGAAATCCATGATCTTCTCAACCGGCGTGGACCAGATCGCACCACTCAGCGGCAGCAGGTAGTAGTTGCGGAACCATTTGCCTGTGCCCATCACCTCCAGGAATTGTGCAATAGTGCGTGTCCGATCCTCGTTCGCGACGCGCAGGGCGTTCTTGTTGAAACGAAGGATGTCCCGGACCATGCCAAGGAATTTCGGATTCAGTGCATTGCGACGTTGCGCGAACAAGGCATTCAAGCTTGCCAGGCCATACTCCAGCCGTCCTCCATCAATGGAGGCACCAAAGCTCATGTTGGATTTGACAACCGGCACATCCAGCTCGTCAAACAGCCGCGCCATGTTGGGGTAGTTGGCATAGTTGAAGACCAGAAAGCCTGTATCGACCGGCTGATCACCCCTTTTGCCAGCCATAATCGTACGAGCATGGCCACCCAAACGCGGCTCCGCCTCGAACAGGGTCACGTTGTGGTCAGGTGCAAGCGTATGGGCTGCACCCATTCCAGAAATACCACCCCCTATCACGGCAATGCGTTTCGGTGCGGTCGTGGCGTGTTCAAATGGCATAAGTCGTTCTTGTCCCGTACGTCTCAAGGTCTGTTTCGTTTACGGAGGGATGGCGCAAACGGATGTAGAAAAACCAGACATTTATTTTTGATCCGAAGTTCTTTGTATCGCGTAGACGGAATATGTTTGCGGGTTTAGACACGTCTGAAACAGATGCGCAGTCCGCCGTCGGGGTCTTTCCGAGGGCGGTAACAGGACCGGCACTCATGCAAGAGAGCGATGGAAAACGGATACAGTGGGTCAGCCACATGGTCCGGATTCGTGACGACAGGGATCAGGCGGCCTTTGCCGCGCTGTTCGCCCACTTTGCCCCACGGGTCAAAGGGTTCCTGATGAAGTCGGGCGCGGATGCGTCGCTCGCAGAAGAATGCGCGCAAGAGGTCATGGCGACCTGCTGGCACAAAGCGCACATGTTTGACCCCGCGCGGGCTTCGGTGGCGACCTGGATCTTCACCATCGCTCGGAACCGAAGGATTGATGTGCTGCGCAAGCAGCGACGCCCGGAGCCCGAAGATCTGGCATGGGGGCCCGAAGAAGAACCTGATCAGGCCGATGTGATGGCCCTGCAGCAGGAAAGTGAACAGTTGGGTCAGGCAATCAAAGAATTGCCGGAAGCCCAGCGGGAATTGATACAAAAGGCGTATCTCGGGGACCTGTCCCACAGTGAAATCGCCGCTCAAACCGGTCTGCCCCTGGGCACGATCAAATCTAGGATTAGGTTGGCGTTGGAAAGACTGCGCCACGCGATGAAGTGACGGATATGGAACAGAAGATCACACATCACCTGACGGACGAGATCCTGATGGGCTATGCAGCCGGGACGCTGCCAGAGGCGTTCAACCTGATGGTTGCGACGCACGTATCTCTTTGCGACGAATGCCGCGCGCGAGTGGAAAGTTACGATGCTGTGGGCGGGGCTGTGCTTGAGGAAGCACCGGAGCACGACATGGCGCTCGCCCCAGGAAGTTTCGCCGCGACAATGGCCTTGATCGCAGGCGGTGCCCCGGCCGAGATTCGCACCCAGCACCCTCAAGACGCTGTGTTGCCGCAGCCGCTGCAGGATTACGTCGGCGGCGGTATCGGCAGCATCAAGTGGCGTTCGGTCGGCATGGGTGTGAAGCAGGCTATTCTGCCAACGTCCAAAGACGCGTCGGCGCGGCTTCTCTACATACCTGCTGGCGCTGCCATGCCCGATCATGGTCACCACGGGATCGAGATGACGATGGTCCTGCAAGGCGCTTTCCAAGACGAAGATGACTATTTCGCCCGCGGCGATGTCGAAGTGGCTGACAGTGATCTACATCACACGCCAGTGGCAGACATCCACGAGGATTGCATTTGTCTGGCCGTTACCGACGCGCCATTGCGCTTCCAGGGCCTACTGCCGAAGATTGCCCAGCGTTTCGCAAGGATCTGACCGTGTAAGGCGGAGGTCTCCTCCACCCCTTCTGCGGGCCAACACCTTTTGTAAGGCAGACGTGTCGTCCGCCAAAACGGCCATGGTCGAATCGCGGGGTCGCATGCTAAGTCTTGTGGCATGAACACCCACGCCCCCAACATACGTCCTGTAATCCGTCAATTGGACGACGCCGCGATCAATCGTATCGCTGCGGGCGAAGTAGTGGAACGACCTGCCTCAGCAGTCAAGGAACTGGTGGAAAATGCCATTGACGCGGAAGCAAAACGCATTTTGATCGATATCGCTGATGGCGGCAAGACCCTAATCCGGGTCACAGATGACGGCTGCGGGATTGCGGCGACGGACCTGACGCTCGCCCTCAGCCGCCATGCAACCTCTAAAATCGACGGCAGCGACCTGCTCAATATCCACACCTTCGGCTTCCGGGGCGAGGCACTGCCAAGTCTGGGCGCCGTGGGCCGCCTGACCATCACCAGTCGTGTGCCGGGCGAGGACGCAGCCGAGATCAGCGTCGCCGGGGGAACGGCCAGCGCCGTCAAACCGGCAGCATTGAACGCAGGCACGGTCATCACCCTGCGCGATCTGTTCTTTGCCACGCCCGCGCGTCTGAAATTCCTGCGCACCGATCGGGCCGAGGCGCAGGCAATCACGGATGTTATCAAACGTCTCGCCATGGCCGAACCTTTTGTACGGTTCGAGCTGCGCGATGTGTCAAACGACCCCCGCACCGTCTTCAGGGTCGAGGCACAGACCGGTGACGTGATGGATGCACTCAAGGGACGTTTGCGCGACACACTTGGTCAAGATTTCACGGACAATGCCATCCCGATTGATACAGAGCGGGACGGTCTGCACCTAACCGGCTATGCGGCCTTGCCCACCTACTCCCGCGGTGCGGCGGTGACCCAGTTCCTCTATGTTAACGGGCGACCCGTGAAGGACAAACTGCTGACAGGCGCGTTGCGCGCTGCCTATTTCGACTTCCTCAGCCGTGACCGGCACCCGGCGGCGGCCTTGTTCATCGACTGCGATCCGCAGCTTGTGGACGTCAACGTACACCCAGCCAAATCCGAGGTGCGCTTTCGCGATCCCGGAACCGCGCGCGGGTTGATCGTGTCCGGCTTGCGTCACGCGCTGGCGAATTCAGGTCACCGCGCCTCGACCACTGTGGCGGGCGCGACCTTGGGGGCCATGCGCCCGGAGCCGAGCGAGCCCCGCGTTTACCAGATGGACCGCCCCAGTCTTGGGCCTCGTGCACCCATCGAAACCGGCTTTGCCGAGATGGCACAAGATTATAGCGCGCAGGTGGTCGACCCTGCGCCAATGCCCGCACCAGAGGCTGATCCAACCGACCTTCCCCTTGGCGTCGCGCGCGGGCAAGTGCATGAGAACTATATCGTGGCACAGACCGCGACCGGCATGGTGATTGTCGACCAGCACGCCGCCCATGAACGTCTGGTCTATGAAAAGCTAAAGACCCAGATGGCTGAAAACGGCGTTGCCGCACAGGCCTTGCTGATCCCCGAGATCGTGAGCCTGTCATCTGGAGACTGTGCGCGGCTTTTGGAAATTGCAGATGATCTGGCGCGCTTCGGCCTTGGCATCGAAGCCTTTGGCGGGGATGCCATCGCCGTGCGCGAAACGCCCGCCATCCTTGGCGAGGTGGATGCCAAGGCCATGATCCACGACATTCTGGATGAACTTGCGGACCTCGGGTCGTCGCAATCCGTTCAGGCAAAAGTTGAGGCGATCCTGTCCCGCGTGGCCTGCCACGGCTCGATCCGCTCAGGCCGCCGAATGCGGGCCGAAGAAATGAACGCCCTGCTGCGCGAAATGGAAGCGACACCGCATTCCGGCCAGTGCAATCACGGGCGGCCCACTTATGTAGAGTTGAAGCTGGCAGACATTGAACGATTGTTTGGGCGCACATGATCCAGATTGGCGATACGACATTGGACACCAGCGATCCGCTGGTGATGGTGGCCATGATCGGGGCCGCGACCCTGTTGGTGATCATGATCCTTCTGATCATGGCGCTACGGGCCGCCGGTCGTTCAGCCCGTGCCACAGCGCCGCTCGCCCAGCAAATGGGGTATCTCGGCCAACATGTGCAGGGGTTGGCGCAGGGGCAAGAGGGCTTGCGCGCCTCGATCCAAACCGTGTCGGACACGGCCACCAACGGACAAGCACAATTGGCGCAAACCGTCGAACAACGGTTGAGCGCGGTACAGCAGCAGATGCAGGAACGGCTTGCGGACAACGCGATGCGCAGCCAGCGCGCAATGACGGACATGCAGGAACGCATGAAGGAATCCCTGCACGGCTCCTCCAAGCAGACCACCACCAGCCTGACGCAATTACAGGAACGCCTCGCCGCCATCGACAAGGCGCAGGACAACATCACCAAGCTGTCCGGCGATGTGCTCAGCCTGCAGGACATCCTGTCGAACAAGCAGACGCGCGGCGCGTTCGGAGAGATCCAGCTGCGCGACATCGTGGGAAAAGCCCTGCCAAAGGACAGCTATGCGTGGCAGCCTACCCTGTCCAACGGCAAGCGGGCCGACTGTATGGTGCATCTTCCGAACCCGCCTGGGCCGATTGTCATCGATTCAAAGTTTCCGTTGGAGGCCTACGAAGCGCTACGGCGGGCAGAGACCGATCACGAACTGAAACAGGCCGTGGCATCAATGAAAACCGCCGTGAAAAAGCACATCGCTGATATCTCGGACAAGTACATCATCGAAGGGGAAACAGCGGACGGTGCATTGATGTTCCTGCCGTCCGAAGCGGTCTATGCCGAGTTGCACGCCAACTTCCCTGACCTTGTGCGTGAAGGTTTCGACAAACGAGTTTGGATCGTGTCGCCAACCACCTGCATGGCCACGCTGAACACCATGCGCGCGATCCTCAAGGATGCGCGGATGCGCGAACAGGCGGGGGCGATCCGCAAGGAATTGTCGATGCTGGTGACTGACGTGGACCGGCTTGGCACGCGGGTTGGCAATCTAGACCGACACTTTTCCCAGGCCTCGAAAGATATCGAGGATATCAAGATCAGCGCGGAGAAGGCTGGCAAACGCGCCCATCGCCTCGACAATTTCGACTTTGAAGAGCTGGATGATCAAGGCACGCTTGCGCTGAACAGCCGCCCACCTGCCGCGGAATGACCCCACAGGCGCAACGCATTTTCTTCGAAGCCGAAGCGCAGGCCGAATGGTTCATCGGCATCCTGCGCATGGTTATGTCAACGTCCCTCGCCGTCGTTCTGTTCGTAACCGTCTGGTTCACCGGGCTACCGGAATCAGAGGCTTTGGAATCGCAGCTTGTGTATGCCGCCATGACCATGGCGAGCTACTTCGCCCTTGGCCTGGTCATCATCTTCGTGATCCGAACAGGCCAGTTTCGCGCCTGGATGGCGTGGCCGTCCGCCTTGATCGACTGTGTGTTCATCCTGTTGGGTTCGTGGCTGAGCCTGTCCAACATGGGGCTGTCGGGCCAATTTGTTGCGGCCTTTCCAACCATCTGGCTGATCCCTGTCGTGCTGGCCTGCGGCGCGCTGAGGTTCAATCCCGCCCTTCTGGCCTGCATGTCATTGGTCTTGGTGGCAGGATTTGCCGCCATCCTGACCATCCCATTTCTGGCGACCGAGGCCCAGGCACGGGCGGGACTGATCTTTCTTTTTGGGTGGCCGCCAAACTTTGTGCGTATCGTCATGATCTCATTGGCGGCGATGGTGCTTGTCTTTGCGTCGATGCGGATTCGCGCGCTGCTGCGTCGCTCGATTGACGAGGCAGAGGCGCGCGGCCAGCTGACCCGTTTTCTACCATCCGAACTGAATGACCAGCTTTCAGCCCGCGGGATCGAAGCCATGCGCGAGGGCCATCAGCAGCGGATGGCTATTCTCTTTGTGGATATTCGCGGTTTCACCTCCATGGCCGAAAACATGAGCGCACCCGACCTGTCCGCCTTTCTGGCGCGCTACCGGGCCCGCATTTCGAAGTCGGCGGATGCGACGGGTGGCATCGTGGACAAGTTCGTTGGCGACGGCGCGATGGTGGTCTTTGACGACAGCCATGGTGACGCTGCCACCTGCTCTGTCGCCTTTGCCCATGACCTCCTTGAGCACATCAATGACGTGCGTTTGGGGATCGGCGTTCATCTGGGCGAAGTGTTTGTGGGTGTCGTCGGTGATGAGGGTCGGCTGGAATACACAGTTCTGGGCGACGCCGTGAATGTCGCGGCCCGGCTCGAGACAGCGACGAAGACACAAGGTGTGACGTTGCTGATCTCGGACGCGGTCATGAACGGGCTGGAGAACGTCGGCGCAGGCTGGCAAGCGTTTCCATCATTGGTGCTGCCCGGACGCCAGGAAACGATCTCAGCCTGGGGGATGACCGCGGCAGCGGCGGAGGACACCTCCGCCTTACAGTGAGCATCAGCACAAAAAAGGGGCGGAGGACACCTCCGCCTTACCCGTCGATCGCAGCACGATACCACGCCACGATGGCCGCCCGCTCCTCATCTTCCATGTAGCTCAAGTTGGCCGGCGGCATGGCGTGGCTGACACCTGATTGCAGGTACACGGCCCGCGCATTGCGCGTCAGGTCAGCTTCAGTTTCCAGCACGACCCCCTTGGGCGCCCAGAGCAGGCCGGGCCAGCCGGGTTCGGCCGCGTGGCACATGCTGCACCGGCTCAGCACAATGTTGTGCACATCCGCGAAGCCCTCGGCTTGGGCATAGCGGGTAACAACAGCGGCCTCCTGCTTCTCCGGCGGCACGACGCTCAGCCACGCGATGAGGATGAACAAGATGACCGTCACGCCCCACGTCCAATGCGGATTTCCCTTGCGCGCGTGATGCGTGTTGAACCAGTGCCGGATCGTGACACCCATCAGGAAGACAAGCGACGCGATCACCCAGTTCCACTCACTGGCAAAGGCCAACGGGTAGTGATTGCTCAGCATCAGGAAGATGACAGGCAAGGTCAGGTAGTTGTTGTGGGTCGAGCGCTGCTTGGCGATCTTGCCATAGATCGCATCCGGCGTGCGACCCGCTATAAGGTCGGCCACCACGATCTTCTGGTTCGGGATGATGATGAAAAACACGTTGCCCGACATGATCGTGGCGGTGAACGCCCCCAGATGCAGCAGCGCTGCGCGCCCCGTGAAGACTTGCGTGTAAAACCACGCCATCGCCACCAAAACGACAAACAGCGCCACCATCAGAACGGTCTGATCCGCGTCCACAAAGACCTTGCAGAGCGTGTTGTAGATCAGCCAACCAGCGGCCAGCGATACCAGCGACAGGCCAACCGCCTGCCACGTGGCAAGCTCCATCACGTTGGGATCGATCAGATAAAACTCTGCACCCAGATAATATACCAGCACCAGCAGGATGAACCCGCTGATCCACGTCCAGTAGCTTTGCCACTTATGCCAGATCAGCCCATCGGGCATATTGTCCGGCGCCACCAGGTATTTCTGGATGTGATAGAACCCACCACCATGAACCTGCCATTCTTCGCCATCCGCCCCGCTTTTCAGGTTGCGGTCGCGGTGCAGGCCAAGGTCCAGCGCGATGAAGTAGAAGGACGATCCGATCCATGCGATCGCCGTGATTACATGCAGCCAGCGCACCGCAAATTCCAGCCACGCGCCCATGGCGGCGAAGTCATACATGTCGGCGTCCTTTCGTTCCCGAACGCCAAACTAGACAGGGCGCGCGAGATACGAAAGGGGGGGCTGGGGCTTTGCTCCAGGCCATCGGCCTTCCCCGAGGTATTTTTGGCCAGAAGAAAGCCTAATCGTAGCGCAGTTCCGACGCCTTGCCCTTGAATACCCAGTAGGCCAGCGCCGTGTATCCGCCGATCATTGGAATAACGACAATAGCCCCAGCAAGGATGATCATCAGGCTCTCAGGCGCGCTCGCCGCTTCATAGATTGTCAGCTTTTCAGGAACCACGTAGGGGTAGAATGAGTAGGCGAGGCCGCTGAAGGCCAGAATGAACAGGGTGATTGCATAGGCAAACGGCCCTTTCGAACCCGCATCGGTCGCGTTCGGCAGTTTCTGCAACGACCGCCACAGCATCATCACCATCACGGCCGACAGGACCGGCAGAGGGGCCAGCAGCAGGATCTCAGGGTATGTGAACCACTTGTCAAAAATCCGCGCGCTGACCAGCGGCGTGGCAAGCGATACCGCCCCCAGACCCAAGACCAATCCCCAGATGCCGCCCTTGGCCCAGTCCACGGCCTTGCCCTGCAGGATGCCCTCGGTCTTGATGATCAACCAGCAGGCGCCGATCATGGAATAGGCCACGGTCAGGAACACCGCCGTGATCATCGCAAAGGCCCGGGTGCCCAGCGTGCTTTCCAGTCCCATTACGTATTTGCCCAGCATGAAGCCCTGGCTCAGTGACGTCATCAACGAGCCGATGAAGAACAGCCAGTTCCAGGTGGCCTTGTGCGGGGTGGGTGCCTTGACCCGGAATTCAAACGCCACGCCGCGCAGGATCAACCCGATCAGCATGATCGCAACAGGCAGGTACAGCGCTGTCAGGATCGTGCCGTGGGCCGTCGGGAAGGCCACAAGCAGAAGGCCAATGGCCAGCACCAGCCATGTCTCATTCGCATCCCAGAACGGACCGATGGACGCCACCATCATGTCCTTTTCCTCATCCGTCGCGAAAGGGAACAACACCCCGACGCCCAGGTCGAAACCATCAAGGACCACATAAATCAGGATCGACACGCCCATGAGGGCGGCAAAGGTGAACGGCAGCCACACCGCCGGATCGCCAAAAAGTTCCATCTATCCTACTCCGCAGGAATTTCGCGGGTGACCGCGTGACCAGACAACGGGGTGCGGGGCCGCGGGACATCACCGTCCACCGCCTTGCGCGCCAAGAAGAACAGTACGCCGATATAGGCGGACAGCAACAGGACATAGATTGTCAGATACGCCCCCAAAGTGGTTCCCACGAACGGGGCAGGCACATCCGCCACGGCCATTTCGGTGGTCAGTACGCCCTGCACCAGCCATGGCTGGCGGCCAATCTCGGTCGTGTACCAGCCTGCCAACGTCGCCACCCAGCCGGAAAAGGCCATCGGCACCATGGCAAGCATCATAAGCTTCGGCACGCCCGCAGGTCCGCGCCTCTTGCGCAGCATGAGGATAGCGGCACCCCAGCTCAGGAACAGCATGGCAAAGCCGGTGCCAACCATGATGCGGAAGGACCAGAAAACGGGGGCGACAGGTGGGTGCATGACCTCACCCTCCTCGGTGACAAAGTCGTTCAGACCGGGCACCATACCTTCAGCTTTGTGCTTGAGGATGATGGAGGCCATGTTGGGAATGGCCACTTCCATGCGGTTCTCGCGGGCTTCTTCATCTGGAAGGGCAAACAGCAACAGCGGCACGTGGGACTGAGTGTCCAAGTTCCCCTCCATCGCTGCAACCTTCTGCGGCTGATGCTCAAGCGTATTCAGCCCATGCATGTCACCCATGAAAATCTGTAACGGGATCAGCAATGCGCCCATATAGACGCCCGTCTTCATGGTCACATGTACGCTCTTGCTGCGGTCCCCGAGCAACCAACGGAACGCACTCAAGCCGGCAATCAGGAACGCGACGGTCAGGCCCGACGCCAGCAGCATGTGGGACAGGCGATAAGGCATGGATGGGTTGAATATGATCTCGAACCAGCTGGTGGCATGGGCCACGCCCTCGCGCATCTCGAATCCTTGGGGCGTGTGCATCCAGCTGTTCAACACAAGGATCCAGAAGGCCGACATGGTGGTGCCGAAGGCCACAAGGAACGTGGCCAGTGTGTGCAACCACCCCGGCACGCGGGAAAAGCCGAAGAGCATGATGCCAAGGAACACGGCCTCAAGGAAAAAGGCGGTCATCACCTCATAGGCCAGGAGCGGCCCAGCGATGTTACCAACTGTTTCCATGAAACCAGGCCAGTTGGTGCCGAACTGGAACGACATGGTAATGCCCGACACGACGCCCATGGCAAAGGATAGGGCAAAGACCTTCACCCAGAACCGGTAGGCGTCCATCCAGCGCACGTTGCCAGTTGCGTTGAAGCGCAGCTTGAAGAACAAAAGCACCCAGCCCAGTGCAATCGTGATCGTCGGGAACAAGATGTGAAACGAGATGTTGGCGCCGAACTGAATTCGGGACAGCATGAGGGTGTCCATGCGAGGTCTCCGCTCAAGGAATAACGGTTACGTGTTTGGTCGTGAACCACATATAGAAACCGCGCGCAGCAGATCAGCGGGGGTGCGACAGGGTGCGCCTGCGCGTTTTGTCACACAGACTTGTTCCAGTCTGCGAAGTCAGCATCAGCCCGATGCGGGTCGTATTCTAGCGAGTCTGATGGGCTAAAACAGTGTCCGCTATGCATCCGAGGATTCAACGGATCGCCGCAACACACTGGGCAAACTTTTCAGCCGGGGTTTCGTATTGCAAGGTCTTTCTCGGGCGCTCGTTGAGCTGTCTGGCGACTGCGCTGAGTTTGGCCTGACTGTGGGTCGACATGTCGAGGCCGCGTGGGAAGTACTGGCGGAGAAGCCGGTTGGTGTTTTCGTTGCTGCCGCATTGCCAGGGTGATTGCGGGTCGCAAAAGTAGACGTCGATCTACGTGGCCATGGTGAACGTTACGTGGTCAGTCATCTCTGAGCCGCGATCCCATGTCAGCGAGCGGTAAAGCTCTTTGGGCAATTTGCGGGCCTGCTTGATCGGGGCGGTGATAACGCTTTGTGTGTCCTTGTTGGCAATTTTGGCCAGCATCACGAACCGCGAGTGCCGCTCGACCAGCGTGGCGATGTAGCTGTTATTGGCCCCGACGATCAGATCGCTCTCCTAATGCCCAGGCACCGCCCGATCCTCGATCTCGGGTGGGCGTTCACTGATCGGCACCGCATCCTTGATCTTGCGCAGCTTCAGGCCCTTCTGCGTTGCATGCCGGGACCGTCGGATAGCACGTGGGCTGCGCAGACACTGCTGAAGTTCTTTCTTCAGAACCCCACGGGTCTGCACATACAGGCTGCGATAGATCGTTTCGTGAGACGCACGCTTTTGCTCTTCGTCGGGGTGCCTGCGCATCAGCCAGCCTGCAATCTGCTGCGGCGACCGCTTCAGCCGCAGCTTCCGGGCAATGAACCGACACAAGTGTTCGTTGAAGGCGAGTTTACAAGCTTTGGGCCGCCTTGCGCAGTCCCATGCGCGCTGATCCGACAATGCCGCGCCATAAGCCTTGCGCCCACTGACCCAGCCCCCTGAAATCAGGCCACTGAGGTGCTAGTAATCCGTCCCAAGAAAGGATGGACTATGAAACGCAG
>NZ_CANNGP010000039.1 GCF_947504105.1 uncultured Tateyamaria sp.
ACCAATGCCCCCCAAAGTCGAGAGAACACTGGATCAATCATCGCAGATCGATGCAGAAGTCATAAGACAAGCCCAAAATGGCAAATGCTGTAGGACGAACGAATGGCGGCTTCTCGGTCAAGGGGTACCTGCCTGGATTCGAGCGCAGGCTAGAGTATCTACCGTGCGTCAAGCACTAGCTGGAATCAAATTCAACCTGAGTTCTGACTTCAGAATTCGGATTGGTGTCTCAGGTTCAAACCAGCACTCTCAGGCTTCTATCGCTTTTTGTTCTCGAATGTCGCGCATGGCAACAATTAGGTTTTTCTCAATATTGCTTCGATAGCCCGTTCTCATACAAATGTAGCGAGGATGTTTATGATGGTGCAAGCGCAGCGCTATGGAGCCAGTGGCACCACGTACTCCGACCATCGGCCTTTTGTCTCACAATACTTGTGTGACGGCGCGTACAAACCAGCCCTTGCACATCTTCTGAACATCTCGCGGACTCTGCCGCCCAGCCCAGAGATGATGGATGACATGGCGACGTGTTACTGGAATCTTGGGGATCATCAGACCGCGATCAGACTTACTGAATTTGTGGCAAAGGATATCGGAAACAACCCGCTTGCCTGGGGAAAGCTTGGAGCGATGGCGATTTCGGTTGGCGATCAGGCCCAAGCAGAAGCCGCGTTCGAGAATACCCTGAGGTTCAACCCAAGTGAGGTCAAAGCCCTTGCCAATCTGAACCGCATAAAAACCTTTGCCAGAAATAGCCACCGTGCGAACGTCTTACGCAAGATCACGAAATCCCGGAAGTTCACCACAGCTGACCGTGCAACTGCATTCAATGCCCTTGGGCGCATCGAAGACGAGGCGGAGAATACCAAAGCTGCGTTCTTCAACTGGAGAAAGGCCAAGGCCCTCAGCCCCGGAACCTACGATGCCAAAGCAGTGGATATCCACGTAGAGAGTCAGATCAAAACTTACCCCGTTTTTGATTCCACATATGCGTCGGATACCACCGGCGTAACACGCGTTGTATTTGTCGTGGGTATGCCGAGATCAGGCACGACACTTGTTGAAAGCATTCTGTCACGCCACCCCGATGTCGGCACTATTGGAGAGACGACTGCGCTAAAGGATTGCCTTGATCAGTATCGTCGTCATGTCGGACTGTCGGGCGCATGGGACTGGTACACAACACTGTCGGAAGACGATGCAAAGGCACTTGGCCAGCGATATCTTGACCGATGTTCCAAACTGGTTGTTTCGGGTCTGCCCCGCGTTCTGGTGGACAAGACGCCGTTGAATATCTTCGAGCTGGGGTTTGCCAAACGCGTGTTGCCGGACGCCAGTTTCGTGTTCATGTCGCGTCACCCTCTGGATGTCGGGCTATCGAACTTTTCGACTAACTTTTTCGACGCACATCCATTTTCAAAATCCCTTGATGCAATCGGCAAGATGACGCGGGCAGTGTTCAGTTCTGCAGAGGATTACCGGATGAAATTGGGAGACGCGTTTCGCTGGCAGTCCTACGAGGCACTTGTTTCTTCACCGGAGCCACAAATTAAAGCCCTGCTTGACCACCTTGATCTGGAATGGAGTCCAACCCGTCTTGAGCCGGAAAAACGGGAAGGCGTGGTGCGAACGGCCTCTGTCACGCAGGTGAGGGCGAAGATCAATACGGGTGCAATTGCGAAATGGCAGCGTTTCGAAAGCGAAATCTCGCCGCTTGTGGATGCGCTCGGCGGATGGGAATGGATCAGAAAATGGACCGCTACAGATAAGACTTTCGCGGTCGACCAACAACAATAGAAGGCCCATCAATGACAGGGACCGAGGTTATAAAACCTGCCCGAGGCGACGACGCTGACAGAATTGCTTCTTTCGCAAGACGGGGGTCTGACAAGCTGACATTGGCACAGTTGCAACGAAAGTGAACTGTGTCCCGCATAGTCGACATACGTGTCTTCCCGCAGGAATCGGGTCGATTGCCGCGCGTGCATCCTCTAGGTTCCCAGCATGGAACAGACACAGCACAATGACGCCGAAAGCGGCTACCACTTCAATGTCATGCGCCGTGCCATCGATCTGATCGACGGGGCGGATGAACCAATGAGCCTTGATTCTTTGGCAGGCGAGATGGGCATGAGTCCGGCGCATTTTCAACGCGTTTTCTCGCGTTGGGTCGGCGTGTCGCCCAAGCGGTTTCAGCAATATCTGGCGTTGGGCCATGCCAAGGCGCTGCTGAACGAGCGTTTTACCACTCTTGAAACGGCCCATGCCACGGGTCTGAGCGGATCGGGTCGTCTGCATGACCTGTTCCTTCGCTGGGAGGCCATGAGCCCCGGAGACTATGCCAAGGGTGGTGAGGGACTGACCATATTCTGGGGGTGGTTTGACAGCCCCTTTGGTCTGGCTCTTGTCATGGGCACTGACAAGGGGATTTGTGGCCTGGGTTTCGCCGCCGAGATGGGCGAGGACTTGGCGATGCAGGACCTTTTGCGCCGTTGGCCCAAGGCTGTGTTTGTCGAAGATCCGACGCGCCTGCGCCCTTGGGTGTTGGCCGCCTTTGGTGCGGAGGATGCAGAGTTGAAGGAAGCACCGCTATACCTGATCGGTGCCCCGTTCCAGATCAAGGTGTGGGAGGCGCTGCTGCAGATCCCGTCCGGGCATGTGACCACCTATTCCGAGATCGCGGAAAGCATCGGCAATCCGCGCGCGGTGCGCGCCGTGGGGACGGCAGTGGGTCGTAACCCGGTCAGCTGGCTGATCCCGTGCCACCGGGCGTTGCGCAAATCCGGCGGGCTTGGGGGCTATCATTGGGGTTTGCCCGTCAAGCGGGCCTTGCTGGCCTATGAATCTGCCCGCGTTGAGGCCTGATTTTCCGGTAACCCGTTGATCACAATGATGGGCAGGATGCTGCTTATCATATTTTCCCCCTATTTATGGGGGCCGTACGCACCTATCTTGCATTCCCATAAAGGGTCATGCCCGAACATGGCCCCGTCTTGGAAGGCAGTAGGACCATAGATATGCTTAAATTCCCCACCGTCATCGCCATGGGCGCCGTTGTTGCGCTGAGCGCGTGTACTGATCCCGGCTCCTTGGGCACCGTTGGACCAAGCGGCGAGCCGATCAACCAGAAACGCAACACGGGTGCTGCCATCGGGGCCGCGTCGGGTGCTGTAATCGGAGCCGTAACAGGCAACCGCAACACAGCCCTTGCCGGGGCTGTCGTCGGCGGCCTTGTCGGTGGGGCCATCGGTTATGACCTTGACCAGCAAGAGGCCGAGCTGCGGCGCGAACTGGCCAGCGGTGTGACCATCACCAACACGGGCGACCGTCTGATCGTATCTTTCCCCGAAGCGATCCTGTTTGCCGTCAACAGCTTTACCGTGCGTCCGGGTCTGAATTCGGACATGGCGGCGCTGGCGCGCAGCCTTGAGCGCTATCCGGCGTCGACCGTGCAGGTCGTCGGCCACACCGACAGCGACGGTGATGCCGCGTTCAACCAGCAGCTTTCCGAGCGCCGCGCCAATGCGGTTGCCGATGTGTTGCTGAACCAGGGCGTGCCGTTCAACCGCGTTCAAACCTTTGGCCGTGGCGAAAGCCAGCCCATCGCGACGAACCTGAGCCCCGAAGGCAAGCAGCAGAACCGTCGGGTCGAGATCGTGATCCTGCCCAACCGGCAGTAATCACCAGCGACAATTCAGTATCAGAGGCCCCGGAGATGTTCCGGGGCCTCTTGCGTTATGGGGTGATCGCGCCATGTTACCGGCGATAACGATACAAGGGACAGATCATGACGACGCCAACACTCCTCGGCATTTCGGGGTCGCTGCGCAAGGCATCCACCAACACCAAGCTGGTGCGCGAAGCCGCCCGATTGTTTGGCGATTGCACCTATGTCGAGGCCGATCTGCACATGCCTTTGTATGATGGTGATGTGGAAGCGTCCGAAGGGGTGCCCGAGGCGGCCCAGCTGATCGCCCGTCAGATCGCAGAGGCTGATGCGGTTGTGATCTCCACCCCGGAATACAACAAGGCCCCCCCCCGGTGTGTTGAAGAACGCGCTGGATTGGGTCAGCCGGGTCGAGGGGCGTCCGTGGGCAGACAAACCCGTCGCCGTGATATCCGCGGCTGCCGGACGGGCCGGGGGTGAGCGTGCGCAGATGGTGTTGCGCGGCTATATGGTGCCGTTCCGTCCGCGCATCCTGCAGGGGCCGGAGATTCATCTGGCCGCTTGTTCGAGCCAGTTTGACGATGACGGCCAGTTGACGGGCGAGATCTATGTCCGCGAGTTGACCCAGCTGATGCAATCCCTGCGCGCTGAGATCGGACGCTAGTCCGCCCGAGCGGCGATTTCGATCAGGTTGCCGTCAGGGTCGCGGACATACAGCGATTGCATGGGCCATTGTGCCCCGGTGCGCGCGACAGGTCCCAGCTCGATCGCTGTGCCTGTCGCTTCCAAATGCGCCTGCCAATCCCTGAGTGATGTTTCGGTCAGGAAGCACAGGTCGGCTGTGCCCGCATCGGCTTTGCGCGCCTTGGGTTCGAACTCTGCCCCCAACTGGTGCAGATTGATCTTGTGCGCGCCAAAGAACAGCGCGTGGCGCGGGCGTTCGCCGGGGGTTTCGAGCACGCGATGCGCCATGCCGAGGACCTTGGTGTAGAATGCGATTGTGGCATCCATGTCTGCCGCGGTGATGACAAGATGATCGAGGCTGTAGAGAGTGGGTTGTTCCATTTTCCGGCTCCGTCGCGCAGGGTGCACCCATGCAGAGTGCCAACGATGATCCGCTTCGTCAAAGCGATGTGATGGACCCCGCCCGCGCCCGCGCCATGCAGGTGGCTTTGGGGCGTGTGCCGGACCTTGCGGCTGGTGCGCCAATGCCGCCGTTCTTTCACCAGCTCTATTTCTGGTCCCCCGAGCCGCCCGAAACGCTGGGCCGGGATGGGCATCCGAAGGTGGGTGGGATCATCCCCGACATGGGATTGCCCCGCCGCATGTGGGCCGGGGGGCGGTTGCAGTTCCATGCGCCGCTGTTGCTTGGCGTGAGGGCGGAGAAGGTGACGTCGTGCGAAAGTGCAACGCGCAAGGAGGGGCGGACCGGGCCGTTGGCCTTTGTCACATTGCGGCATGAGATTTGGCAGGACGGGGCGCTGTGTGTGACCGAGTGGCAGGACCTTGTCTATCGTCACGACCCCGATCTGAACGCGCCGCGTCCGGTGCCGCCCGTTGGGGCAACGGATGAGGATGTCGCGCAGCCTCACAGCTTTGATGCCACGCTGCTGTTTCGCTATTCGGCGCTGACCTTCAATGGTCACCGCATCCACTATGACCAACCCTATGCGCGCGATGTTGAGGGGTATGACGGGTTGGGTGTGCATGGCCCGCTGTTGGCGCAGCATCTGATGCTGTTGGCGGAGGCGGGGTTGGGGCCGCTTAAGCAGTTTCGGTTTCGGGCGACATCGCCCCTAATGCATCACGAGGTGGGGACGTTTTGCCGGAAGGGTCGAAAGTTGTGGGTGCGCGGCCCGGACGGGCGGCAATGCATGGAGGCGGTGGCCTAGAGCGAGGCCGCGACCTCGAACCCTTGCGGGATGGTATCGCGTCCGTCGAGGATGAGGTCGGCCATGGTCTGGGCGATCTTTGGGGCCATGCCAAAACCGATCTTGAACCCTCCGTTCGCAATGTAGTGCCCCGGCCTGTCCGGCCATGGTCCCAGCATTGGCGCGCGGCTGCGGCTGCGGGGGCGCAGGCCGGCCCATCGGGCCAGCACTTGTGCATCCTGTAGCGCCGGGATGGCGGCGCGGGCGCGGGTCAGGATGTCGTCCAATTGCGTGTCCGTGTCGGTGGGGCTGTCGTAGTCTCGTTCCGTTGTCGATCCGATGGCCGTCGTTCCGTCGGCATGCGGGATGATGTGCAGTGTGTCGGCGAAGAGTTGGGGAGCGTCTGGTGCGGCGAAGTCCAGAAGGGCGGCTTGTCCCTTGATCCCGGCGCCCACCATGCGGGTGTGGCTTGTGTTCAGCTCTTCGAGGCCTGCGACGCCGGTGGCGTGGATAGTGGTGTCGGTCTCGGGCGCTTTGCTTTGGATGTTGACGCCTTGGGTCTTCAGTGCGGCGGCGAGGGCCGCGCACGCTTGACGGGGGTGGATGCGGGCGCTGAGGGTGTCGAAAATTTCCATGCCCGTCGGGCTATGCGCCGCCCAGTTGGGGTTTGCGATGGGCCGGACGGTCCAGGTGGCGGCGTCACCCCAGAGGGTTTTGGCCGTTTCGCTGCGTTGTCGGGCGAGCTTCAGCGCCGCGTCGTCGGCGATGGGTTGGCAGCGACCTGTGTGGGCATAGCCGGGGGACTGACCGCTTGCGGCCTCGACCTCGGCCCAGAAGGTTTCTGCCATCAGCAGGCTTTCCAGTTGGAACTGTTTTTTGGCGTTCCAGTTTTCCGGCACATGCGGGGCGAGTGCGCCCACGATCCCGCCTGACGCACCCGCGCCGAGCCCGTTCGGATCGACCACCTGCACCCGCGCGCCACGCTGGGTGAGGACCCACGCGATGGACAGGCCAAAGATGCCCGCGCCGCGGACGGTGATGTCTGCCGTTGCCATTCCAGATGCCTTTCGCCAAGGTCGCCGCGACACCTTCTACAGGGGCAGATGATGCAGGACCAGCGGGCAGAGCTTGAGTGGCGCGACGGCGCAGTGCCGGTGTCCACGCGCTTTGACGATCCGTATTTCTCCCTCGACAACGGGCTGGCCGAGACGCGGCATGTGTTTCTGGACGGCAATGACCTGCCCGCGCGGTTCCGGGATGGGTTTCATGTGGCCGAATTGGGGTTTGGCACGGGGCTGAACTTTTTGACCGCGTGGGCCGCATGGCGCGCTGCTGGCGTTGAGGGGCGCTTGCATTTCACCAGTTTTGAGGCGTTTCCGATGGAAGTGGACGCCATGGAGAAAGCGTTGGCCGTGTTTCCAGAGGTTGCGGGGTTGGCGGCGCAGCTTGTGGCCGCAGGTGGTGGGTCCGCTGATTTTGAGGATGCGACGTTGACCGTGATCGAAGGGGATGCGCGCGAGACGCTGCCGAAGTGGGACGGTAAGGCTGATGCGTGGTTTCTGGACGGGTTTTCGCCCGCCAAGAACCCCGAGCTGTGGGGCGCGGACCTCATGGCTGACGTGGCGCGCCATACTGTCCCCGCGGGGACAGCCGCAACCTATACGGCCGCGGGCTTCGTACGGCGTGGGTTGGAGGAGGCGGGATTTACCGTCACCCGAACACCGGGCTTTGGCCGCAAGCGGCATATGACACGGGGCGTTTTCGGGTGAGCCAAGGCAACAACACGCGGTTGGGCATTGCGCTGATGATCGCAGTGTCGGTGGTGTTTGCGAGCCAGGATGGTATCTCTCGCCACTTGGCCGGGGAGTACAACGTCTTCATGGTGGTGATGATCCGGTATTGGTTCTTTGCTGCCTTTGTCATCACCATTGCTGCGCGCAAGGCGGGCGGTGTGCGGGCGGCGGCGCAAACGCGGCAGCCCGTGGTGCAGGGGCTGCGTGGGCTGTTGTTGGCCGCTGAGATTTGCGTGATGGTCACGGCCTTTACCGTGTTGGGGCTGGTGGAAAGCCATGCCGTCTTTGCCGCTTATCCGCTGCTGGTTGCTGCCCTGTCTGGGCCGATATTGGGCGAGCATGTGGGTTGGCGGCGCTGGGCTGCGATTGGCGTTGGTTTCGTGGGAGTTTTGTTCATCCTGAAACCCGGCCTGGGTGTCTTTGATCCGGCGGCGGTGATCCCGCTGGCCTCGGCCATCATGTTTGCCATCTATGGATTGCTGACCCGCTATGTCGCGCGGGATGACAGCACGGCGACCAGCTTTTTCTGGACCGGGACCACGGGGGCCGTTGCGATGACCTGTGTGGGTGTCTGGTTTTGGGAGCCGATGACCGGCCCGGATTGGGGCTGGATGGGCGCGTTGTGTTTGACGGGCGCCTTGGGCCACTGGCTGCTGATCCGCACCTACGAGGTGGCGGAGGCGGGTGCCGTGCAACCCTTTGCCTATTTCCAGATGGTCTTTGCCGCGCTGGTGGGCATCAGCATCTTTGGCGAGGTGCTGGAGATCAACGTTATCATGGGGGCTGCCATCATCGTGGCAGCGGGCCTATTCACCCTTTGGCGCGAACGACAGCAGGGTTGAGCCCACGAGTTCCTCGCTGAACGGGATCGGCAGAGGGTCCTTGCCCAGCCGTGCCCGGTAGATGGGCAGGCTTTCGGTGACGCGCATGACGTAGTTGCGGGTCTCGCGGAAGGGAATGTGTTCGATCCAGTCGATGACGTCGAAATCGTCCCGCTCAGCGCGCGGATTGCCATAGCGCAGCATCCACTGGTTGGGGCGCGAGGGACCCGCGTTGTAGGCGGCAGACATCAGGACAACGTTGCCATCGAAGCGCCGTGCCAGTTGGCTGAGATATGTGGCCCCCAGCTTTGCGTTATAGGCGGGGTCGGAGATCATGCGGCCTGTTGTGTGATCGTCAGAGAGTCCAAGGCTGGCCGCAACCTCGCGCCCTGTGCCGGGCATGACCTGCATCAGCCCGCGCGCGCCGACGCTGGATTGCACAACCGGGTCGAATTCGGATTCGCGGCGGGCGATGGCGAGCGACATTTCGGGGGCCATGGGCAGGTCGGCCTCGGCCAATGGGTGCAGCGGGTAGTAGGGCGCGTGGATCGTGATGCCCCGCTGTGCGACGCGTTTGCCGATCATCACCCCGAGATGTGGCTGATCCGCGTCGACGGCGGCTTGGCCGAGCTGACCGGCTTCCGCTCGGTCGAGGCTTTCGGCGAGGTGGGTCCAGAACCGTTCAGCCAGTGAGAGTTCTCCGGAGGCTTGCAGCAGGAGGCCGGCTTCGAACAGGTCGCGGGTGGCGAGGGGGCTGTCCTGCCAAGGTTCAAATTGCTCGGAACCGTCAAGGCCGGGCTCAATGGGGAGGCCGCCCTTTTCGGCGGCGAGGAGGCCATAAAAGGAGGTCTGGTATTGCGCCCCCTCGGCATAGGCGGCTTGGGCTTCTTCGGTATTGCCCATCGCTTCGTGCGCGCGGCCGATCCAGTAACCTGCGCGTCCGCGCGAGATGGGGGAGCGGGTGGCGTTGCGGTGGTTCTGGAAGTGGCCGAGTGCGACCTCGGGGTCTTTGAGCAAACGCAGGGCGATGTAGCCTGACAGCCATTCCAGATCGGCATAGGCGGACCCTTCGGTCAGGAAGTGCCGGGTGGCGAGTTGGTAGGCAAGGGCGGCGTCCCCATCCCGCATCTCGTCCCGTGCAAGGGCGCGGCGGCGGTTGGACCATTCGTCGGGTCGACCGAGGGTGTCGACGGAGCGGGAGCGGTCCATTAGCAGCGCCTTGGCGTCGTCCCAGCGCCCTTTGCGCAGCCGCCATTCAAAGCGGGCGTGGGCGAGGCCGGGATCGTCCTGCAAGGTGTCTGGCACGGCTTCGATCAAGGCGTCAACATTGTCTGCCAGTGCACGTAGGCCGATGCGGGCCTGGGCGAGGGCGCTTTGGCCCTTGTCCACGAGGTCGAACATGCGGCGGGCGCTGGTGAAGTCGCCGGACCAGAGCAGCGAGTCGAGGCGCGCAGCGTTGTGCGGTTTCAGAAGATCGGAGTGTGCGGCGAGGTAGCGCGCTTGCGTGGCGCTCTCCATGGGCATCGTGCGCCACGCCAGCACGAGGTTCGCCTCTGCCTCGCCCGCCCGCTCCGCACGGATCAGGGCAGTGCCGTGGGCAAGGACGCCCTCGGGTGTTTGTGGGCCGACATTTTCGAAGAAGGACAGGATGTCAGCGTCGGATTGGTCGGCCACGACCTCTTCTGATCGTTCGCGCAGCAGCGCCTCGCCCGGCCAGTCGGGGCGTCGCTGAAGGAAGGCGACGACGTCGGCATAGGTTCCACGCGCGGCGCGCAGGCGTTGCCATTCGATGACATCAGCGGCTACCTCTCCGTCGCGTGCGGCCAGCGCTGCCGCACTGTCCCAGTTGCCGGAACGCAGCGCTTCCATCGCCCAGCCAAGCGGGCGGGGGCGTTCCGCCAAAGCCGCCACAGACAGTGCAAAAAACAGGGTCAGGGCAAGGGCAATCCGGGTCATGACTTGCAATTCCTGTCGTCGCATGGCTAGAGCCTAGAGGATATGTGTTGGCCGTGATGTTTCAACTCACGTTTCCGGACATATGCGAAAATCATCCCAGGCCCTCTGCCTGCCAAACGTAAAAAAGGAGCGTGAGAATGTTTAAAGGTTCTATGCCTGCCCTCGTCACGCCGTTTCGTAACGGCGCTTTGGATCTGGAAACCCTCAAGAAGCTGGTCGAATGGCATATCGGTGAAGGATCGCACGGGTTGGTGCCTGTGGGGACCACGGGCGAAAGCCCCACGCTGAGCCATGAGGAGCACGAGACGGTGATTGAAACCGTTGTGACGGCTGCTGCGGGTCGGGTGCCGGTGATTGCCGGGGCCGGGTCGAACAACACGGTGGAAGCCATCCGTTTTGTCGAGCATGCCGCGCGCGTTGGTGCCGATGCTGCTTTGGTCGTGACGCCCTATTACAACAAGCCCACGCAGCGTGGTTTGATTGCGCACTATACGGCGCTGCATGATTGCGCCGATATCCCGATCTTTATCTACAACATTCCGGGCCGGTCGGTGATCGACATGACGCCCGAGACGATGGGCGAGTTGGCTAAACTGCCCCGCATTGTCGGCGTCAAAGATGCCACCGGTGATATGGCCCGTGTGTGCGACACACGCATCACCTGTGGCACTGATTTCATCCAGATGTGTGCTGAAGATGCGGTGGCGCATGGATTCAACGCCGTGGGCGGTGTAGGCTGCATTTCCGTGACCGCCAATGTGGCGCCGAAGCTGTTGAGCCAGATGCAGGAAGCGTGCCTTGCAGGCGACTATGTGACCGCGCTGGACTTACAGACCAAGCTGATGCCGCTGCATAAGGCGATCTTTACCGAGCCGGGTCTAGTCGGTGCGAAGTATGCGATGTCGCGTCTGGGCTTGTGTTCGGACGAAGTGCGTTTGCCGCTGACCGGTTTAGCAGATGAGACCAAGGCCATGGTCGACGCGGCCCTGGTGCGCGCTGGGCTTCTCTGAAAGTGAAAAGGCGGGCTTTATGGCCCGCCTTGTTTTTATCGTTTGCCGTAGTAGAGGCCGACCACATGTTCGGCCTCTGCAAAGAACAGCCAGCGTGAGGCAAGCGCGCCTGCCACGTGGCTGATCACTGCAAGAAGCGCGAGGCCATGCGAGAATGGCGCGGCCGCCAGCAGCAGGACCGGCAGAACCACCATCAGCACGAATGAGATGATCCGCAGTTTCATGCTGTGCTTGCGCCCCACGACAAATGCAAATTCGCGCAGCAGATAGTTCGTGCCGGTGTGTGGCGGTTCAAACGCACGCACGCTTCCCCGATTGCCAAGGCCGGTGGCCGTTGCGAGCGTGGTGCCGGAGTTTTTCAGTGCGCCATCGCCTTGCACCCAAAGCACCACCTGAATGACGCCCGAGATGGCGATCAGCGCCATGGCCCATCTGACTTGACCGGCGAGCAACGCCCCACCGGCCATTGAAAAGCTGAGAAACATGGCCGGTGTCAGCGGGGAGTTCCAGCGTGGGATACTCTTGAGCTGGGTGTAGATCATGGAGGTGGTGAACACGGTCAGCAGTGAGAAGATCGCGCCGATCAGGCCCAGCAGGCCCCAGCGTTGACCAAAGAACACAAGGCCCATGCCGTAAAGCGCCATGACGATCAGTGCAATGACAGCGCAGACGCCTTCGCGGCTGAGCCATGAGCTGCGCCATTGCGTGAACGCTTTCATCGCCCGTTCGGGGCGCCCGAGGTGGAAGGTGGACGAAATCAGCCCGCCCACCGCGCACAGGTAGGCGATGACAAAGAAGGCGAAGGCCATCCAGCCCGTGACCGCGGGGTAGCCGAGGCCGAGGAAGGTCAGAAGGCCGAAGCCAATGCCGGAAAAGACCGTGAAGAAGATGACTGAGGGGGCTGGATGCATCAGAGTTTCTCCAACGTCTTGTCGAGCCAGCCAAGGAAGCCCTTGGCTTCCTGTGCGACGGGTTCGAGGTAGGGGGCAAGGATGTCGATGTCGCCCGCGCCTTCGGACAACGTGTCCTTGGGACGTGGCGGCAGGTATTGATTCACGGGCTTGGTGCCTTGTTCCGGCATCAGGTCCATGCCGCCGCGTTCGGCGGTGAGTTTGGACACGTTGCTGTCTGGGTCGGCGAAGTCACCGAAGTGGCGTGCGCCTGCGGGACATGTGCGCACGCAAGCCGGTTCGCGGTCTTCCTCGGGCAGGTTTTCGTTATAGATGCGGTCAACACAGAGGGTGCATTTTTTCATCACCTTTTCGACCGCGTCCATTTCGCGTGCGCCGTACGGGCAGGCCCATGCGCAGAGACCGCACCCGATGCAGTCGCTTTCGTTGACCAGAACGATCCCATCCTCGACCCGTTTGTAGCTGGCCCCCGTGGGGCAGACCGTGACGCAAGGTGCGTCGTCGCAATGCAGGCAGGATTTGGGAAAGTGGATTAGTTGCGCTTCGCCCTGTTCGGGCTGCACTTCGTAGCTGTGGACACGGTTCAGGAATGTGCCGGACGGATCACTGCCATACGCATCGGTATCCGAAAGAGGTGCGCCGTAGTTTTCGGTGTTCCAGCCTTTGCACGAGATCACGCAAGCGTGGCAGCCGACACAGGTATCGAGGTCGATGACAAGACCGAGTTTGCGGTCTGTGGATTTGGGAAGGGTGGTCATGCGGTTGTCCTCGTTGAGAGGGCAGGACTGGGGCTCTGCCCCAGACCCCGGAGTTTATTTGGCAAGATGAAGGGAGCAGCGTTGCCATTGGCGCCAATTGGTTCCGCCTTGGAGGCGTCCCAGTTGGTGATGAAGTAGATGAATGTGCCGACGGCAATCGTGACGAAGGCCGCGATGGCAAGGAGGGTGCGCTGGATCGGTGTCATTTGCCCACCTTCCATGTGAGTTGCTTTGGCCCTTTGCCCACGGGCGATTTGATGGGCTCCATTGCGGGCTGGGATTCGGTGGGAGCTTCGGCTTTTTCGATGCGCACCTTGAGGTCGAACCACGCCGCTTGCCCCGTGATCGGGTCGGAGTTGGCCCATCTCAGTCCGTCACCCTTGGGCGGCAGCAGCTCGTGCATCAGGTGGTTCAGAAGGAAGCCCTTGGTCGCTTCGGGTGCGTTTTCGTCGAGCGCCCAGGCCCCTTTGCGCTTGCCGATCGCATTCCACGTCCAGATCGTGTTTTCGTTGAGCGCGGCCATTTCGAGGACTGGAACGGTGATTTCGCCGTGGGGCGAGGTCACCTTGGCCCAATCGCCGTCACTGAGGTCGTTGTCACGCATCAGCTTGGTTGGCAGGTAGAGCGGGTTGTGACCGTGGAGTTGCCGGAGCCACGCATTTTGCGACCCCCACGAGTGGTACATTGCCATGGGGCGCTGTGTGAGCGCTGTGATGGGGAAGTCGTCCACCTTGTTTTCCGGCGCGGGGTCGTACCAGATTGGAAGCGGGTCCATTGTCGCTTTGATCCGTTCGCGCAGGTGGTCGGGGGGCTGGCGGTCGCCGTGTCCTTCGGCCGCCAGTTGGAAGCGCCGCATCGGTTCTACATAGAGCGAGAACAGGTAGGGTTGTGGGCTGTCGTAGAGTCCGAGGTTCACCGCCCAATCCTGATAGTCGGCGTTCCATGGTTTGTAGTAGTTCGCGCCGTCCGGGATGTGTTCGACAAAGAAACCGCCGTTTTCGATGTATTTGTCGAGCTGGTCCGGGTTCACATCGCCGCGGCCGGCCTGATCGCCGTCCCCGCGGAACCCCGCGAGCGGGCCAATGCCCGGCTTGCGCTGGTGGTTGACGATGTAGTCGGCATAGTCGGCATATTTCTGGCTACCGTCTTCGTTGGTGAAGCCGGGCAGGCCGAGCTTGCCGCCGAGTTCGCATAGTACAGACTGGAAGCCGCGTACGTCGCGGTCGGGTTCAATCACCGGCCAGCGGATAGCATCGGCGGCGGCATCGGCCTCACAGATCGGGCGGTCGAGCAGGGAGATGCAGTCGTGACGTTCGAGGTAGGTCGTGTCTGGCAGGATCAGGTCGGCATAGGCCACCATTTCTGAGCTATACGCATCCGAATATATGATGCGTGGGATGACATATTCGCCGTCCTCGTCCTTGTCCGTCAGCATGTCCATCACGCCACGAGTGTTCATGGAGGAGTTCCACGACATGTTCGCCATATACATGAACAGCGTGTCGATCTTGTAAGGATCGCCTGCGTGTGCATTCGAGATCACCATATGCATCAGGCCATGGGCGCTCATCGGGTTTTCCCAAGTGAAGGCTTTGTCGATGCGGGCGGGTGTGCCGTCTTCTTTCAGCGCCAGATCGTCGGGGCCTTGCACGAAGCCGAGGTGAGGGCCGTCGAGCGGGCAGTCAGGTTGCACGCCGCAATGGGGTTTGGGGTGCGCTGTGGCGGGTTTGGGGTAGGGCGGTTTGAAGCGGAAGCCTCCGGGGACCTCAACACTGCCCAAAAGGATTTGCAGCACATGTAGCGCGCGGCAGGTCTGGAACCCGTTGGCGTGGGCAGAGATGCCGCGCATGGAGTGGAAGGACACGGGACGACCTTGCATCGTTTTATGCGTCTCGCCACGGAAGTCGGTCCATTCCTGTTCCAGCTCAAACGCTTCGTCAAAGGCGACGCGGGCAATCTCGGCGGCCAGGGTCCGGATGCGTTTGGCAGAGATGCCGACGCGGTCGGCCACAGCTTCGGGGGCGTATTCATCCGACAGGTAGCGTTCGGCCATGTGCTGCATGACGGTGCGGTGTGATATGCCTGCGTGGCGATGCGTGGCAGTGAGGTCGGGTTTCACGCCCTTCTGATCGAACGGGGTTAGCTTGCCGGTGGCGCGGTCCATCACCAGTTCTTTGCCATCATCGTCGCGCAGCAGGAGGCCGAATTCCGGGGACTTTTCGTCACCGTTCACAAGGCAGGGCGCGTTGGTGAATTGGGCAAGATAGTTCACGTCGATCTTGCCCGCTTTCATCAGGCAATGGACCATCGACAGAATGAACAGACCGTCGGTGCCGGGTGTGATGCCGACCCAATCATCGGCCACGGCGTTGTAGCCGGTGCGGATCGGGTTCACGCCGATGACACGGGCGCCGCGGCCCTTGATCTTGCCAATCCCCATCTTGATCGGGTTGCTGTCGTGGTCTTCGGCGACGCCGAACAGCATGAACAGCTTGGTGTGGTCCCAGTCGGGCTGGCCGAATTCCCAGAATGCGCCGCCCATCGTGTAGATGCCCGCGGCGGCCATGTTGACCGAGCAGAAACCACCATGTGCGGCGTAGTTAGGCGTGCCAAAGTTCTGGGCGAAGAAGCTCGTGAAGCTTTGGCTTTGGTCACGGCCGGTGAAAAAGGCGAGTTTCGACGGGTCATCCCTACGGATGGGGGCCAGCCAATCGGTTGCGATTTGCAGGGCTTCATCCCATTCGATTTCTTGGAATTCACCGGAGCCGCGTTCACCCACACGCTTTAGTGGCTTGCGCAGGCGCGACGGGGCGTTGACCTGCATGATGCCTGCGGAGCCCTTGGCGCAGAGCACACCCTGGTTCACCGGGTGATCGCGGTTGCCTTCGATATAGGCAACTTTACCATCCTTGAGGTGCACGTTGATCCCGCAGCGGCAAGCGCACATGTAACAGGTGGTCTTGCGGACTTCGTCCGAGACTTTTGGGGACAGGTTGATATCCGGTTGGTCTTTGGGCATCAGGTGTCTCCTTGTATGAGGGCGCGGGCGCCAGTTGCGATTTGGCGTTCTTCGTCGGCTTTGACCACATGTACCGGGACATCGCCGAAAAGCCGCAAGTGTTCCATGATACGGGTTCGAATGGGCTCTGCATTCTCGCCGATGCCACCCGTGAAAGCGACTGCGTCAAGACCGCCCATCGCGACGATGGCAGAACCTGCGTGCCGTGCGGCCCAGTAGCAGAAGTGTTCAACGGCGAGGCGTGCCGCGTCGGTGTCGGCGGCCAACAGCAGGCGCATGTCGTTGCTGCCGCCAAGCCCCTTGAGCCCGCTTTCATGATTGAGCATGTGTGCCGCTGCGCCAGGCCCATAGATCTCGGCCAGCCGCAGGACGGCCATGCCGTCAATGGCGCCCGAGCGGGTGCACATGGTCAGACCGTCCAGAGGGGAGTAACCCATGGATGTTGCGACCGACGTGCCCTTGTGAATAGCACAGAGGGAGGCGCCGGAGCCAAGATGGAAAGCGAGCAGCCGCTCGGGCAGCGCGTCGCCGAATTGCGTGACAATCCAGGCGTAGCTGAGGCCGTGGAACCCGTAGCGGCGGATGCCCATGGAGCGGGGTTCCTTGGGCAGGGCATAGGTGGTCGCAACCTCGGGCTGGTTTGCGTGGAACGCGGTGCCGAAGCTGGCGTATTGGGGCAAGGCGGGTGCGAGGGTTTGCAGGGCGCGGATGCCCGCAAGGTTCTTTGGGTTGTGCAAGGGCGCGAGCGGCGTTGCCGCTTCGATCCCGGCGATCACGGTGACATCGATGGCGCAGGGATCAACCAAGGAGGTGCCGCCATGCACCACGCGGTGGGCTGCCGCCGTCAAATGGTCCGGCGTGATCCCCTGTCTGGTGAGGCTGTCGAGGATCGTCGTCAGTGCCGCGTCATGATCGGGTGCGTTGACGTTCTGGTCTTCGTCCCCAAGTGTCAGGTGGGCCAATGCGCCGCCAATGCCGCTGACCTGTCCTGCCATCACTTCTGTCAGGTCGGGCTGGAACAGCGCGACCTTGATGGAGGAGGAGCCTGCATTGACGACAAGGATCATGCGGCGGCCATGATAGCCCCGAGGGCCACGGAAGACAGGCGGGCCGCAGGTGGGTCCGCGCGCGAGGTCAAAAGGATTGGCACCTTTGCGCCCATGACGATGCCGCCTGCGCAACCACCGGCAAGGTAGACGAAGGATTTGAACAGCCCGTTGCCCGATACGATGTCGGGCACGATGATTGCGTCGGCTTTGCCAGCAACCGGATCGTCGGTCATCTTCTTGGTCGCCACGGATTTGGGGGACATTATCAGGTCAAAGGCCAGTGGGCCGGAGAAATCGGCATCCGCGATATTCGCGCGCGCCCAATCGCGCAGCGCGCGCCCCTCCATGGAGGACGGTACGCTTTCGATGGCGGATTCTGTGGCAGACAGGAACGCGACCTTGGGTCGGGCATTGCCCAGCTTGTGGAGCAGCTTGACCACTTCGGCCGTCGCGTCCTGACGCGTTGCAATGTCTGGGGTCACGTTGACGGCAGCATCGGAGATGGTGATCGACCCGGTGCCGTCGGCTGTAGTGATGTGGAAGATGTGGACAAAGCGGCGGCCTGTGCGAAGCCCCGCATCGCGGGACACGGCGGCGCGCATGAATGCGTCGGTATGTAGCTGGCCCTTCATCAACACATCAGCGCGGCCTTCGCCACAGGCCAGTGCGGCAGCAGCACCAGAGGCTGCTTCACCCTCGGCTTCGATCAGCTCGAAACCCGAGATGTTCCAATTCAGCTTTTCAGCCTCGGCCTCGATCATGTGACGCTCACCCGTGAAGACGGGGATCATCATGTTGGCTTCGGTGGCTTCCTTGGCTGCCAGCATTGGCAGGGGCGCACCAGCGCGGGCAATGGCCACGCGGGGGCTGGCCGCCTTTTGCGCCATTTCGATGATGTGCGCAGGTGCAATTGCTGTGGCGTCAGACAGGAAGGATTGGGGCACGAAACCACCTTTCAAAAATGAAAAAGAGGGGACGGGCGCGTGCCCATCCCCTCGGGTCTTAGCAGACTAGGCCACAGTTTGCGGAACCATATCGTCTTTGGAGATGCCAGCCACTTTGACGGGCTTCTTCATCGCGTCGCGGCGGAACGGGTCGCCCAGTTCCTGGTTGATCATGGCTTCGATCAGCGTGGTGATGCCGTTTTCCATTTGATCCTTGATCGCCTGGTTGAGGGCGGCTGTCAGCTCTTCTTGCGTGCGTGCCACAACGCCCTTCAGGCCACACGCGTTCGCGATACCGGCATAAGACACTTGCTCGTCCAACTCGGTGCCGACGAAGTTGTCGTCGAACCAAAGCGTCGAGTTCCGCTTTTCCGCACCCCACTGGTAGTTGCGGAAAACGATCTGCGTGATGGCAGGCCATTCGCCACGGCCGATCGCTGTCAGTTCGTTCACCGCGATGCCAAAGGCGCCGTCACCGGCAAAGCCGACAACCGGCACGTCGGGCTGGCCGATTTTCGCGCCCACGATGGCGGGAAGGCCGTAACCACAAGGACCAAACAGGCCGGGTGCCAGGTACTTCCGGCCTTCTTCGAAGGACGGATAGGCGTTGCCGATGGCGCAGTTGTTGCCGATGTCGGAGGAGATGATGGCTTCGACCGGTAGAGCGGCCTGGATCGCACGCCACGCCATGCGAGGTGCCATCCAGTCAGGTTTTGCTGCACGTGCACGCTCGTTCCAGTTGGTGCCGGGATCGTCCTGCTCTTCGGTCATCGACGTCAGTTCTTGGGCCCATGCCGATTTTGTCTGAGCGATCTTGTCCTTGCGTGCGTCACGGCCTGCGTCGCCTGCATCATCCGCCAGCTGCGACAGGATACCATTGGCCACTTTGGCCGCGTCACCCACGATGCCCACGGTGACTTTCTTGGTCAGGCCGATGCGATCGGGGTTGATGTCGACCTGGATGATTTTCGCATCCGTGGGCCAGTAGTCGATGCCATAGCCTGGCAAGGTCGAGAACGGGTTGAGGCGCGTGCCAAGGCACAGAACAACATCCGCTTCCGAGATCAGCTGCATACCGGCCTTGGAGCCGTTGTAGCCCAGCGGGCCAGCAAACAGCGGGTGGTTGCCGGGGAACGCGTCGTTGTGCTGGTAGCCCACGCAGACGGGTGCTGTCAGACGCTCGGCCAGTTCTTGCGAGGCTGCGAGACCACCCTTGGACAGGACAACGCCAGCGCCGTTCAGGATGACGGGGTTCTTCGCCGCGGACAGGATGGCCGCCGCTTCGGCAACCGAGTTTTGACCGCCGGGGGACGCTTCGAATTCGATGGGGTCAGGAATTTCGATGTCCACGACTTGGGTCCAGAAGTCACGCGGGATATTGATCTGGGCCGGGCCAGACAGACGCTTGGCCTGGCTGATCACGCGGGTCAGAACTTCGGCGACACGGGTCGGATCACGGACTTCTTCCTGATAGGAAACCATATCTTCGAACAGTTTCATCTGCTCGACTTCCTGGAAACCGCCTTGACCGATTGTCTTGTTTGCGGCTTGCGGCGTCACCAGCAGCAGCGGAGTGTGGTTCCAGTAAGCGGTTTTCACAGCCGTTACGAAGTTGGTGATGCCGGGACCGTTTTGGGCGATCATCATCGACATCTTGCCCGTCGCGCGGGTATAGCCGTCAGACATCATGCCGGCAGATCCTTCGTGGGCGCAGTCCCAGAATTTGATACCCGCATCGGGGAAGATGTCGGAAATGGGCATCATGGCCGAGCCGATAATGCCAAAGGCGTGCTCAATCCCGTGGCGCTGCAGGCACTTCACGAATGCTTCTTCGGTGGTCATCTTCATGGGGCAGTCTCCAATAGAGGGCGGGGGCGTCGAATCGCCCCGGAATTGTTGGATGTGACGTTACTGGTGTGGCGGGTTTGGGGTTAGGGCCAGTTGTAATCTCCAAATAAGTCCAGGCTAGTGTGGTAGTGCTTGTGCGATCAGTCCAATTCCATCGCGGATCCGATCCACGTGAATAGAAGAGTAGCCCAAGCGGTAAAAACCTGTAGGCTGGTCATCCCCGGAAAAGAATGCGTGCCCCGGTTCGATCAGCACGCCGGTCTCTTGCAGGCTTTTGGCCAACTCGCGTGTATCAACGTCATTTGGGGCGCGCATCCAGTAGGAGGAGCCGCCGAAGGCGCCTTGACCTGCGATTTCGAGCCCATGGGTTTCGATGCCGGCTTGCATCGCGTCACGGCGGGCGTGCAGGGCCGCGCCCATCTTGCGGATTTGCGCATCGTAGTGGCCCATCGACAGGAAGTAGGCGGCGGTGCGCTGGATGTGCCCTGGGGGGTGGCGCAGGACCGATGTGCGCAACGCGCGCGCCTCGCGTACAAAGGGTTCCGAGCCAACAAGATAGCCCAGCCGCAGTCCCGGAAACAGCGACTTGGAGAAGCTGCCAACGTAGATGACGCGCCCGTCTACATCCATGGATTTGAGGGCGGGCGACGGTGGTTCGAGGAAGGACATCTCGAACTCGTAGTCATCTTCGACAATCAGGGCATCCAGTTCGCGTGCGCGGTCCAGCAGTGCCTGCCTGCGTGCTACGGGCATCGTTGAGGTTGTCGGGCATTGATGGCTGGGCGTGGAAAAGATGACGTCCGTGTCTGGTGGGATGCCGTCCGGTGGCAATCCATCCCGGTCCACCCGCACCGGTGCGAGGTGGCAGCGTGACTGGTTCAGGATCTCGCGCAGGGCTGGATAGCAGGGATCCTCGAATGCGGCTGTGCGGCGTTGGGTCAGAAGGATTTGAGCTGCCAGCCATAGCGCATTCTGTGCGCCGAGTGTGATGAGGATCTGGTCGGCATTGGCCGAGATGCCGCGGCGCGGCAGCGTGTTGCGCTGGATGAATTCAATGAGTTGGGGATCGTCCTGGTCGAAGTAGTCGGATGTGAGCGCGGCGAAGTCACGTTGCCCCAGTGCCTGCAACGCGCACTGGCGCCAGTTGGCGTGGTCAAAGAGCTGCGGATCTGTCTGTCCATAGATGAACGGGTATTTGAAACGTGCCCAGTCCTGTGGCTTGCTGAGGGTCAGGCCGCCTGAAAAGCGTTGCCCGATGGCGCGGGTCCAGTCAACGGCGTCGCCTGATGCGGGCTGCGGCTGGTAGCTGGGCGGGACTGGTGCGTTGGCCGACACATAATAGCCGGAGCGGCCGCGTGCGGTTAGGTAATCGGAGGCGACGAGTTCTGTATAGGCCAGCGTCACCGTGATCCGACTGATGCCCAGATGGGCCGCCAGTTTGCGGGTTGAGGGCAGCTTTTCCCCAGGTCCAAAGCGCCCGGACAGGATGCCGTGGGCAATCATCTGCTGCACCTGACTTTGAAGGGTACCTTGATGGCCGGGTTGCAAGAAGAAGGTTTCGACTGGGAGTGCCATGTTGAGATACTATTCTGGACTTAATTGGAAATCAATCTGGCATTATCTTTGCGCGAAAAGGAAATCTTGGTATTCTGTAGGAAGGGATAATTTATCTATTTTTGAGATGTTTCGTATCATTAATGAGTTACATATGCAAGCCGTATCGCATGGTCGGCGATCTGTCGTGCGTGTCCTGCAAGCCCGGTGATGCACGTACAGGGCAAGGTAATACCAACCGCCTGGTGGGCGACTTTGCGTACTTACGAGTGCTGTCCAACCAGCAAGGAGGCCAAGGCAGCTTCGCGCGGGGCCAATGCGCCTTCCCGCAATGTTGCCAGAACAAGCGTTCGGCGCAACGGACGGGGCAGAAGCACCTTCTGGACGGGCCCGGTTCGATAGCGATCAACATCAGGTTCGGGAAGCAACGTGAAGCCAATGCCGCTGGTGACGCATTCCATGATCGCTTCGAGATTATCCAACACGACTGTTTTGGCTGTATCTCGTCGTTTATGCTTGGCCATTTCGTATGCGATAAGTTTGCCGATTCCCGTGTTTGGCATGAAGTGGAAGAACGTCTGATCCGCAAGGAGGCCGCTCATTCCATCCGTCATGAGTTTTTGATGAGCCGCAAATACGAACGGTTCCTTGCCGATCACAGTTGCTGACAGTGCGCCGGGCAGGCCATCTGCATCCGTCACGACCGCCGCATCGAGTTGACCGGTGAGAACCTTGTTTTGCAGTGTGCTGGACAGCCCTGTTTCAAATTCAAACATCGCATGTGGCGCGCTTTGCTTTGCGCTTTCCAGAAAGGGGGGCAGCAACCGCACGGCTGCTGTTGTAATGAAGCCAAGTCTGAAATGTCCAACCAAAGCGTCGCTGGGTCGACAGAGTTCGACCAGGCTGTCCTCGCGCTGCAGCAGCGCTTTGGCCTCGTGAACGATCGAACGCCCGATGGGCGTTAGGCGCGGGGGGCGCACAGATCGGTCAAAGAGATTGACGTCCAACTCACCTTCCAGCGACTTTATCTGCATGGAGAGTGCCGAAAGCGTCATGTTCAGTTGGTCCGCTGCCGTGGCAAATGAACCGACGGCCGAAATCTTGACCAGACTTCTGAGTGCGCGTGTTTGCATAAGTTCAGAGTTCCTGAATTTGGTATTCAATTTTACTCGATTGTTCTGAATTTTAGCAAGCGTACCCTAGGCGCAAGAGCTGAGGGACCATTGCTATGACACAGCCGCTTGTTGAGGTTGCAAAGGAACTGGCGCCGGGTTTCGAACGGTGTGCAGGCCATTGGGACACGACCCGCAGCTATTGCTGGCAGAATGTGAAGGAATTGGCCGACGCCGGGATCATGGGTATGTCCATCCCTCCGGAGTTGGGCGGCGGCGGCGCTGATTTCCTTGAGGTGGCCATGGTTGTCGAAGAGATTGCCAAAGCTTGCACATTGACGGCGCGGGTCGTCGTTGAGGCGAATATGGGCGGTATTAGCGCCGTCATGGCGTACGGCACGGATGCGCAGAAAGCCTTTTGTGCACAGCATGTGCTGGCTGGGGACAAGCCGGCGATTTGTATCACCGAGCCCGAGGCGGGCAGTGCAGCCACGGAAATGCGCACGACAGCCCGCAAGAACGGAAACGGATATATCCTGAACGGTGCAAAGCACTGGATCACGGGTGGTGGCGTTTCAAAGCTCCACCTGGTTTTTGCCCGCGTGTTGGACGAGGCCGGGAATGACCTGGGCATTGGTGGATTTATCGTTTTCGTTGATCCCGCAGCGGGCGCCGTGCCGGATGGCTTTCATGTCATGGGCCGCGAGCGTACGATGGGTCTGTGCGGGATGCCCGAAGCCGAGCTGCGCTTCGAGGATGTCGAGGTAGACGAGAAGTGGCTTCTTGTGCCGCCGTCCGGGTTACGCCGTGGTTTTGCCGATCTGATGAACGCATACAATTCACAGCGTGTCGGGGCCGGTACGATTGCACTGGGCGTCGCAGCCGGAGCGCTGAACCATGCGAAGCGGTACCTGCTTGACCGCGAGCAGTTTGGCCGCCCATTGGCTGAGTTCCAAGGATTACAGTGGATGTTGGCAGATATGGACACGCAGGTACATGCGGCGCGCTTGATGCTGCACGATGCGGCGCGATCCCGTGGTCCGGATGGCAGCCTTTTCCCGGACATGACTGCGGCGGCGCGGGCCAAGCTGTTTGCGTCGGAAATGGCGATCAAGGTCGTCAACGATGCCTTGCAGGTCTTTGGCGCGCGCGGTTACAGTGACCGCGAACCGTTGGAACGCATGTATCGCGATGTACGTATGTTCACCATCGGCGGCGGCACAGCGCAGATCCTGCGCACGCAAATTGCCGGGAACGTGTTAGGCATCAAAACACCCCAAACGCGCGACGGATACATTCAGTCGCCGAGCGTGCCCCGTTTCGTTGCCGAATAGCGTAAGCAAATGCCGTCAGGCCGTTTTCCGGCCCATCTGCACCCCCCGGAACAACAATATGCTGCCGATACCGATGCCAATCAGGTCCGTTATCCAGGAACCCGAGATCATGCACAGTGCCCCGGCAAGGAGCAGGAGACGGATCGCCGGACCTGCCGGGCCGATGAACCAGCCTTGAACAGCCCCGGCCAGCATATAAACCCCGGCCAGCGCCGTCACCATATTGCGCAGGATGATGTACCATGGTGCCTCCATCAGCAGACCGGGGCTATAGAAGAACATGAACGGAACGATGAACGCGGCAAGACCCACCTTGAAGCTGGTGACCGAGGTGCGCATCGGTTCTGACCCGGCAATGGCCGCACCCGCATAGGCTGCAAGTGCTACGGGCGGTGTGATGGCAGAAACCACAGCAAAATAGAACACGAAGAAATGTGCGACCAGCGGTTCGATCCCGATCTCGATCAGACCCGGGGCCACGACAGAGGCGGCAACTGCGTAGGCCGCCGTTGTCGGCATGCCCATACCCAGAATGATGGCGATCATCATTGCAAAGATAAGGGCAAGAAGCGTGCTTTGCTGGGCCAGATCAAATAGCAGGTTTGAAAAGCGCGCCCCGACGCCCGTGAGCGAAATGACCCCGACGATCAGACCGGCACAGGCGCAAACGGTTATGATTTGAATGCACATGCGCCCGCCAAGGCCAAGTGCCTCATAAATCTTACGTGGCCCCATGCGGTATGGCGTCAGCCAACTGACGACCGCAGCGCTAGCAATGGCAAGTGTCCCTGCCCGGATCACGGAGTAACCTGCAAAAAGCGCCCCGATCAGGATGACGATGGGCAGGAACAGATACACTTGGCGTATCAGGTCTTTCAGCTTGGGCAGCTCATCGGCCCGCATGCCGCGCATGCCTGTACGGCTCGCTTCGAAGTCCACCATCAGGTAGATTGAGGCGAAGTAGAGGATGGCAGGGATCAGGGCTGCGACGACCAGTTCCGTGTACGGAATACCGGTGATCTCGGCCATTATGAAGGCGCCGGCACCCATGATCGGCGGCATGATCTGTCCGCCGGTGGAAGCGGCCGCTTCGATCGCGCCAGCTGATTGAGGGCGGTAGCCCACCTTCTTCATCAACGGAATGGTCAAAGACCCGGTGGAGACCACGTTGCCCGCTGATGTTCCGTTGATCATGCCCATCAGCCCGGAGGCGAGGACCGACACTTTGGCTGGACCACCGCGCGCGCGTCCTGCCACGGCGAAAGAGAAGTTCACGAAATAGTCGCCCACCTTGGAGCTTTGTAGGAAGGCAGCAAAAACGATGAAGAGGATGATGTAGGTGGAGGACACCGCCGTTGTTGGACCCAACACGCCGTTGTCCGTAAACACATAGGTGAAGAAGCGCTTGGGGTCATAGCCGCGATGTTCAAGAAACCCGGGCATCCACGGCCCCATGAAGGCGTAGATCACAAACACAAGGGCGATGACGACAAGCGCCATGCCTGCCACCCGTCGCGTCATCTCGGCGATCAGCAGGACGACAACAAAGGCCGCCCAGCCATTATTCGGATCGGCAAACGGGGTGCCTGCGCGCAGGCGCAGTGACAGTGTATCGAGGCTGAACAGGACAAACCCGAAGCTCGCGACTGTGGCGACGATCAGTGCGATATCGGAGATGGTGAGTTGATTTTGGCGCGCGGGATACACCCAGCCGGTGGCCACAGCCAACAGCGTTCCACCCGCCAACGTCCAGCCAAAGATGGCCATGGTCCATTCAGGTGGAGCGGATTGTCCGGGCTCAAAGAACCACATGGCCGCCAGAACAGAACCAAGCGCAAGGGACGTGGCGACGAGCGAGACCGCGCCCAAAGCGCGAGGAAGCCGACTGGGTGCGCCACCTTCTTGTGCCCGACGAACGGAAAGTGCGGAACTCAATACAAAACCGAGGATCAGTGCCCCTGCCACATGCATGATCCGAAATGTCCATGTTTCGAGCGGGGCTATGTTCAGCACGTAGAGGTGCCAGGCACTGTACAGCGCGCACAGCAAAAAACCGACTTTCGCTAACCATGTTGTGTTTTGTAGGTCTGGCGAATTGTCGATCTCTGAAGGCAACTTGATGTCAGAAGCGGCTTGCGTGTTGGTCATTTTCGTATCCCTCGGCACGTGCAAAAACGCACCCTGCCATCAGACAGGGTGCGCCTGCGGTGTCAATCGGCGTCCAGGCCTTAGCCCTTCAGCTCATCCGGGATATCGAACCCGTTTTCCTCGAACCAGCGCACGGCACCGGGGTGCCAGGGAATGAAGGTATTCTTGTCGAAGTTTTCGGGCAGTGTTTCGACTGCGGCTTTGTGGATCTCGACCATTTTCGCGTTGTTTGTCATCACTGTCTTGACGATTTCGTAGACCATGCTTTCCGGCAGATCTGCATGTCCAACCGCAAAGTTCCACATGGAAACGCTCAGCTGTTCTTCGGGTTGCGATGGATAGGTGTTGGCCGGAATCGTGAAGTCAGCAACGGGTTGCGATGCAATGACGGCTGCCTGTTCCTCTTCGGTGAAGCCGAAGAAAGTCACGTCGGTTTGTGCGTCCAACTGGCTGAAGGCGGGGAAGGGCAGACCACCTGCCCATGTTTTAACGTCGATCAAACCGTCCTGAAGTTGACCGGCGAGGTCAGAGGCCCCGCCATTGCGGAACTCGACGTCTTTGCCCATATCCGTGAGGATACGCGGCCAATAGGTTCCGGGTGTCCCTCCAGCCGGGCCAACGCCGACAACGGCCCCATCCGGGATATCTGCAAAGCTGGTAATGCCTGAGCTCGTAAGCGTCATGGCATGGAACCCTGTCTTGTACATGGGAAAGAGCGCACGCAGCTGGTCGTGTTTCAAGCCGGGGGCCAGTGCGCTGTTGCCGTTGATGGCGTCAAACGCAGGACCCATGGTGACCATACCCATGTCGAGGTCACCGGTTTGCACCAGAGCGGCGTTCTGGACAGGTCCGCCGGTCACCTCTGTGCCGCCGGGGATGCCCAGCGCTTCGGATACCATGTTGGCCCATCCGGCGCCGTACACGAAGTATGTGCCACCCTGGCTGGCTGTGCCGACGGAAAAGCTGTCGGGCCAGTCGCTCTTGTCTTGGGCGGAAGCAACAGTACCGACCAGGCCGATCACACTGGCGAACGCAAGGGCTTTGACGCCCTTCAGTTTGAGCAAAGCAGTCATTAATTCCTCCAGTTAATGTGGCGCCATGCGCTGGCGCTTATTTTTTGTTATCGATTGAAGGTATATCTGTGGTTGTTCAAAACAAGAGGAACAGGGGATGTCTGGCCGCCTTCACGTGGTATTGACCGGTGTTGTTCACTCACTGTTGCGCTTGGTACAATGTTCGCGGGACGCGCATCGCCATCCAACAAAAAAAGGCAGGGTCTCCCCCGCCTTTCTACTAAGCTTTTTGAGTTTGATCAGCCAAACACACGTGTGAGTGCACCATCCACCGCACCGACGATCTGGTCGATATCGTCTTTGGTCGCGATCAGTGCGGGTGAGAAACACAGTGTGTTGTTCTTGCCGGGCAGGGAGCGGTTGGTGGCACCAATGACCACGGCCTGCTTCATGCAGTCGCCGACAACGGCTTGTACCATTTTCTCATCCGCCGGGTCGCGGCTGTCGCGGTCTTTGACCAGTTCGGCCCCAAGGAACAGACCCTTGCCACGCACGTCGCCAATGACGGCGTGCTTGTCTTTCAGCTCGGCCAGCTTGTCGAGCATGTAGTCGCCCATGGCGGTGGTGTTTTCGAGCAGGTTCTCATCCTCGATGATCCGCATGTTTTCGAGTGCCGCCGCTGGGCCTGCCGTGCAGCCGCCGAAGGTCGAGATATCGCGGAAGTAGTTCATCGGATCGCTGGTGTCGTCCTTGAACATGTCGAAGACTTCGTTGGTCGTCGCAAGGCACGAGATGGCGGCGTAGCCCGAGGCGACGCCTTTGGCCATCGTCACCATGTCCGGTTTGATGCCGTAGTGCTGGTAACCGAACCATGTGCCGGTGCGGCCAACACCGCAGACGACCTCGTCGATGTGCAGTAGGATGTCATATTTCTTGCAGATCTCCTGCACCCGCTCCCAATAGCCTTCGGGGGGCACGATCACACCACCGCCTGCGGTGACGGGTTCGAGGCAAAGCGCACCCACGGTGTCGGGGCCTTCGCGCAGGATGATCTCTTCGATCTGGTTTGCCGCCCATTCGCCGTAGTTTGCGTCAGGCGCGCCGTCCTGTTCGTGCTTGCGATATTCAAGGCAGTGGGGCACGCGGATGAAGCCGGGGGTGTAGGGGCCGTATTGTGCGTTGCGTTCGTCCTGTCCACCGGCGGACAGGCACGCGATGGTCGTACCGTGGTAGTCGCGGTCCCTGTAGAGAATCTTGTGCTTCTTGCCGCCATAGCGCTTGTGCGCGATCTGGCGGACCATCTTGAAGGCTTTCTCATTCGCTTCGGACCCGGAGTTGGCGTAGTAGACGCGGTCGAGCCCGGGCATCTTGGTCAGCAGCTTCTCGGCAAAGAGCGCACCAGGGATCGAGCCTACGGTGCCGCCGAAGAAGTTCATTTTGACGATGGCGTCGCGCACGGCGTCGCCCATCGACTCGCGGCCATAGCCCACGTTTACCGTCCAGACACCACCGGACACCGCATCAATGTGCTCGATACCCTTTTGATCCCAGACACGCAGGCCCTTGCCTTCGATGATGATCTTGGGATCAGCACCGGTAAAAAAGGGTTGGTGCTGTACCAAATGGTGCCAAACATTTGCGCGGTCGGCTTCGATCACGCGGCTCATATCGTTTTCGTTGAACGTTCCGTCCATGGGATCAACCTTTCGAGAGAGAGTGAGGCCCATGAAACAAAGGGCCAATCAAGCTTGCTGACGCGTACAATCGCTGAGAATCTGGTCTCAACAGTAGGGCCAGTTTGTTGCGACAAGTAAAGCCAGTTGGCGCAACCTTGCGTATGCATTTGCCAGCGTTGACTTCGAAATCCCCTTGTTTTCATAGACCTGTGAGAAATTTGGGAATCCGAAAGACTGGGTTCATCAGCACAAAATTATGACAGAAGCCCCGATTTTACGTTGATCCGGGCGGGATTATCGGCTCGGATCACCGCAGCGCCGCGGCACGCCGCGTGCGACCAGAGGCGGAACACCGCCCGACATGATCCAAAGGCGAGCCAGCGGGCTCGTGAAAAACACGGGAGTACTAAGATGACATTCAAGACAAAGCTGATGGGTGCTGTGGCAGCCACCGCGATGCTGGCGGGCGCACAGGGCGCCGTGGCTGCGGGCCATGGTGGTGAAATCACGGTTGCCTACTTCCTGGAATGGCCGATGCCTTTCCAGTTCGCCAAAGAGACCGGCATGTACGAAGAAGCCACGGGTGGCACCAAGATCAACTGGGTGAGCTTTGACACCGGTACTGCGATGTCGGCGGCCATGGCGTCTGGCGACGTTCAGATTTCGGTCAGCCAAGGCGTGCCGCCTTTCGTGGTTGCGGCATCAGCGGGTCAGGATATCCAGATCGTTGACGTGGCAGTGTCCTACTCGGAGAATGACAACTGCGTTGTGTCGTCGGGTCTGGAAATCGACAAGGAATCAGCTGGTGAGCTGGCAGGCAAGAAAGTTGCCGTTCCGCTGGGCACTGCCGCCCACTACGGTTTCCTGAGCCAGATGAATCACTTTGGTGTCGACCTGGCGTCGCTGGACGTCGTTGACATGGCGCCTGCTGAAGGTGCTGCGGCCCTCGCTCAAGGTTCGGTCGACATGGCCTGCGGCTGGGGTGGCGCGCTGCGTCGCATGAAGGAAAGTGGCAATGTTTTGCTGACCGGTGCCGAGAAGGAAGAGCTGGGCATTCTGGTGTTTGACGCGACAACCGCGCCTGCTAACTTCATCGCAGAAGAAGGCGAACTGCTGAGCCAGTTCCTTTCGGTGACAGCGGCAGCAAACGCCATGTGGGCGGATGAAACCAACCACGCCAAGATGCTGCCGGTGATCGCGAAAGACGCTGGTATGGACGAAGATGCGGCAGCTGAAACGCTTGCGACGTTCAAGTTCCCCTCTGTCGACGAACAACTGAGTGAAGCGTGGCTGGGCGGTACTGCCCCTGCCTTCATGAAGGGTGTTGCGGACGTGTTTGTGGGTGCCGGGTCGATCGACGCGGCCCTCGACAGCTATGTGGGCGCGGTCAACACTGGACCGCTGTCAGACGCCAAGTAAGCCAACCGGCCCGTGCGACATCCGCGCGGGCCATTTCAAATCGAAGCAGGAAAAACCTGCTCGAGTCCGTGTGTGTAATACCGCGCAAGCCACAGGTGGGAACCTTATGTCTGGATTATCAATCCAAAACCTTTCAATGCGTTTTGACTTGCCCGGAGGTGGGCACGTTCAGGCGCTGCAAGACGTATCGCTTGACCTAAAGGCGGGCGAGTTGCTGAGCGTGCTGGGCCCGTCGGGTTGCGGCAAGACCACGCTGCTGAACATCGTGGCGGGCTTTCTTGCTCCGACAGAGGGCAAGATGATCCTCAACGAACACGAGATCAACGGCCCTGACGCCGAACGCGGCATGGTGTTCCAGCAAGGCGCGCTGTTCGAATGGATGAGCGTTCGCGAAAATGTGGGCTTTGGCCCGTCGATGAAAGGCATGCCCAAAAGGGAAAAGGTCGAGATCGTCGATCACCTGCTGGACGTTGTAGGCCTGCAGGACTTCAAGGAAAAGGCCGTGTATGAGTTGTCTGGCGGTATGCAGCAGCGTGTGGCCCTGGCCCGCTGTCTGGCCAATGATCCCGACGTGATCTTGATGGACGAACCCTTGGGCGCGTTGGACGCGCTGACCCGCGAGAAGATGCAGTCCCTTGTGCTGAAGCTGTGGAAAGAGACAGGCAAGACCATCATCCTGATCACCCACTCGGTCGAGGAAGCGCTGCTACTGGGCGAGCGTCTGTTGGTCATGGCTCCGCGTCCTGGTCGCATTCACAAGGAATACCGCCTGCCCTTTGCTGAAATGGGCGTTGGGCAGGATCTGCGTGAGGTCAAGAAGAATCCCGAGTTCGCAGAGCGGCGCGAGGAAATCCTTGGCATGATCTGGGATATGGAAGAGGAAATTATGGGCCGCACGGAGGCAGCGTCATGATCCCGTTTCTGATTTACGTCGCGATTTTCGTGGTCGCCTTTTTCGTCGTCAAAACCATCGCACAGCGTACCGCAATTTCGGACTACGGGTCGCTGAAGACCGTGACGTTTGGTGACGAGAGTGCCGTGACGCCCAATCGCGCGGCCAGCATTATATCGATCCTGACCATTTTCTTGCTTTGGGGCATGTTCACCGGTTCAGCACTGCTGCCGAAATTCTTGCACGCCCCCGGCCCGTTTGAAGGCACGGGAACGTTTGAATACACGGCACAAGCGGGCGATCAAACCGATACGGCGACCGTGACAGTGCTGGTTCATCCCATCGACACCCCGACTGATGCGCCCGAAGTGGCACCCGGAGACGGCTGGGCCAAGGATGACAGCACTGCCATTGGTATGTGGCGGACTGGCCTGCTGCGCGTGGATCGCAATGACGAGTTGGGTCGTAACGACGGGGCTGTGATCACTGAGATCAATGGCCAAGCAGTGCAACCCGGCGATAGTGTGGACGTAGACTTTGGCACCGTCACCATATCGGACAAGGGCACGCCCAACATCCAGCCGTCCAAAGGCTGGCAGATGGAGCCGATCTGGCTGCCGTCACCCGAAGCCGTCGTGCAGCGTGTGGGCGAGATTGCCAGCCAGGGCTTCCGCGGTTCCACCCTTTGGGAACACTTGGGATACTCACTGTTCCGCGTGATTGTCGGTTTCTTCTTTGGGGCTTTGGTGGGTATCCCGCTGGGTTATGCCATGGGCCTGAGCAACTGGTTCCGGGGCTGGTTTGATCCCATCGTGGAATTTATGCGCCCGGTGCCGCCTTTGGCCTTGATCCCGCTTGTCATTATCTGGGCGGGTATCGGTGAGACCGGCAAGATCATCCTGCTGTTCCTTGCCGCCCTGTGGATCATGGCGATTGCCGCACGGTCGGGTGTGAGTGGGGTGAAAATTTCGAAAGTGCATGCCGCCTATTCCCTTGGGGCCAGCAAGGCGCAGATCATGCGTCATGTGATTGTTCCGAACTCGTTACCCGAGATCTTTACCGGGGCCCGTGTGGCCATGGGGGTGTGTTGGGGTACTGTTGTGGCAGCCGAGCTTGTGGCGGCTGAACAGGGCGCGGGCATGATGATCATGGTGGCATCCAAATTCCAGAACACCGATATCGTGATCATGGGGATCATCCTGATCGGTATCATTGGCTTCGGCATCGATATGTTGATGCGTTACGCCGAGAAGCTGTTGGTGCCTTGGAAAGGCAAAGGCTGAGCCAGATTGCACAAAGGAAAGAGAAAGCGGCGCCCCAGAGGCGCCGCTTTTGCGTTCAATCCGGATGATCGACAAGGTAGGCCAATATCGCGGCTTCGAGATTCGATCGGATGTCACAGCGGTGAAAGTTCGCGGTATACAGTCTGTAGAGATACGTGCCGATGAAGAAGGGCAGTGTGGTTCTTTGCTCGTCTTCCGACAGAACGCCGCTTGATAGGAAGGCCTGTACATCGTCGATCTTGATACCGTGAATCCGGTGGGTTGGCCGATCCGGATCGTGCATTTGGAGCCATACGAGAAACAGCGCTGCCTCGCGCGCGATAGCGATCCAGCACTCCCCCTGTATGTCGACGCCGTAGATCGTGCCGCGGTGGTAATGCGCGTTCATGCCGACAAAGTCACCATGCGAGGCAGCCTGGACAACGTGACACCCTTTGACACGGTCGTTTTGTTTGCGCAGCGAGGAAATCATTCGCTTGAGAAGTGCCTTGCTCGCAGGGTCTTCGACAGCACTGTGGTCACGTGCCAGAAGTTGTTTGATCCAGTAGCCCGGCCCAAAGTCTGCGTCACGCCGTCGGGAACTGGTATATGTGGCCAGCCAGCGGCCGCTGTGGGCGAGTAGCTTTTGGCGAGAACGCCCACGTGCGCCCGCTATCTTTTTGTCAAGCCGGGGCCCGGGAGCGTGCGAGAGGATTGCAATCCCATCCTCGGGCCAAGCCATAAGGCAGCGGTTGGCTTGACAGTCGCCATTCGCAAGCGTCTGTTCCAACCTGTTCAACTCGCCTCGCAAGCTACGCACTGTATGGGCGCGGTCCTCGTTAAAGAACCGCTTGATGACCACCTTTTCGCCATTCAACTTTGCGGTGAACACCCAGCTTTTGGGGGAGAATTTGAGCGCTTCAAGAATACGAAGTGACTGAACGCCCGGGCGATTTTTCAAATAGCGACTCACTGCCTTTGCAGCGTCAATGGCAGTGGCGGCAGGTTCGAACTCCCATGGGCCGGCACGCAAACCCAGCCGGGCTGGCGGGAAACCTTGATCCGCGAAGATCCCGAGAATTTCCGCATCCAAAGCGGCACTATCGAGGGATAGGCAAAAAGTGTTGAAGTACCAATGCAAGAAAGGCTTGTACTCACGTTGCCCAGTCAGCGCGAGCGAGAGATGGTGGGAAAAATCGTCGGGGTCGGTGACCGTTTCACAGACGTGGTGGAAGTCCGACCGGCCGAACAAGATCGCAGGTTTGTTGTGCAGGAATCCTTCGATCGCAACAGCCGAGTTGAAAGACACGGTTGCGGCACATGAGTGCAAGATGTCGTGGATGTTGGCGTTCGTTGGAATGAGGTCGATGCCCTCGGCTTGCAAGGCGTGGATCATCTGTTGCTCCGCCTTGGGGTTGAAAGACGGGTGCGCTTTGATCACAACGGGCCGGTCTTCAGCGTGTGTAGCAACGGCGCGGACCATGGCGTCGGGGTCGCAGTGGGCGGTGCCCCAGCGTTGTGGGTTGTCGCCTTGTAGGAAGATGGCAATGCAGTCTTTCGGGACCACACTATGCTCTTGTGGCTGGTCATAGCGAGACCACCGTTTTTCGACAAAACGGCGTTGCAGGTTGTCCCAGAGCTGCTGCGCTTTCTCAGTATCTACCGTTGCCGGATCATAGAGGGCGTTTCCAGCAGAGCTGCGGGCAAGCACGCCCTGTGGGTCAAGGTGATAGAATGGCGGCAGGTAGGCGAGGGTTGTGTTCAACGTACCCGGCTGTTGAACCAGACCGTTTTCGATAATGTGCAAGTAGTCCGGTTCCAACATGTCGGACCAGTCTGTTGTCTTGGGATCGCGCAAACGTTCGTCGCGACTGCGCACCTCTATATTGCCGCCACGTCCGGTTACCACCTCGTATATGCGGGCATGCAGCTTGAGATACGGCTGGTTTTGAAAGGTTCGTGTGAACCGGTCGGACAGGTGAAGGATGACTTTGGACGTCACGGATTGCAGCTCGTTATGGGGTGGTATTGCATTTGAAGTAGCGGCTTTTGCGTTGCGTGTCCAAAGCTGCATTTCCGGTTTGAGGGCGTATAAAAAAGATATGGTCCGCCACCGACATATTGTGGCAGGTCCAGTGCGCAACTTGATCACCGTTTTCAAGCCACCAAGGCAGATTCGATCCAAGTTTGATCAACGCTGTTGCTGGCCGCGTTCAATACCGTGCTTTTGCACTTTCAGTTCGCGACATTCTCACTAAGCTCTCTGGCATGTATACTCTTGGTCCCGATACGCCAGCCAGTGCAGACGTTCAGGCGTTGCTCTTGCGCCATTTCGAGTTGATGCGTGCCTCATCTCCCGAAGAAAGTTGCCACGTTTTAGAGCCAGACATGCTGCTGGAGCGCGACGCAACACTGTTTGTAGCGCGCGATGGAGAAACAGTGCTGGGCGTGGGTGCGGTGGCCGTCATTGAACCCGGTCACGCTGAATTGAAATCGATGCATACCGCGGCTGAGGCACGCGGGCGTGGCGTGGGACGTGCTGTGCTGAAGGCGCTGCTGGACCACGCTCGGGACACTGGCGTCACACGCGTCAGCCTTGAAACCGGATCGGCGGACATGTTTGCACCCGCCCAAGCGCTATATGTCGCGCATGGATTCCGGAATTGTCCGCCTTTTGGCAGCTATGTCCTGGACCCTTTGAGTGTTTTTATGACGCGCCTGCTTTGAACGCTTGCCCTGCAGGCTGCGCTGCGGCATGACACCATCAGCGGTCCCTTAGCTCAACTGGATAGAGCAGCTGACTTCTAATCAGCAGGTTGAGGGTTCGAGTCCTTCAGGGATCGCCAATCTTTTAGGGGTGGAAGCAAGAAAACGCAGAAGCGTGCGCAAAGGAAATGAGAAGCGTACGCAAACCTTTCTTATTGGCGCCGCTTCCCTCTAATAAAAGCGCTATTACAATACGTTAGATTGCTTCAAGCCGGTTTCCTTCTTCTGAGGTGGCACCGAATTTGCCTCCCCTTGACAGAACTCCCGACCTGCCTTTTCTGTCGGATACGGGTTCCGGAACCTTTCATCTTACATAGCCCCGCCGTTCTTCGGCGCGTGGCCGCCGCGCGAACTCCGTCTTGCGCCTTGAAAGGATTCCCCATGGCCCGTTCGACCACGACGATCCCGTTTCACGATTTGAGTTTCATAGACCACATCCCTGCGGTGCGGGAGGTCGAGGAGAGGCTGAAGAAGTTTCTCCGCAGGCTTCGAAAGGAGCGTCAGGACGCAGCGCATGAGGCGGGGCTGATCACCGAGGATGATTTGAAGATGAGCTTTGAGATGCTCGAGGAGGCGGACCGAACCTGCATCCGGCGGCGGGCGGTAACCTATCGCGATCGCCTGCAGGCCTCGACCGGGATGTCACATCTCTCCGAGGAGAACCGTACTAGCCTGACCGCTCTGCGCGGCGGGCTGCCTGTCGCGAAGGTCGCAACCGAACACGAGGCTGATGAGATTGCCGCCGCATTGCACGCCGAGATGCCTTGGATGGGACACGCCACCGAAGAGGTCTGGCATGGGCTCCGAGCTTCGGCCCGCGATGGTCTCGCGGGTGTGCGCTTCACCCCGCTGGTGCTGAACGGCCCCGCTGGGATCGGCAAAAGCTATTGGGCACGGCGTCTCGCGCATCATTTGTCAGTCCCGACAGTCAAGTTCGACGCCACTAACGAGCCCGCCAGCTTCGCTTTGACCGGATCGCAGCGCGGCTGGGGCAGTGCCCATGCGGGCAAACTCACGACGACGGTGCTCGAACATCGACACGCCGGCCCGCTCGTGATCGTCGATGAGATCGAGAAGGCCGATGAGGTGTATTCCAATAAAGGATCGCGCCATACGCTGACCGATGCGCTGCTGCCGCTGATGGAGCGGATGACGGCCAAGACCTGGCAGTGTCCATTCTTCCAAGTGAAATTCGACATGTCGTGGGTCAACTGGATTATGACCGCCAACTCTCGCGATGGGTTGCCGGAACCTTTCCAGAGCCGCTGCGTGGTTCTTGATCTGCCTGACCTGACGGTCGCGCAGCTTCGCGACTTCGCGGTCGCGGAGGCGACACGTCGCGGCTTGCCGGAACCGGCTGTTGCCGCTCTCGTCGATCTCTTTGAATGCGGCGCGATCTCGAACGCGCGCCTTAGCCTCCGCACAGTAGCCCGGATGCTCGACCGCGCCGAGACGCTGGCCAGCCAACCGCTGCTGCACTGAGGAGAATGCCATGACCTCGATGACCATCCCATTCTAAAACGGCATCCTCGCGATCCTCTCGGACCTGCATTACGACAGCTATCAACGATATGCGCTCGACCCGATTAGTATGTGTGGCCTGGAGGACATCCTGTGGAACGCCGACGCGTTGATCTTGGCCGGTGATCTCACCAACGGTTTTGCGCGCAATTGGCGGGATGTGTTCCAGTACCTGTCCGAGTTCATACCGCCCAACCAGATTTACGCACTACCCGGCAACCACGACTACTATCAAGGGAGCTTAGCGGGCGATTCTCACCTCGCCGAGGCGGCGCGGCAGGCAGGCGCGCACTTCATCCAGAAAGACGTCCTGTTGCACGGCGACACGCGGCTGGTCTGCTGCACGTTCTGGACCGATTTCAACCTGACGGGCTGTCCTTCCCCCCTAGAACTGTGCCATTACATTGGCCGCGAAAGGGGGATTGGGCATTGCGAGGAAGCGACATTCAG
>NZ_CANNGP010000040.1 GCF_947504105.1 uncultured Tateyamaria sp.
AGATGCCCAAAGGTCTTCCTCTCAGCAATCGCACTCGCCGCAATCGTTACTTACTGGTTATGAGTCCTGAGCCTAGGCAACATTCCGCAGTGTGGTTTGAGCCAACTCGCCATGACCGTAGAGCTTAAATTAGAATCCTCGTCAACTTCGTGTCCGCTTTGGCGGATTGTACCGACAACGTTAGCGCGGACAGCGAATTTTAGGTTCGCCGCGATGCTGTTTTTAACTATGGTGGCGAAGCGCACACAGCGGTCATTCAGTTGCAAAAACCTAACGGCAACAAAGTCCCGCAAAGCCGTCATCAGGTTAGAGGTCGGGACTATCCACATCTCATGCTGCTATGGACATCGCCGCGTGCCTGCACATTATCGTGCGGGGGAGGCAGGCAATGACCGGCAATGACGAACACCATGGTGCCAAGCTCGATTTCACGGCGGACATGTCCTATGGCGATTACCTCGAACTGGATGCGCTGCTGACCGCTCAGCATCCGCGTTCGGACGCCCATGACGAGATGCTGTTCATCATCCAGCACCAGACATCCGAGCTGTGGATGCGGTTGGCCATCCATGAGTTGAACTCGGCCCGCGACGCTATTTTAGAGGGTGAGCTGGCCCCGGCCTTCAAGATGCTGACGCGGGTGGCGCGCATCTTTGAGCAACTCAACGGCGCGTGGGATGTATTGCGCACGATGACGCCAAGCGAATACACGACCTTTCGGCCCAGCCTTGGCAATTCATCTGGGTTCCAGTCGCATCAGTACCGGTTGATCGAGTATGTGTTGGGCAACCGGCAGCTTGCCGTGTCGAAAGTGCATGAGCACCGGCCTGAGGCATTTGCGACCTTGTCCGCGGAATTGGCGCGGCCCAGCCTGTATCAGGTGGCCTTGGCCCGATTGGGCAGTCATTTCGACGCGGCTGATCTGGCGGGGGAGCCGCACACCGGGCCGTGGGCTGCGCGCGATCATGTGCAGGATTTGTGGCAAAAGGTTTATGAAGATCCGGCAACCCATTGGGAGCTTTATGAACTTGCCGAGAAGCTGGTGGATCTTGAGGACTATTTCCGCCGCTGGCGGTTCAACCATGTGACGACCGTTGAACGCATCATCGGTTTCAAGCGCGGCACTGGCGGAACGGCGGGTGTCAGCTATTTGCGCAAGATGCTGGACGTTGTTCTGTTTCCTGAGCTTTGGAATGTGAGAGGGGCCCTGTAGATGGTTCTGAGAAAAGAGTTTTTCGATCTGCCTGAGGGTGTCATCTATCTTGATGGCAATTCCCTTGGGCCGTTGCCGAAGGGCGCCAAGGCGCGTGTCGCCGAGATGATGCAGGATGAATGGGGCGCGGAGCTGATCAAGGGGTGGAACAGTGCGGGCTGGATGGCGCAACCAAGCCGTGTTGGTGATATGGTGGGTCGGCTGATCGGCGCGCCTGCGGGCACTATGGTGATGGGCGATACACTGTCGGTCAAGGTCTATCAGGCCCTTGCGGCCGCATTGAAAATGCGGCCAGACCGTAAGGTGATATTGAGTGATTCCGGTAACTTCCCCACCGATCTTTACATGGCGCAGGGGCTTATCCAGATGCTGGACGGCGGGTATGAGCTGCGTGTGGTAGAGCCCGAAGCGGTTGCTGATGCGATGGATGACAGTGTCGCGGCGGTGATGCTGACGCAGGTCGATTATCGCACGGGCCGGGTGCACGACATGGGCGCCTTAACCGAACTGGCCCACAGTTCGGGGGCCGTCATGATCTGGGATCTGGCGCACAGCGCGGGTGCGCTGCCCGTTGATCTGGCCGCCTGTGCTTGTGAATTTGCGGTGGGCTGCACGTACAAGTATCTGAACGGCGGGCCGGGCGCGCCTGCGTTTGTCTATGTGCGGCCTGATCTGGCCGACAGTATCGATCCGGCGCTGGCCGGGTGGCTGGGGCATGACGCGCCCTTTGCTTTCGACCTCGACTATCGCCCGGCGCCGGGTATCGAGCGAATGCGGGTCGGCACACCGCCGGTGATCCAATTGACCGCGTTGGAGGCGGCCCTGGAGGTGTGGGAAGGCATCGACATGCAGGATTTGCGCGTCGCATCAGTGGCTTTGCAGGAGGTGTTCATCCGCGAGGTTGAGGCGCGTGTGCCGAACCTGACCCTTGCCAGCCCGCGCAATGCAGCGCAGCGCGGCAGTCAGGTGTCGTTCCGGTTTGAACATGGCTATGCAGCGGTCCAGGCTCTGATCGCCCGCGGCGTGATCGGGGACTTTCGTGCGCCGGACATCATGCGTTTTGGCTTCACCCCGCTGTATCTGGATGAAGCAGATGTGTTGGCGGCTGTGGATCATATCGAAACGGTTATGCGAGACCGGTTGTGGGACGATCCTGTCTTTATGGCCCGCCAGAGAGTGACCTAGGGCTTGACAGAATGGGGGCGTATAAGCGCCTGATAGCGACGAAAGACGGGCCGTCAGAGTCCGGCAGATAAGGGAGAGACTTCAATGACATTCAAACAGCTTCTGGCTGCGACCTGCGTCGCGGCCCTGGGTGCGGGCGCGCAAGCCGATGGGGTGAAGGTCGGCATGATCACAACGCTTTCGGGCGGTGGCGCGGGCCTTGGCATCGACGTACGCGACGGGTTCCTGCTGGCAGTGAAGGGCAATGACGACATCGAGCTGGTGATCGAGGATGACCAACGCAAACCGGACATCGCCGTGCAACTGGCCGACAAGATGATCCAGTCCGAAAAGGTTGACGTGATGACCGGGATCATCTGGTCGAACCTGGCCATGGCGGTGGTGCCTGCCGCGACGGCACAGGGCAAGTTTTACCTGTCGCCCAACGCTGGCCCGTCCGCATTGGCGGGCAAGGGGTGCCATCAGAACTATTTCAATGTGAGCTGGCAGAACGATGCGTTCTCGGAAGCGGCGGGCACGGCGCTGAGTGGTGAGGCAGGCAAAGTGTTCCTGATGGCCCCGAATTATCCTGCGGGGCAGGACATCATGGCCGGTTTCAAGCGCACCTTCCAAGGCGAGATTGCGGCCGAGGTCTATACCAAACTGGGTCAGACCGACTACGCCGCCGAGATTGCGCAGATGCGGGCGAGCGATGCCGACCAGATCTATTTCTTCCTGCCGGGTGGCATGGGGATTTCGTTCATGAAGCAGTATGCGGGATCGGGCGTGGACAAGCCTGTGTCGGGTCCAGCGTTCAGCTTTGATCAGGGCATTTTGGGGGCCATTGGTGACGCTGCCGTGGGGGCCAAGAACACGGCGCACTGGTCAAAGGATCTGGATGTGCCGGGCAATGCTGATTTCGTGGAAGCCTTCCAGGCTGAATACGGTCGCTTGCCGTCGATTTATGCGGCGCAGGGGTTCGACACTGGCCTGTTGCTGGCGTCCGCCGCGGCCAAGGCAGATGTGGATGATGCCGATGCCTTCCGGGCTGCGCTGAAAGAGGCGGATTTCCAGTCTGTGCGCGGCAAGTTCTCGTTCGGGGCAAACAACCACCCGGTACAGGACATCTACATGCGCGAAGTGATCAAGGAAGGTGATCTGGTCACCAACCGGATCGTCGGCACGGCTGCGACGGATCACAGCGATCCTTATGCGGCGGATTGCAAGCTTTGATCTGATTGGCCTCAGTTATGCCCGAGGCCATACCTTCCATAAAAATGAGAGGCTTGCGGGGTGAAGATGACCCCGTAAGACGGGGCGAATGACGACGCTTCTGTTGATTGAGCAGGTGCTGAACGGGCTGCAATCGGGGATCATGCTGTTCCTGATGGCGGCTGGTTTGACTCTGATTTTTGGCGTCATGGGCCTGATCAATCTGGCGCACGGCTCGCTGTACATGATCGGGGCCTTTGCGGCGGCTGCGGTTGCTGGGGCCACCGGGTCCTTTGTGCTGGCTTTAGGGGCAAGCCTGATTGCAGCTGCTGCGGCGGGCGCGATCATTGAAATTGGAGTGATCCGCCGCCTCTATGAACGTGATCATCTGGATCAAGTATTGGCCACCTTTGCGCTTATCCTGATCTTGTCCGAAGGGACACGTTGGGCGTTCGGGTCCTTTCCGCTCTATCTGGACGTACCTGCGGCACTGGCGGGGCCGGTTACATTGCCCGGTGGCATTCAGTACCCCGCTTACCGATTGCTCATCATCGGTGTCGGTCTGGTGATCGCGGTCGGGTTGTTCCTTTTGATCGCGCGAACCCGTATTGGTATCCAAATCCGCGCGGGTGAGAGTGATCGTGAGATGATCGCAGCCCTTGGTGTTGATATTTCAAAGCTTTACACGTTGATCTTCGCTTTGGGCGCGGCGCTGGCTGGGCTGGCCGGAGCCTTGGTTGGAGCGATCCAATCGGTACAGGTCGGCATGGGGGAGCCTGTCCTGATCCTTGCCTTTGTCGTGATCGTCATTGGTGGCATCGGGTCGATCAAGGGCGCATTGGTTGGCGCGCTTCTGGTCGGTTTGACCGATACGTTGGGCGGCGTTCTGTTGCCCCTTGCACTGAGTGGCGTGATGGACGCGTCCGCCGCGACCTCAGTAGGGTCGGCGTTGGCCTCGATGTCGATTTACATCCTGATGGCGTTGGTTCTGATCTTTCGCCCCACGGGCCTCTACGGGACGGCATGATGCAGCGCGAGGCGGTTCTGAACACCCTTGTCTTTCTGGCGCTGCCTGCGGTCGCTGTCATTGCGCTTGTGTTGGACGAGCCGTTTGCGATCACGCTTGCGACGCGTGCGGCGATCCTTGCCCTTGCTGCTGTGGGTCTGAACCTTGCCCTTGGTCTGGGCGGGCTGGTGAGCCTTGGACACGCGGTGTTCTTCGGGCTGGGCGGCTATGCCATGGGCATTCTGGCGAGCCATGCGCAAAGCTATGCGCCGCTGGACCTTGGACTGTTTGTGATCGAGGGCACCAAGTCCATGCCGGTGATCTGGCTGACGGCTGTTTTTGTCAGTGCGTTGGCGGCGTTGCTGATTGGTCTGCTGGCGCTGCGCACGGCGGGTGTCTACTTCATCATGATCACGCTCGCCTTCGGGCAGATGTTTTATTACTTCAACATTTCCTGGCCGGCCTACGGCGGTGAAGACGGGTTGAGCATCTATGTGCGCAACAGTTTTCCTGGCCTCAATACGCTTGATCCCATCCAGTTCTTTGGTCTTGTGTTCGCCGTTCTGGCCGTTGTGCTGCTTATCATGGGGCGCATTGAGCGGTCCCCGTTTGGTCTGGCGCTTGGCACCGCACGGCAGAACGCGGCGCGGGCTGAGACCGTGGGCCTCAGCCCGTTTCATCTGCGCCTTGTGGCCTTTGTCATTTCCGGTGCTGTGACGGGGCTGGCGGGGGCGCTGTTTGCAGACCTCAACCGCTTTGTGTCGCCGACCATGTTCAGTTGGCAGATGTCGGGGGAGTTCATTGTCTTCATCGTGCTGGGTGGCATTGGCCGGTTGTTCGGGCCGGTGGTGGGGGCCTGTCTGTTTGTGCTGCTAGAGCATCTGCTGAGCGGGGTCAGTGAGTTCTGGCTGATCTACCTCGGCGCCATCCTGTTGTTTGTTGTCCTTTTTGCACGAGGCGGCGTCATTGGTGCCTTGGCCGGGCGGGGCGCGCACCATGGCTGATCCGCTTCTGGACATACAGGGGGTATCCAAGTCCTTTGGCGCGTTGCGTGCGACGGACGATGTGTCGCTGACCCTTTTGTCGGGTGAGATTCATGCGCTGATCGGACCAAACGGGGCGGGCAAGTCGACCTTGATCCAGCAAGTTGCTGGTGGCCTTGTCCCTGACGCGGGCCGCATCCTGTTCGATGGGCGTGATATGACCACCCTTGGCACGGCTGAGCGGGCCCGTGCGGGTTTGGGTCGCACCTTTCAGATCAGTGCGCTCGCCATGGAGAACACGGTGTTGCAGAACACTGTTCTGGGTGTCGTTGGTGCGTCGCGCCGTGTGTGGCGCTTTGCGCGATCGGTCATGCGGGATGGCAATGCGCGCGCGCAGGCTGAGGCGGCACTGGAGCGTGTTGGCCTGTCGGACGTGGCACATGTGCGCGTAGGCGAGTTGAGCCACGGGCAACGCCGCCTGCTGGAGGTGGCCGTCGCACTGACCCTGCGCCCCAAGGTATTCCTGATGGACGAACCAATGGCGGGTCTGGGGGCCGAGGGATCGGCCAGCATGACCGGGTTTCTGGATGGTTTGCGCAGCGAAGCACCCATTCTGCTGGTTGAGCATGACATGGATGCTGTCTTTGCCCTTGCCGATCGTATTTCGGTCTTGGTGTCAGGCAAGGTGATCGCAACAGGTACGCCCGCCGACATCCGCAGCAACGCGGATGTGCGCATCGCCTATCTGGGTGAGGAGGGTGCGCCATGAGCCTGCTGCGTCTGGAGGGGATCGAAGCGGCCTATGGTGCGGCGCAGGCGTTGTTTGGCGTTGATCTGGCCGTGGAGGAGGGCGAGGTGCTGGCCCTGATGGGCCGCAACGGCATGGGCAAGTCCACCACGATCCGGGTGATCTGTCGGATAATGAAGCACTCGCGGGGGACAGTGCAGTTTGATGGACGGGACATGGCCCGCATACCATCGCATTTGGCCGCGTATGCCGGGTTGGGGCTGGTGCCTGAAGGTCGGCGCGTGTTTGCCCGCCTGACGGTCCGTGAGAATTTGATCGCGGCGGCCCGTCCCGGGGCTTGGGATCTGCGGAAGGTGACGGGTCTGTTCCCCCGGTTGGCGGAACGCTCAAGCCAGTTGGCGGGGCATCTGTCTGGTGGTGAGCAGCAGATGCTGGCCATCGGTCGGGCGCTGATGACCAATCCGCGACTGATGCTTCTGGACGAAGCGACGGAAGGGCTGGCCCCGGTTGTGCGTCAAGAGATCTGGGCGGCGCTGGATGCTGTGCGCCGGGACACCGGGCTTTCATTGCTGGTGGTGGACAAGTCGCTGGCCGAATTGGGCCGGATTGCGGATCGTGCCGTGATCCTCGAACGTGGCCGTTCAGTTTGGCACGGGGCGATGGCCGACGTGCCCGGGGACGTTGCAAACACCTATCTGGGTGTTTGATCTTTGAGTCACCGAAGGGTGCGTGCGCCAAACAAGGTCGTGATGACGAACAGCCCGGCTGCGACGCAGACGATTGTCGGTCCGGTCGGGGTATCGAACTGGTAGGCCGCGCCCAAACCACCAAGCGCCGACAAGCTGCCGATAGCTGCCGTCAGCAGTGCCATAACCTCGGGCGTGCGCGCGAGGGGGCGTGCTACGGCGGGAGGGATAACCAGAAGGGCGCCGATCAGAAGCGCTCCGACCACTTTGATTGCCACCGCAACGGTCACGGCAAGGGCAATCGTCAGGACCAGTTGTTCTGTCTTGGCCGAGATGCCGCTGGCTTGTGCAAGATCCGGATTCAGCGCGGCTGTGAGCAGTCTTTGCCAGCGCCACAGGATCAGGCCGACCACGGCGGCGGCCCCGGTCCAGATCAGCGCCAGGTCGGTCTTGGACACGGCAAGGATGTCGCCGAACAGGTAGCTCATCAGGTCCACCCGCACGCCCGACAACAGGGACACGGCGACGATGCCGACGGCCAGCGCTGCATGTGCCATCACGCCCAGCAGCGTGTCTTCGGCCAATCCACGGCCCGACAGGGATTGCACCAGCGTCGCCATGATGAGGGCCGTCGCCAGCACACCGATCATGATTGGGCCTTGGAAGGCGAGGGACAGTGCGACACCCAGAAGGGCGGCATGGGCCGTTGCATCGCCGAAATAGGCCATGCGGCGCCACACGACAAAGCAACCAAGAGGGGCGGCGGCGAGGGCCGTGCCGACACCGGCAAGGCCCGCGCGCACAAGGAAATCGTCAAGCATCTTCGTGGTCGTGCCCGTGGTCTTGGTCGTGATGATGGTGGTGGTGATCGTGCTGGTGACGATAAAGGGCAAAGGCCCCTTGCGTCCCGGTTCCGAACAGGGCGCGATATTCGGGCGCGTCCTGCACAACGTCCGGCGTGCCCTGACAGCACACGTGGCCGTTCAGGCAAAGTACCCGGTCGGAAGCGGCCATGACCACGTGCAGATCGTGGCTGACCATCAGCACTGCGCAACCCAACTGGTCACGCACATCTGCGATCTGGCGATAAAAGGCAGCGGCCCCGGGTTGATCGAGGCCTTGGGTGGCCTCATCGAGGATCAATATGTCAGGTTCCATCAGAAGGGCCCGTGCCAGCAAAACACGCTGGAACTGCCCGCCGGAGAGGTCGCGCATCTGGCGCTTGGCCAGATCAGGTACGCCCGCCTCTTGCAAGGCGCGCGCCATGGCGTCGTCCGAATGTCTGTGTGGCAGGCATAGGAAACGCGAGACGGTCAGCGGAAGAAACCCGTCCATTTGAAGGCTTTGCGGCACGTAGCCGACGCGCAGGCCGCGGACCTGATCCACTCGGCCTTTGATGGGGCGGATCGCACCGATCAGCCCTTTGACCAGTGTAGATTTGCCCGATCCGTTGGGGCCGACCAATGTGACGATCTCGCCCCGATCAATGTGAAAATCGACATCGCGCAACACAGGTGTCGAACCATGTCCCAGTGTCAGCCCTTCGGCGGTCATCAAGCGCATGGGGTGTCCTCCACACAGGCGGGGCAGATGCCCATGGCCTCTATGACTGTCTTTTCAATCTTGAATCCGGTGGCGGCGGCGGCCTGTCCCAAGCGCCCCTTGTCTGCGGCGGTATCGGCCTCGGCCACGGTCTTGCAGCGGGTACAGACCAGAAACGCGGGTGCGTGATCCTCGCCCAGATGCGCGCAGGCGATATAGGCGTTCAGCCCTTCGATCTTATGGGCAAAACCGGCACCAGTCAGAAAGTCCAATGCCCGATAGGCGACGGGGGGCGCTGTACCCAACCCTTCGTTCGACAAGATGGCCAGCAGGTCATAGGCGCCAAGCGCCCGATGTTCGGCCAGCAGGATTTCCAATGTCCGCCGGCGCACCGGCGTAAATTTGAGGCTGTGCGCTGTGCAATGTGCCTCGGCCCGAGCAAGGGTCGAGCTGATGCAGGTCGCGTGGTCGTGTTTGTGGAAACCAATGGTGGGCATGGAGCCTCGGAGCAGTGCCGTCAGAATTTTGGGGTTGATATGTTATACCATGACATATAGCAATCTCAATTGGATGTTATAACATATCAATTGGGGATCGTGATGCGCATTCTTTTTCCGGCAACTCTTGTCGCTCTGCTTGGCACAACTGCACTGGCTGAAGCGCCGCGCGTGGCCGTGGACATTGCCCCGGTGCACAGCATCGTTGCGGCAGTCATGGAGGGGGTCGGCACACCTGACCTTATCGTGCCTGCCGGTGCGTCTCCGCACGATCACAGCCTGCGCCCGTCCAAAGCGCGCGCGCTGGATCAGGCCAACCTGATCGTCTGGATGGGTCATGGTCTGACCCCTTGGCTGGAGGGGCCGATAGATAACCTGGGCAGTGGGGCAGAGCAGATCGAGCTGCTGGGGCTGCCCGCCACACTGCGTTTGGACCTTCGGGAAGGTGCGTCCTTTGCTGCCCATGACCATGGACATGGGGAAGAGGCGCACGAAGAACACGATCATGACACGCATGATCACGAAGAGGCCGGGCATGACGCGCATGGTCATGAAGACGACAAGCACGATGATCATGGGCATGATGAGGCCGAGCATGGTGAGGAGGGGCATGACGATCATGCCGACGAGGAGAACACGCATGATGATCATGGCCACGCGCACGCGGACGGCGTAGACCCGCACGCTTGGCTCGATCCGCAAAATGCTGTGATCTGGGCGGCGGTCATTGCCGAGGAGCTTGGGCACATCGACCCCGAAAATGCGCAGACGTACACGGACAACGCGGTGAATTTTGAAAGTGAAATCGACGCGCTTATCGCGGACGTTGAACAAGACATTCAACCTATTGCTGATCGGTCCTTCATCGTGTTTCACGACGCCTACCAGTACTTTGAAGCGCGGTTCGGGATCGCGGCGGTTGGGGCGGTCTCGGCCTCGGATGCCGAAGATCCAAGCCCCAGACGCCTTGCCGAATTGCGCGAAGAGATCACTGCGCTGGATGCTGTATGTGCTTTGACCGAACCGCAGTTCAATCCAGGCATCGTCAACGCGCTGGGCGATGTGCGCTCGAGCGAGATCGACCCGATTGGTGTGTCCGTGGTGCCCGGTCCCGATCTTTATTCTACCGTCATCCGCAACATGGCGACATCTCTGAAAACCTGCTTGGAATAGGTCACTCCGCCGCCCACGGCCCCTCCAACAACTGGGGGATCTTGTCCTTGAAGCGAAAGAAGCCGTGGGTCGCGTGGGGCCATGCCGCGCTGTCATGCGAGCGCCGGACCCGGTACAAAGGTGGCGCGCCATCAGTTGTCGCCAAGTGCGCCAAGACATCTGCCGCAGGCCCGACGGCGGCGTATGCCGTTACGATCTGGTCCAGCTCTTTGGCGTTGGCCCAATGTGCCAGTGCCTCGGCTGTTGGTGCAGGGTAGGATATCGTTCCAAGCCTTGCGCCAAAGCGGTCCGCCGTATCCTGTGCGGCGGCGCTGGCAAAATCTGTCACATGGCCTGCCACGGTCAACGGCGACAGCCCGGATCGCGTGGTGATCACCGCTGTTGCAACAGGTGCAATGCCCGCATCCAGAATGAAGCCCGGGCTCAGATCGTCGTCATGCAGGATCAGGCCGGTGCGTTGTGTCGGTCTTGGCAGACCGGCCTCGGGCAGCAGCATCGCGTCTGGTTTGGGTGGTCCGGACAAGGCGGGTGCTTCGGCAGCCAATTGCCATTTTGGTGCAAACCGCCCTTCGGTGTATTTCGATATATTGGACGTGCGGGCCAGATACGTCTTGCCAGGCGTCTGGATGCCCGCCACCCAGCGCCAACTGAGTGTATTCGAGGCAGGATCACCATCCAGCAGGTGCCGCAGGAAGAAATCAGCGCCCAATTCCCATGGCAGCCGCAGTGTGAATATCCAGATGGATGCGAACCACATACGCGCGTGATTGTGTAAATACCCTGTTTCAACAAGCTCTTGCGCCCAGGTATTGAAGCAGTCGATATCTGTTTCGCCTTTGCACGCAGCCTCCCATCTGTCGCGCAGGCCGGATTGTGTTTGCACATTGTCGAGCGCGCCTTTCAGGGCCGATTTATACTGCCCCCACACGGCCGGCCGCATTTCGAGCCAGCCTTTCCAGTAGGTGCGCCAATACACTTCCTGAATGAACTTTTCAGCGGATTTGGCATTGTGGCGGGCCAGCGTTGCCTGCAGCACCTCTGCTTCGGTAATCAGGCGGGCCCGGATATAGGGCGAGAGCGTTGACACACCCTCGTGCCCGTCGCGGCCCATATCGTAGTTGCGCCGCGCAGCATAGTTGCGCCCCGCCTGGGGCAGAAACCGGTGCAAACGTTCAAGCGCTGCGGTGCGTGTCGGGTGAAATCGGGTCAGAGCGTCGGTCATGGAAGCCCAGCTAGGCGGCTGCGGTATCTCTTCAAGCGTTCGCGTGCCCTTGCAGCCCCCGAACGCCGATACTAAGACTCGGGTAACGACTTGGCGGGTATGGTCTCGCCGAGGTTTGACGAGGCAAGACATTATGCGCGATCCCATCGATCAATATGCACACTTCACGAACAATCTGGTGCCCATGGTTGTTGAACAGACGAGCCGGGGCGAGCGGGCCTATGACATCTTTTCGCGCCTGCTGAAGGAGCGGATTGTCTTCATCAACGGACCCATCCATGACGGGATGAGCCATCTGATTGTCGCGCAGTTGCTGCACCTTGAGGCGGAAAACCCGTCCAAGGAAATCAGCATGTACATCAACTCGCCCGGCGGCGTTGTGACGGCCGGCCTGTCGATTTACGATACGATGCAATACATCCGGCCCAAGGTGTCCACGCTGGTCTGCGGCATGGCGGCGTCCATGGGGTCGGCGATCGCAATTGGCGGTGAGCCGGGGATGCGGTTTGCGCTCCCCAACTCGGAAATCATGGTGCACCAGCCGTCCGGCGGATCGCAGGGCATGGCGTCCGATATCCTGATCTCGGCCCGCCATATTGAACAGACACGAGAGCGGCTGTATCAGCTCTATGTCAAACACGCCGGACAGGACTATGAGACCGTGCAAAAGGCACTGGATCGCGACACTTGGCTGACTCCCGAGGAAGCCAAGGAATGGGGCCACATTGACGAGATCGTGGACAAGCGCGCGAAGGCCGACGACGAAGAAAGTTGAGCCTATGTTTTGCGCACCTCACGGGGTGCGTGATCTGACCGTTAGGTCAGGCAAAAAGACGATTGTGGACCCCGCGGGCCTGTCTTAAGCTGACGGTCAACGCGGGGCGGGCCGGATACCTCCGGCACCTGGAATGGCGGCATCTGCCGGGAAGGACGCGACATGGCCACGAATTCGAGCGGCGACAGCAAGAACACCCTTTATTGCAGCTTTTGCGGCAAGAGCCAGCACGAGGTCCGCAAGCTGATCGCAGGACCGACCGTGTTCATTTGCGATGAGTGTGTCGAACTCTGCATGGACATCATCCGGGAGGAAACAAAAGCCTCTGGCCTCAAGTCCACGGATGGCGTGCCCACGCCAAAGGATATCTGCGAGGTGCTCGACGACTACGTGATTGGTCAGGCGATGGCGAAGCGCGTTCTGTCAGTGGCCGTGCACAATCACTACAAGCGTCTGAACCACGCCCAAAAGGGCGGGGATATCGAGCTGGCAAAATCAAACATCCTGCTGATCGGTCCAACCGGCTGCGGCAAGACACTTCTGGCCCAGACGCTGGCCCGGATTCTGGACGTACCCTTCACGATGGCGGATGCGACCACGCTGACCGAAGCGGGCTATGTCGGCGAGGATGTCGAGAACATCATTCTCAAACTGCTCCAAGCCTCGGAATACAATGTCGAACGTGCGCAGCGCGGCATCGTCTATATCGACGAGGTCGACAAGATCACCCGTAAGTCCGAAAACCCGTCGATTACACGCGACGTTTCAGGCGAGGGCGTGCAGCAAGCGCTGCTGAAATTGATGGAGGGCACCGTGGCCTCGGTTCCTCCACAGGGCGGCCGCAAGCATCCGCAGCAAGAGTTCCTGCAGGTGGATACTACGAACATCCTGTTCATCTGTGGCGGAGCGTTTGCCGGTCTGGACAAGATCATTGCACAGCGCGGAAAAGGGTCTGCGATGGGCTTTGGCGCGGATGTCCGTGACAATGACGAACGCGGCGTGGGCGAGATCTTTACCGACCTTGAGCCAGAGGATCTTTTGAAGTTCGGGCTGATCCCGGAATTCGTTGGCCGCCTGCCTGTTCTGGCGACGCTCGAAGATCTGGACGAAGACGCGCTGGTCACCATCCTGACGGCACCAAAGAATGCGCTGGTCAAACAGTATCAGCGCCTGTTCGAACTCGAAGACACTCAGTTGACCTTTACTGACGACGCACTGACGGCAATTGCCAAGCGTGCGATCGAACGCAAAACGGGTGCGCGCGGCCTGCGCTCGATCCTCGAAGACATCCTGTTGGATACCATGTTCGAGCTGCCCGGACTGGAATCCGTCGCAGAAGTGGTCGTGAACGAAGAAGCAGTGAACTCCGATGCGACGCCGCTCATGATCCATGCCGAGGCAGAAAAAGAGCCGGCTTCCGCGAGTTAGTCTGAGCATACCGATGCAAAAGTAAGGCGGGTTTCAAACCCGCCTTTTTTGTTGAATGTATCCAGGGCTGACCAGGCCGAAACCGTAAGGCGCGCTTATGTGCGCGCCATTGAAAGGATGGACGATGACAATCACACGCATTCATTCCAGTGGCGCGTTTGAGCCAAAGATTGGTTACTGTCGCGCGGTCGTTGCCGGAGGATGGATCCATGTTGCTGGCACCGTGGGGCAGGGCGGCACCGCACCCGAGCAATGCCAAGACGCACTGGACACGATCCACGCGGCTTTGACCGAAGCGGGGGCGGACTGGAAAGATGTCGTGCGCGTCACCTACATGCTGCCCGATCGCCATGAGTTTGAGCCGTGTTGGCCTATCTTGAGGGCCACTTTTGGTGCGCACCCACCTGCGGCCACGATGATTGAATGCGGTTTGATCGATCCAAAGTATCGGATTGAAATCGAAGTGACAGCGGTGTTGCCAGAGCAGATTTAAGCTGCTCTTTTGAAACGCTTGTCCAAAACGGCCTGAATGCTAACGGGATCAACTTCTGGCCAGGGCGTGCTGGCAGTGATGAACCCGTTTTCGAAAAGAGTTTTTTGTATTTTTTGCATCTCCGGTTCCCCCATGGCCAGACGCCCGCGCTGGGTATCAGGATGTTCCCACACGGATTTCAGGCAGGACACGACCAACGGCGTGTTGCCGGTGAACGATGTCAGATGGCGTGCAATCATCTTCGTTGCGCTGGATTTACGGCGCGAGATCATTGCGACCTTTTGGTCCGTCAAACCGCAGAATGCCAACATATGGAGGGCTGAACCTTCGCTCGCGATCACCTGTTTTGCTGCCCTGTAGCGGGCGATCTGGGTATGAACTGAGTGTAGCTGCGGATGAAAAATCTCGTACCCTTCTGCACGTAGATGTTTTTCAATCTGTTTTTCACCGAGCAAGCCGCCCTTTTCGAGCGACAGTTTTGAACGCGAAATGTACAGCTTTTCGCTGCCTTCGGGCGCAATGTCTTTTGCAAAACGGTTTTCACGGAATTGTCGAAACAAAGGTGTGCCCGCAACAATCGCGCCAAGACCAAATCCCTGACCAGGAACAATCAGTTCTTCTACCTGCCGTGGGGCATCGATTACCTTGACCGGAACGTTGACGCCCATGGCGGTGAATATGTCCGTCTGAAAGGATTTGAGCGACAGCACGCTGCCGGGGCGGCGGGGCGTAAACAGTATTCCGTCGATATCGCCCCGTACGACGTCCAGCGCCCACAACCGACCAAGTGATTCCGCGATGAAATGGGCGAAGTTACGATACAGGACACCACCCCAGATCCAACGTCCAGGCAACGGCTTAGGCGGGTTCCTTAAGGGATCAAACGGTAGGGTTGTGCGACCTTTGTTCCTCCAATGCGCGGCCATGGGAACATCGTCGCCTTGCGCGGTTTGCACACCAGACCGACTGATGAAGCCACTGGTTTCGCTTGGCTTAACAATGGCATTTTCGCAAGTCTGCACACGTTCTGACCAGCCTCCGGTTGGGTCGGGCCAACTGGAGTCGGGGTGTGACCAAACTTCGTCTCGCGTGCACGTCCAGACAAAGCGCGTCGATAACTTTTCGTTCTTTATGAAGTTGGAATTCCGCAGGATTTTCTTGCATTCACGTGTCCCTGCCTTGCCATAGGCGTCGGGATGGAATTCCAACACGATGGCACGGATGCCGCGCAGATTTGCGTGACGCAGAAGCTCCAGTTCGCCCCCTTCGATATCCATGATCAGCACATCGGGGCGAAATGTCTTGATGACGGTGTCATACGGGACGGTCTCGACCTCAACGGGTGTGCTCCTGCGGCGGTCATTCTGGATCAAGGAGGATCCAAGATAGGACGTACGCAAATGAAAAGTGACGCGATCCGGCTGATCTGGCCCTGCCGTCACCACTTGATGGCGCACCTCCATCATGTCCTCGAGATCATTCAGATGATGCAGCTCTTTGATGTGTGGGATCAGGTTCGGGTTCGCTTCGAAGGACAGGACTGCATCCGGCTGCGCGTTTTTTGCAATGACCGCCCCAACTACGCCCAGACCGGCCCCCAGTTCCAGAACGCGATCGCCCGGTTGAACGACATCAAGTGCTCCCTTGATTTCCTCGCCCTCGTACCGGCCTTCATTCATGCGGCGGATGCGGGTCTCGTTCAGGAAAGGGGACGCGGGAACCTTGACCCCGAAACAGGTTGCTGCGATCTCCGATGATAGTTCACTTGCCCCATTCGTGTCCGTCACAGTCTGCCCCCAGTTTACGACTTGTTAAAGTTATACACGCTCAAGTAGTCGCGTCCCATTGAAAATTGAGCGAGATTCAAGATGCCGAAGGACTGCGGCACCTGCGCCACTGGACCTCTGTGTCGTATTACGGCATAGACTGATCCAAACGTCGGAGGCGATATATGGGCATTCTCAACACGCTGTTGCGCGCGGTGACTTGGTGGAACGGCCAAACGCTTAATACGCAGATATTTACGGCTCGAAAGGGCGTGAAAGTTGGCGAAGACAGCGAGGGCAACGTCTTCTACAAGACGCATGATGATCGCCGCCGCTGGGTCATCTACAATGGTGAGGCTGAGGCGAGCCGTGTGGATCCCGAGTGGCACGGCTGGCTGCACCGCACATGGGACGAGCCGCCAACCGACAAGCCGCTCACACGCAAGGATTGGGAAAAACCGCACCAGCCGAACCTGACCGGGACGGCCTTGGCCTATGCCCCTGCGGGGTCCATCCGCCGCGCTGAACCGGCCGAGCGGTCCGACTACGAAGCCTGGACGCCCGAATAAATGGCCGAGAACACGAGCGAGGTTCTGGTTGGCGGTGTTGTGCTGGCGGCAGCTATTGGATTTGCCGTGTACGGCGCCCAAGTTGCAGGCCTTGGCAGCAACAATGGCGCTGCCTATCCACTGACAGCCAGTTTCCGCAGCCTTGAAGGCGTGAGCATCGGCACCGATGTGCGGCTCGCAGGTGTTAAGGTTGGCACTGTTACAGATGTGGCCTTGAACCCGGAAACGTATCGGGCCGACACGGTGGTGTCAGTGCGGTCCGACACGCAAATCCCGGATGACAGCGCCATTGTCATCAGCTCCGAAGGGTTGCTGGGCGGCAACTTCGTTGAAATCATGCCCGGTGGTTCCCCCTTCTACTTCGAAGCTGGCGATGAAATTATCGATACTCAGGGCTCGGTGAGCCTGATTTCCCTGCTGCTGAAATTCGTCTCGGGGGGCGAAGACGAATGATACGGCGCGCCGCACATGTTGCGGTGCTGGCGATCGCGTTGCAAAGCACCGGGATCGCCGCCGCGCAACAGGAAACGGAATCCGCTCAGGGCGCTGTTCTGCGCGGGTTGGACAAGTTCAGCGGTCAGGTTGTTGATATTCAGATGCAGGCGGGTCGCACGGTGCGGTTTGCGCGTCTCAGCATCACCCTGACCGAGTGTCGGTACCCGTCTGGCAATCCGTCAAGCAACGCTTATGCCGGTTTGCAGATCACAGAAGCCGGGAAAGACGGCGTGGTATTCTCTGGCTGGATGATTGCCTCTGCCCCCGCTTTGAACGCGATGGAGCATCCGCGTTATGACGTCTGGGTCATGCGCTGCACCACGTCATAGAGCGTTCCTACAGGGATCGCGTCAAAATCAGCGCTGTGCACGCTTAGCGCCCGCTCAAGACGCGCGTGATATGTGGCGCGTGTGATTTCCGTGGCACCAAGGCTGGCCAAATGCGTTGTCAGAAACTGAGTGTCGAACAGGACAAACCCTGCACGGCGCAAGTGGTCCACGGCTGCCGCCAACGCCATCTTTGATGCATTTGCTCGGCGCGAAAACATGCTTTCGCCAAAAAATGCACCTTTCAAAACAACACCGTACACGCCACCAACCAGATGCGGCCCATCCCATATCTCGATTGACCTTGCCTGCTTTCTTGCGTGCAATGCGTTGTAAAGGTTTCGAATTTCCGGGTTAATCCACGTGTCGATCCGGTCCGCGCAGCCTTCGACTACAGCGTTGAAATCGGCATCGGCTCGCAATGTCCAATCGCTGCGTCGCATGGCGCGCGCGAGCGACCGAGACATATGAAAGCCGTCAAGCGGCAAGATCCCACGCATGCGCGGATCGACCCAGAACACTTCCGGATCGTCGCGCGATTCTGCCATCGGAAAAATGCCCGAGGCATAGCCCTGCAACAACAGGTTGGGGGTCAGTCGAATGTCGTCTTTCATGTGCGGGTCCGCCGGGAATGAACGCAGACTACTCCTCTGTCCGGACATAAAAAAGGGACCGCATACAGCGATCCCTACATTCTTGATCACTGGTCGCTATTCAGCCTGTTCTTCCAGCCATTTTTCCAGCCAGTGGATGTTGTAATCCCCGGTGTGGATGTCCTTTTCAGCTAAAAGCGCATGAAACAGAGGCACGGTTGTGTCGATTCCGTCGATGATCAACTCACCCAAGGCCCGGTTCAGACGTGCAAGCGCCTCGGCCCGGTTGCGGCCGTGCACAATCAGCTTCCCGATCAAGCTGTCGTAGTACGGCGGGATCGAATAGCCATCATAGAGAGCCGAATCTATACGCACGCCGAGACCGCCGGGCGCGTGATACTGCGTGATCCGACCTGGCGACGGCGTGAAGTCTGGCAGTTTCTCCGCATTCAGGCGCACTTCGATCGAATGACCGTTAATCTGCAAATCGTCCTGCTGGAATGACATGTCCATGCCGGACGCCACACGGATTTGTTCACGCACCAAGTCGACGCCAAAGATGGCCTCGGTCACCGGGTGTTCCACCTGCAGGCGCGTGTTCATCTCGATGAAGTAGAACTCGCCATTCTCATACAGGAACTCGATGGTGCCTGCGCCGATATAGTTGATCTTGGACACGGCCTCGGCACAGACACGGCCAATCTCTGCTCGCTCTTCGGCACTGATGGCGGGGCCGGGGGCTTCCTCGAATACTTTCTGATGACGGCGTTGCAGCGAACAGTCGCGTTCGCCCAGATGCACCGCGCGGCCTTTGCCGTCGCCAAAGACCTGGATTTCGATATGGCGCGGGGTGGTCAGGTATTTCTCGATATAGACTTCATCATTGCCAAACGCTGCTTTGCCTTCGGCGCGCGCAGTCATGAATGCGCTTTCCATGTCGGCAGCGGTCTGCGCAACCTTCATGCCGCGCCCGCCGCCGCCTGCGGTGGCTTTGATGATGACGGGATACCCCATTTCATCGCCAAGTTTCTTGGCATCTTCGAGGGTCGCAACACCACCTTCTGACCCGGGTACGCACGGCACTCCAAGCGCCTTCATCGTATCCTTGGCGGTGATCTTGTCGCCCATGACGCGGATGTGTTCCGCGGTGGGGCCAATAAAGGTCAGGCCGTGATCTTCGACAATCTGCACGAACTGCGCGTTTTCGGAAAGAAAGCCATAGCCAGGATGGATCGCTTCGGCGCCCGTAATTTCGCAAGCCGAAATGATGGCTGGAAAACTCAGATAGGATTGCGGCGACGCGGGCGGTCCGATGCATACGGATTCGTCGGCCATACGTACATGCATGGCGTCGGCGTCTGCGGTGGAGTGCACGGCAACGGTGGCAATGCCCATCTCGCGCGCGGCACGGATGACGCGCAGGGCGATCTCTCCGCGGTTGGCAATCAGGATTTTGTTGAACATGTGCAGACCCTTATTCGAGGATCACAAGCGGTGCGCCAAATTCTACGGCTGCCCCATCATCAACAAGGATCCGCTTGACCGTGCCTGCGCGTGGGGCCGGGATGTGGTTCATGGTTTTCATCGCCTCAACGATGAGCAGCGTGTCACCTTCACTGACCTGCTGGCCCACCTTGATAAAGGACGGCGCCCCGGGCTCGGCCTGCATGTACACGGTGCCGACCATGGGGGATGTGACGGCGCCGGGGTCATTGGCGGGATCGGCTGCAGGTTCCGATGCCGTAGCGGCAGCGGCAGGTGCCGCGGCAGGCGCTGCTGCGGCGACAGGAGCAGGGGCGGCGACTTGCGTGACAACCTGTTGCGCTGTCTGGCGCGACACACGCACGTTCAGGCTGTCGTCTTCGCCATATTCGCGTTTGACCTGAAGTTCCGTCAGATCGTTTTCTCGCAGCAGTTCGGCCAGCGCCTGGATAAAGGCCACGTCCGCGTCATGGTTGCTTTTTGTCATTCTTGTCCTCAACGATTGCCAAAGGCGCGCTGCGCGCCCTGCCATGTATGGCCGCGCTTATATCCTTGGATGCAGTTGGTGGAAAGCGCCCATGCTGACGTTTGGTCACCGGGCGCAATCCAAGCCACATGCTGTTGCAACTTCAGTCACAGTGTGAGGTTGAAAGACCTGATGCAGCGACACAAAAAAGGGCCCGCTTCGGGGCCCTTTCGTTCAGTCTTTGCATGATGCATTACCGTCAGATGGCCAGATACTCTGCCCGCAATTCCTCGTTTTCAAGCACTTCGGCAGCTGTGCCGTCGAATACGATACCGCCGGTGTCAAGGATCACAGCCCGGTCTGCCAGTTGCAATGCGCGCACGGCGTTCTGTTCCACGATCACGGTCGTGATTCCCTGCTCTTTGATGATCGTGAGGGTTTTTTCAATCTCGTCGACAATGACAGGTGCCAGCCCTTCGTAGGGTTCATCCAGCAAAAGCACCTTGATGTCCCGGGCCAGAGCACGTGCGATGGCAAGCATTTGCTGTTCGCCGCCCGACAGGGTCGTGCCCTCTTGGGTGCGCCGTTCGCCAAGACGTGGGAACAGGTCGTAAAGCCGTTCGATTGACCAACCAATCGGCGGGGCAATCTGGGCAAGCTTCAGGTTCTCTTCGACCGTGAGACCCGGGATGATGCGGCGATCTTCGGGCACCAAGCCCAGACCTGCCTGACTTGCCTCGTGGCTCGACATCTTGTGCAGCGGTTGGTGGTCCAGCCAAATCTCGCCATGGGTCACCTGCGGATCACCAATACGGGCGATCGACCGCAAGGTCGATGTCTTGCCCGCGCCATTGCGGCCCAGAAGGGCAAGGATCTCACCCTCGTGCACGTTAAAGCTGATGCCTTGCACGATGTAGCTTTCACCGTAATAGGCGTGCATGTCCCATACGCTTAGGAAGGCGGGCGCGGTCTGGGCGTGGCTGATGCCTTTGGAAAAGTCCGGTTTGACGTTCATCTGTTCAGCTCCTCACGCAGCATCTTGGGTTTCGCCCAGATACGCTTCGCGCACCTTGGGGTGGCCCTTGATATTGTCGGGTGTGTCTTCGACCAGCGGTGTGCCTTGGGCCAGAACGGTGATCCGCTCGGCCAGGCTGAACACCACATGCATGTCGTGTTCGATGATCGAGATGGTGATGTCCCGCTCGTCCTTGATCTGCTTGAGCAGGTCGATCGTGTTGTTGGTGTCGGCCCGCGCCATGCCGGCGGTGGGTTCGTCCAACAACAGCAGGCGTGGTTCCTGGGACAGGCACATGCCAATCTCAAGCCGCCGCTTATCACCACGTGACATCGAGGCCGCGTTCATGTGCCGTTTGTCGGCCATGCTCATGTCCTCGAGCACCTGCTCGGCCCGTTCAATGATCTCCTTATCCTTCATCATCGCGGCATAGGCGTTGGCGGTGAAAGCCCCGTCGCGCTTGGCAAAGCAGGGGATCATCATGTTTTCCATGACGCTCAGATCACCAAAGATCTCTGGCGTCTGGAACACGCGGCTGATGCCCATCTGGTTGATCTCGAACGGCTTGCGACCCAATACGGACTGCCCGTCGAACATGACCGACCCGGTGTCGGGGATCAGCTTGCCCACCAGGCAGTTCAGCAGGGTGGACTTGCCCGCACCGTTTGGCCCGATGATGGCATGTACCGTGTTTTCGGTGACGCTCAGGTTCACATCTCCAAGAGCTTGCAGGCCACCGAACCGTTTACCTACGTTTTTGACTTCAAGAATACCCATTGGTTTCTCTCCTTATTCCGCAGGCGTGGTTTTGCCGTCAGGCGTGTCGGTGGACTTCTTCTTGCGACCAAAGAGGCGCGCAACGCGTTGGCCACCCTCGACCAAACCACCGGGCAAAAAGATCACGACCAGCATAAAGATCAGACCAAGGGTCAGGTGCCAACCCTTGCCAATGAAGGGGTAGATCAGCGTGACAACAAAGTCTTCAAGCCCATCGGGCAGGAAGGCAAACCATGTGTGCAGGATGTCTGAATTGATCTTGGACAGGATGTTTTCCATGTACTTGATCGCGCCTGCGCCCAAAACAGGTCCGATCAGTGTGCCCACACCGCCCAGAATGGACATGAGCACGACTTCACCCGAGGCGGTCCAGAACATCCGTTCTGCACCCACCTGCGTGTCCATCGCCACCATCAGGCCGCCGGCCAGACCGGCATACATGCCAGAGATCACAAAGGCGGCCAGCGTGTATGGTTTGGCGTTCAGGCCGGTATAGTTCAGGCGTTGCTGGTTCGATTTCACTGCCCGCAGCATCATGCCAAAAGGTGAGCGGAAGATGCGGATCGACAGGTAGAAGGCCAGCAGCATCACGATGCCTGCAAGGTAGTATCCGGCATTGAAGGTAAAGACCCAAGCCCCGACATCGAGGTTGAAGCTTGATCCCATCTCAAGCCCGAACAGATTGGCCTTTGGCGTGCCACCATTGGCCAATGCGCCGTCCAGAATGCGGGGGTCGTTGATCTTTGGCTGCAGGCCCGTTTCGCCGCCCGTGATCGGTGTCAAAACCGAATAGGCAAGCGAGTAGGACATCTGTGCAAAGGCCAGCGTCAGGATCGAGAAGTAGATGCCTGAGCGACGCAGACTGATCCACCCAACGGCAAGGCTGAAGATGCCTGCCACGATGACCGACACGATGATGGCGGGGATCACGTTCATGGTCAGCAGCTTCATCATCCAGATCGCAGCATACGAGCCCACACCCAGGAAGGCCGCGTGTCCAAAGGACAGGTAGCCGGTGAGGCCGAACAGGATGTTGAACCCGATGGCAAAGATGCCAAAGATTACGAAACGCTGCATCAGGTCAGGATAACCTGCGTTGAACTGCGCCATGCCGGACCCTTCAGGGAAGGGGTTCAGGATGAAGGGGGCCAATGCCACCAGCACGGCAACCAGCAGGAGCAGGCGAAAGTCTTTTTTGTCCAGTCCAAACATGGATCAGTCCTCCATCACGCCCTTGCGGCCCATAAGGCCCCGAGGACGGGTCAACAGAATGATGATGGCCACCAGGTAGATGATGATCTGGTTCAGGCCAGGCAGCACGGCGAGGACCTCCCGCATTGAGGCAAAGCTTTCGAGGATGCCGAGCAGGAAGCCGGCAGCGACAGCACCGGGCAGGGAGCCCATGCCGCCCACCACAACCACCACGAAGCTAAGGACAAGGAAGTCCATGCCCATGTGGTAGTTTGGTGAGTTGATCGGCGTGTACATCACTCCGGCAAGACCCGCGACAGCGGCCGCGATACCGAACATCAGTGTAAAGCGGCGGTCGATGTTGATGCCCAGCAGCTGCACCGTCTCGCGGTCGGCCATACCTGCCCGCACAACCATCCCGAAGGTGGTGAACTGTAGGAAGGCAAACACCGCACCTATGATGACGGCGGCAAAGGCGAAATAGATGATGCGCCAGTAGGGATAGATGATCGTGTTGGGATCAAAGCCCATCATGGCGCCGAAATCGAACGACCCTTTGAACGCGGCAGGGGCAGGGGTCGGGATCGGGTTGGCGCCGTAGTAATACTTGATGATCTCTTGCAAAACGATGGCAAGGCCAAACGTCACGAGGATCTGGTCCGCGTGCGGGCGCTTGTAGAAATGCTTGATCAACCCGCGTTCCATGATGACCCCAATGGCGATCATCACAGGGATGGCAAAGAGGATGGACAGCGGGACGGCCCAGTCGATGATGGCGGCCCCGGTGCTTTCACCGAACCAATCCATCATGTAAGGCACGTCGACCTTCAGCGGGTTGCCCAGAAAGTCCTTTTGGGTTTCGTCCACGACCGTATGGCTGAGGGTCAATATCCGGCTCAGCGTGACAGCACAGAACGCGCCAATCATGAAAAGAGCACCGTGGGCGAAGTTCACTACTCCCAAGGTGCCGAAAATCAGCGTAAGGCCCAGCGCGATCAATGCGTAGGCCGAGCCCTTGTCGAGCCCGTTTAGAATTTGAAGGACAATCGCTTCCATCAGCCTGACCTTTGGTTAAGGGATGGGTGTCCCCGCGGGGACAGGTTGGGAGGGCTGGGGGCCCTCCCAATGTTTTCAGCGGCTTATGCGCCGGGGTTGCAGGACCCCAGCTCGCCACCGAAGATCGATGCGTCGTAGGTGACTTGGCTTGTCGGTGTGACTTCCACGATCTCGAGAAGGTCGAACTCGGATGTCGGGTTCTCTTTCCCTTTCACGACCAGCACGTCCTTGAAGCACTGGTGGTCTTCGGCGCGGTACAGCGTCTTGCCGTTGCCCATGCCGTCGAACTCGAAGCCTTCGAGAGCTTCGGCAACAGCACATGGGTTGAACGAACCGGCACGTTCCACAGCGTCTGCATAGAGCAGGGCCTGAACGTAGCAGGTATGTGCGGCCTGCGACGGCGGGAAGCCATACTTGGTGCCGAAGGACTGAACGAACGCTTTGGAACCTTCGTCCTGCAGCGACCAGTGCCAGTTGGTGGACCCGAAGATCCCCTTCACGTTGGCGCCCGCACCCTTCGCCATCAGGCGCGAGTAGAGCGGAACAACGATCTCGAAGTTCTTGTTGTTCACCAGCTTGTCACGCAGGCCGAACTGAACCGCGTTGGTCAGCGAGTTCACCATGTTGCCGCCGTAGTGGTTCAGAACCAGAACGTCGGCGCCCGATTGCAGAACCGGCGCGATGTAGGACGAGAAGTCGGTCTGTGTCAGCGGCGTTTTCACGGCTGCAACAGTTTCCCAGCCCATGGCTTCGGTCGAGGTACGCACGGCTTCTTCGGTCGTGTAGCCCCAGTTGTAGTCGGCTGTCAGGTGGTACGCTTTACGATCCGTGCCGTAGTTGTTGGCCAGGATCGGCGCGAGGGCCGCGCCGGACATATAGGAGTTGAAGAAGTGACGGAAGCCATTCGCCTTCTTGTCCTTACCGGTGGTGTCGTTGGAGTGGGTCAGACCGGCCATGAAGATAACGCCTGCCTCTTGGCAGAGCGCCTGCACGGCCACGGCCACGCCCGAGGACGAACCGCCAGTGATCATCACGGCGCCGTCTTTTTCGATCATCGACCGGGCCGATGCGCGGGCTGCGTCAGATTTGGTCTGCGTGTCACCCGTGACGTATTCGACCTTCTTGCCCATGATGCCGTTGCCTTGCAGGGCCTTGGACGAGAAAGTGTTCATCAGGCCGCCATCGCCGCCACCGTTCAGGTGCTCGACAGCAAGTTCGTAGGCGCGCAGTTCATCCGCACCTTCGTCAGCGTAGGGACCAGTTTGCGGCACGTTGAAGCCAAGCGTCACGCTAGAACCAGTAGGTTCGTTCGTGAAAGCAGCGGCCGACTGCGCCGTAAAGATCGTTGGTGCAGCAACGCCGGTGCCTGCGATGGCACCGGTCTTGAGCACGCCACGACGCGTCAGATTCATTTTGGACATGAATATCCTCCCAATTGTTGAAAAGCGCGATCCTGCTCCTCAACCGGATCGCGCATGCACTTTTCGTGCAAAGGTACTATCGCGCATGGCTGGAAAATTGCGCAATAAACCCTTTGTTTTGCAGAATTATTTTGTAAACATTTGCACAATACGACGGTATGCTTTGTAAACTTTGTTATGTCGCAGCGCAGAAACGCGTTGAAATGACTTGCAAACGGGCGGGAATGGTAATGGCGCGAGACGCACTAACGGGAACACGGATACGCGAGCGCAGGACAATGGGAAGGCTCAAGCAGTCTGATTTGGCGCGTCAGATCGGCATCTCGGCGTCTTATCTGAACCTGATTGAACACAATCGTCGCAGAATCGGTGGCAAGCTGCTGCTGGATATTGCGGCGGCTTTGGGTGTTGAACCTACCGTATTGAGCGAGGGCGCCGAGGCTGCCCTGATCGCCTCGCTGCAAGAAGCTGCCCAACGCGCGAACATGTCTGATTCCGAAAGCGGGCGGGCGGAGGAATTCGCTGGTCGTTTTCCCGGCTGGGCCGATGCGCTGGCGGCGGCTCACCGCAAGATTGCAGATCTGGAGCGCACGGTTGAAACCCTGAGTGACCGCCTCGCGCATGACCCGGAGCTGGCGGCTTCGGTCCATGAAGTTCTGTCGACGGCGGCGTCGATCCGGTCAACGGCCTCCATCCTGGCTGAAGACAAGACGATCACGGAGGAGTGGCGCAACAGGTTCCACACCAATATCGATGCCGACAGTCGCCGCCTTGCAGACAGCTCGAAGGCGCTGGTGGGCTTTCTGGATGCGGAAACCGGTGAGGCCGCGCCCTCTGGATCCCCCCAAGAAGAGGTGGCGCAGTTTCTGGCGGCGCATGACTACGGCTTTGTATCCCTTGAGGACGGGTCGGGGAGCGTTGACAACCTTGTGTCGGTGGCGCCCGAATTGGTGTCGGTCCAATCCCGTCATCTTGCCCGCACGGTGCTTAACCGTGTGGTTCAGGACAGTGCGCAGGTCGGGATGACCGACTTGCAGGCAGCACTTGCCGAAGATGGGGTGGATGTGATTGCGCTGTCTGATCGCTTTGGCGTTTCTGTCCCGCATATGATGCGCCGCCTTGCTGCTGTCCCGGGACTTGATGCTGGGCTGGTCGTATCCGACCGCGCGGGCAGTCTGCTGTTTCGCAAGGATATCGAAGGTTTCACCATCCCGCGCCACGGGGCAGCTTGTCCGTTGTGGCCGCTGTTTCAGGTGATGGGGCAACCGGGGCAAGTGATCCGTGCGCGGGTTCAGATGCCGTCACGCGACGGTGTCGTATTTGATTGCTTTGCGGCAGCCGAACCCGTCGGTCCGGTGGTTTTCAACGCCCCACCGCTTTTGGAAGCTGCAATGCTTATTCTGCCGGTGCCGGATAGTCCCACGGCAGACGACGTTCCGGTCCAAGATATCGGTCCCGCATGTCGCATCTGTCCGCGCGGTGGTTGTGCAGGACGGCGCGAGCCGTCGATCCTGAGTGATGGGTTCGGAGGTTTTTGACAGCCTGACCAAATACGCACATAGTTGGGCGCGCCGACCAAGAGGTGAAACTGCCGCGGGTTGGTGCGATTTTGGGGAGGAGTCGCAGACATGGGTAAGCATGTTCTGCTCGTTGAAGACGAGATCAATATCATAGAGGCAATCCAGTTTCTGCTCAGCCGCGAGGGCTGGCAGGTGGATACTCATTCGGACGGGGCAACGGCTGTAGAAAAGGTGCGGAGCATGCGTCCCGATTTGGTCGTTCTCGATTACATGCTGCCGGGCAAGAACGGGATCGACATACTGACCGAGTTGCGGGCCGACCCGGATTTTCATCGGTTGCCAGTCCTGATGTTGACTGCCCGCGGCCAAAGCCGTGACCGTGACTTGGCTGAACGGGCAGGGGTCAGCCGTTTCATGACCAAACCGTTTTCAAATACTGAAGTGGTAACGGCGGTTCGTGATCTTGTGCAACTTGCGCAATGACCGACCGAAAGACAAACGCAACCTTGTTTCTGGAAAGGCGAAGCTATCGCCGCCGCCGGGTAATGGACGCATTGCGTCTACTGCCCATTGCGGGATTGTTGTTGTGGTTGTTTCCGGTGTTCTGGCCGAATGCAAAAGATGGCCCTGATGCGCCAGCTTCCGTCTCCATGTCTGGCGCGGTCACTTACGTCTTTATAGTCTGGGGTGTGTTGATTTTGTCGGCCTTGGCATTGTGGTGGGCGTTTGCGCACCGTGCAGGTGAAGCGGCCGAGCCGCCGGAGCGTGATCCATGATATCCGTTAACCAGCTGGTTGCCGTCAGTCTGGTCTATGTGGCGTTCCTTTTTGCCATTGCGTTCTTTGCCGAGCGGGCTTCGGTGCGTGGACGCAGCGGCTGGTTGCGCTCGCCTTTGGTCTATACCTTGTCCTTGTCCATCTACTGCACAGCGTGGACGTTTTACGGCGCGGTGGGTTACGCCGCGCGCTCGGGGATGGAATTTGTCACCATTTATCTTGGCCCCAGCCTGGTGATGATCGGCTGGTGGTGGGTGTTGCGCAAGCTGGTCCGCATCGGACGCGCGCAACGGGCCACTTCGGTGGCTGATCTGATTTCGGCCCGGTATGGAAAATCCAACCTACTGGCCATTGTTGTGACCCTGATGGCGGTTGTGGGCGTCACGCCGTACATAGCGCTGCAGCTGCAATCCGTGACCCTGTCGGTGTCCATTTTCTCGGATCCTGTTCAGTCTGACGGCCTGAGCCAGTCGACGGCCACGTTCTGGGTGGCCTTTGGTCTTGCGATTTTCACTGTCCTTTTCGGCACGCGAAACCTGAATGCGAACGAACGCCATGACGGTGTAGTGATTGCAATCGCCGTTGAGGCGGTGGTTAAGCTGATCGCGCTTCTGGCGGTGGGTATCTTCGTCGTTTGGGGGATTGCCGGTGGCATTGGTCCCATGATGGACCGCATCGACAGCTCCCCCATCGGGGAATGGAGCATGGACCGCAGCCGTTGGGTTGCTCTGACAGCCTTGTCTGCGGCAGCGTTTCTGGCGCTGCCCCGCATGTTCCAAGTCATGGTGGTAGAGAACGAGGACGAACGACACTTGCAGATCGCAAGCTGGGCCTTCCCGCTTTATCTGATGTTGATGAGTTTGTTCGTGGTGCCGATTGCTGTGATTGGCCTCGACATTTTGCCAGCGGGAAGCAATCCGGACCTGTTCGTGCTGACCGTGCCGCTGGCAGAAGGCCAGGGCGGCCTTGCTACGCTGTCGTTCCTTGGGGGCTTTTCGTCAGCCACATCCATGGTGATCGTTGCCACGCTTGCACTTTCCACAATGGTTTCAAATCATATTGTGATGCCCATTTGGTTGAGCGCCCAGGCGGAAGGGGCGCAGGTATCGGGTGACGTGCGCAATGTCGTGATCCTTGCGCGTCGGGCGTCGATCCTGATGATTATCTTCTTTGGTTACTTGTATTACCGCTTGTCCGGGGGTGGTGCCGCTCTGGCTGCCATTGGCCTTATTTCGTTTGTTGGGGTCGCGCAGTTCCTGCCGGCAATGCTGGGCGGTATCTTTTGGCGCGGGGCCACACGATGGGGTGCGCTGGCCGGACTTGTTGTGGGCTTTGTGGTGTGGGTCTTCTGTTCGCTCTTACCCAGCTTTGGGCCTGATGCTGTGCTCAGTGCGACTGTCTTCGACAATGGCATCGCAGGCATGGGGTGGCTCAGACCGCAGGCCTTGTTCGGCGTCGAAGGTATTGATCCGACCGTTCATGCAATTGTCTGGTCCTTGACGCTGAATATGGTTGCCTTTGTCTGCGTGTCTCTGGTGACCTTTCCGCAACCCCTCGAACGGCTGCAGGGCGCGCAATTTGTCAATGTTTTTGACCACTCAACACAGGCTCGTGGATGGGATGCCGCGCCTGCCACGTCCGAAGATCTGATGGTCATGGCGCAACGTATCCTTGGCCCGACGGACGCGCTGTCGCTGTTTCGTGCCGAAGCGCAGCGGCAGGGCCTGAGCGGCCATCTGCCCGAGCCAACGCAGGGGTTTCTGCAAACGCTGGAGCGTGAATTGGCCGGGTCGGTGGGCTCGGCAACGGCGCATGCCATGATCAGCCAGTTGGTTGGCGGCGCTTCGGTCTCTGTCGAAGATCTGATGGCCGTGGCCGATGAATCCGCGCAAATCCTTGAATACTCCAACCGGCTCGAGGCGAAGTCGGCAGAGTTGAGCCGCACGGCGCGGCAACTGCGCGAAGCGAATGAAAAGCTGACAGCCTTGTCGGTGCAAAAGGATGCCTTTCTGGGGCAGATCAGTCACGAATTGCGGACGCCGATGACATCGATCCGGTCTTTCTCGGAGATCCTGCGTGACACTGATGAGTTGGAGCAGGCGGAGAAGACCAAATACGCCTCTATCATTCACGGAGAGACGATCCGGTTGACGCGCCTGCTGGATGACCTTCTTGATCTGAGCGTGCTTGAAAACGGGCAGGTGAGCCTGAACTTGGATACCGGCAACCTGAACGACGTGATCGGGCAGGCGGTGTTGTCAGCGGGTGGCGATCGCAGCACGCGATTGACGGTCAGACATGAGCAAGCGCAGATTGACCGGCCGCTGACCACCGATCTTGATCGGCTACGGCAGGTGTTCATCAACTTGATCACCAATGCGCAGAAGTATTGCGATGCACCACGGCCCGAGTTGCGCATCGACGTGGTAGATCATGGCGATGGGTTGCATGTTGTCTTTCATGACAACGGTACGCCGATACCATCGGAGTCGCGGACGCTGATCTTTGAAAAGTTCTCTCGTATCAATGACAAGGACGGATCGGGCGCTGGTCTGGGTCTTGCCATATGTCGTGAGATTATGGCGCGTCTCGGCGGTGATATCACGCATGAGCCTCGCGCGGATGGCAATGCCTTTATCGTGCATTTGCCTGCCCAAGCTGCGCTCGCTGCGCAATAGGCGGAAAACCTGACCGCCCATAAAGCGGTTGGTAACCTATCGCCCTTACACCCGGGAAACATGTACGGGCCGTAGAAACGGCGGAGTTTATGGGCGAAACCGCGACAAACAACATCTTGGGACGTATCGCAGCAGCGGGCCGGGAAGAGCGTCAGGCACGGGCCATGACGCTTCCCAAGGCCTTGCGCCTCACGCTGGCTAAGGTGGCCGATGCGCTTATGGATCTGCCGATGGCTGTGATTGGTGCCGTGGTCGACAAGATTGACGGAGAAGAGATCGAGGCACAGCTGAAAGATGATGCGCTGTTGATACTACTTGATGGCCTGGGTGGTCATGCGGGTGCGGCAGTCTTGGAACCAATCGTCGTCGGGGGGCTGATTCAACAACAGACTATGGGCAGTGTGCAGGCGGACAGCGGCGCTGTGCGGGCCATGACCCGTACTGATGCCGCCATTTGCGCCCCGTTGCTCGACACGCTTTTTGAACGAGTTTGTCCCATACTGGATGATCCGGATGACGCCCTGTTGCTTGATGGGTTTCGGTTTGGGGCCAAGGCAGAAGACGCGCGTACGCTGGCAATGGCACTGGACGCTCAGAAGTATGTCTTGATCCGTTTGACGGTTGATATCTCACGGGGGGCACGCCAGGGTGAAATCGTTTTGGTTCTACCACTGCCAGATGTACGAGATGCCGAACTTGGCGAGGATGAACCGGAAACAGAGCAAAATGACGTTCCCACGATGACCGATACAGTCATGTGCCTGAATGCAAATCTGAATATGGTTGTCTGTCGCCTTCATCTGCCTTTGAACGCGCTGCAATCCTTGGCGGTGGGTGACGAACTGCCCTTGACGCCAGGTGTCTTTCCGAACGTGCAAATCACGACCAATACCGGCCGTGTCGTGGGCCGTGGCGTCGTAGGGCATGTGGATGGTGTGCGCGCTGTTAAACCGCAACGCAAGCCGGCCCATGCGACGCAACCTTTGCGCCGGGCATCGGATGAACCGCTTGTTGATATGCCCAGAATTGAAGAGATCTCTGGTCCGACGCGGCGTGATGAAGATGCTGTTGGCGTGCCGGAGATCGACGCGGATGCAGGCCCGGTCGCCTTGCCACCTGTCGAGGTTCCAAATGAGATGGCTATCGGCAGTGATGCTGTAGACGAAGAAGCTATCGGGCATGCAGATCTGCCCGCCCTTGCCGACCTACCGGATCTGGATGCGTTGCCTGATCTTGCCGAAATTCCGGATCTTTCAGATTTGCCGGACCTGGCGGCGGGTTGAGCGCGTTAGGTGCCCATTTGTGCGGCTATTGCGTCCAAAGTCGGGCGTAAAGCATCAAGATCGTAACCACCTTTGCGCGCAGTGTGCAGGATGTCGTCGGTCGGCATGCGCCCGGCCTGACCCAAACACCATACTACCGTCGATCGTGTGCCGGATGCGCAGTAGGCTAGAACCGGGGTTTCGGTTTCTTCGGCCAGCGCCCTGTGCTTCGCGATATTGTCGGGTGTCATCGTTTGGTGAGTCAGCGGGAGACGGTGAAACGCCAGCCCTGCCACAAGGGTTGCAATTTCAAGCGCATTGGCTTGAAAGGCAGGGGGGACTTCGCCATCGGGGCGGTTGCAGATCACTGTCTTGATCCCGACTGCCGCAATATCAGGCAGGTCTGCCGGGTCCAACTGCGGTGCCACGAAATAGGTCGGTGTGATCTGACGAATATCCATTCCACCGATTTAGTTTGTGGCCTTCAAACTGTCCAGACCGCGCCGCAGAGGTGGCACCGCCCACATGCCAGCAAGCATCGCGAGCAGGAACAGTGCACCCTGCCAACCGCCATAGGTAATCGATGCGAGTGCTGGGCCCGGACAGAGGCCGACCAGTCCCCAACCCATACCAAACAGGATTGACCCGGTGATCAACGGGCTTGTGATGTCAGAACGTGGCGGGGCAGGGTAGGTGTTGCCTGTCAGCGGTTTGCGGCCACGGGTGAACCGCCATGCAAAGACCATGGGCAACATGGCCCCCCCCATCACAAAGGCCAACGTCGGGTCCCACGCTCCGGCAAAATCAAGAAAACCGCGCACTTTGGCTGTGTCTGTCATGCCAGATACATGCAGCCCCGCGCCGAACAATGCGCCACTGAGAAGGGCGATCAGCCTGCGCATCATAGCCCCAGCCCCACGCGCACAAATGTCACGGTGGCAGCACCTGCGCCAATATGTGCAACCGTCGCCATGAAGCCCCGCATCGAAAGACGCGACATCCCACATACACCGTGCCCGGATGTACAGCCGTTGGCAAAGCGGGTGCCGATCCCGACGCATAATCCCCCGATGATCAAGAGCCATGGCAGAGAGGTGGCGTTGGTGGCCACCTCCCATCCCCCGAGTGTCATTAGTGCCGGCATTCCGATCAACCCAAACAGGAACGACAGCGTGGTTGATCGATCCTGACCCGTTCCGTCCACAAATCCGCCGACGATTCCGCTAGCGCCCATGATGCGGCCTGTGCCCAGTAGCAGTACAGCCGCGGCTGTACCGATCATAACACCGCCTACAAGGCCCCAAATCCATTCAACTGGCATGGCTTACCTCTCGTTTAGCCCAGAAAAATCCCCACGATGACCAGCATGAGCCCGATGACCGAAACAAACAGTGCTCCGAGGTTCAGTGGCAGTACCCGTGCCATCACAGCGCGCATTTTTGTATCATCCAGACCCGCGGCACGCGCGCGCCACACTTTAATGATACACCAGACGAGGCCAATCAGACCCAAGACAGACAGTGCCGCCCCGCCCCAAATCAAGCCGTCCAACAGTGTAAAAGTTGTCTCTTGTTCCATGTCTTTGGGTTATCCGAGCGTTGCTGCCATGGCAAGCGGTCAACGCCCCTTGCGGGAGTGGACATGCGCGGCTATCCAGCAGGTCCATTTAATCCTCAGGAGCGTGCAATGACCGAAACCGCTACAAATGCCGAAAGCTACCGTGTGACGGCAGATGAATTGCGTCAGTTCGTTGAACGGTTCGAGCGGCTCGAGATGGAAAAGAAGGACATTGCCGACCAACAGAAAGAGGTGATGGCTGAGGCCAAGGCCCGTGGGTATGACACGAAGGTCATACGCAAGGTAATCGCGCTGCGAAAACGGGACAGCGATGACATTGCGGAAGAAGAAGCCGTGCTTGAGCTTTACAAGGAAGCGTTGGGGATGAGCTGAGCGGTCAGTCGCCGCTCGTACCATCGCTCTTCTTTTGCGTGGGTGCGTAACTCAACCAACGTAAGGGCAGCGCGCCGCCCTTCGGAACGATTCCGATCTTCACCGGATTGCCAGAGCGCTTGTCGGTCAATTCGAGCGCAGATTCCCCGTTCTTCATGTGCCGGTCACCCCACTGCATCAGTGCCAAAAGCACAGGCGCAAGTTCGCGCCCCTTCTGTGTCAACGCATATGCATGGCGTGTGCGAGAAGAACCATCACGGTAGGCTTCCTTTTTGGCCAACCCGTTTTCGACGATCTGAGCGAGCCGACCGGACAAAACCGATTTCGGTATGCTGATGTCGGCCTGAATGTCTGCAAAACGACCCACCCCGTAAAACATTTCCCGTATTATCAACCAGGTCCAGCGATCGGGAATCTGCTCTATGGCAAGGGCCGCGCCACATTCTGACATAGGCACCGGGCTTTCACGCACTGGCGAATTTTCTGAGTTTGACATTTGAACTCTGCTCTGTCGATTTTATTTTTGTTGACGACATAGTAAACTGAATTGACCTTGCAGACCACTGAAAACACAACAAAGGCAGGCGGTTGCCATTGCGACGCCTTAAGATATGCCTTGTCAGAACTTCCATTAGTCAAAAGACAATGCCACTGCAAAGCTTGCCAATACATGGCTGGCGGTGTGCCTTAGTGTTTCCTGCATGTACCCGCGCATGGCTTTGTGTGCACTGAAAGGACACCTGTGCACTTAACACCCCGGCCTGGAAAATGCGGCGACACGCTATTTCGGTGGCACATGCGGAATGCAACTGGTGACAACGCGACAGGGCACTTCGGGTGTCCTCGTCAAGGTGGGTACATTGGACGATCCTTGCGGCCTTTCCCCGCGTATTGCAATCTGCCACGTAGATGCGCAGAAGTTTAATGCCGTCACGGAAGGGTCGCAGGTGTTCGCTGGTTTGCCCGGCATCTAAGGCGCGATGAGGGTCACGCCTGGAATACGGGCTACGCGCTCCATATCTTCCTCGTAGATGTCGGTCATTGTTTCGATCATCTCTTCGGTCCAACCCGGTGCATTGAGTTCTTCTTCGATCTGCTCTTCGATTGCGAATTTGTCGAGAAATGCCGCAATCACGCGCCGTTTTTGCATCTCTGTCATGGTCGGGTGTGATTTCAGGTAAGCGCGAAAACGCTGCATTCCTTCTTTGGACATGATGTCCGACAGCAGATCGAAGCCGCCCACAATTTTTTCGCCATGTTCTAGACCTGCAAGCTCGCGCACGATCTGGGCCCATAGCATCGGCATGTCCTCGAAGCACCACGTGGTAATGATCACGTCGGGCGCTGCGGTGCGTATGGCCGACAGGGTATCCGACCACCGAATGCTGTAAGGGTCAGCGCCGCGCAGAAAGGCTTGCATGTCTTCTTGCGGGGCATTGTTGAACAAAGCAGGCAGGAACGTGGCAGGGTTGCGGATAGCAAGAAACAACTCAACCTCGTCATGTGCAAAGAGCGCGGACAACTTGGCCATCCGTTCCGGAGCCGACAGATAGATGGTGCCATTGCGCACGCATGAATGCGGAGCGCCAAAAAGGAACATGTGGCTCAGGATCATGCGATCCGCGTTCTCTTCGTCCAATATCAGGTCCATCATGACATCCCGCGCATCTTCAGCGGGCGCGGCGTCCTGCAAGGCGGCTACTGTATCTTTCAAAAGGGGCCGGTACTTACTCGGCCCGGGGACGGCGATACCGCGCTTCGAAAAGTCCTCCTTGTTGCGCAACAGGCAGCGCACCAGCCTGTCTTCCTCAGTGAAGTGTGCGCCGGCATGAAGGACAATTTGCATGTGGTTCGACCTGATAGGCGTGATTTGGGGTGGGGTAGATATACCCGTTTTACGTTGGGAGAAAACCTCTGACATATGACGAAAAACGATCTTGCGCCCGGACGACTCACGGAGTAGACGATGCGCCCAAGGCCCCTATAGCTCAGCTGGTAGAGCAACTGATTTGTAATCAGTAGGTCCGCGGTTCGAGTCCGTGTGGGGGCACCATTTAATATTCTAGGCATATGTTTTAAATGAATTTTCCGGTTGATGGGGTTTTAGTCCATCTTCTGGCCCCCTGCAAATAATGTGAAACAGTGTGTTGCGATGTTCAGACTAGGCACACTTGCGAACCTTTCATGCGTTCGTCCTGACCCAGCCCCCTAATCCGGGCCGTTCAGGTGTAGAATCCGTTCCTGTTTCTTTCTGTTGTTATGGTTGCGGTCAA
>NZ_CANNGP010000041.1 GCF_947504105.1 uncultured Tateyamaria sp.
GGTGTGTTTTTTTTTCTGTGTCCCCGGTTGTGGGGTTGGGCGCCCCGCCTTTGGGGTGGGGGGGGGGGGGGGGGCCGGGGGGGGGCCGCCCCCCCGCGCCCCCCCCCCCGGCTGGGGCTCTGCCCCAGACCCCGAGGTATTTTTGGCCAGAAGAAAGGTTAGGGCAGGAAGAGGTGGTCGGGCGTGTCTAGGAAGATCTTTTGTCGTTCTTCTTCAGTTGTGATGGATGACAGGCCGTCGACGAGCGTGGCGGCGTGGGGCATCTGTGCACCGTTCAGCATGATGTGGGGCCAGTCCGAGCCCCACATGCAGGCGTCGGGATTGGCGTCGATCAGGCGGCGCATCAGGGTGTGGGTTTGGGTGATGTCGTCTGTCAGCCGGTAGGGGGCGGAGAGTTTGACGAAGGCGTGCCCCTCGGCCAGCAGGGCACAGAGGGTGTCGATGGCTGTTGTGTTCGGGTTGAGGTTGGTGGGCCAGCCGCAATGGTCGATGACCAGTGGGACGGGCAGGGCGCGGATGTCGTCGGCCAGCTCCTCGATATACTGGTCGGCGTGCAGGAGCATCTGGATGTGCATCCCGTGATCGGCCAGCGTGGACGCCATCGCCTTGGCTCCGTCCCATGTCAGGACGCCGCCGTGGACGTAGTTCAGGCGGACGGCGACGATGTTGTTGTCTGCAAACTGCTTGATGGCGCGCGTCGGTGCGCCATCCGGCAGAAGGCCCACGCCTTTGAAGCCCTGGCCCATGGCGCGTACCGCTTCGAGCGTCACCGTGTTGTCGGTGCCGTAGAGGATGGAGTGCACGATAAGGCTGTTCGAGCAGCCAAGCGTGTCCAGATGGGCGCGGTAGCGGGTGAGCCAGCCATCGAAGTCGATGCCTTTGGCCGGGTTTTCTGCGCGGGTGGGCGATAGGGGGTGTTCGGGGCCGCCCAGCAGGTGCACATGGGCGTCCCATGCGCCTGTGGGCAGTGCCGTTTCGGGGGTTGTTGGTGCAGGCGGCGGCGGGGCGCTATCCATAGGTCTTGAGCATCTCGTTCAGGTCTTCGAGGCTGTTGGCCTCTTGCACGGGTTTGTCGTGCCGCCACCGTGACATGCGGGGAAAGCGCAGCGCCACCCCTGATTTATGGCGGGAAGAGGCCTGGATGCCCTCGAACGCGATTTCGAACACGTGGTGGGGCGTGACTTGGCGGACAGGGCCGAAGCGTTGTTGGGTGTTCTTTTTGACCCATGCGGTGATCTTGCGGAACTCTTCGTCAGTCAGGCCGGAATAGCCCTTGGTGAACGGCACCAGATCGTTGCCATTCCAGACGGCGAAGGTGAAGTCGGTGAACAGGTTGGCGCGCCGCCCGTGGCCCGATTGGGCATAGATCATCACGGCGTCGATGGTGAGCGGGTCGAGCTTCCATTTCCACCAATCGCCTTTTTTGCGGCCTGTGAGGTACGGGCTGTCGCTGCGTTTCAGCATCAGCCCCTCGGCCTGCGCATCGCGGGCGGCGGTGCGGGTTTGGGCGAGCGTGTCCCAACTGTCGAACGGCACGGTGGGAGAGAGCCTGACCGGCGCGTCATCGGGCAGTGAGGCGCATAGGGTTTCGAGGGTTGCGCGGCGGTCCTGAAGTGGTGTTTGCCGCAGGTCCGCGCCGCCCCATTCGAGTAGATCGTAGGCATAGAGGATCACCGGCGCTTCGCTCAGCAGCTTCTTGGGCACCGTCTTGCGCCCGATCCGCTTTTGCAGGGCGTTGAAGTTTTGTGGGGCGCCGTCGCCCCATGCCAGCAATTCACCATCGAGTACCGTGCCGTCGGGGATAAAGTCGCGGGCGCGGGCGAGTTCGGGGAAACGGTCGGTCATCAGCTCTTCGCCGCGAGACCAGACGAAGTGTTTGCCGTCGCGGAGGATGAGTTGGCCGCGGATGCCATCCCACTTCCACTCTGCCTGCCAATCCGTTGGTTTTCCAAGTTTTTGCGGCTCATCCTCCAGCGCGTAGGCGAGGTAGAACGGGTATGGGCGCGAGGCATTGGCGGCTGGGTCATCTTCGAGGATCAGGTGGGACCATGTGGTTGTGGCCGGGTCCCAATCGCCCATCAGACGATGGGCCATCTCGGCCTCGTCCTTGTCCGTGGCGCTGGCCAATGCGCGGGTCATCAGTTTTTGGCTGACACCGATCCGGAAGCCGCCGGTGAGCAGTTTGTTGAAGAGGAAGCGTTGAGTGGGATCGAGAGAGGCCCAGGCGTCGAGAACGAAGGCCTTGCGGCCTGGCTCTTCGACTTGAGAGAGGTCGCGCAACGCATTGATCCAATGCGTCAATCCGTGATCCGTCTCTGTGTCAGGCGCGGGCAGGACCAGTGCGATTGTCTCCGCCAGATCGCCGACAATGGGATAAGCCTCTTCAAACAGCCACAGCGGGATACCCGCCACCTCGGCCCCCCATTCGCGCAGGCGCGTGGTGTTGACCGCGCGCTTGGGGCGTCGGCCCGAGAAGATGGCGATGGTCCAGATGCGGTCCTCTTCCGGGGCCTCTTGGAAATACTCTGCCAAGGCCGCGACCTTGACCGTTGTTTTGGTAGATTGGTCGATGGCGTTGAACAGAGCAGCGAAGCGTTTCATGCCGCTTCGTCCTCGGCATCCTCGCCTCCGAACTCGGTCTGCAGCACTTGTGCATTCCAACCTTGATCATTCAGATATCGCGTGAATATTTCCGTGTAACCATGTGTCACATATATGTTTTCTGCCCCTGTATCCGTGATGGCAGACAGCAGGCCAGACCAGTCCGCGTGGTCCGAGATAACAAAGCCGCGGTCGCCTGCGCGCCGCCGGCGGATGCCGCGCAGGGCCATCCAGCCGGAGGCGAAGGCGTTTTCCTGTACCCCGAACTTGCGCGCCCAGGCGGACCCGAGCGCCGAGGGCGGTGCCAGAACAATTGCGCCCGGATGATCCTTGGGGTTCAGGTCGGGCCCGGCTTGCACAGTGTCTGGCAGTGCAATCCCCTGTGTCCGCATTACCGCATTGGTGTTTTCGATGGCCGTGTGCGTCAGGATCGGGCCGATGTCGGGGTTCAGCATGGACATGAGCCGTTGCGCCTTGCCCAACGCATAACAGCCGAGAAAGGCGGTTTTGCCTGCTGCGGCGCACCCCGCCCACCAATCGTTGATTTGCGCAGCGATGACGGCCTGATCCTGCCAGCGGAAGACGGGCAGGCCGAACGTGCTTTCGGTGATGAAGTGGTGACATTTGACCGGTTCGAACGGGGTCGAGAGGCCGTCATCCACCATCTTGTAATCGCCTGAAGCGACCCACACTTCGCCCTCCACTTCGACTCGGATCTGGGCTGAGCCGGGCACGTGTCCAGCCGGGTGAAACGACACGGTTGCGCCGCCGATCTGTAACCGCTCGCCATAACCAATTGTGTCTATGGACACATCGCCGAGGCGGTGGCGCATTACTGGCGCGGCAATATCAGTGGCCAGATACGATTCCATCCCCCAGCGCGCATGGTCTGCGTGGCCGTGGGTGATCAGCGCCCGGCTCACCGGTTTCCACGGGTCGATGTAAAAATCACCTGCGGGGCAGTAGATGCCTGCGGGGGTAAAGGTCAGTGCGCCGCTCATGTGAGCGAACCTAGCATGTCTGGAGGGTCAGACCAGCCTCAGGCTGCGTCGGCGAAACGGGCGGTCATGGTGTCAAAGATGCCCGTGCGGGCCTTGGCAGCTTCCATAAGTACTTCGTGCTCACCGCCGTGGATCAAGTGCAGGTTGCCGTCTTCCCAACTGTCCATGCGGTTGTGGATGCGCCCCACATGGACAATGCGCTCGTTTGTTCCAAGGAAGGTGTCGCAAGGCAGTTTCGGGGCCGCCATGCGCGACAAGGCCAATGTTTCATCCAGTGCCTCGCGCAACCACACGAAACTGGGGCCGCCGAGGGCGAGGTCAGGATGTGCGTGCAACTGGTCGCGCATCATGTCGAACATCTCGAGATCGGTGGTGAGCAGGTTGTCTTCGAACGGTGCCGTCAGAACATAGGAATCGATGATGGTGCCCGGCGGCAGGCGGTGGCCCTGTCCGATGGCAGGCATCATGCGGCCCAAGGCCCAGGCGACCGGGCGCAGGTGGGCCGAGATGCGGATGCCCCACATCGGGCCCGTAAAGGCGGCAGCACTGACAGGCAGCCCTTCGTAGAGCGAGCGCAGGCCGATACAGCCGCCCATCGAATGCCCCAGCAGGAAAAATGGCTCTGGCAGGCCCAGTTCCCGGGCTGCAGTGACCATCGCGGTCACATCATGCTGATAGTCGGAAAACGCAAGAACGTGGCCCATCCGAGCATCGTCCAACATCCGGTCGGCCAGACCCTGACCACGCCAATCGATGCTGATTGTCGCGAAGCCGCGCTCGGCAAGCTCACCTGCCGACGGCGCGTATTTCTCTATGTACTCGGTGCGGCCGGGAAACAGCAGGACTGTCCCCTTGGCCGCGTCCGGCTGCCAAACGCCCAACCGAATGCGCACACCGTCCGCCGCGGTCGCCCAGTAGGCGGTGCCGTCCAGCGGTGCAGGGTGCACATCGGTGAAAAGGGGGGCAGCCGACAGCGTCATCAGGCCAGCACGGAGGCCAGTTTCATCGCCATGCCCATGTCGCCATCGACCTTGAGCTTACCGGTCATGAAGGCAGAAGTGGGGTTCGTGTCGCCCTCAAGGATCGAGCGGAACGTGTCTGCGTCTGCAGACAGGGTCACGTCGGCGTCTTCATCTGCGGCACGTGCACCGTTTTCGTCCATCATAATGGCGCCTTCGCCTTCGATGTCGAATTTCGCGGTGCCGGTGAAATCTGCGCCAGCCAGCTTTTCGTTCAGGACGGCCACGGCCTCGGTCACTGTGTCACTCATCTTTGATGCCCTTTTTGGTCTGTGGACGGGTACGGTCTCTGGAATTTGCGGCCCGGCCTGTTACATTCATGGTTATGGGCACTCACTTGCGTAAACTCTACCCTGTCGTCACGGCACTTTTACTGACAGTAGGGAATTCCTTACCCGCCTTGGCGCAATCATCGCTTGACGAGAAGTTGCAGGCTTTGCAGGACGCCGAGCCGGCAGAAGCCACACGGCTGACCCGCGAGATTGAGCGGGAGTGGTCGCAATCGGGCTCCACGTCGCTTGATATGCTGCTGCGTCGTGGACGCGACGCGCTCGAGGAACAGAAGCCGGACATTGCCATCGAGCATCTGACCGCCTTGATTGATCATGCCCCCGATTTTGCCGAAGGCTGGCACGCGCGCGCCACTGCTTTTTATATGAAGGACCTCTATGGCCCGGCGATCAGCGACCTTGAAAAGGCGTTGACCCTGAACCCGGACAATTACAATGCCATGTTCGGTCTGGGCGTCATGTTTCAGGAGTTCGGAGACAACGCGCGCGCAGAACGGGCTTTTCAACAGGTTCTCGACTTGCATCCGCACCATGAAAACGCCACCAAGGCGCTTGAGCAGCTGAAAGCCCAAGGGATCGGCCGCACTCTGTAAGTACCGGGGGACAGCCCATGTCGGGCGACGCGCGGGTGGTTGCCGTTCTCGGCCCCACCAACACAGGCAAAACCACCTATGCCATCGAACGGATGCTGGGCCATCGCACAGGCGTGATCGGCCTGCCGCTGCGTCTGCTTGCGCGCGAGGTTTATGACCGCATCGTTGCGCTGCGCGGCCCGTCTGTCGTGGCGCTGGTGACGGGTGAGGAGCGGATTGTCCCGCCCCGCACGCAGTACTGGGTCTGTACGGTCGAAGCGATGCCCGAGGGCATGGGCTGTGATTTTCTGGCCGTCGATGAGATCCAGCTGTGTGCCGATCCGGAACGCGGCCATGTCTTTACCGACCGGCTGCTCAGGGCGCGCGGCCTGCATGAAACTCTGTTTCTTGGCTCTGACACCATGCGCGGTCCGATCTCTGCTCTTGTGCCCGAGGCGCAGTTCATGCGGCGCGAGCGGATGTCGCAACTGGTCCATTCCGGCCAGAAAAAGATTTCGCGCATGCGGCCCCGGTCGGCCATCGTCGGCTTCTCGGTCGACAATGTCTATGCGATTGCCGAGCTGATCCGCCGTCAGAAGGGCGGGGCGGCTGTGGTGATGGGCGCGCTCAGCCCCCGCACGCGCAATGCGCAAGTCGACATGTACCAGAACGGTGAGGTGGATTTCCTGGTCGCGACCGATGCCATCGGCATGGGACTGAACCTGGACATCGACCATGTGGCCTTTTCCTCGCTCACCAAGTTCGACGGGCGGCGGATGCGCGCGCTGGCGCCCAATGAATTGGCGCAGATCGCGGGCCGGGCGGGGCGGGGGCAAAAGGATGGGACGTTTGGCGTCACGGGCGATGTCAGTCCGCTGGATGAGGGTGTTGCGCAGGCCATCATGGACCACCGCTTTACTCCGCTCAGCAAGCTGCAATGGCGCAACCATGCCCTACAATTCGGCACCATCGACGCACTGGTGCGCAGCCTTGAGGCGCCCTCGGATCATGAGGTGCTGGTCAAGGCACGCGAAGCTGACGACCTGCAGGTCTTGAAATCGCTCGCCGAAAGCGCCGAGGTGACGGCCCGCTGCACGGATGCGCAATCGGTTCGCCTGCTGTGGGATGTGTGTCGCGTGCCGGATTTCAGAGGCATCAGCCATCAGGAACACTCCAGCCTGCTTGACGTGATCTTTCGCTACCTGCACGAACGCGGGTCTATCCCGAATGACTGGATGGCGCGCCAGATCAAGCGGATTGACCGTGCCGATGGCGACATCGATGCCATATCAAAGCGATTGGCGTTTATCCGCACATGGACCTATGTCGCCCAACGCAAAGGCTGGGTGGACGACGAAAGCCATTGGCGGGACGAGACGCGCCATGTAGAAGACCGCTTGTCAGATGCTCTTCATGAGAAACTGACTCAAAGATTTGTAGACCGGCGCACGAGCGTGCTCTTGCGCCGGCTAGGCCAGAAGGAGGCCATGGTGGCCGAAGTAAATGACGCAGGTGAAGTGACTGTCGAAGGCGAGTTCGTCGGCAAGTTGGACGGGTTCCGGTTCTCTCAGGACAAGGGGGCGGGGGCGGCCGAGGCAAAGACGATCAAGACCGCCGCGCTGCAAGCACTGGCGCCGCATTTCCACCTGCGGGCCGACCGGTTCTATAATGCGCCGGACACCGAGCTGGATTTCACCGAACAGGGTGGCCTGATGTGGGGCAGTTCTGCCGTGGGCAAGCTGGTGGCGGGGCAGGACCCGCTGAAGCCCATGGTCGAGGTGTTCGTGGATGATGTTGCGGGGCCCGAGGTGGCGCAGAAGGTGCAGCGCCGTCTGCAACATTTCATCGACCGCAAGGTTGCTGCGTTGTTCGAGCCGCTGATTGCGATGCAGAAGGATGAGGCGCTGGCCGGGCTGGCCAAGGGCTTTGCCTTCCAGATGATCGAGGGGCTGGGCGTGCTGCCCCGCGCCGCCGTCGCTGATGACGTCAAGGCGCTGGATCAGGACGCACGCGGGTTGCTGCGCAAGCATGGCATCCGCTTTGGTCAGTTCACCATCTTCATGCCGTTGCTGCTGAAACCCGCGCCCACGCGCCTGCGCCTGGTGCTGTGGTCATTGGCAAATGGGCTTTCTGAATTCCCTGAATCTCCGCCCCCCGGTCTGGTCACCGTGCCCGCGATGGCGGATGGCCCGCAGGGTGTGGACACGATGTCCGGCTACCGCAATGCGGGCGAGCGTGCGATCCGCATCGATATGCTGGAACGGCTGGCCGACATGCTGCGCGCCGAGGATTCGCGCGGCGGGTTTGAGGCCAAGGCCGATATGCTGTCGATCACCGGCATGACGCTTGAACAATTCTCGGGTCTGATGGAAGGGCTGGGGTACAAATCGGAGAAAGGTGAACGCGAAAAGGTCAAAATTGCTGACGCAGTTGCGACAGCGGATGCAAAACCTGAAGCCGAGGCCGCACCCGCTGAAACTGCGGCTGAGGAGGTGGAGACATCCGAAAAGGCCGAAATGCCCGAAAAGACCGAAGCGCCACAAACGGACGGTGCCGAGGCTGCAGAAACCCCCGAAGCCGCGTCGGAAGACGCTCCGGTCGCCGATGGTGACGAGGAAGCCGCCGGGCCAGAGATGGAGGTCTTCTATACCTTCACCTGGGGTCGCAGCGCCGGGAATCGCCGTCCGCAACAAGGCGGCAAGCCTCGTGGCAAGGGCGGCCCCAAAGGTGGCAAGCCCAAGGGCAAGGGCCCGCGCCGTGATGGCGGCAACAAGCCTCAGAACTTCTCGGCCCGACCGCCGAAGAAGGAAAAGGCGATTGACCCCGACAACCCCTTTGCTGCAGCCCTTATGGGGTTGAAGGACGGCAAATAAGTGGCTGATGAAGCTGGCAAACTGCGGCTGGACAAATGGCTGTGGTTTGCGCGCTTCTTCAAGACACGGTCGTTGGCGGCCACGCGTGTTGCCGCTGGTGACGTGCGCGTCAACGGCGACCGGGTCACCAAGCGGTCGACCACGATCAGTCCCGGTGATGTGCTGACCTTTTCACAAGGTCGTGTGGTCCGGGTGATCGAGGTCAAAGCCATCGGCACACGCCGGGGACCTGCTCCCGAAGCGCAGGCGCTTTATAGTGATATGTCCCCGCCACCGCCGCCCAAGGAAACGCCTGTTCCGGAAAACCCAAGGTTCGAAGGAAAAGGACGCCCGACCAAGAAAGACAGGCGGCAAGCTGATCTTTCCCGGTCGCGCCATCTTGAATGATGGCCTGCACTCCTTTAGCTAAGCTATGCCCGACAAGATGAGACACCCCTTATGACCTATATCGTCAACGACGCCTGCATTGCCTGCAAATACACCGACTGTGTCGAGGTATGTCCGGTCGATTGTTTCTATGAGGGTGAGAACATGTTGGTGATCCACCCTGATGAATGCATCGACTGTGGGGTTTGCGAACCCGAATGCCCCGCCGATGCGATCCGCCCCGATACAGAGCCGGACATGGAAAAGTGGGTCGAGTTCAACCGCAAGTATTCCGAGATGTGGCCGGTGATCATCACCAAGAAGGACCCGCTGCCCACCGCCGAAGAGATGGACGGCAAGGACGGCAAGATGGAGCTGTTCTCGGAAAATCCGGGCGAGGGTGGCTGAGCGACCGAATCGCTTTGGGGCGGTTTCTTTGCCCTGAAATCGAGACGGAATGACTTGGAAAATCAGGGGCTTCCGAAAGTTTCCTTTGAGTAAACTTCCGAGAGCCCGTTTTTTGTGATATACTCTTCGAACAACAGACAGATGGACGCTGCCCTGATCCGTCGCCAACGCGACAGATTTGACTGAAATTTTGACCCGAACCGCACCAAGACGTGGCAGCGCATGCCCCGCCTGATGCGGTTTTGACTGTCAAAAATGGCTGCGTCCTGCGTCGCATGAGGATCAGGAATGACAATATCTAAGAAACTCGACTTCCGCCCGAATGAATACGTGGTCTATCCGGCGCACGGCGTGGGCCAGATTACGTCCGTGGAAAAGCAGGAAGTGGCAGGTCTTGAGCTGGAGCTGTTCGTCATCTCCTTCGAGAAAGACAAGATGACCCTGCGCGTGCCCACCAACAAGGCGACCGAGATCGGTATGCGCGCGCTGTCGAGCCCCGATGTCATCAGCCAGGCCATGAGAACCCTTAAGGGCAAAGCCAAGGTCAAGCGCGCCATGTGGTCCCGCCGGGCGCAGGAATACGAGCAAAAGATCAACTCGGGCGATCTGATCGCCATTGCCGAGGTTGTCCGCGACCTGCACCGTACCGACGATCAGCGCGAGCAAAGCTATTCCGAGCGCCAGCTTTATGAAGCGGCTCTTGAGCGTCTGACCCGCGAAGTGGCCGCCGTGTCGGGCGGGGACGAGATTGCCGCCGCCAAGGAAGTGGGCGACGTCCTGAGCAGCCGGATCGCTGCCTGAGAACCGGCTGACGAAAGTCGCAACGATTTGACAACAAACGTGTCCCTGCGGGGGCACGTTTTTTATTGGGCCATTGTCACCAGGGTGAGCAGAACCGCGATCTCGGTCAACACCTGTGTCGCGCCCAGAATGTCGCCTGTTTGTCCCCCGATCTTGGCGTTTGCCACCAGCCCGACGCCAAAGGTGACTGCACCCGCGACAAGGGTGGCCATGAGACCGGCGCTGCCAGCGAGCAGTATTGCACCCACACTCCCGATCAGGACCGCAGCCACGGCGGCACCCATGTTCGGCGCCCCCACGCTATGGGACAGACCTGTGCTGCGCGCGTGGGGCAGAGCCAGCATCAGCGGGGGCATCATCGCGCGGCTCAGCATCAGGGCGGCGATCAACCCGGTCCATGACACCTCGGCCAGTCCCAGCCAGCGCAGGCCCATCACGAGGATCAGCGCCAGCACGCCATAGGCGCCGATGCGGCTGTCCTTCATGATCTCGAGCCGCCGCTCGCGGTCGTGTCCGCCCCAAAGCCCGTCTGCCGTATCGGCCAGCCCGTCCTCGTGCATGGCGCCGGTCAGCACGACCAGGGCGCCGAGTGTCAAACCGGCGACGATTGGTGGGTTCAAGCCCAGTCCGCTCAGGACGGCGGCGAATAGTGCAAGGAGGCCGCCCAAGACCAAGCCGGCGACCGGGTAGGCCCACACGGCCCGCGCCCCGTGGGCAAAGGCATGATCGGGCAGTGCGGGCATGGGCAGGCGTGTCAGCAGGACCAGTGCAGCGGGCACGTCCCAGAGGCGTGCCGCAGGGGCAATGTCGGAATCATTCTGTGCCATGTCCGGTCCTGACTTGCGGGTGCGTTCCGATTGGGTAAAGAGCGTGAGACCAACAGGCAAGGACAAGACCCATGAGCTTTGAAAGTTTGGATGCGCTGCGCGCCCTTCTGGCCGATATGCCCGGCCCGGACGCGGCGGCGCGCAAGGGTGCAGCAGAGCGCAACGGGCAACTGACCAAACCCCCGGGTGCGTTGGGGCGGCTTGAGGAACTGGCGCAGTGGTATGCGGGCTGGCGCGGCAATGCGCGCCCGTCGATTGACGCGCCACAGGTCATCGTCTTTGCAGGCAACCATGGCGTTGCTGCGCGCGGTGTCTCTGCCTTTCCGCCTGAGGTTACGGTGCAGATGGTTGCGAACTTTGAACATGGCGGGGCAGCGATCAACCAGCTGGCCAAGGCGTTTGGGGCGCGGATGGATGTTGTCGCGCTCGATCTGGACAAGCCAACCGCCGATTTCACCCAAGGCCCGGCCATGACCGAGATCGAGGTTGTGGCTGCGTTGCGTGCCGGCTGGGATGCTGTTGCGATGGATGCCGATCTGTTGGTGGTCGGAGAGATGGGGATTGGCAACACGACCTCTGCCGCCGCCATTGCGGCCAAGCTGTTTGGCGGGGAAGCGGGGGATTGGACCGGTCGTGGCACCGGGGTCGAAGGTGATGCGCTGGCGTTCAAGACGCAGGTGGTTGCCGACGGATTGACTGTGCATAGCGCTTGTATGGACGGGCTGGACGTGCTGATGCGTCTGGGCGGGCGCGAATTGGCTGGAATGGTCGGTGCCATGGCCCGGGCGCGGTCCTTGCGCATTCCGGTCATCATGGACGGCTTCATCTGTACCGCTGCGGCTGCGTGCCTTGCCAAGACGCAAGAGGGCGCCCTGGATCATGTGGTGGCGGGTCACCAAAGCGCCGAGGCCGCGCATGGCCGTATGCTGGAGGCTTTGGGCAAAGTGCCGCTCCTGTCCCTTGATCTGCGCTTGGGTGAAGGGTCCGGTGCGGCCTTGGCCATGGGCGTCCTAAAGGGGGCCATCGCCTGTCACTCGGGTATGGCGACATTTGCCGAAGCAGGTGTGTCCGACGGCTGACGGGCGCACTCTTTGCTGCGCAAATTCGCCCACCCGCCAACCCCGGGTGGCCCCATATGAAAACAGTGCGACAGACTTAAGGTGTCAGGCCCGTTTGGGTTCGTCCTGTCGCGCTGACAATGCTGCTTCCAGAGATTTTTCCAGCAACTTTGCACGCTCGACATACGCATCGTTCTTGGAGGCCGGGACACTCGGGTCCCACACCTCGGCCAACTGCCGCACTGCATCACGGTCATGGGAATAGAACACGCGTTCGGCCTCGGCCGCTTCGTAATCTGTCAACCCCAGTTGTTCGAGCGCATAGCGCCCGGCACGCAGCGACCCATCGAACATCTCGCGCACGATGTCATTCGCACCCGCCTGGTACAGTCGGTAGACATGCACCCGGTCATAGGCGCGCGCGATAATATGGATGTCGGGCCGTGTCTTGCGGGCATAGGCGACCAGCCGCGTTGAGGCGTCCTTGTCATCCAGTGCAACCACCAGAATGCGCGCGCTATCAAGGCCTGCGGCATGCAATATGTCCGGCCTGCTTGGGTCACCGAGAAACCCCTTGAACCCAAAGCGGCGCATCAGTGCGATGGTTTCCATATCGTGGTCCAGAACAACTGTTTTGAAGCCGGACCCTTGCAGCAGCCGGTTCACGATCTGGCCGAACCGACCGATGCCGGCGATGATCACGGGACCGTCTTCGTCAATCTCGTCGGCTTCGATTTCCACGCCACGTTTGGTGATGCGCCTCGATTGCAGTTCGTAGAGGATGAACAGCAAGGGCGTGATCAGCATGGTCAACGCAATGACGAGAAGCAGCGTTTCGGCCACGCTTTGCGGGATGACGCCCTGTCCGACCGAGAAGGCGACCAGCACGAAGCCAAACTCGCCCGCCTGTGCGAGGCCTAGGGTAAAGAGCCAGCGGTCGCGTCCCCGGATCTTGAACGATACCGCCAGAAGGTAAAGCAGGGCGCCCTTGATCGCGATGACAAGGATCGCCATCGACAAGAGGGCTGGCCAATCGCGGAACAGGATATCGAAATTGATGCCAGCGCCGACGGTGATGAAGAACAGCCCCAAGAGCAGGCCTTTGAAGGGTTGAAGGTCGGACTCGAGCTCGTGCCGGAATTCCGAGCTGGCCAGCACCACACCGGCCAGGAAGGCCCCAAGCGCCGGTGACAGGCCGACCAGCATCATCAGAAAGCTGATCGACACGACAATCAGAAGGGCAAGGGCGGTGTACATCTCGCGCAGATGGGCTGCGTGGATGAATCGGAACACGGGCCGGGTCAGAAACACGCCCGCGAGGATCACAGCAACGACCGCGCCGATGGTTACAAGTGTGACACCCCACGCAGGAAGCCCTTCAACCAAGCTCATCGCGGCACCGTGTCCGTGATCGCCATGGTCGTCGCTATTCGCGCGCGCAATGGATCCGTCTCCGGTGAGCTGCATGGGCAGGGTCACAACAAGCAGGGGCAGGAAGGCCAGGATCGGGATCACCGCGATATCCTGTGTCAACAGGACCGAGAAGACGGATCGCCCGCCGCTGGTCTGCATCAATCCTTTCTCGGACAGGGTTTGCAGCACGATGGCGGTGGACGACAGCGACAAGGTCAGACCGATTGCCAACGCGACGCCCCACGGCTGGTTGTAAGCCATTGCAACGCCCATCAGCGCCAAGGCCGACAAGACGATTTGCAGCCCACCCAGACCAAGAAGCTTGTGTCGCATGTCCCAAAGTGCCCTGGGTTCCAATTCCAGACCGATCAGGAACAGCATCACGACCACACCGAATTCCGCGAAATGCTGAAGGTCCTCGGTCTCCGCGCCGACCAGCCCGAGAACCGGGCCGATGGCGATGCCCGCGGCCAGGTATCCCAGAACCGACCCCAACCCCAGACGCGAGGCAAGGGGTACCGCGATCACCGCGGCGGCAAGATAGATCGAGGCTTGGTAGAGAAAACTTTCCATGGCGGACCCTGTACGTTTCGGTCTGTTCTCAAGATGCCCCGGTGTCAGGGAAATACAAGGTGATCACGGCGAACTTGGCGCGATTTGGCCTTGTGCCAAAGCAGTTGTGTCGGGTTTTGGTGCGAAACCATCCATTTGGGTGTTCCGTTGGTTCGGTGCGCTGCTTTGGATAGGACGCGCTGGCAACCCTAGGTTGGCAATGGTCCGTCACGCTTGAGTTGATCCATTACGATTTGGCTGTGCACGCGCGCCACTGCCGGGTGGGGCAGAAGCACATCGTGGATCAAGGTGTTCAGGGCCGCCAGATCGGCGCAATAGACCCGGAGCAGGTAGTCCGCGTCGCCTGTCATCGTCCACGCGCTTGTGACTTCGGGGCGGGTGTCGATCAGACGGGCAAAGCCGGCGGCGTGTTCGGGGCCATGCACCGCCAGGTGGACTTGAACAAACCCCTGTACGTTCAGACCCATCCGCTTGGCATCAAGACGTGCGACGTAGCTTTCGATGTACCCCTCGGCCTCGAGCCGCTGGCGTCTGCGCCCCACCTGGCTGGCCGACAGATGCAGCAGGGTGCTGAGTTCCTGCGCCGTCAGGTGGGCGTTTTTTTGCAAGGCTGCGAGCAAACGGGTGTCGATGGAATCAAGCATGTGCGGATATCCGTCTTGTTTTGCCGTCATGGTGCGCGAACGACGCGTAAATTGGAAGGTGCGTGCAGAATTATGCGCAGATACCGCGCGCCAGAGGCCCCATATCTGCATCAACACCGAACAAGGAGGCACGTCCATGGGCCCGTTCCCGCACAACGCACCGAAATCCACCCTCTCTGCTGATAACCCGGCGGGCACGGACGGGTTCGAATTTGTCGAGTTTGCGCATCCCGAGCCGGACGCGCTGCGCGCGCTTTTTTCCCGGATGGGGTATCAGAAGGTCGCCAAGCACAGGGCCAAGGATATTGAGCTGTGGCAACAGGGCGACATCACCTATGTCCTGAACGCCGAAGCAGGCAGTTTTGGCGCGCGTTTTGTCGAGGAACACGGACCCTGTGCCCCGTCCATGGGATGGCGCGTGGTCGATGCGCAGCATGCGTTTGAGCGGGCGATAAAGCTTGGGGCCAAGCCTTACGAGGGCGACGGCAAGGTGTTGGATGTACCCGCCATCTACGGCATTGGCGGTAGCCTGATCTATTTCGTGGACCAGTACTATGACACCTCGCCCTACAATGACGAATACGAATGGCTGGCGCAGTCCAAGCCACGAGGTGTCGGGTTCTTCTATCTCGATCACCTGACCCATAATGTGCACAAGGGGAACATGGACACGTGGTTCCGGTTTTATGGGGACTTGTTCAACTTCAAGGAAATCCGATTCTTTGACATCGAGGGCAAGTTTACGGGCCTTCTTTCCCGCGCGCTGACCTCGCCCTGCGGCCGCATCCGCATTCCGATCAACGAAGATCGAGGTGAGACCGGGCAGATCGTGGCCTATCTGAAGAAGTACAGGGGCGAAGGCATTCAGCACATCGCGGTAGGGTCGGACGATATCTATGACAGCACGGACGCGATTGCGGCGGAAGGGCTGAAGTTCATGCCGGGGCCGCCCGACACCTATTACGATCTGTCCAAGGAGCGGGTGGTCGGACATGATGAACCCATTGACCGGATGAAGAAACATGGGATCCTGATCGATGGCGAGGGCGTCGTCGACGGGGGCGAGACCAAGATCCTGCTTCAGATCTTTTCCAAGACGGTCATTGGCCCGATCTTTTTCGAGTTTATCCAGCGCAAGGGCGATGACGGCTTTGGTGAGGGGAACTTCAAGGCCCTGTTCGAGAGCATCGAACAGGAGCAGATCGACAACGGTGAGTTGGTAACCGAATAGGGCTGCGATTGCGCCGTCTTCTCGCAAATGAAACGGCCCGGAAACCGAGTGGGTTTCCGGCTATCCCTTTGGCATCTTCAGCACGACGTTGCGATTGCCTTTCTGGTACCGCAACTCGCTGTCGCCAATCGCTGACACCCGCCCACCGTCAAAGCGATCGCCCACTTTTACCTTCTGGTAGCGCCCGTTTTTCAACCGCACCAGCGCGCGGCGGTTCGACGGGGTTCCGTAAACCCCGATCAGGTTCACACGGCTGAGGTTGATGGCGTTACGCACGGTCGCTTCGCGGGTGACAGAGGCCGAAGAAGGGATGGAGGGTGTGACCGTCCGGGGGGCTACTGCGGCGACGCGTTGCGGGGCGACCGCCGTGCGGCTGGCGCGGGCAACGACCCGATCAAAATTGCGTGGCCGTGTTGCCGGGCGGATGGATTGTGCCACTGCCAACGCACTGATCGGTTCGGTGACCTCGCTTTCGACCAAGTTGGTGGTGTCGACATCCTGAACGGCTTCCGCCTCTTGTGGGGCGGCGGGACGAAGTTGCGGTCGCAGCAGGGCCAGCTCGGACCGCAGCAGACCCCCCAGCGTCGCACGTTCGTTCTGTTCGACCAAATCGCCCGGGCGGGCACGGGGCCGGGCCTGCGCCAGTGCGGTCGTGTCGGGTGCGCTGCGCGCCTCAGGGACGTCCTGTTGTTGCTGAAGGGCTGCCGGCGGTTTGAGTGGTGGAGACCCCAGGAACACTGTGAAGCCATCGGGGCTGAGCGCGCCATCCTCGGTTGGAACAACCCGCCCATTGTCGTCAAACGCAAAGCGCGTGCCCGATGCCGGGGGGGATGCGATGTCGGGCAGGGCCACATCGGTCAGATAGGACTGCGTGGCCGGCAAAGCGATGGCGTCAAGTGCGGGGCTAACCGGATCGATTCCTGTCACATAGAGATCTTCAAGAACGATCAGATCGGACGGCAACGGCGGAATTTGAGGCGCTTGAGGCCAGATACCCGTGACGGCATAACGCGCTTCGAGCGCAGCACTATCGAGCTCTTCCTGCTCGGTCGGGTTCGGTTGTGGGTCGCGCAACGCATCAAGAACGGCGGTATCTTCTGCGGTCAACCCATCGGCGCTGAGGCCTTCGTTCAGCGTCGCGACGATCAGCTCATCGCCCGTCTGTTCGGTCGGCTCAAGCTCAACGGTGGCGCCCACATCTTCGGCCAGCGTTTGCCCTGCATCGGCAGGCAGGGTCGACGCGAGCGTCCGTTCGCGTTTGGGAAAGAGCTTGGCCAACCCGTCATCCAGAAAGACCGATGCCCATGCGGACACACCGGCAAGAAATACAAGTAGGATGACGGTCAGGATAAGGCCCAGAAAGCGTGGCTTGCCGCCCACTTGTGCTTCCGTCCGCGCCCCAAACACCGTCATGCGTTGCGCTTCGGCGTCCGTCGCAGCGGCAGCGGGGACGGGCGTTGCCAAGCCCGCTGCAGGCGTCGGCTGGATGGCCGGGGGCGCGGGCGGTATGCGCTTGGGTTTCCGCCGGGACAGGAAACCGCTGCTTTCTTCGGGCGCTTTTTTCGGCGCTGGCGGGTCGGCCGGTGGCAGGTCTTCGATGGGCGGGGCGGGGCGGAGGCTTTTGGCTGCTGCCTGCTGTGGGCTAAGCGTTGGCGCCTTACCTGCCGCTACATCGGCGACGTTCAGTCGAGGGGCGGGTCGTGATGTGGGTGGCTCGCGGGTGACGCCGCCCAGCGGTGCAGCAGATGTGGCTTCCGGCGTTGCGCGGCGGCGTGTTGCGAACCCCATGAGCGGTGACGCATCATCGGATGCGCCGTCTTTTTCCGGGGCGATTTCTGTGGGGTCGTCCTCGGCCTCGATGTCTTTGGTCTGTGGTGCGGGCTTTTCGGTCGTGTCGGTCGCAGATGTCTTGTCCGGCTTGATTTCTTTATCTTTTGCCGTGGTTTCTGCAGGCTCGGCATCATTCTTTTTTGCCATGAGGACGTTGTTTGATGCTTCTCCGTCGCTGTCCTGCGGTGCGGTTGTTACATCGTCGGATGGCGGTGGTTTTGCAGCGTCGGGGGGTGTCGGAGCGTCACTCTCGTTGGATGGTGCCTCTGCCTTGTGTTCTCCTGCGCTCCCGGCTCGCGAGGCAGGGGTTTCGGGCTTGGCTTTCCCCCCTTTGGGAGCAGGCTCAGGCGCTGTGTCCTCGACCTTTTGATCTGGCTTTGAGTCAGCTCTTTCCGGTTCTGGCGCGTGCGATACAATGACAACGCGAATGCCGTCCGGTTCGACACGTGCACCCTTGGCCAAGATGTTGGAGGCGTGCGCCGTCTGGCCAAAGAACGGTTCACCCAGAAACCCCTGACCGTCGGGTGCGGCAACGAAACTCACTGGCTGAAAGCGATACTCGACGGCAAAAGCCTCGGCTTCCTTTAGCGTTTCGCGCGCAACGGCAGCGACATGCGTCTTGTCTCCGTCGATCGAGATGTCGAAGGCCAGCGCATCAACTGCGTAAGGGGTGGCGCCGTCAAGCGCCTCGCGCGCTGCGGCGCGGCGCGTGTCGTCGTCCACATCTCCGGTATCGATGGTGAGATACTTGATCTGATCATCCGGAATGATCAGCTTTGTACGGACCCGCTTTCGTTTCACCTCGCCCGCCTTTTGGCGCAGGACCTTGAGGTCGTCAGCAAGGTTGCCGGTGCCGACATCAACTGTGCCCACTTCACGCCAACCTCCTGCTGCGCGGTGCAGCAGTCGGATCCCGTCAAAGGACAAGGAAAGCGCAAATTCAGGCTTCATGTCTGGCCCATAGCAAGTGCGTGTTCGGAACGGAACACCGAGGGTTGTTAGGCAAAGAATAAAGCAGGTCTTTGCCCATGCAAACAAAAAGCCGCGTGACCTGCTTGTGTCGATGCCACGCACGCGGGAAATGTGGGGCAAGAGAGAGATTGGAGATTGTCATGAAACTATCTTTAGTAAGCGCTGCGATCTGGATGATGCTGGCAGGCATTGTGGCCGCGCAGGACCAAGGGCCTGTCTTGTCCGTAACCGGCCAAGGCGACGTGGCCGTTGCCCCGGATATGGCGGTGATTTCACTGGGCGTTGTGCATGTCGACAAGACTGCGGGCGATGCCATGGCCAAGGTCAGTGCGGATGCGACCGCATTGATTGCGGTGCTGTCCGAACAGGGTATCGAGGCACGGGATATCCAGACGTCGCAATTGAACGTCAATCCGGTCTGGAGCAGCTACGACTCGACCGATCGCAAGATCACCGGGTTCGAGGCGCGCAATGCCGTGACCGTGCGCGTGCGCAATCTTGATGGTCTGGGCGGCGTTTTGGATCAGGTTCTGGAAGTCGGGGCCAACACCTTCAACGGTTTGCAGTTCCAGTTGCAGGATCCGAGTGCTGCGGAAGCCAAAGCACGCGCCGCCGCCGTGCAGGATGCCATGGCAAAGGCAACGCAGTTGAGTGAAGCTGCGGGTGCGAGCCTTGGGACCATTCTGTCCCTGAGCGAGTCCGGTCAATCGCCGCGACCAGAGATGTTTGCGGCTGCGCGGTCTGCTGATTTGCCCATCGCTGCAGGAGAGTTGGTTGTAACGGCGCGCGTTATGATGAGCTATTCGCTCGCGCCATAAACGCAGGGGCCTGTGCGCAGCTGGCCTTGTTGTGAGTGGAAAGAGGCGCCGGGTTCATCCCGGCGCCTCTTTGCCTTTGGGTTTAGCTGGTGGCCTTTGACAGCGCCTGATCCAGGTCGGCGATCAGATCATCTGCATCCTCGATCCCGATAGAGACACGGACCACTTCTGGTGCAGCACCGGCTGCGCGTTGCTGTTCCTCCGTGAGCTGACGGTGCGTGGTCGAAGCCGAGTGGATGATCAGTGATCGTGCATCGCCCAAGTTCGCCACGTGGCTGAAGATTTCCAGCGCATTCACCAATTTCACGCACGCGTCGTAGCCGCCCTTGACCGCAAAGGTGAATAGACCGCCCGCGCCGCGGGGGCAGATCTTTTTCACCCGGTCAAAATAGGGTGAGGATTTGAGACCCGCATAGGTGACGTAGTCGACACGGTCGTCCTTCTCGAGCCACCCCGCGATCTTGACCGCGTTCTCGACGTGGCGGTCCATGCGCAGTGACAGTGTTTCGGTGCCCATAAGCGTGTAGTGCGCTGCTTGCGGGTTCATCGTCATGCCCAGATCGCGCAGGCCGATGGCAATGCCGTGGAAGGTGAAGGCCAGCGGACCGAATGTCTCGTGGAACTTCAGGCCGTGATAGGCAGGCTCTGGTTGGCTGAGTGATGGGAACTTGTCATTGGCAGACCAGTCGAAGGTGCCGCTGTCCACAACGCACCCACCTGTGACCGTGCCGTTTCCGGTCAGGTACTTGGTTGTCGAATGTACGACCAGCGTTGCGCCATGTTCGATGGGGCGGCACAGGTATGGCGTGGCCGATGTGTTGTCGACGACCAACGGGATTTCAGCCTCATCGGCAATGGCTGAAATGGCGTCGAGGTCGGTGATGTAGCCGCCGGGGTTGGCGATGGCTTCGCAGAATACGGCGCGGGTCTTGTCATTGATGGCGGCCTTGACGGCATCAAGGTCGTCGAAGTCGACGAAGGTGGCTTCCCACCCGAAGCGCTTGATGGTCTGGCCGAACTGCGTGATGGTCCCGCCATAGAGCCGGGTGGATACGACCACGTTCAGACCGGGTGCCATCAGCGGGAAAAGCGCCATGATCTGTGCCGCGTGACCGGACGAGCAGCAGACGGCACCTGCACCGCCCTCGAGCGTTGCAATCCGTTCCTGCAGAACGGCAACGGTTGGATTGGTCAGGCGAGAGTAGATGTAGCCTACCTCTTGCAGGTTGAAGAGGGCGGCGGCGTGTTCTGCATCGCGAAAGACAAAGGCAGTCGATTGATAGATTGGCGTTTGCCGTGCGCCGGTGGCTGGATCCGGCCGGGCGCCTGCGTGAATTTGAAGGGTGTCGAAGCCGTATTTGGGGCCGTCGGTCATGTCTTTCTCCCACCTCTGGCGTCAAGCGCCGGGTCAATTGCATCGCCTGCATGGTTAGGCAATGCAACGGAGGTGGGCAAGGGCCGGCTGGTCTTGGATGCCTCAGGCCGACTGCATCAATGGCAGGGACGCACAGACCTCGGGAAAGCCGATGGACGTGTAGTCGATCATCTCGATCTTTGGATACATCGCCATCCTGTCCTGAAAAATCGCATAACGCACTTGGCTGGTGCATTTCAGTGCACCCATGTCGTCGAAGTGGTCCCACTCGGTCCAGATCTGGGAATACCCTTTGTTCGGGATGCCGGTGGCCACCACGCGCGGCGTGATTTGCGTGATCCTGGATTTGCGGGCCACGCCCCGATACAGCTCAAGCGCTTCGATAAGCACGCCAGACGAACCGAAGACCAGCAACTCGCCTCTTGTATAAAGAGGGAGGGGGTAGGTGAAGTAATCGACAAGTAGATCCAGCCGGTCGTTACAAAATGCGTGCGATAGTGTCGTCAAAAAACGGTTAACGGATTGCGTCATCTCGGCCATCCAAATGTTTAGGGATCAGGTTTTAATTGACCGACCAATTAATTTCCTGTGACGCGTTTGTAAGGGGGAAAACGACACAATTCGTCTCATAATTGTCGCGCGCAAAGTTTTGACGCAGCGTAACCGGTCAGCGCATCCAGAACCCGTTGGATTTGATCCGGTTGCGAATGGCCTGTTCGCGCCTTGGCATGTCGTTCTGGTCGAAGAGCGCCCGCACCTTTGCACCGCGCCCCTGAAAAACCATCCGTTTGATCGGATCGTATCCCTTGAGGACTTTCTTGATCTTGTTGGGGGCGGTGACCTCTTCCAGCGTGTCGATGACGGTCTGACTTTCACGCGCGTAAAGAAGAGGGAAGATGCGGTAGTGACAGGTGACATCACCGTCGAGATAGTTGTGCACGGCACTGTCGCGCCCACCGCCAAAGCTGTGGATCACAAGCGGCAGCGCCACCTGATCCAGCCACGGATCAAGCGGCTGGCAGACCAGCGGTGCCGGTGGGGTGTCGCGGATCGCCAATGCGTATTCAAGAAAGCGGGCGCCAAATGCATGGGGGCACGCGCCAAAGAAGAAGCCTGCGTTGAAATACAGATAGCGCTTCCAATACTCGTCAGGCTCGCTTGTATCGAGGCTGGATTCGAAATCCAGACCGAAGGCGTCGTAAAGTGATTTCCAGATATCTGAATAACCGGGGCCATAAAGCTCGATCTGTGGCCACGTGCCCTCCCGTCTCAAGGACGCGGACGGGTAGTCAAAGTCAAATGGCACCGCGTCAAGATCGCCCAGCACAAGCGTATCGCTGTCAAAGAACACAAACGGCTCACCCTCGGGCAGGGCTGTCAGCATCTCGATCTTATTGCCGTAGGGATAATACGCGCCGAAATGGTGGTTTTGAAATTCAACCACCTCGGCCTCCAAAGTTTCCAATGCTTCCCGCACGTCGCCCGTCATGCGGGGGTCTTTGGGCCATATCGGTCCGGGTTGCGGTTCGGCAATGAATATGCGCCCGGAAAAGTTGGGGCTTTTGGCTCGTAGGGATGCGACAAACAGCAAAGCCTCGTAGCCAAGTCGCCCGGACTGACCGACAAGGGCAATATTGAACGTGGGCGGTGCCGATTTCTTGGGTGTGCGTGCCATGTGCCTGCCGATATGCGTTTTCGCGATTTTGTCGGGACTATACGCGGCGCGCGGGAACGGAAAAAGCCCCAGATCGGGTCATTCTGGTGGCCGATACAAAAGATCGTAAAGTTTTTGCAGGCCGGTCAGGATCAGGAACGCCCCAACGGCCCAGATCAGCAGCTCGAACGGGGCGAGATCCGTTCCGCGCAGCCATTGACCCAGAAGCCCGCCCTGCGGGCGCAGCGCGTCCACGCCAAACAGGCCATCGCGGGGCCACAGACGCAGGTACCAGAACCGCGATACATAGAACAAAGCAGCAGCTGTCACTGCGGCGATGATCAGCCAAAGGGCGCGCTTCATTCCGTCACCTCGATCGTGTCCATGTCGATCTCCCAGACCAACAGGTCACCGTGCTTGGTGATCTCGCCCTCGGCGGTGATGAATTGGGCCACGTGGTCATAGGCTTCGCGGGGCAGACGTGTGCCGTCCGGGCCGACGACCAGCAGAAACTCTTCGCCCAGCACGGGCTGGGTCGAGACAAATATGGGTGGCACGTCGCCCAGCAGGCACAGGTTGGCACAGGCCTTGTGCGCCAGCCCGCGCCCCGGGCGCATTGCCCCGGCAAGGCACTTGCCGTCGCAAATCTCGCCCGCCAGTTTCCAGCGGCCCTGAGGTTCCGGGGTGATATCGGGGGCGTCACCTTCGACGGCTTGTATTCCGTTCCGGCCACCGCGCAGTTGCATCATGTATAGATCGCCACGCTCTAGCACGGTGCCCGATACCTGCGCCAGTTGCCCATTGAGCGGCATGGCACGACCATCGACACCGGATTTGCCGCCCGCCGTCATCATGAAGCTGTCGCCGGGCTTTATCCGGTCATTGCCCTCGGTCACGTGGATCACGGGGTAGGGGGTCACCTCGACCACACCGGTCACCGTCTGGCGGCCATAGTCGAAGCGGAAGGCACCGGGACCGGGATCGTCCTGCGCGGCCCCCATCAGAAAGCCCGCGCCACCCAAGCCCGCAATAAGCAGAATGCACGCAGTCAGCAGGAAGGTCCGCAAAGGGCCCGGGGCAGGCAGGTAGCCAACGAAAAATGGTTTCTCACTCATGCCGTCGCTCCTTCTTCGGGCAGATCCGGTTCAGGTTCTGGCAGGGCAACCGGCTCTACATACGTGCCGGGCGGATTGGCGTCGGGGTGCACCTCGACCATGTCGCCCATCAAGCGGACGCGGTAGGTGGGGACTTTTTCGGTAAAGGGCGCGGGCGAGCGTCCATTGCGCACGTCATACTGAAAACCATGCCAGGGGCATGTGACCAGACAGTCAATGATCTTGCCTTCACCCAATGGCCCGTTCTGGTGGGCGCAGGCGTTGGAAATGGCGCTCAGTTTGCCCTCCATCAGGTAGACAGCAACACGGTCGCCGGTCGCAAGCTTGGCGATCTTGGCATAGCCTTCCCGGAAGTCATTAATGCGCGCCACCTCGGCCCACGCACCATCCTTGGCCGCTGCCTCGGACCGTTCCTGCATCCATGCAGCCAGATGCAGGACGATGACAGCCCCTGCACCCACGAGGAACAGCACCGTGAACACATGGTTCTGCTGGTCCTGCAAAATGCCCAAAGACACATGCGCCGCGACCGAGAAATAGGCCGCATAGATCAGGTAATGCAGCCGTTTCCACACCGGCGGTGTCAGGAACTTGAGCCAGAAGTCGTGGGATGTCGCAGCAAGGATCAGCAGGCAGACCAGCGCAAATATGCCAAATATTTCAAAGGGAAAACCCGCGATCTGGCCAAAGCTGGAATTGGCATAGAGCAGGCCCACGTATTTGTCGGAACTGGAAAAGGCGAAGTACCAGTTCAGGATGTAGCCCGCGTGCGTCAGGGCAACGAAGGCGGTCATCACGCCGAAATGCCGCCGATTGTAGAGCAGGGGCAGGAACCGCTTGTCCAGCCGTGCCGCAGGCCCGATGCACAGGATCACGGTCAACATGACAAAGGCACAGGCGCCAAAGGCGCGGGCATTGTGGATCTGCGGGTTGATCGGCCACTCGTGGCTGAGTGCGCCGGGCGTGAGGTACAGAAACACCCAAAGAAACGCGGCGACACCCGCCAGCATCACGGCGTCATAGACCCACTTGTTGGGGTTCCACTGAACGGGGATATACTTGACGCTCATTGGCTTGCCCCCTCGGTCAGTTGCACGGGGGCAATGTCAGCGGGCCAGGTCTGGCGCACGCTCAGACCCGTGATCACGATGACCAAGATGCCGATGCTCATGGCGATGATGGCCAGACCATAGGAGGCACGCACCGGGCGGTATCGGTCGGCCCATGCTGCGCGTTCGGTTTCAATCTGCCACCAGCGCCACAGGACAATGGGCCAGATCAGCAGCACACCGGGGATCAGGAGCGGGCGGAAAACATAGGCCCCGCGCGCATCTTCATCAATTCGGTCGATCCCGATGGTCAGGAACACGGCGGCAACAAGTGCGCCGATCATCCCCCATGTTTGCATCGCCATCACGAGGGCCTGTGCCACGTCCATGGGGTGTCGTCCTTGCGTCAGTTCTGTCGTTCCGCACTGACCCTAACAAGCTGATCCCGTTTGCCCCAAGCCCAAACTGCCCCTTTTGCTGGACAGAGCGAAATTGTGATCATAGTGCGCGGACCACCGCGCCCAAATTCATCGCGTAGGCGGGTTTGGACTGTAAGTCCGTGCCGGTTTGGGTCTATCACTTGGCCCATCTTCTGCGAAAATACCGCCAGAACAGGGAGCAAACTCATGAAAAAACTCGCATTTGCCGCAACTTTGATGTTGGGCACGTCTGTTGCATCCATCGCCGCCGCCGAGTGTGGCGAAGTGTCGATCACGGAAATGGACTGGGCCTCGGCCGCCGTTGTGACCAACGTCGCCAAGTTCCTGTTGGAGCAGGGCTATGGCTGTTCCGTCACCGTTGTCCCCACGACCACCGTGCCTGCCATGGCATCCGTGGCCGAAACGGGTGAACCCGACATCCTGACCGAGCTGTGGACCAGCTATACCGAGGTCTACGAAGATCTCCGTGGTGAGGGCAAACTGGTCGAGCTGTCCAAGGTTCTGTCCGACGGTGGGGTTGAGGCGTGGTGGATCCCGGACTATCTGGCCGAAGCGCATCCCGAGCTGAAAACGCTGGACGGCATCAAGGCCAACCCGCAGCTGGTAGGCGGCCGTTTCCACGACTGCCCGTCGGGCTGGGGCTGTGACATCACCAACAGCAACAACTTCAAGGCCTCGGGGCTGGCCGATGCTGGCGTTGAGCGTTTCCAGCACGGCTCGGGCGAGACGTTGGCAACGGCCATTGCCGCCGCATATGAGGCGAAAGAGCCATGGTTCGGCTACTACTGGGCGCCGACCTCGGTTTTGGGCAAATACCCGATGGTTCAGGTGGAAATGCCCGCCTATGACGCCGAAACGCACACGTGCAACGGTCTGGAAGACTGCGCCACGCCCGGCCTGTCCGCATACCCTGTGTCGAATGTGGTGACCGCCGCGACGCAAGCCTTTGTTGACCGTGAACCCGACGCTGCGGCGCTGATGGGCAATGTCACTTTCACAAACGCCCAGATGGGCGAGGTGCTGGCGTGGCAGGAAGCCAACGAAGCCTCGAACGAAGAGGCGGCCGTGTACTTCCTGACCACCTACAAGGATGTCTGGGGTGGCTGGTTGAACGACGAGGCTCGCGGCAATCTCGCGGCCTTGCTGCAATAAGCTAGGGCGTCGGGGTCCGCCCCGGCGCGACCTTCGCCCCTTTGGGCGTAAGACTAATAAACTGGGGAACGACATGGCAGCCTATGACGGCGTCTTTGACGGCCTTGGCCTGCGGGATTGGTGCGATGTGGGCAAGGAAGATGCGCCCATGTCCATGGCGCAACTTTTGGCCCAGAGTGGCGGCGGCGGCGCAGTGGCAGAGGAGGGCGGTTTGCCCTTTCCCTCGCTCGACGTGCTGCACGAGGCCTGCGGGCGCATCGGCCAAACCCGTGACCTGACGGCGGGGATCGAGCGGGGGTTCCTGTCGATCCGGTCCGAGCTGAAATTCGTCCTCGACCCCATCACGCAGCCGCTGAGCTGGATGCTCGACGGCACGCTTTGGGTGTTTCAATCCGCGCCCTGGTGGGTGATGATTCCCGCGTTGTTGCTGATCACATGGCTGGTCAGTCGCTCGAAATCCGTGACCGCTTTCGTGGCTCTCGTCCTGCTGTTCTTCGGCTTCATCGACCACTACGAGGTGGCGATGCAGACCCTTGCGATCGTGTTTGTCTGTACGGGGCTATCGGTCCTGCTGGGCGTGCCCATCGGCATCGGTATGTCCAAATCGGATACGGCGCAGCGCACCATCGTGCCCATCCTCGACCTGCTGCAAACACTGCCGACCTTCGTCTACCTGATCCCGCTGATCTTCCTGTTTTCCGTCACGGAATCAAAGCTCTATGGCATTGCCATCATCCTCTACGCCATCGTGCCGGTCATCCGTTTGACCGATCTCGGCATCCGGCTGGTGGACAAGGACGTGATTGAAGCGGCCAATGCCTTTGGTCTGACCGCATGGCAAAAGCTCAGCCGGGTTGAGTTGCCACTGGCGCTGCCCAACATCATGGCGGGCGTGAACCAGACGATCATGATGAGCCTCGCGATGGTGGTGATTGCCTCGCTTGTCTCGGCCCCCGGCCTTGGCGTGCTGGTCCTGCGGGGCATCCGCAACCTGGAACTGGGCGTGGGTATTGTCGCGGGCTTGGGCATCGTGCTGCTGGCCGTGATCCTTGATCGCGTGTCCAAGGCTGCGCTCGCCCGTGTCGACACCGGACGCAAGGAACGCTGACATGACTGCAAAAGTGTCCCTGCGCGGATTGTACAAGATCTTTGGTCCCGATGACACGGCGATGGTGCCCCATGTCCAAGCGGGTATGGACAAGACAACCTTGCTGGAAAAGCACAAACATGTGCTGGGTCTGCGGGACATCAACGTCGATATGCAGCCGGGTGAGATCACGGTCATCATGGGCTTGTCTGGCTCTGGCAAGTCCACCCTGATCCGTCACCTCAACCGTCTGATTGACCCGTCGGCGGGCGAAATTCTGGTCGATGGACAGGACGTCATGAAGATGGGGCAGGCGGCCCTGCGGGACCTGCGGCAAAAACAGATGTCGATGGTGTTCCAGAAGTTTGCCCTGTTACCGCACAAGACCGTGCTGGAAAACGCGCAACTGCCGCTGAGTGTGCAGGGGGCGGACAAGGCGACCTGCGATGCCGAAGGGCGCAAATGGCTGGCGCGTGTGGGACTTGAGGGGTTCGAAGACCGCTATCCTGCGCAACTGTCGGGTGGGATGCAGCAACGGGTGGGGATCGCCCGTGCGCTCACCGCCAACACCGATATCATGCTGATGGACGAGGCGTTCTCGGCCCTCGACCCGCTCATTCGCACCGACATGCAGAACCTGCTGTTGGAGTTGCAAAAGGAACTGCACAAGACCATCGTCTTCATCACGCATGATCTGGACGAGGCGCTGAAACTGGCCGACCATCTCGTGATCCTCAAGGATGGCGCAGTGGTCCAGCAGGGGGAGCCTCAGGGCATTTTGCTCGCCCCGTCAGACCCTTACATCGAAGACTTCGTCAGTGACATCAACCGCGCCCGCGTGCTGCGCGTGCGGTCCGTGATGGGGCCGGTGTCTGACGAGAGCTTTGACGGAGAGGTGGACGCGTCCCGCAACCTTGAGGACATGATTGCACTGACAGGAGGCGACACCAACCACATCTATCGTGTCACGGACGGCGGCGAGGTTGTTGGCCAACTCGACATGAAAGACCTGGTCAAAGCCCTTGTCCCGCGGCCAGCGACTGGTTTGGACCGTTAATCATCAATCAACTTCGTCTCGCGGTGTTGTCTTTGGCTGCCCAAAACGAATGCTTCGTTCAAGCCACCGCTGGACGGTGGCGGCCTCATGACCAAGGATCGGTCACAGGCATCGTTTTGGCACAAGACTGTCGAATGGCTGTCTAGAATGCCACCTCTTCCTGATGCCTGATTTCGCGCACCGCCACTCCAATTTTGACATCGCCCAAGCTTTCGGCGCTGTTGCCACATAGTCGTTCGGGGTGGCGCGTGATATCCGCATCCTGATAGGCATCAAACCCAAGCCCGGTTTGTTGAGCGAGTTCCGAAACGGAGACCTGAAAGAGCTGGAACGGATCAAAGTCGATGCTTTCGATGTCGTTCAGCAAGTCGCTTTGCGACAAGGTAAAGCAAGCTGCCCTGAGCGCGTTATCCGTGCCGCGGTAGGCGATCAGTTTCCAGAAGCTGCGGGGGATCAGTGCATTGCGGTAGCTGGGATCGTCCTCACCGAACAACGGCCCCGCCAAGACAGAAATGCGGATGTCCTGAACATCGGCTTCCTCCAGTATCAGATCCTCAAGCCGCCCCCAGATGCCGCCCCGTCCGGATTGGTTAAAGCTTTCGTGCTGTGGTGCGATGTTCGTAAAGAAAAAAGATTCGTGATTGGCTCACTGCGCATCTTCGATTTCTCCCCAGGCCACATCGGCGCGCCGTGCGATATGTCCGCGGTCAAGTCTGTTGTTGGCGTAAACGGTGTCATCAAGCTGGTACTTCGCTGCGATGCGGTCATCCAGCCGAAAGCCATGACGTCCAAGTTGCACTTTCCGAGCGCCATCCGTGTTCCAGGCAACGAACCGTGCCAGTCGGCGCTGAGCACTCAGGCAGACGGAAAAATGCATGTAAGGGATCGTTTGTGATTTCCCGAAATTCACTGCATCGCGTTTCAGCGCTAGCGACAGATCCGGCATCGGTGCCGGAACCCCCAGAAAGTTAGTGTCGTAACCGAGTGTTTCATTCTGAGGTTCCAGCTGATCCTTGGACGACTGCGCGTTCGGCGGTGTCAGTGTGAAGCCAAGTTTGCTTTGGACAGAGTTCGGGTAGCAGGCCAGCGCATGCTCATCGGCACTGGCGTTGCCCTCGCCGGCGAAATGCAGCCCCGCAAAGATATCCGTCGCTTTTTCCTGTTCAGATATGATCCAGACCGCGCCGGAGTCGCCACCCTTGCTGATCTCGCCCTCTGCAGCCGGAAAATCAGGGTTCGGCCCGATCTCAAAACATCCGATATTTTGAGCGCCAACGGTATCGCCGAAATCAATCTGGACGATCACATCCGTCCGCTGGACGATGCCATATGTCGTTTCGGTCGTGCGCCCCGTTTTTACAAGCGTATCGCCCAGATCGACATCCGCCATTTGGGTAAGGACAGTATCAAGGCCGTACACCGCACGTTCAAAGCCGCGTTCTTCGATGCGAGCAAGTGCGCAATCACCGGCAACGCCCAGATGGCTGCGCAATAGGGTACCGCACGTGTTGTCTGCGGTATTGTTGTCATCGAATGGCCCGGGCTGGACGATCTTGTCGCCGACCCGGCCCGTCTCACCATGCAAAACATGCCAGTTCGACAGGATACAGGGCGCGCCGCTTGATGCGTCGAACACAATCGCCCCCAGTGTTCCGGCAGTGCCGTCAGGGTGGCTGATGCTGGCACCGGGGATCAGCGGATCGAGCCGCGATTTGAGAACCGAAGCAGGTCCACGCTCGACGATCCTGTAGGATGGTTTGTAACTGCGTTGGATGACGTCTGTGGGAACAGATCGCCCATTTGTGTCGATCTGTTCAGGAAGCGCCTTTGAACCCAGCCTCTCCAAAGCGGATGCGCCAAGCTTTTCGCGCACGGTAAAAACAATACTGATATCCCCGTCGCCATTCTTGCGACCGATGCCAATTGACGTGACGTTCGGATCGCTCAGATAAGCTGCGCCTCGGGTGCGTATTATGCGGCGCAGATCGTGCATCAACTTGAGGTCTTCCGGTTCTTTTGATTTCGCAGGTTTCTTAGCCATATCGATTTCTCCGGTGTAACAACGCCCGATCAGGTAAACATCAGGGTCCTTCGAACGTGGTTTGTGACATGAGTGATTTCGCGATCTGACCCAATTCACAATTGGGGACAGACCCGTTCGTTTGGGCTGCACGCATGACGTGCTGGTACAGCAACTGCCGATCCACGTTCAGCGGACGCAGGTTCATCCTGTCGAGTTGATCCAGAATGCCCGAGATACCGCTGTGCCGTCCGATGGTTATCTCTGCACTGCGTCCGATGGTTTCCGGGGAAAACACCCGCTGCATGATCTCCGCAGGAATGGATTGATGGATTCCGGTTTCAACAACAAAACTGATTTCGCCGATCAGAGGTTTGTTCGGCGAAAACTGCATCCCGGTGTGATCCATGAAAGCCTGCACCACCTTTGCTATCATCCGCGTTTTGCATCTATGGGCGAATTGCGGATCATCGGCTTCAAAATACGCGGCATAGGCCAATAGTTGCTCCAGGGCAGTGTTGCCGCCGCCGTCGCCGGTATTGCCGATTGTCACCTCGGCTTGGGTCGCACCCGCCTTGATCCCGGCAATGGAGTTTGCCAGACTTAGGCCGAGCAAATTGTGGCAATGAACGCCCAGTGTGGTGCCGGGCGGCAAGGCCGTCTTGATGCGGCCGACCAGCTTGCCGAAACCGTTTGGCTCCATGGTGCTGAGCGCGTCAGCGACGACGATGTGCGTGGCGCCCGCGTACGCGGCAGAAGCGCTAAGATCCATAAGAAAAGACGGATCGCGGTTTCCGGCGCAAACGAGATAGTACTGCGCTTCTGGGAAGTAGCTTCGTGCTTCACTCATCAGATTACAGGAGCGCTCAATCGTCTTGCAGTATGCGCGGCCAGCCCAACCCGGGGACGTCGAGAGGAGATCGAAAGGCCGTGCGGATGTCGCGATCCGGGAACGGTGCTTTGCGCCTTTCAATGCCTGAAAAGCGCGTTTGATATCTTTTTTGATCGGTCGCGACAGAACACTGAGTTTGACGGCGTCAGTTTGATCGGCGATCTGCGTGACACCGTCCGTGTCTACCTGCGAGGCTGCTGGAAAACCGGCATCGATCACATCTATGCCGAGCTGCTCGAGTAAAACGGCCAGCTCGCCTTTCTGCCGGGCTGTAAAATGTAGAAAGGCCTGCTGTTCACCATCCCTTAATGTCGTCTCGAAAATCTCCATGCTGTCGCCTTCTTTCCTGTCTGCAAGGGCAAAGCGCTTGGTGCAGTGGCCACTTGGTGGCCACGGTCTTGGCAGCCGCCGCAAACCCGATGGCCACGGTGCCGCTGTCGGTCGGGCGAACAGGGTCAGTTCGTGGTCATGGCTTGCCTGATATGCCTGAGAGATAAGGAAAACATCAGCGCGCAACAGGGGCGGAATGCGCCCTTAATGAAGAGTTCATTGCCTATTCATTTTGAGCCTATGAACATGCCATGGGATCAGAAAAAATCTGCCGATATGTCCTGGAAATAGGCGTTAACTGGCTGCCAAGGGGCCGCGTGATGCAATCCATAACGTTGTTCGAAGCAGCTTGACGGAACAAAGGCTTTTCGGGGGGAGGAGGGCGGAGCACCAGCCGCGTCAAAACTGAGCCAGAAGTGTTTCGCCTTCACGAAGCAGAATATCCGTTGTGTGCTTTCGGTCCTCGAAGCGCTGCGAAATGTGAATATGGCGCAGGAGCGATATGGTTCTGAAAACTCTGATACGATGCGGGCAGATGTCAGGCCCGGTGCTTTGACACCCGCGCAGGAAAGCCGTCTCGAGCCTTTGGGATGCTTCTGATGAGCCGGTGGTCCGCACCGCGTACTCGGCGAGATGGGCAAGGAAATTTCCGACATCGATCGCAGGGTCACCCAGCGCCGCTAGATTCAAGCCTCACCGCCGTTAAATGCCGATTGCGGCGAGAGCGATTGCCGACGGAAGGACCTTCCGGCATCGGTCGTATCGAGCTGCCACACGTCGCCAGTCTTTCAGCCTGCCGAACATGATTTCAACCCGATTGCGTCTTTGTAGCGTCGCTTGTCGTATCGGATGGTCGTCTTTCGTTGTTCTCTGCCCGGGGTGCGTGGGCATATCCCGTTGTCTTTCAACGCGTCTCTAAACAATCGGCGTCATGGCCGCGATCCATTAACGGCAGGGTATTCGCGCAGCGAATACCCTAGGAGGGGTCGAGTAACCAGTCCACCTTTGGCAAACGACCAACCAAGGCGCGCGCGCCGATATGGTCACTGACCTGCCCAGCATTGACGAATAGGTTCAGAGGGCGGTCTTGGCTGTCGTAGATAGCGTGGAGCTTTGTATTCATGCCACCCCTTGGTGCGTCCGATCAGACGTCCACGTCCTCCCTTTTCCATCGCAAGGCTGGACGTCGTGCGATGGGATTGGAGAAAAGTTGCATCAATCATGACAGTCTTCTTTTCACTTTGATCGGCCGACAACCCGATCAGAACATCAGTGAAGATGCCCTTATCGCTCCACCACTTCCAACGATTGTAAAGCGTCTTGTGCGGGCCGTATTCCTTTGGCGCGTCGCGCCAGTGTAAGCCAGTGCGGTTGATGAAGATGATCCCGCTCAACACGCGCTTGTGGTTCACGCGGGACTTGCCGTGGGATTTCGGAAAGAAGGGGTCCAGACGCGCCATCTGCGCATCACCCAATCAGAAAGGACCAGACATGCTCACCGTTCGTTCTTGCGGCCATCACTCACGCTAAACAGCGGAAATCAATCAGTCATGAGCCTAAGTGTTTCAGTCCTAGGATCAACTGGCTGATTGCGGCTGGCGCCCCCCCACCAGTTCTTTTGCAGCGAGGATAAAACTCGCCCCATCCAACGGCCGCCACAAAAGCCCGAATGGCACGTAACGAATGCGTTTTTGCCATGCGGACAGATAAGTCCCTCTTGTTCAGTGGTCAAATATACTCGCTTTAGAGGACAAACAGTTTTGTGTATTCAGTCGCGTGGGAGGTACGAACGGTGGACCACAAAGCTTTTCTGTCTTCGCTTGAAGCAGCCGACCGCGAACGTTTGACTGCGCGCAGTGACGCAAAAGGTTTGACACATCTTATGGCACACTGGGGTGCAATCGTGCTGTGCGGGGCTTGGATCTCTCAAGCAGCTCTATTTTGGCACGTAGTGCTGATATTCCAAGGTGTTCTGCTCGTTTTTCTTTTTACGCTATTGCATGAAACAAGCCACAAGACACCATTCAAGAGCGGATGGATAAACAACGTGGTTGGGCATGTTTGCGGTTTGCTCCTGCTACTGCCTGCGACATGGTTTCGGTATTTCCATTTTGCCCATCATCGGTTCACTCAAGTTCCTGGCAAAGACCCGGAACTGGAAGCGGCAAAACCGACCAACTTGAGACAATACATCATCCACGTTTCTGGCATCCCTGTCTGGAGCAGCCACGCGAAAACTCTAGCGCGAAATGCGATGGGAAAGCAGTTTGAGGAATTTGTTCCACAAGGGCGCCAAGCTCAGGTCAAAATCGAAGCTCGCATTTACCTTTGTGCTTACCTGGTTTTGCTTGGGCTGAGCTTTTGGTTCGCCACCCCTATCTTGTTCTATGTTTGGTTGTTGCCAATGTTGTTGGGGCAACCATTTCTAAGACTGTACTTGTTGGCAGAACATGGGCGCTGTCCAACTGTTGCGAACATGTTTGAAAACACGCGAACCACCTATACAAACATGTTTGTTCGAGCGGTTGCTTGGAACATGCCATACCATACGGAGCATCACAGCTACCCTTCTGTGCCATTTCACAAACTACCCGAATTGCATGAACTCACCCAGCCGCATCTGACCGTGACGGCAAAGGGTTATACGGCTTTCAACGCGGAATACATTCACAAAGCGTTCGATTGACCCAACTGCACAGAAACGCTCGTTCACCATCACAAAAAGCGGACATGCACCTCCAGAACTCAATGGGTGGCTTTGTCCGCGATATGGTCGCACCCAAAGGCCAGATGCTGCAATATCACCGATATGACTTGTGTGGATGGCACCCGCATAGCAAGGGTTAAATGGGATTGCGTGTACCTTT
>NZ_CANNGP010000042.1 GCF_947504105.1 uncultured Tateyamaria sp.
GGACGTGCGGCACGATCTTGCGGTCGACCAGCCAGCCCAGAAGTGGCCCGGTGCCGTAGGCGGTGTCGGCGATCAGCTGCTCGAGATGCAGATCGAACTTCGCCTTCACCCCTGTCAACATCGTCTTGGTGATCCCACTTCTGCCTGCCGAATAGATCGCGTGGCTTCCATATCGACGGTCACCCCGTGATCGGTATCGATCAGGTAATTGTCGGAATAGCTAAAGAATGCTGGTCCTTTACGAGCAGCTGTCCATTGGCTGGCAGGATCTGAATGCGAGGTCAACTTGGGCTGGACCTCGCTGGCAGTGCCGAATGCCGCCTCATCAAGTGTGCCGAGATACTCGCGGACCGCACGAGGCGCATCTGCTGGTTCGATGCTTGCGGCGTCCCATTCTTCCTTCGGCGTCGAGTTCTGCTTGTCCGTATCGACGTCAATCAGGCTGGCATCAATAGCCATGCGCTGACCGCTGACAAGACCTTCCTCGATGCAGCGCGCGACTGTCGTCTCGAACAGGTGACACAGCAACTCACTCTCGCGGAAACGTCTGTGCCGGTTTTGGAAAAGGTGGAAAGGTCAGGAACGCGGTCATTGAGATCGAGACGGCAGAACCAGCGGTAGGCGAGGTTCAGGTGTACCTCCTCGCAAAGTTGCCGCTCGGACCGGATGCCAAAGCAATATCCCACCAAGAGCATGCGGATCAGCAGTTCGGGATCGACCGACGGGCGGCCAGTGTGACTGTAGAAATCAGTTAGATACTGGCGGATGTCGCTCAGATCGACAAACCAACCAATTGATCGCAGCAGGTGATCATTTGGCACATGATCCTCGAAAGAGAACTCTTAACAACAGCGCAGCTTGTGCCTCCTACCGCGGTCTCATCATCGCCAATCCCTCCTTGCAGGCCGAATTGAATCAGCGACTTACCATTCGATCAAGTCAGGGTTTTCCAACAAAATACGCCATCTCGATCATTGAAGATCATTCTGAAATCCGGATTTGGAGCCATCCATTCATTGCAGCAAGAGGCGGCATTCAGACGCCTATTTGATGCGTTTGAAATGGAACACACAAGCGCCCAAATTCACTGGATACATACTCTGTCGTAACGTGTCGATCCCGGGTTTCCTGTCGCGAGGCCAATATAATCCAGAAATGAAACTCGAATGATGTTGTTCATCTGAAGGAACGCGCGCAGGCCAGATAACCGTCTGAGCAGCCAATTTCGGTGTGAGCACCGCACCTCAGAAATGACGCGACAGGAGCTTTCCCCTAGTGCCCATTTGTTTTTATGATCACTAGCCCCTGCTTGACATACGCCGCTGCGGGGTAGACCGAATATCGACGACCGACCAATTGCAGTGTCATCAACCTGCCGTCACTGCTGTTGGTGAGATGCCCCTTGGCACGCACGACCTCGGGGTTAAGTGCCAGTTGGTCGGCGAAACTCTCAGCATCGACGGCATCGGCCATTGGCAGAGTCTCTGTCACTAAGTGAATGTGATGTGGTGTATGGTCGGTTCCGAAGGTTTGCTGCGTGTCTTGGCGCGACAGAAGTAGAATAGACTGCGTCAGATCGGCACCCTCGCTTTCAATCACGGCGGCGTTTGGCGCATGATCTGCAACGATCTGGCGGGCGCGTTGCATCTGGTCTGGTGTTGCCAGATCAACTTTGGTCAGCACCGCAAGGTCAGCTGCAGCGAGCTGCCGCGTCACGGTATCTGACAGGTAGGGGTTCGCAAGCTGGTCCGACAGAACCTCTGCATCAGCCAAAAGAACAATGCCCAAAACCTCGATATCATTACCGAAAAGACTGATCGCGGCCGCAATGTTTCCGGGCAGCGCGACACCGGAGGCCTCCAGCAGGATGTGATCGGGCCTCGGTTCCAGATCGCGCATCTGCGCCATCGCCATCATCAGATCATCACCGTAGGAACAACACACACACCCACCGGCCAGTGTGATCAGGTCATCACCTTCGGCTTCGATCAGGTCTTCATCTATCGGCAGACTGCCAAATTCATTGACCATCACCGCGTAGCGTGTCCCGTTGGCATGGCGCAGCAACTGATTGACAAGGGTCGTTTTGCCGGCACCCAGATAGCCCGCAATGATGGTCAGCAGAAGTGGGCCATCAGACATCGGCAGCCGCGAAAATCTCTCCACCCAGAACGGTGCCCCAGACCCGTGTGTCCTTCAGCCCGTCCACGCCCATGTCCAGCGGATCGTCTTCCAGTACCGCGAAATCGGCGCGTTTACCCGCTTCGATCGATCCAACCTCACCATCAAGGTGCAATGTGTAGGCTGCTCCCAACGTAATTGCGTGGAGCGCCTGATCGAGCGTGATCTTTTCGCGCTCACCCAATATGCGGCCGGAGGCGGTTTTCCGGTTCATCGCGCACCAGCCGGTGAAGAGCGGGCCCAACGGAGTGATCGGCGCATCCGAATGGATCGCAAAGGGCACATCCAGACGCGCGGCAGTGCCAGCGGCATTCATGCGCTCGGCCCGTTCCGGCCCCACGGTCAACTCGTAATGCTGATCCCCCCAGTAGTGGTGATGATTGGCAAACAGGTTCACGCAGAGGCCAAGTTCTTTAATCTGTTTGAACTGCGCAGTGTCTGCCAGTTGGCAATGCTGCAAGGTAAATCGGTGATCCGTTGCGGGATGTTCGCGCAATGCCCGCCGCATCGTGTCGATCACCAGTTGTGTGGCCTCATCCCCATTGGTGTGGCAATGCACCAGAATACCCTTTGCCAAAGCGTTTTCCAGAACATAGGCCAGTTGCTCGGGCGCGATGTACCAAAGACCATTGGGGGCTCCATTGTAGTAGCCCGGTGCACGCAGGCGTGCCGAGAACCCCTGGATAGAGCCATCCACCACAATTTTGATCCGTCCCAGACGCAGCTTATCGGTGCTTTTGGGCGCGAGGTCCTCAACATGTTTGATCAGATCTTCCGGGCTGACCCCATGATGAAAGCGCAAGGGGACGATACGGGCCGGGAACGTCTTGTTACCAGTCACCTTGTGCATCAAGTTGACCGCATCCTCCGGAAGGCGGGCTGCAAGATCCGTTGCGGTTGTCACACCTGCCCGCACGCATAACTTGCCAAAGCGCCACATACCGCCCTCATCACAGGCAAGCATGTCCCGGTCGAACCCCACGTGGATGGACACGGGGCTCATAACATCGGGGCCCTTCAGCTCGCCGGTCGGCAGACCGTCAGCCCCCAGCGGCACCCCTTCGTGATTGATACCCGGACGCAGCAGGCCCGCGAGTTCCAGCGCCTTGGTATTCACGTTCATAATGTGGCCCGAGGCGTGCATGATCCCGATCGGACGCTCTGTCGAAATACTGTCGAGTTGTGCACGGTTGACGCGTTGGTTGTCGAAGTAGATCGGGTCGAGCGACCAAGCGGGAAGCGGCGCGGTCGGGTCGTCCATCTTAGCCTCTGCCGCAGCGAGCTTGGCCAGAACCTCGTCCAGAGACGGGCAGCCCACGTTCATTTCGCCTTCGGGCGACATGCGGTCAAAGAAACCGACATATGTATGGGACCACAGCGCCCCTTCCTGAAGGTGACAATGCCCCTCAACAAAGCCAGGCATCAGAACTTTGTCAGCGAAATCAATATTTAACTCATAATCACCCCAACCTCCGAGGTCTGACAGATTGCCCGCACCAAGGATGACGCCATCGCGAATTGCCACATGAGTGGCTTCGGGATTTTGGGGGTTCATCGTCAGGATCTTACGAGCGGAAAAAATCGTTATCATGGCAAAATCCATCGTGTTTCAGGGCGTGGCCTCAGACTTAAGAGGTTTTCCTTCTCCCAAAAAGTAGATTTAATTGCCCATATCGACATATTTTTTGGTGGAAGGCATGCCAGGTAATCTGACACTCAAACAAATGCGGTATGTGGCGACAGCGGGGCGGCTGGGTTCCATTGCCGCCGCAGCCAAAGAACTGAGCATCTCGCAAAGTTCTATAACGTCGGCCATTGACGTTATAGAAGCCGAACTGGGGTTCGACATCTTTATGCGTGTGCCTGCCAAGGGCTTACACAAGACCCGAGCCGGAACCGAAACACTGAAGTTGGTGGATGGATTTCTGGCGGAAAGCCGCGAATTTGAATCGGAGCTATATGCGCTCGGTGGTGCGATTACCGGCAGCATCCGGCTTGCCTGTTTTGCCACCGCCGCATCAATATTTCTGCCGTCAGCGATCAAACGCTTTCAGGCCGACTATCCTAACGTTCAATTCGAGTTGGTCGAGGGCGACATGGACAGCGTGATCGACTATCTTGATAGCGGTGCCGCGGACGTCGCCTTCACCTATGAAGAAGTGACCGGGAACCACCATACATTTGACGCAATGGTAGACCTGCCGCACTACGCATTGGTCAACGATCAAGATGACCTTGCGCGCCGTTTAGAAGTCAGCCTCGCTGATTTGCAAGATCGTCCAATGATCAACCTCAAACTGCACAAGTCACGCCAGTACTATCCCGACTTATTCAAACGGGCGGGAATTGACGTGCGCATTGCGCACACATCATCCTCTGTTGAAATGATCCGCACCCTTGTCGCGTCGGGATTTGGATTCTCGATCCTGAACGCACGCCCATTTTCAGACAAGGGCATCAATCGAGGGATCACCGTGTTGCCGGTCACTGACCCAATTCCCGCGCGGCGCTTTGGCATTGTGACGCAAGCCCGCCAAACCTTGCCGCGGTCCGTAATGAGATTTATCGAATGTTGCCAAGGACTTCGCAACGAGGGCCTGTTCGAGCAACTTGCCGTGCGAGAAGTGGAAGCCAGCTAGAAACTATGTTTTTTGGTGCATTCAAGCGTATTAAATCTATTTTCCCGAAGGATCGGATCATCCTACGCTCTTCCTAATAATAATCATATCAACGGGAGAAATCTGGATGAAGACACGTGTCCTGACCAAATTGGCAATGGCCATCAGCGGCGCTGCCATGTTGTGTTCAACCGCGATGGCCGAAGAACCAGTACGCGGCGGAACACTTGTAACAACCCTACCGCAAACACCGCGCCATCTGAACCCAGCCGTTCAGTCCGGGATCGTTACCGGCGCGCCCGGCGCGCAACTCTTTGCGGCACCTTTACGCTATGATGAAGACTGGACACCCCAGCCTTATCTCGCGGAAAGCTGGGAATGGTCCGATGATGGCCTGTCGATGACATTGAAGCTGGTGCAAGACGCCCGTTTCCATGACGGAGAGCCGATTACCTCAGAAGATGTCGCCTTCTCGGTTGATACTATCAAGGCGAACCACCCGTTCAAGACAATGTTTGGTGTTGTAGAAACCGTAGAAACGCCAGACGCACATACCGCAGTTCTGAAACTGTCCCAGCCCCACCCGGCACTTTTGCTGGCTATGTCATCACAACTGATGCCAATCATCCCAAAGCACATTTACGGCGACGGTCAGGATCCCAAGGCACATCCACGTAATGGTCAGGATGTCGTAGGATCAGGCCCATTCAAATTTGTCGAATTCACCGCAGATCAGCAGGTTATCCTGGAACGCAACGGCGATTTCTTCATTGAGGGGCGCCCCTATCTGGACCGGATCGTCTATCGCATTATCAAGGATGCCTCAGCCCGCGCCATTGGGATGGAGAACGGCGAGTTGCACATGACGACCTTTGAAAACACGGTGCGCAATATCAAACGCATGAGTGAGAATGAGAACCTTGTCGCAACCGATGAAGGCTATGCAGCGATTGGTCCGATCAACTGGTTGGCGTTCAATACCGGTTCTGACGGTCCTTTGGCTGACAAGCGGGTGCGTCAAGCGATTGCCTACGCGGTCGACAAGAAGTTCATTCTTGATGCGATCATGCTGGGGCTCAGCCAGGAGGCAAAGACCGGCATTCACCCCGGCTCGCCGCTGTATTATCCGGATGTGAACGGCTATGATCTGGATCTCGACAAGGCAAATGCGCTTTTGGACGAGGCTGGCTATCCTGCTGACAGCAGCGGCACACGGTTTTCCTTGACCATTGACCACGGCAACCCGACGACGAAACCACAAGCTGAATTTACCAAGGCATCACTGGCCAAGATCGGCATTGATGTCACTGTAAACTCCTTTGTGGATTTCCCGACCTGGGCCAACAAAATCTCGAACCATGATTTTGATATGACGTGGGATACAGTGTTCAACTGGGGCGACCCGGTGATCGGCGTCCACCGCACCTATGACAGCCAGAACATCAAGGAAGGCGTGATTTGGTCGAACACACAGCAGTATAAGAACGCAGAGATTGATCGGATCATGGGCGAGGCCGGCCAAGAGATTGACCCCGAAAAGCGGGCGGCCCTGTACAAGGAATTCCAGGAGATCCTTGCAGAGGACCTGCCTGTATATTGGACCAATACGCTGCCTTACCACACGATCTACAGCAACAAGGTGGGCAATCCGCCACTTGGCATCTGGGCGTCCTCGTCGCCTTATGATCTGGTCTTCTTGAAAGAGTAGCCGTCAAACAACTGCTTTGACGTCCCTCCCCCATTGATGGGGGGGACATTTTACGGGGTGCTTATGAACATTCTAAAGGTTTTGGCACAACGGCTGTCTTATGCGCTTGCGCTGCTGATCGCTGTTCTTGTGCTGAATTTCACGATGATCAACCTCGCTCCGGGCGATGTCGTGGACACAATTGCTGCCGATATGGGCGGCGCAAGCGCCGAGTTGATGGAACAGATCCATACCGAATACGGGTTGGACAAACCCATCATCGTGCAGCTTGGCAATTATGTTTGGCGGGTCCTGCAATTCGATCTCGGGCATTCGTACTTTTACAACCGCCCCGTGACCGAGATGATTTTTGAGCGATTGCCCGCAACATTGCTGTTGGTGTTCTCGGCGCAAATCTTTGCGCTGATCCTGGGCATCTTGTTGGGCGTCTTTGCCGCCATTCGCCCAAACGGCATCCTGAGCCATATCGTGACCCTTTTTGCATTGTTCGGATATGCAGCCCCGGTGTTTTGGACCGGGATTTTGCTGCTCATTGCGTTTTCACTGAATATCCCGCTTTTCCCGGTTGCAGGGATGCGAGATGTCACAATAGACGGTGGCTTCTTCCCACAGGCGCTGTCGGTCGCGCATCACCTTGTCTTGCCAATGCTGTCTCTTGGGTCGATCTTTATCGCGCTTTATTCACGACTGTGCCGCGCATCCATGCTGGAGGTTCTTGGCTCCGACTACATTCGTACCGCCAAAGCCAAAGGGCTGAGCCCGCGCGACGTCACATTGAAGCATGGTTTGAAAAACGCCCTGCCACCGGTTGTCACCCTGGCGGGATTGCAATTCTCTGCCGTGATTTCAGGCGCTGTCCTGGTTGAATCGGTATTTTCCTGGCCGGGGCTTGGGCAACTTGCGCTTACGTCCATCCTTGCACGCGACACACCGACCATTCTGGGCATCCTGTTTTTCTCGGCGCTTGTCGTGATCATCGGCAACCTTCTGACCGACCTTGCCCTGCGCCTGATTGATCCCCGCATCCGGAAAAGCACATGAGTGAAAACACCGTTATCAAAGCCCGGTCCCCGTTTGCCGAAGCCTTCGGGATGTTCCGCCGCAATCACGCGGCAATGGCCGGGCTGTTCATGCTCTTTTTGATCGGCGGGATCGCGATCTTTGGGCCCATGATCTATCCTGGCAACCCCTTTGATATGGTGTGGGTGCCGTTCACCCCGCCGGGCCAGGAAGGTTACCTGCTTGGCACCGATTATCTGGGCCGGGATTTGCTTTCGATGCTCATTCATGGTGCACGGGTAACACTGACCGTTGGCTTGGCCGCTGCCTTCGTGACGGTCACCATTGGCATCACGGTTGGTGCTGTGGCTGGTTTCTATCGCGGTTGGGTCGAAGAAATCCTTATGCGTCTGACCGAATTTTTTCAGGTCCTCCCGACACTTCTGTTCTCAATGGTCATTGTTGCCCTCTTCGGAGCCTCGCTGCTGATGATTACAATCGCAATCGGCCTGGTCAGTTGGCCCGCCGTGGCACGGATCACACGTGCCGAGTTCTTGCGCATCCGGGAACTGGAATATGTGAAAGCCGCGCGCGCAGGTGGCGTACGGGACAACCGGCTTATCTTTGGTGTGATCCTGCCCAACGCATTGCCCCCGATCATCGTGCAGGCGGCCCTGATGGTGGGGTCCGCCATCCTCTTCGAAGCAGGTCTGAGTTTTCTTGGGCTGACCGATCCGAACGTCGCAAGCTGGGGTCAGATCATCGGCTCGAACCGGCAATATATCCTTGATGCAAGCTATACTGTCACGGTTCCGGGCATTGCCATCTTCATCACCGTGCTTGCCGTCAGCCTTGTCGGCGACGGGCTGAACGACGCCCTGAACCCCAAATTGAGAGAGCGCTGACCATGCCGCTATTGTCAGTCGAAGACTTACGGGTCGAACTTGCGACACGCGGCGGGATGGTGCCTGTCGTGGACGCGTTGTCCATGCATGTCGAACCGGGAGAGACGCTCAGTATTGTTGGCGAGTCTGGCAGCGGCAAGTCCATGACAGCGCTGGCCATCATGGGACTGTTGCCGCGCATCGGGCACATTGCAAAGGGCCGTATCATTTTCGAAGGCCAGGATCTGACCCAAATGGAAGACAGCGCGCTGCGTGATATCCGCGGCAATCAGATCGGGATGATCTTTCAGGAACCTATGACCTCGTTGAACCCGGTTTACACCGTTGGCGAACAGATTGCGGAAGTGTTGCGCCGCCATCAGGGGTTAAGCCAAACCGACGCATGGTCCCGCGCCGTCGAGCTTTTGGATGCGGTGCACATTCCCAATTCCAGACGCCGCGCTGCAACATATCCACATGAAATGTCAGGGGGACAGCGGCAACGAGTGATGATTGCAATGGCGCTGGCATGTCAGCCCAAGATCCTGATCGCAGACGAACCGACGACCGCGCTTGACGTGACCGTACAGGCCGAGATTTTCGACCTCATGCGTGAGTTGTCACGCGAGATGCAGACCGCCACGATTCTGATTACCCATGACATGGGCGTTGTTGCCGAAATGGCAGACCGGATTGTTGTCATGCTCAAAGGTGAGAAAGTGGACGGCGGCCGCGTGCACGATCTTCTGCAGAACCCGCAACACAGCTACACCAAATCCCTGATCGCAAGCGTGCCACATCTGACAAGTGAAACACTTGATACCACCCCACGCACAGACGAACACGATATCCCCTTGCTGCGCGTCAGAGACCTCACCGTGCAATTCCCGGTGAAAAAGGGATTTGGCAAACGCGAGATGTTTACGGCGGTGAACGGAATCAGCTTTGATATCGCCAAGGGCAAGACACTGGCACTGGTCGGCGAAAGTGGATCGGGAAAGACCACCGCAGCCCTCGCCGTGGCCCGCCTCGTCGATGCACAATCGGGCGAAATCACACTGGACGGCACCGATGTTCTGGCACTGGAGGGTGAAGCGCTCCGTCGGGCGCGCGCGAAAGTGCAGGTTATTTTCCAGGATCCGTATTCCTCCCTCAACCCGCGCTTGCGCGCTGGGGCGATTGTCAGCGAGCCATTGGACAATCTGGGAACCTACCCCGTCGCAGACCGGCCTGCGCGTGTGGCGGAGCTGTTCAAACAGGTGGGCCTGAAGCCTGACCAAATGAACCTTTTCCCGCATCAGTTCTCGGGCGGGCAACGACAGCGTATCGGGATTGCCCGCGCACTTGCCACAAACCCGTCTTTGATCATCTGTGACGAGGCGGTTTCGGCGCTTGATGTCATCATTCAGGCCCAAATCCTCGACTTGCTCAAAGACCTGCAGCGTGATCTCGATTTGACATATCTGTTCATCAGTCATGATCTTGGCGTTGTGCAGCAGATGTGCGACGATATCGCGGTCATGTATATGGGTGACATCGTAGAGCACGGGACCCGAAACGCTGTTTTCGCAGACCCTAAACAAGATTACACCCGTCGCTTGCTTGCTGCGGTCCCCTCTATTGAACGTGCGCAGTACAAGTTGAGCCTTGATCAGCCGGCCTAACGGGGTCGATTTAAAGGCTGATGGGGCAGTCCAATCGGGTGCCGTTGCAACCAAGACAGCGACCCCTCCGATAAATGCAACTGAATCTGCCGCGACCCACTGCCGCGACATCGCATGTCCCGCCCTAGTGGACGCATGCGCCAATAGGAGCGTCCAGATCAGGAAACTGGGATCCTACATGTTCGGACTTAGGACGATAACGCCGACTGTGGCCACGGTTGATAGCCTCACTCCATCGCAACACCGTAAACAAAACTAAAGCGTTCAAAGTGAAAATTTCTTCACTTGTCCACCGTCGCTCCATTTGAGCCGCATGATCTTTTTGAGGTGGGCTAAGTGCATTTCTACTTTCTTTCGTCGTCGGCTGGCATCGGTGTAGGCGTCTGTTTTGGCAATTTGGTGTGCCTTTTCATGCGCGGCTTCGTGGGCGTATCGTGAGATAATACGGGCGTCTTTGTTGGACGTGCACTGTTCTTTGAGAGCGCAGGCGGAGCAGCGTGTCTTGCTGGCGTAGTACCGTTCAATGCCATCCTTGCAGACGCAGGCGGTCAAGCCGCATCTTTCGCCAATACGTCTTGAGGGGTTTCCCACCAGGACAAGTGTATTTATCCGTGGCGGGATCAAAGAACGATGTGACCTTCGGCGTCACCTCACTTGCAGCACCAAATGCAGCGTCATCCAAGGTCTCAGGATATTCTTGCACGGCTCTTGGCACGACCGCCGGGTCTATCTGTGCCGTTTCCCATTCTACCTTTGGCGCCGAGTATTGCTTGTTCGCATCGGTTTGGATGATGCTGGCATCCGTCGCAAGGGTCTCGCCATCAACCAAGTCGTCCGCCATACAGCATGCCACGGCGGTCTCGGATAAATGCCGGAACAGATCGCAGTCACGGAACCTTCCATGCCGGTTCTTGGAAAAGATCGAACGATCCGGGATCGGATCCGAAAGATTTAGCTCGCAAAACCGGCGGCAGGCGAGGTTCAAGTGAACCTCTCGCATAAACGCCGCTCTGACCCAATACCGAAGCGATATTCCACCAAGAGCATCCGGATTATTCGGCGAGCGGCCTGTGCGGCTGTGGAAATCCACCAGATATACGCGGGTGCTGCTCAGATCGACAAACCGATCAATCGCACGAAGCAAGGGATCCTACCGGATGTCACCCGCCAGCGAGAACTCATGGAACAAGGCTGCCCGCCTTGACCCCTTCATCGCAAGCAATCTCCAGTATCAAGACCGAAATTGAAGCAGCGATCAGTTCACCAAACAAGCAGGGTGGCTCAACACAATCGGCCCAAACCGGACACTCAGCCTCCAGACGCCACAGGTTCAGTGCGGATTCACATCAGGAACACAAAAAACATCTGACGGTCGACGCCTACTAATACGTCTTACCCGTCACGACAGTTTCGACAGCTTTTCCTGTAATTCCGCCAGTTGCTTCTTGATGACATCCAGATCTTCAGCTTCTTCCTTGGCCTCAGCCTCAGGCGCAGTTCCCGAAGCGCCCCATGCTGTTCCAAGACCACCGGTCATGGCCTTCATGAATGCTTCCTGCTGCGCCTGCATCATCTCGAAACCGGGCATCTTGGCCATGGGATTCATGACATTCATGTTCTCCATGACCTTGCTCTGACCGTCGCGCAGCATCTCGAACGAGGCTTGCAGGAATTGCGGCACCACGGACGCCCCACCGCCCATGTAGCTGCGCACCAGATCGTTCAGCACGTCCACGGGCAGCACACTCTCGCCGCGGCTCTCGTGCTCGGCGATGATTTGCAACAGGTACTGCCGTGTCAGGTCATCCCCGGTCTTCAGATCAACGATCTGAACCTCGCGCCCGTCGCGGATAAATCCCGAGATATCTTCAAGGGTCACGTAGTCGCTCGTCTCGGTGTTGTAGAGCCGCCGACTGGCATAGCGTTTGATCAACAATGGTGCTGGTTTCTCTGTCACGTGCCTGATCTCCCCGATGCCGCGTGCTGCAACGCAGCTTAGGCGCGGCGTCAGGAAAAAGAAAGGGTGTGTGCATATGCGGCATTTTAAGCCCGCGCGGCTACTTCACCATACGCATCTGTTTCTTTCTTTAGAAACACGGCCAGCGCTTCCTCCACCGGTGTCGGCTGAAACGCGGGCAGGACAGCCCGCAATTTGCTTCCATCCATCGCGTGGGGCCTGCGCCACAGATATCGCATCTCGAATACTTCGCGCATCAAAGGGGACCACAGGCCCATCACCCACACTGCACTCCAGGGCAGTCGCGACACACGCATCGGCTTGCCGATAATCTTGGCCACATGGGCAATCAACGCGTTGCCAGTCAACGCATATCCGTCAAAACAAAACTCCTCAAACGCACTGAACTGATCCCGCTTTTCTGCCAGCCCGACCATCGCGCGCGCCATGTCCGGCAGATAGGCCCAAGCATGTACTTGATCCCGCGGGCCGGGATAGGTCAACTTGCCCTGCCCCGCCTTGGGCGCAATATGACTTTCAAACCAATTGCCCGATGCCTGGATGTCGATGAAATCTCCGCCGCGCAGCACGACCGTCCGCACGCCGCTGTCACGATAGGCCCGCTCCATACGAATGCGAATGCCGCCCTTGCGCGTGTTCGCGACCCACGGCGTGTCCTCGCGCAGCACAGGCGGCAAGAGACGTCCGTAGTTATAGATATTGCCCGGGATCATCACGGTCGCCCCGGTGACGCGCGCCGCCACAATCACCGCATTGGTTAGCTTTGGGATGGTTCGCAACCATTGATCATAGGGTGGGTTCACCGCATTCACGATCACATCGTGCCCCGCGCACGCCACCTGCAATGCCTCGGCATCTGTCGCGTCCACATCAATACAATCCGCTCCACTGAGGCCACGACCCGCCCAAGTTACGGTCCACCCCGCCGTTGCAAAGGCCTGCGCAGCCGCGCGCCCGAACCGACCCTTTGCACCCAAAATAATGACTGAAGCCATGTGTTCGTCCTCTCGATTTCTGAACTGAACCCTATCTAAACGAACGAAATTCGAATATGATCCACGTCAATTCGAAACAAACCATCCAAATATGAATAGATGAACCAACCAGACTGGTCCCAGATCCAATCCTTCGCTGCAGTCGCGGAACATGGCTCACTCTCGGCTGCAGCCCGAGCACAAAACAGCAGCCAACCCACGCTCAGCCGCCACATCACGCAACTTGAAGCGACGCTGGGCACTCGCCTTTTCGACCGCTCAAGCGGCGGAATGGTCCTGACCGATGAGGGGACAGACCTGCTGGCGCATGCCACCACAATGGCCGACGCCGCAGCCCGCTTTGGGACGGACCGCGATGGACATGGGAAAAAGATTGCAGGCACCGTCCGACTGACGGCCAGCCACGTGGTCGCCAATTTCATCCTGCCCCCGATCCTGTGCGAGTTGCACGCCACCTATCCGGGGATCGAGATCGAGGTGATTGCGTCCGATACAACCGAGAACCTGTTGCGGCGCGAGGCGGATATCGCGCTGCGTATGTACCGCCCCACCCAACCGGACGTGATCGCCAAACACATCGCGGATCTGCCGCTCGGCGCATATGCGGCCCCCAGCTACATCGAAAAGCATGGCGCACCCGAAACCCTGGAAGACCTGATGCACCACAGCATCATCGGCTACGACCGCAGCCCCCTGATCATCGACGGATTTGCCCAGCGTGGGTTCAAGGTAGGCCGCGACTTCTTTGCCTTCCGCAGCGATGACCAGGTGCTGTGCTGGCACATGGTGGTGGCGGGATACGGCATTGGCTTTGGTCAGCGGCGCGTGGGCGATGTGGATCCACGCGTGATCCGGGTCTCAAAGGATATGGATGTGGGCAGCATGCCGCTCTGGCTCACAGCCCACCCAGACTTGCGCCGCATCCCGCGTGTGCGCAGGGTCTATGATTGGCTGGCGCGCGTCTTGCCCACGTGATCCAGATGGGTGCGCATCACACCCAGGACCGGATGAAAGAGCGGATGGAACACCTCCAACGCATCGCCCATCTGCACCCAGATCACATCAAAGACATGGCGGCGCTCCTCATCACTGCCCGTGGGCGCATGCCGCCACGCAGGGGGCAATCCGGGCGGCGCATCAGCAACAAAGACATGCCAGATCGAGGCGGGGTCGGGACAGGTCCACTGGCCCAACGCAACCAAGGGCTGCGACAGCACCACACCGACCTCTTCGAACACCTCACGCCGCGCCGTCTCTTCCGGAGACTCGCCGGGCTCACGCGTGCCCTTGGGCAATTGTACCCGCGCCTGCGGATGGCGAAAGGCCAGCACGGCAAATTCGCGCACAATCGCGACAACGGATTTTCAACTGTGCAAGGGACTGTCATCGCAGCAGCATGGCACGGGCTCGGACAAAGAAAAAGGCGGGCCGCTTAGGGCCCGCCATAGTCACCGCGCCTTTCAGGGAGGAAAGTTGGCGCGATATATCGTTTGCGATTACTTCGCAGCAGCTTTCTTGGCAGCGGCAGTCATGTCACCGGTCGCTTTTTTCACCACGGCTTGCGCGTCTTCGCTGATGTCTTTGCCAGCAGCCATCATCAGCTCAACTGTGTCCATCTGAACTTTCTTGGCAACTTCGGCGAAAGCGGACATGTGTTCGGCTGTCACTTCAGCATAGGACGACGCGAAGTCTGTCATCGCTTTGGCGTAGTCGGCAGGCTCTGCCTTGGCTTTGGACATGTCGCCCAGTTTCGCCAGAGTTTCTTTGGTCCACTTCGAGGAGATTTCGGTGGACTTCTCTGCCGCGTCGATGGCGACGTGGCTCAGTTTTTCGTTCAGCGACGTTGCAGTCTTGAACGCGTCTTCCATTGCCGCTGTGTCGACGGGGAATGCACCCATCATGTCTTTGAACATCGCGGTCATGTCTTGTGCTTGCTTGGCCATTGTCTTCAATCCTTGTGATCGCTGCGGGCCCATCCCCACGTTTCTGCGTCTGCACAAGATATACATGCTGCACTGCAGCAAATCAAGCCCTTTGCTGCAGCGCAGCAAAAATAGCCTTCCGTCACGGAAAGGACATGGGAAATCAGGGCCTTGCCTTGACGGCCACGTAGGACCCGGGAGCATCTTCCAGCACAGGATGGGCAGAATCACCCGGTTTACGTGCATTCACCATCGCCCCGCCCCGCTTTTTCAGCCAAGCCCCCCATCGCGGCCACCATGACCCTTCGTGGAAGTCAGCACCCTTCAACCACGCCTCGTGATCCAGGCCCAGATCTTCATTGGTGTAGTGCCCGTACTTGTTCTTGCTGGGCGGGTTCACGATCCCCGCGATGTGGCCCGACTGGGTCATGATGAACGTCTTGTCCTTCGACCCCATCTGCTGCACTCCGCGATAGCTGTCTTTCCATGGCGCGATGTGATCGGTCTCGCACGCGATGGCGCAAAGCGGCACTTCAATATCGCCCAGTTCAAGGTGATGCCCCATCAGGTCGAACCCGCCCTCTGCCAGCTCGTTGCGTTGGCACAGGCCCCGCAGATACTGCATGGCCATCTTGGCTGGCAGGTTCGCCCCGTCCCCGTTCCAGTACAGCAAGTCAAAGGCCGGGGGCGTTTCACCCATCATGTAGCTCTTGATTGCAGGCGTATAAACAAGGTCGTTCGACCGAAGGAACGTAAAGGTGCGCGCCATGATGACCGATTGCAGGATTCCCTTGTCCTTGCATTCCGCTTCAATCCCGTCGATGAAATCGTCGGTCAGGAAGGGCGTGAACTCGCCCTGATCGCTGAAATCCGTCAGCGCCGTAAAGAACGTGGCCGATTTGATCGACTTGTCCTTGTGTCGCTTCAACAGGCTCATCGTCAGGGACAGCGTGGTGCCTGCAATACAGTAGCCGATCGCATTGACCTGTTTTTCGCCCGTAATCGCCTTGGCCTCACGGATCGCGGCTAAGTACCCCTCCTGGACATAATCTTCGAGGCCCACCCCGGCATAGGTCGCATCGGGGTTCACCCAGGACACGACAAACAGGGTATGCCCCTGCTCGACAATCCATTTCACAAGAGAGTTCTGCTGTTTGAGGTCTAGGATGTAGAACTTGTTGATCCACGGCGGGAACAGCACAACAGACGTCTTGTGCACTTTCTCGGTCGTGGGTGTGTATTGGATCAGCTCCATCATCCGGTTGCGATAGATGACCTTGCCCGGCGTCGTGGCAATGTTGCCCCCCAGTTCGAACGCTTTGTCATCAGCCAGCTTCACGATCAGTTCGCCGCTGTTGGCCTCCAGATCGGAAATCAGGTTCTCAAGCCCGTCAATCAGGCTTTGACCCTCGGTCGCCACCGCCTTTTCCAGCGCATCGGGATTGGTCGCCAGGAAATTCGTGGGCGCCATCATGTCGACGATCTGACGCGAGAAATAGGAGAGGCGCTGCTTCTCCTTTGGATCAAGGTCCGATACGGCCTCGACGGCGTGCTCCACAGCTTCAGCGTTGATCAGGTACTGTTGCTTGACGTAATTGAAATAAGGATGCGTGTCCCACAACGGATTGGCAAAGCGGCGATCCTTGGGGCCGGGGTTCGTCGGGGCCTGCAACTTGCCCGACGCCAGAGCCTTTTGCGCCTCGACAAAATGCGTCACGGATTTGGACCAGAACTGCAACTGGTGCTCCAGCACCTTGGCCGGCTCGCGGAAGGCTTCCTGCCAATAGGCGGTAGCAGCCTTCGTGAACAACTCCTGATTCGGACCGTCGAGCGCCGCATTGTGCGTGCTGCGGTGCGTCAAAACCTGGGTGAGTCGCTGGGTCAACTCTTCAACCTTACGGAGATTTCCATTCAATTTGTCGAAGTTTTCTCCCGAGACAGCACCATCGGTTGTGTCGTTGGTTGTCATGTTAAGGTCTTCCCCGTAGTGTTCGCACGTGCAGCAATGTCTGCGCGCGGCTCGCGCCGCATATGTATGGTCGCATGTTTCAGGGGGCAAAGCGACAAACCGTCCGACGCGGGATTGTGCGTACCCGCCCCTACAGTATGAAGGAGAGCGCGATGCGCTACATGATCAGCTACGACTTCATGGAAACCATGCGAAACACAAACCAATGGCTGGGCGCCACGGCCCAGGCTGTCGGAGCCTATCCCGCCTTTTCAATGATACCCAACCCAACGATGGAATGGATGCGGGCATGGGGCGAAGTGACGGAACGCACCTTCCAGCGGATGATTGTCAAACCCGACTGGGGCATCCCCTCGTTCACAGCGGAGGATGGCAAGGACCACCTGGTCAGTATCGACACTGTTGTGCCGGGCGACTTCGGCGACCTCATCCACTTCAACGTGACAGGGCGCAAACCACGCAAGCGCAAGGTGCTGCTGGTTGCGCCGATGTCCGGCCACTATGCCACGCTGCTGCGTTCGACCGTCATGTCGCTGATGCCTGATTGCGAGGTTTATGTCACCGATTGGCACAACGCGCGCGACATCCCGGTCAGCTCGGGCAAGTTCGACGTTGAGGATTATACCCTCTACCTTGTCGACTATATGCGCCACCTTGGCCCCGACACACACGTGATTGCGGTGTGCCAACCGGCACCGCTGACGCTAGCCGCGACGGCCTACCTGGCCGGGGAAGACCCCAAAGCGCAGCCACGCTCGCTTACGCTCATTGGCGGCCCCATCGACCCTGATGCGACCCCGACGGAAGTCACCGACTTTGGCCGACGCGTCACCATGGGCCAGCTCGAGGAAACGATGATCCAGCGCGTGGGCTTCAAGTACCCAGGCGTGGGGCGCATGGTCTATCCAGGCCTGCTGCAACTGGCGTCGTTCATGTCGATGAACGCCGAAAAGCACTCCAAAGCATTCCAGGACCAGATCAGCAAAGTCGCGCGCGGCGATGCAGGTGATCACGACAAGCACAACAAGTTCTATGACGAATATCTTGCGGTCATGGACATGACGGCAGAATTCTACCTGTCCACCGTTGATCGCATCTTCAAACGCTGCGAGATCGCAAAAAACGTCTTTACCGTGAACGGCAAACAAGTCGATATCGGCAAGATCACAACAGTGGCCGTCAAGACGGTCGAAGGGGCGAATGACGACATCTCGGCCCCTGGCCAGTGCGTTGCGGCTTTGGACCTGTGCACGGGCCTGCCGGACGAGAAAAAGGCAAGCCACGTCGAACCCGGCGCTGGCCACTACGGCATCTTCGCGGGCAAAAGCTGGCGCAACAACATCCGGCCCCTGGTGCTTGAGTTCATTGACGACAACTCTCCCAAGACACCTCCAAAAAAGGCGGCCAACAGGAACAAGGCGGCTTAAACGGTGGCAGGTGCGGATCTCCCCTTCGCCTGTGATTGCGGAAAACTCCGGGGCAAGCTTCTGGGAGTGTCCCCGTCGAATGGCACCCGCGTCGAATGCTACTGCCATGACTGCCGCGCAACCGAACTGTATGCGGGTCAACCAGACCCGGCACCCGGTGGCGTACAACTGTACCAGACAGTGCCGGACCGCGTGCAGTTCGACGATGGCCTTGATCAACTCGCCGTCTTTTCCCTCTCGGACAAGGGGCTCTTGCAATGGCAAGCCCGCTGCTGCGGTGCCGTGCTTTTCAAAACAATGCGCACGCCAAAGATGCCCTTTGCATCTTTCCGCACCGACCGGCTTGAGGATGACAGCCCGCTGGGTCCAATCGTGGCCCGCGCCTTTGTCCGCAAACCAAATGGCAAGCGCGGCCATGATGGTGGTTTGAAATTCATGGTCGGCTTCGCAAAGGGTGCATTGTCCCGGCGGCTCACGGGGCTCTGGAAGCAAACCCCGTTTTTCAACCCAGACGGATCACCTGTCCGAGACATCCACGTGGTGCCCGAAAAAGAGCAGACCGCACTTTATCCGAACCAAGGGGGATATCGTCGTGACGTCAGTCGCTTTGAGCAGCCGCAGCCGCGAAGCCGACTTTGAACCACAGTTGTCAAAGGTTGAGGTCGGCCCTTTCCGGATGAGGTGGATGGCTCCCGCTCCACCGGCATCGAACGTGCCAAGCTACTCTCTTTCTTTGAGACCCTACTGCGATGTGTGGTTGGCATGGAGGCACGTGATTCGGCGCACCACTGGGGCCGCGAGCTGCGCAAGCTCGGCCGTGATGTCCGGTTGATGCCTGCGGCCTACGTCAAACCCTATGTGAAGCAAGGCAAGACAGATGCAGCAGATGCCGAGGCCATCTGCGAAACGGTGCGGCGGCCAACGATGCAGTTTGTCGGGATCAAATCTGAAGACCAGCAGGCCGTACTTGCCATCCATCGTGCGAGGGATCTGGTCGTCTGCCAGCCCACCCAGATCGTGAACATGATCCGAAGCATCCTGCGAGAGTTTGGTTATATCCTCCCGACAGGAATTGAGGCGGTGTCCAAGTTCGCGTGAGCACGGAACCGAGGAGCAATTGGTATGTCAGAAATTGCGGACGGTTTTTTGGGCGTGGTGTGCCACCAGTTGAATGGCCTCAATGTGCGGATCAATGGGCTCACCAAACTGATCGAACGGCACGCGTGAGCTAGCCACTGATTCTCCACCGTGACCCAATGAACACGCTCGAATATCCGACGCTATGCTTCCGTATTGCTTCCGGCAACACCCGCACAGATCGGCACATACCACGCACCACCCTTTAGTGCCTTGATTTTATTTGTGAAACGTCACGAGGTCTTTCCTCTGAGTTAATCTAATGTGTTGATTTTATTGTACCCCGGCGCGTTGGTACGACAACATATTTTCCTTTTTCGAAGCCAAATTTTTCCTTCAATAACTCGCCCAATGGCCGACGGCTTCTATCGTCGAAGCCCTCAAGACTGCATGCGATCACGCACGACAAATGTACCAGCTTGTGGCATTGTCGATGCCATCAAAGTTGGTCTGTTCAAAAGGGGAATGTTATGGGTGGAGTGTCGGAACGTTGTCCAACTCATCCGGGCGAGCTTTTGAGGGAAGATGTAATCCCCGCCTTCAAAAAATCGAAGACGGAGGTCGCTCGTTTACTTGGCATCTCAGGTCAACATCTACATGACATCATCGCCGAACGGAAACCGGTAAGTCCTGAAGTCGCGGTGCGGCTTGGGAAGTTGTTCGGCAACGGTCCTACCATATGGATATTGATACAAGCAGGCTATGATGCGTGGTGCGCGTCTCAAACAGTTGATGTTTCTGACATTCCCACTATCGGCGGCCCTATTTGAACCGCAGCAAACACATCGAACGCAATCATGGATCTTTGCTCTGCTGTAGCAAGAACAGCTCGCGCTCATATTGAAGCGAATTCACTCGTTGGAAGAGCTCAAATCCATCCAAAAGCAGCAAGGTACCACACAAAAAGCAGACAGCTGCGACGCATATCCCAAAAAACAATAGATATGTTTCAGCGGTCCAATGCAGGGTCTTTCGAAGGCCCTCAGGTGTTATTGAAATCAGGTAGTCAGCAGACCGCCTCAACCACATCGGGCGATAGTCATGTTCGGCCCGATAGAACAGTTTGAATTGCCTGAAGTAAAGGGTAGCAACGTAGAATACCCCGAACATGATGAACGGTAGTGCAGCAAGCCATCTAACAAGCATTGCCGCCAAATGTGGGTGATCTCCTGAGCTTGCCAAACCGTTTACCAGAACAGCTGCAACGGCGCCGGTTGCTATTATCTGCCACTTGGCCAAAGACCCAAGCTGTTGCTCAGCAGCCTTATAATCATACTCAGTTGGTTGCGGTTGATCCGCCATCTTTATTGTATGCATACTATTTCCCTTTCGATATTCTCGCCGTGACGCCAACCTCGACGCAAGCGAGCCTCTGGGGATTGACCAATTTGCCCCTGGATCGTTTGAATTCACACCGATGTCGGCCAGGAGCAAACCAGGCCGCCAACGATCTTAAGGTCGAGTTAGGTACGCCGTGTCATACCTTGCAGTCACTCTATTTCGGAAATGCGGTTGTAGTGGTCTACCGACATCAGCACGAAGGCTGGTTTACCGTAGCGGGTGATCAGGATGGGGTGCTCTGCGGCCAGCTTGAGGAGTTCCTTCGTCCTGCGTCGCAGCATACTGACCGTGGCGGTTCGCATGGGCTCGTTCATGGTGTAGGCTCCTTCGCGTTGTGCTCGACGTCGGCCCAGTGCTTGTTCACTGGCAGCGATTTGGCACGGCGTGCGATATCTTCAAACCGGACCGGCATGAAATCCCAGACATCAACACCGACATTCACGCTGTTCCGTGATCCGCGCCAATTGTTATGGACGTGGCCGAAAAATTGGAGTGATTGGCGGCGCGCATAATTCCAGGTGATCATCGGGTAATGACAGAGCGTATGGGATTGGCCATGTGGCCCGTCGCGGACCTCGACTAGATGCGAGATGCTGTCCCACGGGAGCTGCAGGGTTGGCTCAAGATCGTGGTTACCAACTATTAGGTGCTTTCGAGCACCAGGTAGCTGTCCAAAAATGCCGTTTAAGTAAGTGGCTTCTTTGGCTTTCGGACCAAATGCAAAGTCGCCAACGATCCATAGATCGTCATCAGGACCGACCTTAGACCAAAGGTTCTCTATCAACACGGTGTCCATATGCCCGGCATCACGAAATGGCCGATCACAGAACCCAATCACGTTTTCATGCCCGAAGTGGGTGTCGGCAGTGTACCAATTCACCATCTTAACAACCTTCCGTTTGCAACGACGGACCCGAGGCCCACCTGTCGCCCTCAATTAAGCCGTCCAATTTTTCGCGTTCATAGATTTTGCTGAAACGAGGTGCGATCTGTATCGGATCAACACTCAGCTTCTCAAGCCTAGAAGAAACATGCTTAGCCTGTGTGCCAATTTGATGCGCGAGGATGCCCAGAGGCACGTAGCGCTTCAAAAACGCATCATAGGCCTCATGCGGAATGATCGACATCGGGCGGCGTGAACGCGGATGCCGTGTTTTCTGTGCCCGGATGTATTTTTCCTGAATCAGATGGGTGATCGTTGGATCGTTGACGCGCAACAATCGTTTTAACTCTTGTTTCGTGTATCCCTGCAAAGGTGGGCCCTCGAACAGGTCGAGAATCTCTTCGAGGTCGACGGCAAGCGCGGCCAGGCCCTCAACACTTTTCTGCCTTCCCAGCCATTCCAGACGACCATCCAAAATCAACGGAATTACGTGTTCGATCTTAACTTTGGCTTTGTTGCAGGCGACGCCGATATCCATTTGCTTTCCAATCAAATCTTCGACCGGTTCAGCACGATTGAGAAAGCGCGCAAGAACCTCATCCAAATGATCGGGCTGGTATAGCCCTTTCAAGCCTTCGAATGTTGCCGCAGGCTGGATGACTCCGATTTTTCGCAAACGATCAAATAGCGGCCTGTTGATGTTAAGTCGCCTCGCGGCTTCCACGCGGTCCACCACATCTAACATCTCTCGGATTTTTGCCTCACTTTCATCGGCTGGAAAGTATCCGATCTCACAGGGGGAGAGAGCTCTGGTTCGCATGCCCTGCCCAAAACCAAAACCCCACAATAGGTTCTTCAAGCGAAACGGGTCGATGTCGAACTCCTTTGCTATTGTGGCGAAGGAATGCAGGTGTCGCTGCGGGCAAGGTTTTCCCAACACAATCTCGCCTTGCCCAATCGGGTAATTGTGAAAGACAAAATCGCGATAAATTTTGCAAATAGGGTCATATCGCTCGTCATGAGTTCGACGGTCCAGCCAGCGCGCGAAATGGCAGAAATCGGTGTAGTGGCCCGAGCGAAAACCAACCGAGCGACTTTGCACGCCACTCAGCGCAGCTTCTATTCCCTGCTTTCCTTTGCGGAGCGCCTCAAATCCGAGACGGCCGGCCTCGGCAAGCTCTGCATCACTAGCAGTTGAAAAGGCCTTTTGGGGACCGAAGGCACAAACCAAGCCCAACATTTCCGATGTTTTTGCAACGATCTCAAAGGGCAGTTCATCAAGCCGATTTCTCGACTTCTGCCCGTCCAATCGCTTGATTTGATAACGCTCAAAGGATGAGGGTTTTCGGAATTCTAAGCACCGCGTAGCTGCCTCGATTAGGCTCCAGTGATCTCTGATGCGACCAAAGGTGTCATGGATGTCACGCGGGAATTCCGCTGCAGGAAGCTCCAGCAGCGCGACCTGATGCTCTGGACAGGTCCGGATCGATGAGACGTGCCAGTAGACACGTGTGTAGGGACCAAAATCTCCAAACCTGGTTTTGTCTTCCATGATACATTTCGGGCAAACCCGCAGCCTGCCACGCGCGAACTGCCGATTTGATAGATACTGTTCCGCCACCACAAAGCTCTTACGACCACCAGGTTCGACAACAAGACGGCTGGCATACTTGTCCATCTGCTCGCGTGGCACACCTGATAGTTTGGAGACCAGATCGAGTTCTTCAGAAAGGCCTTTGACAAGGCCTTTCCAGTTTATCCGCATATCTTGCGAAAAATCCTGCACATATTGGCTGCCGTTAAAGGCAGCGATATTTGTGACCAGCGAGGTGGTCGTTTGCGCAGGGCGAAGAGGTAGGGTCAATCCGAGTTGCATCATGCTCTCCTCCGGCGCTTCTTTGCATGCGGCATCAGGACATCCGGTTCATCCTCTTCGACTTCCGCAAGCAACTTGCGCGCATCGACGGCGCGGTAATCTTCGGAGATGAAGGGATTGAGATCGTCGACACATCCCGACCGCCGCCGAAACGCTGATGCGAAGTCATCCAGACCAACCGTCATATTGTCAGCCAGCAAAGCCTCTTCGATTGCCGCAATGATGATTTCAATCACGAGCCCCAACTCTCCAGCACCGGCATGGATCAAACGCTTTGTGAACTCAGAACTGTAAGTTCCATCCGCAATGGGAAGTTTGGCCGCGGCCAAGTAGTTGGCCACGATTTCAGGCAAGATGTTCCCATGGGTTGTGAAGCTAATCGGAGCGAGATGGATTGGTATGAAGCGTCGTGACAGCTGCGGATCGAGGTGCAATAAATCCTTTAAAGCTGGCATTCCGCTCAAAATCAGACCGGTTGGCCACACCGGGTTTTGCATGAGAGATTTAAGCGTATTGACGACGGACTGCATCTCGCGTTCGTTGCGGTTGATGTGCAGATCTTGTGCCTCGTCGAGGTGTAAGAACAGCGTCTCCCGTTCCCGCAAATGGTTCTGCAGGAGTTCCCAGATGATGCCCGCCGTACGATCGCGACGAATGGGGTAGCCGATTGCATTCAGGCATGACATTCCGACATGCTTTAGCGTTGCCGGGGATGGAACCGATAGGCTGATCGCCTCCGCTTTAGTCTTGTTGGGCTCGAGTCGCGCCAGATCCTTGTGTCGATTGAATAGATGCGACATCGCTGTCGATTTACCGGAACCGGAGTTGCCGATCAAAACGATGCCACGCGCCTCGCTTGAGCGCCCTGTCTCTAATTCTGCGCGACGTCGATAGAGCAACAGATCGAACTGGTCTTGCAAGTCAGAGAAGGGAGTATGAGGAACAAATTTGGCGCACAGGTCAGAGATGATCTTGCCCGTGGCGAGCGCTTTTTGCTGTTTCGGTAACATTATTTGTCCTCCAAATTCCAAGTGGGTTTTGTGATTGGTTGAGATGTTTCGAAGGGATCTGTCTCGTCATCTGCAATCTGCTCTCGGGAAGGCTTTGACCCTTCCAGCGCGGTGGCTGTTTCAAAGCGAGTTCCCATCAAGCCAGGTTCCTCCACGGGTGCTCCAATCTCTGGCCGAGGCTTAAAAGTGGTCCCGTGGAACAAATCTTTCTGAAGTTTCAGGACCTGCTCTTTTGTGAGATCGTGGGGACCGATACCGGCACGCAGCGCAGCTTTGTGGCAAATTGCATCAATGTTCTTCAATGCGCGGTCCCGCAGGTCGCTGGACAACTCGCTTTCGGCTTTGTTGTGCGCTTTGATCGCACGAAATTCGGTGACCCAGCTGCTCATGTGAACGCCGTCGAGGTCACAATCCAAGGCATCAGCCGTTACCCAGTTTTCTCCGATAAGCACTGAGATGGCACCGATATCGTGGGGATCTACCCTGATGCGCATCTCCCGTTTTGAGGACGCATGCCAGAAGGCATGCAGTTCGGGGCAGGTGTAATAGTTGCCGAAGACGTCGATTCCGCGCTTCGTGAGCCTGCGCTGCATCTCAATGCCGACGGCAGATCGAACAGTGTGCCGATCTGGTGGTGCGTTGACGAAGTACTTGCCTTCTACTTCTGACCAGGAATTCGCCGGCGTTTTGAAATCCAACCCCGTGTGCTGATTGTGGTGGTAGAAATCGACGAAGAAGATCGTCAAGATACGCGCCAATTCGTCGTCATCGAGAACGGCGCGACCCTCGGAATCATAGTCGCCACGAGCCTTCGGGTTGTAAAAAGCACGCCCAAAGATTCGCGTCAGTAGCCTGGAGTTGATCGTGCCGAACACCCTCTCGATCTCGGCGCGAAGTTCCGGGATCTTCACCGGCGGAAAGAACATGGTTCCGCCAAGCGCTGTCACAGCTGAGATGAATTCGTCACTTACGAACGCCGACCCGGTGTCGCAGGCAACCATGCCCAATCCGCCGTGAAACGGCCAGGGCGATTCTGCGCCCATGGCCTTCGCAATGTCCGTCTTGTCGCGGACAACCATTCGCAGCAATTTGACAGCTTCTTCGGCACAGGGTTTGGCTGCAACCCGAATACCTAATATGACACGTGTGCGGGTATCGATCGCTGCGCAAATCCACCGGCGGCCGCGCGGGAGGTTCTCCCGAATGTGTTTGGGCAGGTGGTCATAGATGCCCAGATTGGTGAAATATGTGAAGAGATCAACTTCGCATTCATCGAACATGATCTCGTCCATGGCGAATTGCCTTAGCCTTCCACCGGCCGATAGAGCGAACTCTTTTCGCGCAGCGTCTGCCCCATGGAAAATGGCGTAAAGCTCGGCTTGGTTCATCGCCGATATCCGACGTTCTATTGTCCGTTGCGATGGGACGCCAAGAGCGACGATACCCTCATCAGCCCGCTCTTCATTGAGCTCCACGAGCCGATCTATGACCTGTCGAGAAATTTCTGCCTTGTTGTCCATCTCACGGGACGCGATTTCGCGCACCAATTTCATGACAACGGCTTCGGTCTCTTCATCGAACTTGTTGCCGACTTTCGTCGCTCGATACCAACCGGGTGCGAGGCTGAGTAGGTTATAGCCAAATCGCCTCAACGTGGCGAACTTGGTTCGAATGGTCTTTGTACAAGGTAGCTTGCGGACATACATGTCGGTGAAGCCCTTGATATCGATACCGATATTGTGCCGTTGCGCCTCAATTTCATTCATCTTTTCCTGAAGAGCGGCCTTCGCCATGGTGATGCTGGCGTCGGTCAACGAGATCTCACCGGCGTCATACATGGCTTTCACAGCCATGCAGATTATGAAGTACCAGATGGTCTTCTTCCGCGCGTTATCAGACAAATGGTCCAGGGTCAGGGCTGGCATCGATGATGCCAGCTTGGTTTGATTGAGATCGTAATAGTCCCGCTCATATCGCCAGAGAGAAGACTTTTGGAACTCCGCGAGCTGCTCGTAGGTAAAATGTTCGACTTGCCCATTTTCACCTTCGCGCAACCAACTGGTTGTCGTGGCGTCCTGGCCTAGGAACCGGTAGTGAGGTGGGCGGCCGATCAGAGCACGATCATTTGTTGTGAATCGTTGTTTCAGCATTGCGTCACCCCCCGCTTTACGAGCGTCGGGTAGTCAATGAGCCCACCTTTGACCTGACGCAGGTCACCTCGGAAGACCGCGCGCACAACTGCTCGATATGCCCGGCCGGACATTCCAGTTTGCTCCACAATTCGGGCGATCGTTGTCGAGCCTTCAAGCACCGAGATTTGTGCCGCCACGGCGTCGTCAGCGGCTGGATCTGGACTCTTGGAGAACTGCTGGAACCTTGCGGCGTTCACCGCGTCATACCGCTGAAACCCGGCATCCGTGAACAAACGGACCTCATCGGCGAACGAATTCGGTGTTTGTGACGCGATGAGCGCGATCTCTTGATCGAAATCCCGTCTTTGCACCAGTTCGAATGGTTTCACGGCCCATGCTGTCTTGGAGCCGTCCATCCAAGTGATCAAAAAGTCGAAGTAATGCTGAGCGCTTTTCCCGTTTTCTTTGATGTAGCGGACCGCTGGCGGTTGCTCCCAGATATCGTAAACATTGCCCTGCGATAGGATCAGTTGGATGAACATCAGTTCGAGCTGGCTTTCGAAAACGACGCGTCGCCACCACTGCTCGGAAGCGAGCCAAACTGGGACAAAGCCCCTGCAACTCGTCCTTGAACGCATCGGTATCTTGCGCGTTGAGAGACTGGGCAGCGGTTCGCGGTAACCTATCTCGGTCAGAAAAGGGTGCATCATGGCCGTACCTCCTCAAAACGAGAGGACGGTTTCAGGTAATCTGAGATTTCACGATCTGTGAGAATCGGTTCGGGCAGTGCGACCAAATCCAACAGTTGTTGAAGGTCGCAGTCAGACATTGCCTGCGCATCGCGCAGGATTCTTGGTTCTGTAAACATAGAGGTCCCAGTTCAGTTAGATTTTTGAAAAGAAATGCCCCGCGCGGACCGCATAACGACCGCGAAAAGCTTGACTTTTGACGCTAGAAGTGGGATTAAATCGAACAACCACGGACGGATTTAATCTGTTCTAGAGGGCCCGGATGCTAGCGCGTCCGGGCTTTCGTCGTTTTTGGGGTAGGTATCACGATTTGTACTTCAGCGGGTTGCCCTCCTCATCATATCTTTCGGGAAACAGAGATTGGGGTGTCGTATTGAGGCATTTTGCCAACTCGGATTGTATCACGTCACTGAAGAAACGGCCCTGGCTACACCCTGTCACTCCTGACCGACTCCGCTTTGTGCGCGACGCTACGTCTGAAAGACTCACGCCAAGCCTCAAAAGCTCAATCCGTATTTGCGCATGCCTTGCCAGGTCTATAGCCAAAACATCGACACCTTTTTCGCTTTCTGATATGAGATCATCTTTACCGAAACGCAGATCTCATACCCAATTTTGGCCACAACCTTTGACTGAACATGTTCAGTTATCAAGGCCTAAGTTTTTGATCTTTATATGTTTATCCCGGTAGATAAACATATACTCGCTTTCATTGGCTGTGGCTTGGTGTTCTCAATTTTCGGATAAACATATACACGAGGGCACCGGTGCCGGAGTTTTCAGGCCCAGAAATTTCTAACAGGCCAAGGTGAAGCTTGGCGGTGTATATGTATACTTCCGAAGTAATTTTCTCTGTGATCACACAGTTGATCTGCCGTTAGACTATCGGCCTGTGAACTCGATTGTTCGGCGGGGTGGCGAGAAAATTTTTTCCGCTACACTCGGTGGATTGGCCTCAATTCCAGATTTTTGTTCCCGTTCGTGTCAATTGATGCCTCAATTAGTAAACGTATCGTATGGGATCAGGACCTGATTCGCGGCTGGATGAAAATTCAGCCGCAGGACACATTCGGCCGACTTTGCCGTCTATCTCGTTCAAGCTGCTGATTGGATTTGGCCTTCAAGTGATGCCAAATCGGTACCCCTCAGAACGCGGGATTTGGCGGCCAGTTCTCGGGTCGATTACTTTGCCAGTTTCAATGAAACAGTTAAGCGCCTGCTCGTTGAGCTCTTCAATGCTCCCTTGCAATGGTTTTTGTCCGTCATCGAGACATAAGTTGACTGGCTCTCCACGCACCTTCACTTCAATCATGGTCCCGTCACGGCAGATCGCCCAGCCATAAAATGACAAGAGCGCATTTAGTTTCGAGAGAGATATGTAGCGACGCAATTTCGCGCCCAATCCAGTACCCGGCACGCGCTCGATCTCCAAGAGACGAGCCTCAGCAATCCTCTGAAGTTCGGAGAAACGATCAGAGCCAGCATCAATCTTGCCATCAGGAAAGGCATCAAACACGTGGAAACTCCCTCCGTGGGTTTCAGATCATCAAAATGGTACGATAAGTCCGTAGACGATAAAACATCTTTCTTGCCTCAAGAGGTATGGGGCAGAAGTTAACAGTTGGCGATTTTGGTCGCAATCTGCGTGAAGCACGCAAGGCTCGCGGCTTTTCACAAGAAGGGTTTGCCCATGCTGTGGATTTGGACCGGACTTATATTGGTGGGATCGAACGGGGCGAACGTAACCCTGGACTGAAGGTGATCGTTCGGATCGCTGACGCGCTCGGAGTGGAAGTGGCCGAGCTTTTCAAACACTGAGTTTTCCAAAATCGTATTCGCGTCACTTAGTATTCAAAATATGCATAGCCTCCGCACATGACGCATCAATTATGCCTAGAAGTTGCTTGAGCCTCTCACTATCGGAGCCTTCGTAGGTCGAACTGAATGAGCCGAGCCACTGCTCTGCAGATGCTCGCAACCTCTTCGATAACTTCAACTTTCCACTTGAAATCTTGCTATAATGGCCCTGCGTTATTCCTAGGATGGCCGCAAGTTCGGATTGACTCATCCTCCGCTCAAGCCGCCTCATCTCCAATGACTTCATCAAGTTTCCCATTGCGGCCATCACAAATGCATAATATTATTCTTTTTATGCATTTATCACATGAAACGTCAATCCAACGCGTATTCGTTAGAACGGAGACTGGTGTGGTCAGTCACGAAGTGCCCTCGCCAGGAGAGACGATAGGAAACGGCTCGCTACAGTGGGGAATGGCTGAAGAATTGCTCACACCAGCATATTGGGCAACGCAGGCATGGATGTGGGAAGTGCAGGCCCCAGAGCATTACAAGCTTGGAAGTTCACTGGAAGAAGAGACATTGGCCTGCCTGCTTGGTGGTTATGGAATTCCAGCAGAAGTCGGCTTAGCCGCCTACGAGCGGCTTCGCGAAAGGTTCATCGATGACCCGCAGACTCTGAATCGTGAGGAATCTGTTTTAGAGATGTTGCTTGAACCACTTGATATTGGCGAAAGAAAGGTCAGGTATCGTTTCGCAAAACAAAAAGCCCGGTACATCTCGGCTGCCATGAATGCGATGCCACAAGTCGACCGAGAAGCGTCCGACCGCGACCTTCGAGACAAGCTGGTCGACATACCAGGTATAGGCCTCAAGACCGCATCATGGATTGTACGAAATTGGCGTAACAGTGACGACGTGTCGATTCTGGACATCCACATTCTCCGCGCGGGGCAAATTCTCGGTGTTTTTCCGAAGGAACGAACTGTCGAGAAGCACTACCTGATGCTTGAAGACTCATACTTAGAGTTTGCAGCAAGCATCTCGGTAAGGGCGTCAATATTGGATTCCGTCATGTGGATGACCATGCGGCAGATGCCCATCTCAATGGTCAAAAGACTGTTGGGTGAAGAAGCCGGCAAACCACCAAAGTCGGTTCCGATGCAGCTAGCTCTTGGCCTTTAAATCTCGCACCAGCCCAATGGCAAACTAGCGCAACCAAAACGCGAACTGATTTCTTGACTGCATAAGCTCATTTCACCATCAATGGTTTAGCGAGCGCCTGTTATTGCTCATGTACTGTTTTGATTTATTGAGGTGATTATATGTCTGGAAGCGGCAGCGACAGAGATGATGGCTACTCAACTGGTAGACCAGGGCCAATTGGCGGCGGAAGTGGATCGGGGGCCGGTTCTCAGGGCGGTGATCCCTGCGCAATTACTCAACGTGCACCCTTGAACAGCCCTCGACCTGCAATTGTCGCCACAATTTCGATTGGTGACATTCTACAGGTACAGCTCAACGAAAGCGGCACTCGACCAATTTTGGAAGTTGTGGCGCCTGCTGGACCGGCAGGAGCACTTACTCATAACGGTCATATCAGGCTCATTGATTGCATTCGGCAAGGTTTTCGATACGAAGCGGTTGTTGTTGGACGAACTGGTGGAGCCGTTGATCTGCAAGTGCAGCCCGCATGACGACGATTGTTGGTGGCGTTTACCACGAAGTCTGCATTGAACCCTTTTGGGACGATGTTTATGGTTCTGCTGGTCGTGCAGCCGCTGCTATTAGCGATGCAATTCCCAATGTTTCTCTTTGCACCTACCAAAGCGAGGCCCTTTCGGACGGGATCCAAAACCTCACGGCAGTTTACGGACTTCAGATATGCGGCGAAATCAGTTCTGAGGCAGTTCTCTTCGAGTATGTGCACTCACTTGCGGATCCAAAGATTACACCTCGTCCGGATGCCATATGCCCAGAGAAGAACTTGGTCGTTGAAGATGATGTGGTATTACGGTTCGGCATGATGGAAGGGACTGCCGAAGTTCATGCGAAAAAAGCCGTTTACGATCCACAATCCGCATTTGATCCGCGTCCATTCGCTGAAAATGGGTCAACGGCAAAGAGCCTTGCTCTTATATTGAACCGCCTTGAAGGCATGCGGCTTACTGGTGAGCCAGATCCAATGAAAATGGTCGAAAAGATCATCGCTGATGGTGACGCAGATGTCGTTGTCATCAAGATGGGAGGCCATGGAGCCCTAGTAGCAACCAGAGGCTCTGAACCAACTATTGTACCAGCATATAAAAGTGGCAACGTTTGGAAGTTAGGGTCGGGCGACGTATTTTCAGCAGCGTTTACATTATTTTGGGGTGAAGAAGATCGAGATCCAGTCGAAGCAGCGCAGCTAGCTTCGCGAGCCACAAGCTACTACTGCAATAGTCGAGCACTGCCTATTCCATCAGCCGAAGAATTGCTGGACTTGGACCTAGTGTTCCCCGTCTGACATAGGATTCCCATTGTCGGTTCGGAGTGTCATGTTGGGGCATGAGACGAGATGACATC
>NZ_CANNGP010000043.1 GCF_947504105.1 uncultured Tateyamaria sp.
CAGATGCCCAAAGGTCTTCCTCTCAGCAATCGCACTCGCCGCAATCGTTACTTACTGGTTATGAGTCCTGAGCCTAGCCCGCGGTGAACGCTTTGCATACGGAGCAGTTCTATACGATGGCAATGACGTCGTTCCGCTCGGAGAGGATCTAGCAGCAGTGCCAATCTCCAGTCTTTGGGCAGCACAACAGTCCTAATCGGCTTTGTCGCGCAACCGGCTTGTGGGATTCATGTTGGGAATCCAAGATGATAGCTGAGGTGCATGAGCAGTTGGGCCCCTACGAAGTACAAGACCAGGAACTGGCCTTCTTACAACACCGGCATCCCGACCGAAGGCAAGGCACTCATCGGTGATCACGCCGACGGAAGCAGCTTCGGCTCTCACAGCCCGGCTACTGCAGTAATGTAACGGACCCAAAAAACAGACATTTCGCTATGGCTGGTGACCCGTGGATATCTGGGTCGTTCCGGGCCTGTGCCATGGTTTGTCCGGGAAAAACGAAAACCCGAAGATATCCACTGGGAGGAAAACATGCGAACGAAATTGATCACGAGCGCTTCGGTTCTGACGATGACGCTGGCGGCACAGTCCGCCGCCGCAGAGGGGCAATCCGAGCCGCTGAAGATCGGGGTTCTAGCCACCTTGGAAGGGACCTATACCGCATTGGGCGAGGATGGTGTGCACGGCCTCAGAACGGCTCTGGTACAGGCCGACAACAAGGCGGGTGGCCGCGAGGTCGAGCTGGTGATCCAGTCCACCGACACCTCCCCCGACAGTGCCGTGCGCGGAGCCCGCAAGCTGGTCGAGCAGGACGGCGTGGATATCGTCATCGGACCACTTTCGGGCTCTGAAGGCATTGCCATTCGCGACTATTCCAAGACCCAGCCGGACGTTACCTTCATCAACGGCATCTCGGGCGCGATGGAAACCACTTACGTGGACCCGTCCGAAAATTTCTTCCGCTTCAATACCGATGGGGCGCAGTGGTCCGTGGGTCTGGGCGACTACGTGTTCAATGAGAAGGGCTGGGAAACCGTGGCTACGGTGGGCGAGGATTACTCCTTTGTCTACACGCAGGTCATGGGCTTCGTGACCGATTTCTGCCAGGCGGGCGGCGAAGTGACAGAGCGGCTCTGGGTGCCGCTGGGCACCAAGGATTTTGGCTCGATCATCGCGGCTCTGCCCGATGACGTGGACGCAATCTACCTGGGGCTGGGCGGTGGTGATGCCGTGAACTTTCTCAACCAGTACCAGCAGGCGGGCGGCGACGCGAACCTGATTGGCGGGTCCATTATGGTGGACGCCACTGTGCTGAACTCCAAGGGCGATGCCAAGAATGCGCTGATCGGCACCCCATCCGCGGGTCCTCAGGCCGATACCTGGGACAACGCGGGCTGGCAGACCTATGTGAAGGCCTATCAGGACGCCTTCCCACCCGAGCAGCGGTTCCCTTCGCCCTCGTTGCTGGCGACTGGCTACTACAACGCCACCTCTGCGATGCTGCAGTGCATGGACAGCGTCGGGGGGGATCTGAGCGACGGGCAGGCCTCGTTCCGCGACTGCCTGACCAACCTCGTGCTGGAGGCGCCGAACGGTACGATCACGCTTGATGAAAACCGCCAGGCGGTGGGCACCAACTTCGTCTCCGAAGTGGTCGAACAGGAGGATGGCACGCTGGTCACGCAGCTGGTCAAAAAGGTGGATGACGTGAACCAGATGCTGGGTCTGGACAAGGCGGCGTTCGACGGTATCGGGCTGCCATCCCGCGAGACCCCTGAGTGCCGGAGCTCCTACTGAGCCTCAATGGCCGGGCGCTGCGTCGCCCGGCCTCCCGGAACACATGCAAGACCTGTTTCGACGGGCCGTCCGGCGGCCCTGTCGTCTGAGGCATGCAGGCGAAATCCCAGTGACCTGATGACCCTGATCACCTTGCATTCCCGGATCCATTTCGCCAGCGACGTGCTAGAGGAAGCGCTGCGCGCCGAGATTGACGAGAACCGGCTGGCACATGCGCTGGTCCTTTGTCCCGAGGCGCTGGCATGCAGTGAATTTCTCGACCGTGTCGAAGAGGGCCTGGCCAGTTGTCCGCAGGTCACGCTGCATCTGATTGCGGCGACCGATAGCAAATACGATACCGCAAGGGCGGCCGCGCAGGCCGAAAAAGAGGCTCCGGTCGATGTCATCATTGCCTTCGGTTCTGCTGGCAGTATCGCCCGTGGCCGCAAGTGTCGCCATGAAATCACCACCCTGCGATATCGCGCCCTGAATGCCCGTACGCGCGACCGGGTTCGTCAGAAATCCCTGCAGCCGCGGTTCTTCGTGATCCCCAACATCGACGGCATGCCCGACCCTTGCCTCGAAGCCGGTCCGGCGATGAGCTTCAAGACAACGCCCCCGGGTGTCATCATCTGCGATCCGACGCTGATCAGGGATGTGCAGGAGGCCGATATCGCCAAGGCGACGACGCTGACCATCGGGCGATGCCTCAGCGTTCTGAGCGCCAAGGCATTCAATCCGCTCGCCGACGGTCTAGCCATCGACGCTTTGTCCCGGATCCGGATGATGACCCAGGCTCGGGGCGCGAGGGCGGGTGAAAAACATGGGTACCGTGATCTCATGGCGGCCACGCTCAACGGCGCGATTGCCTTGCAGAAGGGTACCGGGCTGGTCGAGGCCCTGGGGTATTCCTTTGGGCATGCAGTGGGCCGCGATCTCGACAGTGCGCTGCTGCACCGCGTCTTGCTGGCGCGAATACTCAGTTCCAGCGAAGCCAGCGATAGTACTGTCATCGCGCGCGTGCTGGGTGTCGGCCCCGAAACAACGCTGTATGACTTCGTTGCTGACCTGATGGCAGATGTGCCGCTGCCGCAGACCCTCCAGCAGCTCGATATCGCCTGGCCCGAGGTCGAGGAAGCCGTGGGCTACATGGAACCCAGGTTCGGCACGCCACAGGTCGCCTCACGGTCGGAACTTGATCTCATCCTGCACGATGTTTACTGAAGGTAAGCCCTTGATATGAAACCGAACCTGATAGGCGGCGCCTGGGTCGAAGGCGGTGAAGCTGCCGAGAACATCAACCCCTCGGATACGGACGACGTGATAGGTATCTACGCGCAAGCCGGTCGCGCCGAGACGGAGCAAGCCATCGCCGCGGCAGAGGCGGCGTTCACGGATTGGTCGGTCTCTCCGGTGCAGCAGCGCCACGATATTCTGAGACATATCGGGGATGCGATCCTCGCTCGGTGTGACGAGATCGCCGAAATGCTGGCCCGCGAGGAGGGCAAGATCCTGTCCGAGGCGCGTGCGGAGACAGAGCGTGCGGGCAGGATCTTTCTGTTTTTCGCGGGCGAGGCGCTGCGCCTGACTGGCGAGGTTATGCCCTCTGTGCGCCCCGGGGTCGGCGTTGAGATCACCCGCGAGCCGGTTGGCCCCGTCGGCCTGATCACGCCGTGGAACTTCCCCATCGCCATCCCCGCGTGGAAAATCGCTCCGGCGCTTTGCCATGGCAATACGGTTGTGTTCAAGCCAGCGGAGCTTGTGCCGGGCACAGCCTGGCTTTTGGCAGAGATTATCGCCGGTTCCGGCCTGCCCGCAGGCGTGTTCAACCTGGTGATGGGCGTAGGCCGCGTCGTGGGCCAGACCATGCTGGACACCCGGGCGCTGCGCGCGATCAGCTTTACCGGCAGCCAGGCGACGGGTCAGCTTGTGGCCGAAGCCTGCCTGCGTCACCAGCGCAAGTTCCAGTTGGAAATGGGCGGCAAGAATCCCCTCGTGGTGCTCGACGACGCCGATCTGGAACTGGCCACCGATGTCGCGCTGGACGGCGCGTTCTTTTCCACTGGGCAGCGTTGCACGGCCAGCTCGCGCCTGATTGTAACCGACGATATTCACGCCCGCTTTGTCGAGCAGTTGACTGAAAAGCTGCGCACCCTGACGGTGGGCCACGCGCTTGATCCGGCCTCGAAGATGGGGCCGGTGGTCGATCAGGTGCAACTGGAACAGGATCTCGACTTTATCGCCGGGGCGCGCCGGGACGGTGCGAATCTCAGAGCCGGCGGTGCGCTGGTCCAATGCCGGACACGGGGTTTTTTCCTGGCGCCTACGCTTTTCACCGACACCGATCCGGCCATGCGGATCAATCGCGAGGAAGTTTTCGGCCCGGTTGCCACGGTCATCCGGGCGCGCGACTACGACCATGCCCTGATGCTGGCCAATGACACACCCTTTGGACTGACCGCTGGGATCTGCACGCGCTCTTTAAAATTTTCCCAGCATTTTAAAAGGTATGCACAGGCCGGGATGGTCATGGTGAACCTGCCCACGGCGGGCGTAGATTATCACGTTCCTTTCGGTGGCGCCAAGGGATCCAGCTTTGGCCCGCGCGAGCAGGGACGCCACGCGGCGGAGTTCTTCACCACCGTCAAGACCGCCTATACTCGGTCGTATTGAAAAGGTGCGCCATATACCGAAAAGTATGTTTCTGGCGTTTCTTGTTGCCAAGTGCCTATCCCATGAGCATCCTTGGAGCCGCGTTAATCGGCCACAGAAGCCGTTCCGTACCAAAGGGAGGACTGCATGAGTAAAGCACTTGCAGTTAGTCATGGGGAGTTTGGGCGGGCAGCGTTGTATGATCTAGACCGCCCGATTACCACCCATGCGCACCGCGAAGGACATCTGATCTTTCGCATCGGAGGAGAAATACCCCGGGTACGCGTCCGAAACGAAGCGATATCCTGTTGCGACGGCGTGGCCGCGGCGGTGAGCCCCTGGGCGCCGCATTCCTTTTCGATCCCGGGGGGGTCATGTCTGTCGCTTGTTCTCTACATCAAGCCGATGTGGTTTCTCGAAAACACCGGCAGTGCCGATTTCGCGCTCGATTTCGGTGCGGCCAAGCTGCATCTGACCGACGAGATAAAGAGCATGGTCAACCGTCTGACCAGCTTGATGCTTGTGGATGAGGGCGAATTCTGCGCCCAGCAAGTGCTGATCGATCTGACTGCCAGTTGCTATGCATTGTCCTGGCGGTACAGCAAACAGAATAACCTGCTGGCCATGCGCCGCCGGTTCAGCGATTTCCGCATTAGACGGTCGCAAAAGATGATGACGGAATACCTCAGCGATCACGAAGGCCTGGACCGCCTGTCTTCCGAAGTGGGCCTGTCGCGGCCGCATTTCTTCAAACTCTTCAAAAAGCAGACCGGCGTGACCCCGAACATCTATTTCAACACGCTGCGATCCGAACAGGCGATCGAGGAGTTGGTCTACACCGACAAATCCGTAACCGAAATCGGACATGACCTGGGTTTTGCGTCTCAGGCGAGTTTCACGCGGTTTTTCACCCACAATGTCGGCATCGCGCCGACTGAGTATAAACGCGTGGCGCACCAGTAAGACCCCCAGAATTACCGACCCGCGGGCAATGGTGCAGACTTTTGGATACGCCGTTCGCGGGCGGCAGTATCTAACCTCCCTCTTGTCGGATGCGACAGTGATCCGGAGTAGGGGAGGACATCATGCGATCGCAACCTGCAGCATCGCGGCCTATATTTCGGACGGGGTGGCAGCCATGAGGGCCCTTGCCGCCCGTCACCCGATCTGGTCAACGATCATTGCGCTTGTGCTGCTGATCCTGCTCTATCTCGTGTTCGCGATCTGGCCGGAGTGGCTGACCGACGCCATCGGGCGCAAGAAGGTCTTTCTGAACGCGCTCTTCAACGGGATTACGCTGGGCGGACTCTATTTCCTCGTGGCCTCGGGTTTCACGCTGATTTTCGGGCTGATGCGCAACGTCAACCTCGCCCATGGATCGCTCTATCTGATGGGCGGCTACATCGGATTCTTCGTCGCCGATGCGACGGGGCTGTGGCTGCTGGCCTTCCCTGTTGCCTTCATCGTGGTGGGGTTCATGGGGGTGCTGCTGCAGATCCTCGTCTTTCGCCGTATGGAAGGGCAGGACCTGCGCCAGACGCTGGTGACCATCGGCATCTCGATCGTGCTGGCGGATCTGATGCTCTGGGGCGTGGGCGGCGATTTTTACAACATCAACCCGCCTTCCTGGCTCAGCGGGCCGATGGAGACGGGGCTGGTGACTTCGCAGCGCGTGCGCAGTTCCGGCGAGGTCGTTACCGCCTACCTGAAATATCCGCTTGTACGCATCGTGATCTTGGCGGCGTCGGTGGTCATTGGTCTGGCCATGTGGCTGGTACTGAACCGCACGCGCATCGGCATGCTGATCCGCGCGGGCGTGGATGATCGCGACATGCTCAGCGCCACCGGCGCGCGCACCCATTTGGTGTTCGTTGGCGTGTTCTTTTTTGGTGCGGGGCTTGCGGGGTTGGCCGGTGTGGTGGGCGCCACCTTCCAGTCGGCGGCGCCGGGTGAGGACATCCGTTTTTTGCTGGCGTCGCTGGTCGTGGTGATCGTGGGCGGCATGGGTTCGATCCCCGGTGCGGCGCTCGGCGCGCTGCTCATCGGTCTGGCAGAGCAATTCGGCTCGGTCTATTTCCCCACCTACGCGGTGGTGCTGACCTTCCTCATCATGGTGCTGGTGCTGGCGTTCCGCCCACAGGGCCTGATGGGGCAGTCCTGAGATGGCGTTGGCCGACACCTCCGCCCAGGCACGCGCGCGGCGCGCAGATGACCGCGTCTGGATCGAGCGGATCACCGCGCCCTACTGGGTGATTGGGGTGATCCTGCTGATCATCCCTGCCTTCGCCTCTGACTTTGTGATGTTCCAGATTTTCGGCTGGACCTTCATCCTCGGCATGATTGCCACCTCGCTGATGTTCCTGGGTGGGTATGGTGGCATGGTGAGCCTGGCGCAGATGACCTTTGCAGGGGTTGCTGGCTACATGGTGGCAATCTTCGGCGACAGTGCCATCGACACGATCTCCATGGGCTGGCCCTGGTTCATTGCCATTCCTCTGGCGCTGATCATCGCGGCGATTTTCGCCACCGTGATCGGCTGGCTGGCGGTGCGGACCGTGGGCATTTACACCATCATGATCACCCTGGCCATCGCCGCTGCCTTCTTCTACTTCACCCGCCAGAACTACGATATCTTCAACGGGTTTCAGGGCTTCAACTCGGTCTTTCCGCCACGTCTGTTCGGGGTGGATTGGCGCCAGCCCATGGCGTTTTACTATCTGACCCTGTTCTGGGCAGCGGTCACCTACTTCTCTGTGCTCTACCTGTCGCGCGCGCCCTTCGGGCTGGCGCTTCAGGGGGTGCGCGACAACCCGCGCCGTATGGCGGCACTTGGCTTCAACGTGACCGCCCACCGGGTGGCGGCTTACGCGTTCTCGGCAATTCCTGCGGGGATCGGTGGCATCTTGCTGACCTGGCAATCGGGGCAGATCAGTCCCGGCACAGTTGGTATCCAACCGGCCATCGACATTCTGATCATTGCCGTGGTCGGCGGCTTGGGTCACCCGGTCGGTGCCTTCATCGGCGCGTTCCTCTATGTGATCCTCAAGACTTTCGCGGTTGATTTCCTGATCGCCGTGGGTCTCTCGGGGGATCGTTTCCAGCTTCTGATCGGGCTGGGCTTTCTGCTGGTCGTCCTCTGGTCCGAAGATGGGCTTTTGGGACTCTGGAGCAAACTGCGCGCCAGTCGCCACCGCGACCCGCTGACCGGGGAAGTGCGCGAATGAACGCCCTCAGTGCCACCGGTACCGAAAACGCGCTGGAGCTGCGCGGCATGTCCAAACGCTTCGGTGCACTGGCGGCACTCAGCGATATCGAGCTGGTCGTCAAGCCCGGCGAACGGCGCGCCGTGCTGGGCTCTAACGGTGCGGGCAAGACCACGCTTTTCAACTGCATCACCGGGGATTTCCCACCCTCCGAAGGCTCGATCCGCCTTTTTGGCGAGGATGTTACTGCCTTCCCCGCGCAGGAGCGGATTCGGCGGGGCCTGCGACGCACTTATCAGATCTCGCTGCTGTTTACCGGCCTCAGCGTGATCGACAACATCTATGTCGCCTGTCTGGGCGTCTCGCGCGGGCGGTTCTCCTTTCTGCGCGCGCGCAGGAACGATGCCCTGGTTGCTTCTGCCGAAGAACTCACCCAAGTGGTCAACCTCTGGGATGCGCGCGACACGCCTGTCAGCAGCCTCAGTTATGGCCAGCAGCGCCAGCTTGAGATTGCCATGGCGCTGGCGGGTGCGCCGCGGTTCATTCTGTTTGACGAACCTGCCGCGGGTCTGTCGCCGACCGAGCGGCGCGAGCTTGTCGATATCCTGACCGGCCTACCGGGTCATATGGGATACATCATTATCGAGCATGACATGGATGTGGCCCTGCGGGTCTCCGAATACGTCACGATGATGCACAACGGGCGCATCTTCAAGGAGGGTAAACCGGCCGAGATCGAGGACGACCCGGAAGTTCAGGCGCTGTACCTCGGAGGGGATACGGCATGAGCACCCCGATCCTCGAAATTCGCGATCTGCATGTCTACTACGGGCAGTCTCACGCGCTGCAGGGCGTGAACCTGACGCTGGACCGCGGCGTGCTGTCGGTGGTGGGCCGCAACGGCATGGGCAAGACGACCATGTGCAAGGCGATCATGGGGCTTGAGCGCCGGGCGTCGGGCACAATCTCTTTCGCCGGGCAGAGTTTGGCCGACCTTGGCCCGTCGGAGACAGCGCGGCTGGGTATCGGCTACGTGCCGCAGGGCCGACGGTTGTGGAAATCGCTGACCGTGGAGGAGCATCTGCGGCTGGTGGAAAAGCGCGGTGGCGCCTGGACAATCGAGCGGGTCTATGCGGTCTTTCCCCGGCTGGCCGAGCGCAAAGCCAATGGCGGCGCGCAGCTTTCGGGCGGCGAACAGCAGATGCTGGCCATCGGGCGGGCGCTGCTGCTGAACCCCCGGCTTCTGGTCATGGACGAGCCCACCGAGGGGTTGGCGCCAGTGATTGTGAACCAGGTGGCCGAGATGCTGTTGCGTCTGGGTCAGGAGGGCGACATCGACGTTCTGGTGATCGAGCAGAACATCGGCGTGGCTTGCTCGGTCGCATCGCATGTGGCGATTATGGTCAATGGCCGGATCAACCGGGTGATGGAAAGCGCGGTGCTGTCGGGCGACCGCGATCTGCAGCAGGCACTGCTGGGCGTCGGGCGGCACGCGCATGACGAAACCGACGGGGCGGAGGCCCCTGCGCAAACCGATGCGCCCGCGCGCCAAACGCATCAGCCCACCCGCATTTACCTCTCCAACCCCACGACCCCGACGCGTTGGAGCGCGCCTGTCCCCGTCGCCGTGCTGGAACGCTCGGCCCGCACCGTCACCGAGGCAGCAGGCCCGAGCGCTGAGGTGGTGCCGCTGGCGCAGCGCGGCGTTAACCCGGGGCACGGCACGGTCTATGTCTGCGGCACGCTCGACACCAAGGGGGCGGAACTGACTTATATGGCCGACCTGATCCGCGCGCAGGGGTTGCCCGTGCGGATGGTGGATTTGTCGACGAGCGGCGGACGTTCGGGCGCGGACGTCCCGCCGCATGTGGTCGCCGCAAGCCACCCGCGCGGCGCCAGCGCCGTCTTTACCGGCGACCGGGGCACGGCGGTGGCGGGCATGACCCTGGCCTTCGAGCGCTGGGTCTCGGAGCGTCATGATATCGCTGGCCTGATCTCGGCCGGTGGATCGGGTGGCACGGCGTTGGCATCTCCCGGCTTTCGTGTGCCGCCCGTCGGCGTGCCGAAGCTGATCGTCTCGACTGTCGCCTCTGGCAATACGGAGCAGTATGTTGGTCCTTCAGACATTACCATGATGTATTCGGTCGCGGATGTGCAGGGCTTGAACTCCATTACCCGCGAGGTGTTGGCCAATGGTGCGCATGCGCTGGCGGGGATGGTCAAGGCGCGGCGCAGCTTGCCGAAATCCATGGATAAGCGGCCTGCGGTGGGGCTGACCATGTTCGGCGTCACCACGCCGTGTGTACAACGGGTCACTGGAGCGCTTGAGGACGATTACGACTGTCTGGTGTTCCACGCCACCGGCGTGGGCGGGCGGTCGATGGAAAAGCTGCTCGCTTCCGGGATGCTTTCGGCCGTGCTCGACCTGACAACCACCGAGGTCTGCGACATGGTGGCGGGTGGTGTCTTTGCCGCGAACGAGGACCGCTTCGGTGCCTCGATCCGCGCGGGCCTACCCTATATCGGGGCCTGCGGTGCGCTCGACATGGTGAACTTCAACGCGCCCGAAACCGTGCCGGAGAAATACCGCGGCCGGCTTCTCTATGAACACAACCCGCAGATCACCCTGATGCGCACCACCCCAGAGGAAAACATCACCATGGGACGCTTCATCGGTGAGAAGCTCAACCAGATGACCGGACCGGTGCGCTTTTTCCTGCCCGAAGGCGGGGTCAGCCTGCTCGATGCCCCGGGCCAGCCCTTCTGGGACCCGGAGGCTGACAAGGCGCTGTTCCGGACGCTGGAGAATACCGTGCGTCCCACCGCAAACCGGCAACTGATCAGGGTGCCGCACAACATCAACGACCCGGAATTCGCGGATCTCGTGGTGCGCACCTTCCGGTCGTTCCACAGCGCTCCCGCGCGCGCAAAAGGAGCCTGAACGCATGTTTGACCGCAGCGAACTGATGACGAAATTCCGAGCAATGCGGGACGCGGGCGAGCCGATCATCGGCGGCGGCGCGGGCACCGGCCTGTCGGCAAAATGCGAGGAGGCGGGTGGCATTGATCTTATCGTAATCTACAACTCAGGACGCTACCGTATGGCTGGGCGTGGATCGCTCGCGGGGCTGATGCCCTACGGCGACGCCAACGGCGTGGTGATGGAGATGGCGGGCGAGGTCCTGCCGGTGGTAAAAAAGACGCCGGTTCTCGCAGGTGTGTGCGCCACGGACCCGTTCCGCCTGATGGACAAGTTCCTTGACGAGGTGAAGGGGGCGGGCTTCAGCGGGGTGCAGAACTTTCCCACCGTGGGCCTTATCGACGGGCATTTCCGGCAGAACCTGGAAGAAACCGGCATGAGCTACGGCCATGAGATCGATATGATTGCGATGGCGCATGAGAAAGACATGCTGACCACGCCCTATGTTTTCTCTGAGGAAGACGCGGCGGCGATGGCACGGGCGGGGGCGGACATCATCGTGGTGCATCTTGGCCTGACCACGGGAGGGGCTATCGGCGCGGATACGGCAGTGACGCTGCAGGACAGCCCGGCGCTGACCGACAAGTGGGCGGCAGTGGCGCTGGAGGTGAACCCGGAGGTGATCGTGCTGGTGCATGGCGGGCCGGTGGCCATGCCGCAAGATGCGGATTTCGTGCTGAAGAATACCCGCAACTGCCATGGCTTCTACGGCGCTTCCTCGATGGAGCGGTTGCCCACGGAAATTGCGCTGCGGGAGCAGACCGCGGCTTTCAAGAAAATCGGACGGTAAGGGAGCGGCATCATGACCGGTCAAATCATCGGACAACTCATTCTCTGGCTGATCCTCGCGGTGATTGTCGTGTTCATCCTCTACTGGGTGATGCACTGGCTTTACCGACGCTCGACCAAGGAAGTGGCTTTCGTGCGCACCGGTTTTCTGGGCGAACGTGTGGTGATTGACGGCGGTGCCTTCGTCTGGCCGATCATCCACGACATCACGCCGGTCAATATGAATTCGATGGATCTGGCGATTACCCGCGAAAAGGAAAAGGCGCTGATCACAGACGACAACCTGCGCGTCGATGTGGAGGTGGAGTTTTATGTGCGGGTGCGTGGTGACAAGCAGGCGGTCAGCCTCGCGGCCTCGACCATGGGGCGGCGCACGCTGGAGCCAGAGCGGCTACACCGGTTGCTGTCAGGCAAGTTCATCTCGGCGCTGCGCACGGTCGCGGCCGAGCATACGCTGGAGGAGTTGCACATCCGGCGCAGTGAGGTCACCGCGCGGGTGGCGGAGCTGGCGCAGGAGGGGCTGGATAAAAACGGGCTGGAGTTGGAAAGCGTGGCGATCACCGATATCGACCAGACCGATCTTCAGTATTTCAACCCCTCGAACCGCTTCGATGCCATTGGTCTGACCCGCGTGATTGAGCAGGTCGAGGCGCGCCGCAAGCTGCGCAACGACATCGAGCAGGATTCGATGATCCAGATCCGAACTCGCAACCTGCAGGCGGAAAAGGAAACCCTGGATATCGAGCGGGCCTCCGAAGAGGCGCGGCTTGAGCAGGAACGCGACATCGAGTTCCGCCGGGCGCAGCAGCGCGCCGAGCTGGCACGCGAACGCTCCGAACGGGAGAAGGAGGGCGAAGAGGCGACCTTGCTGAACCGCGAATCCATCGAGACTGCACGGATCAGCAATGAAGAGAAAATCGCCCAGGCGCGTATCGCCTCGGAGCGCACGATCCGCCACCAGGAAATCGAGCGCCAGAAGGTGATCGACGAGGCCGAGATATCCACCCGTGAGGCGGTGGAGAAGGCTCGCATCGCGCAGGAACAGGTGCTGATGCAATCCCGGATCAAGACGCAGCGGGACACCGAAGCCGCGGAGATTGCAGCCAAGGAGGCGGTGGAGCGTGCCCGCATCGCGCAGGAGCAGGCGCTGACGGAAGCGCGCATTGCCAAGGACCGTGAGACCCAGTCGAAGGAGATTGAACGCAAGCGAATGATCGACGAGGCCGATATCGCCGCCAAGGAAGTCATCGAGAAGGCGCGTATCGCGCAGGAAAAAGAGGTGACGGAGGCAAGGATCGCACTTGAACGCACCACCCGCGAGCAGGAGATTGCGCGCAACCTGGCGGTGGATGAGGCGACCATCGCAGCACAGGAGGCGGCGGAGAAGCTGCGCATCACGCAGGAAAAGACTGTCAATGCCGAGCGTATTGCCTCTGACAAGGCCACGCGGGCGTTGGAAATCGACCGCAAGAAGGTGCTGGAGGAGGCCGAGATCGCCTCGGCACAGGCCACCGAAGCGGCCCGGATTGCGCGTGAAACCGCGCTGGCCGCCGAACGCATCGCCGGCGAACAGGATACACGCGCGAGAGAGATTAGGCGTCAGCACGAGCTGGACGTGCAGCAGATTGCCGCTGCCGAGGAAACATCCAAGGAGCGTATCGCGCAGGAAGAACGGGTGCGGGCGCTGGAGATTGCCCGCAACCGGGCCATCGACGAGGCGGAGATCGCCACCCGCGAGGCGGTCGAGGCGCAGCGCATCGCGCAGGAGGCCTCGATCGTCGTCAAGCGCATCGAGACCGAGGAGCACACCAAGGAGCGGGATCTGGACAGGGAGCGGGCCGTCGAGGCCGCGCGCATCGCCAAGGAGAAGAAACTGGCTGCTGAGCGTATCGCCTATGAACAGGATCTGCGCGAGCGCGAGATTGCCCGCAACCGCGCCGTCGATGTTGCCAATGTGAACGCCCAGGAGCAGGTCGCCCAGGCCCGGATCGAGGAGGAGAAGCGCACGCGCGCCGCCGAGATCAGCAAGGAGGCCGAGGTCCGTTCGCGCGAGATCGAGCAGCGCGAGGCGGTGGAGGCTGCCGAGATTTCGTCGCGCCGCCTGGTGGAGCAGCAGCGTATCGAGAAGGAGGCCGAAACCACCGCCGAGAAGATCGCCCGCGACGAACGCATCCGGTCTCTGGAAATCGCGCGGAACAAGGCGATGGATGCCGCCCAGATTGCCGCCGATGAGGCCATCGAGGCCGCGCGCGTGGCCAAGGAAAAGACCGTGGACGCAGAGCGGATTCTGGCTGAGCAGGAACTCGATGCGCGGAAACTGGAGCGTAAGAAGGCCATGGAGCAGTTGGAAATCACCCGCGTGCAGGCGTTGCGCGAGGCAGAAATCACCAGTCAAGAGGACGTGGAGCGCGCCAGGATCGCCTCTGAGCGCGGTCTTGACGATGCGCGCATCGGTCACCAGACCGAACGCCGCAAGCTCGAGATTGAGCGCGAGAAGGCCGTGGAAGAGGCCGGGATGGAAAAGGCCATCGCGCTCTACCAGAAATCGCTCGATGAAAGCGCCGCCGCCGTGGAGGCGGAAAACGCCAAGGCTCGCGCGCTGGAGGCCGCTGAGAAAGCCCGCACCGCTGCCGAGACCGAAAGCGTCACCCGCGAGCAGAAGCTCGACAGCATCCGCGCCGAGAAGGAGGCCGAGCGCATGCGTGTGATCGCCGAAGGCGACAAGGTGCGCAAGGCCGTCGAGGCGGAAGCGGCCCGGCTGATCAATGAGGCCGAAAACGTGCTGACCGACGAGGCGCGGCATTCGCTTTTCAAGCGCAAGATGTTGGAGCATGTGGAAGGCATCATCGCCGCGAGTGCCAAACCGCTGGAGAATGTCTCCGATATCAAGATCATGCAGCTTGGTGGCTCCGGCACCCAAGGGCTCGACTGGGCAAATGGCGGGGACGGTTCCGGCGAGGGCGGCAGCCCCACCGACGAGGTGATGAACTCCGCCCTGCGCTACCGGGTGCAGGCGCCATTCGTCGACAGTCTGATGAAGGACATCGGCATCGACGGTGCCAATGTCTCGAAATCCGATATTTTCCGCAATGCCTCAGATATGACCCGCGCGACCTCCGAGATCGCCCGGGCGAAGGCGGCAGCCCCAACTTCAGATAAGAAGAGCGAGGACAAATCCTGATGGCGCGGGTCTTTGTTTCTTCGGTCATCGGCGCATCCTCCGACCGGGTCTGGGAGCGGGTGCGCGATTTCAACGCGCTGCCGAAATGGCACCCGAGGATCCGCGACAGCCGGATCGAGGATGCGTTGCCTGCCGACAAGGTCGGCTGCATCCGCAACTTCAATCTGCAGAACGGCGACAACATCCGTGAGCAACTGGTGGGCCTGTCGGATTATGACCTCTTCTATAGCTATACCATGCTGGAGGGGCCCATGCCGCTGTGGGACTACATGGCGACGCTGCGCCTGACGCCGGTTACCGACGGCGCGCGCACCTTCGCGGAGTGGTTGGCGGAATTTTCATGCAAACCGGAAGACGAGGCCGATCTGACCGCTGGGATTGCCACCAACGTCTTTCAGGGCGGCTTCGACGCGCTGAAACGGCATTTCGGGGCCTGAGGCCCCAACACCATGCAAAGGAGATCCATGATGAAACATCTCGTGACCCTCACCACCATCCTCTATGCCGGTATGGCCCATGCCGAGGACAATGCCACGGCCATGCCGTCTTACACGCTGCAGCCCAATGCGGAGATGGTGACCTTCGAACATATCGACGCGCTGAACGCGTGTGACTGGGACAGGTTGATGGCGCAATACCCCGAAGAGGTGCTGATCATCCTGCCGAATGGCGCCTGGGTCGAGGGGCGCCCGGCGGTCGGAGAGGTCTTCAAGGGCTTCTGCACGGAAAGGGCCGAGGCTGGTTTCCTGGGGGCGACCTTTATCGCGGAGAAGGTCAAGACGGTGGGCGACACGGTGAATGTTTCTTGGCGGGTGGAGGCGGACTGGTTGGCGGAGCCCTATAAGGGCGCGGATGCCTATGTGACGCGTGACGGGCTGATGTACGTGCAGGTCACGACCTTCGATCCCGCCGATATGAACTTCAGATAAGGACCGGCAGCGGTGGTCAAGGTGTATTGCAGTACGGTTCTGGAGGCGCCCATAGAGGCGACCTGGGATATGCTGCGCGATTTCAATGGCCATGATCAGTGGCACCCGGCGATTGCCAGCAGCCAGATCGAACACGGCCATGGCAGCGATCAGGTTGGCTGCGTGCGCCGGTTCCGTCTGGGTGATGGCAGTGAGTTGCGCGAACGGTTGCTGACGCTCAGCGACATGGAGACCGCCTTTTCCTACTGTCTGTTCGACACGCCGGTGCCGCTGTTGAACTACGTTGCACATGTGCGCCTGAGCCCGGTCACCGACGGCGACTGGACCTTCTGGGAGTGGGAAAGCAAGTTCGACACCCCGGCCGGGCAGGAGGACGACCTGCGCAAATTGGTGTGCGAAGATATCTATCAGGCGGGGTTCGACGCGATCCGTGCGGAAATGGGACTGGAGGTCGCATGACGACGGTTCAGACATTCGCCAGCCTCGCCGAGGCTAGTGCTGCGCAGGGCGCGATCATGGGGGGCGGTACGCTGCTGATGCGGCAGGTCAATGAGGCGCCGCACACCGTGCCCGGCCTGATCCGGATCACCGACCCCGGCCTGTCGCGGGTCTCGGCCAGCGGTGACCGGATCGAGATCGGCGCCGGCGTGACCATGCGGCAAGTGATGGATCACCCCGATCTTGCCGCCTTCGCGCCCGTCGCCCGCGCTATCGGCGGGCCTGCGCTGCGCAATATGGCTACGGTGGGCGGCAATCTCTTTGCGCCGCACCCTTACGGCGATTTCACGGTCGGGTTGCTCGCCGCTGGCGCGCAGGTGGTCTGGGCCGACGGGCGGCGTGAAGAGCTTGAGGATTTCCTGCGCGGTCGCGTCAGTGCACAGGGCATTCTGGCCACCGTTTCCGTGGTCCGCACCCGGCCCGAGCAGTTGAGGTTTCGCAAGGTGAGCCGCACCCGGCCCAAAGGCGTGTCGGTGATGTCGATTGCCGCGCGTCTGGACGGCACCGGAAGTTCCGCCAGCAGCGCCCGCATTGCCTTTGGTGCCATGGGGCCGACCCCGTTGCGCGCCCGCGCGGCAGAGGTTGCCCTGCAGGGCGTGCGCCTGGATACGGACGGCGTCGGACCCGCATGTGCCGCCTGCCTTGAGGATCTCTCCCCCGCTGACGATGCGCTGGCCTCAGCCTGGTACCGTGCCCAGGTTGCACCCATTTACCTACGCCGCTGCCTTCTGGGAGAAAGCTGATGCCGAAAAAGCCCATGTCCTTCACCCTCAACGATGCCGAGACGGGGGTTTTCGTCGAGGAGGGTCAGAACCTGCTCGAGGCGCTGCGGCGCGGAGCCGGGGATCTGTCGCCCAAGTTCGGCTGCGGTCAGGGCACCTGCGGGGCCTGCACCGTGCTGATCGACGGGGCGCCGCATCTGAGCTGCCTGACACTGGCTGAAGCCGCCGCAAGTCGACGGGTGGAAACCACCGGCGGGCTGGCGGCCGGGCCGGAGTTGCACCCGCTGCAAACGGCCTTCATGGAAGGTTTCGCCGCGCAATGCGGGTTTTGCACAGGTGGCATGCTGATGGTCGCCAAGGCGCTTCTGGCCGAGAACCCGCGCCCCACCCGGGAGGAAGTGATCGAGGCGATCAGCGGCAATCTGTGCCGCTGCACCGGGTATGGGCCCATCGTAGATGCGATCCTGACGGCAGCGGCCCGCATGCAGGGGAGGGCGGCATGAGCGTTGAATTCCGCAAGGACCTTTTCGCAGATGAGCGCCGCGACGATCTGAACGAGATCGGCAAGCCGCACACCCGGCAGGATATCGAAGGCCATGTCACCGGGCGTACCGCCTATTACGACGATCACCTCTTCGACGGTTTGCTGCACATGCGCTGTGTGCGCTCGCCGCATCATCACGCGCGGGTACGCTCAGTCGATGCCTCTGCCGCAGAGGCATTGCCGGGTGTGCGCCGGGTCGTGCGCCCCTCAGATGTGCCGCACAACATCAACACGCTGCTCAGCCTGATCGGCTTTGGCGAGGACGATGAACAGCTGCTCTCGGACCCGATTGTGCGTTATCGCGGCGAGCCGGTGCTGGCGATCATCGCCGAGACCGAAGCCATCGCCCGTGCCGCCTGTGCCGCGGTGCGCGTGGACTGGGAAGTCCTGCCCCATGTGCTCGACCCGGAAGAGGCCATCGCCCCTGGCGCACCCTCGGTCAACCCGGCCTATTCCGATAACAGTTTCACCTATGAACCCTACGATCACGTCAAGCTGCGCTTCGGCGATGTGACGGCGGCCTTCGCGCAGGCCGATCACCTGATCGAGGCGGAATACGAGATGTCGCCTATCGAGCAGGCACCCATCGAGACTTGCGGTGCTATCGCCGCGCCGGAAACCGCCGACCGCTTCGTCTGCCATACCGGCACGCAGGCGTTGTTCTTTTCGCTCGGCACCACCGCCAAGTTGCTGGACCTGCCATCCTCGCGGCTGCATTTCATCGGTGGCACGGTGGGCGGCGGTTTTGGTGGTAAGGTCGACAGCATCACCGAACCGATGGCGGTTCTGGGTGCTGTGCTGACTGGGCGGCCGGTCAAGTTCCAGTGGGACCGCCCGGAAGAGATGCAGGTCGGCGCTCCTCGCGGTGCCGAGCGCTGGCGCATCAAGGACGGCGTGATGGCCGACGGTAGGATCATCGCGCGTGAATTCACCGGCTTTTTCGACGCGGGCGCCTATACGCGGCTCAGCTCTTACGCGGGCCACAAGGGTACCGGTCATCTGCCCGGGCCCTACACGATCCCGAATGTGGCCTCGAACGTGTTCTGCGTGTTCACCAACCGCACGCCTGCGACCGCAATGCGCGGCTTCGGCATCACCGGTGTGGATTTCGCCATCGAATGCCACATGGACCGGGTCGCGGAGGCGACGGGGCTCGACCCGATCTCGCTGCGGATCCTCAACAGTTATCGCGACGGCGATATGAAGGCACACCGTCGGGTGGCCAAGAACTGCGCTCTGGTGGAATGTTGTCAGGTTGCTGCCGACAAGGCGGGCTGGACGCTCTCTGCGCAGGATAAGGCAGCCAGTTCACTGGCAGGCAGCGATGCGCAGCGCGCGGCCATTCCCGAAACTGCGCTTGATGAAGAAGGGCGCGTCGGCGCGCGCAAGGAAGGGCGTGTGGCCTCCACGGCGCCAGCACCTGGCACCAAACGTCTGGTCGCCGGCACCCATGGCCGCACCATGGAGGCAGTGTCGGTCCAGCGCCCCGACATGGAGATTCTGGCCGAGCGGATTGGCCATGCCATCCCTGGGGCAACATCCGCGCCTGCCGCCGCCGCTCCGGTTGCCGCGTCTCCCGTCGCACCATCGCCACCGGCCCGACCTGCCGCTGCGACGCCAACGCCCCCCGCCGCGGCCCAGCCGACGCCACCGGTGCCGCCATCTGCGCCGCCATCGCCGCCCAAACCCTTTGACCGGGGCGTCAGACGGCCCGGGGTGTCGCAGTTCCTCTCCGGATCGAGGCGGCGCTGATGACCAGATATGCAGGACGCGGCTTTGCCGCCATCAACTACCCCATCGGCATGAACCTTGGCGGCGACCCGGCCCAAGCGCTCGTCCATTCGACACCGGACGGTAAGTTCATGGTGACGCTCAGCGCCATCGATCTGGGCCAGGGGATGAAATCCGTCACCCGGCAGATCGCGGCGGAAGCTTTGGGCGTGCCGATGGAGGACGTCTATGTGGACACTGCCGACAGCGACACCGGGCCGCATGACATGGGCTCCTTTGCCTCGCGCGGCACCCACCGGGTCGGCAATGCGGTGATCCGTGCTTCCTCGGAAGCGCGCGCGCAGATGATGGAAGCGGCGGCCGAGGAACTGGAGGTCAACGCCACCGACCTCGATACCGACGGGCAAGGCAATATCCATGTCAAGGGCGCGCCGCAGCGCAAGATTACCGTGGCGGAGACGGCTATCGCCGCGCAATTCAAACAGGGCCGCACACTTTCGGGGCGCGGCATTTTCCTGATCGAGCCCTCCGGTGTGGATCCCGACACTGGCGAGATGAGCCCGGTGACCACCTACGCCCATGCCGCCCTGATCGTTGATCTGACGGTGGATGACGAGACCGGTGAGGTGACGGTGGACAAGATCAACTCCGCCTATGAGGTGGGCCGGGCGCTGAACCCCAAGCTGGTGGAACAGCAGCTAATCGGTGGGGCATGGATGGGCGTGAGCCATGCGCTATACGAGACCACCGAGCCCTATTATCCCGACCGCGCCCACGGGCCGGAGGATTTCAACACCTATCTGATGCCAGGACCCGGCGAGATCGTGCCGCATGACATCGCGGTGCTGGAACGGCCTGCGGCGGATGCACCCTATGGCGGCAAGGGCCCCGGCGAGATGTGCGCCAACCCGGTGCTGCCGGCGGTGGCGAATGCGGTCTACAATGCGGTGGGCGTGCGCGTCGACAAGCTGCCGATCACGCCGGAAAAGATCTTGCGCGGCCTGCAGGCCCAGGGTGGCGCGAAGCCGGGGCCGCGGCGGCCGGGTACGCAGTAGGTGTCGGTCACGCCCGATATCGCCGGGGTCAGCAGCCCCGAGGCGCTCGGCACCGCTTTGCGGGATGCGCAATATGTGGCCTCGCCGGAGCTATCCACCGCGGCTTATCTTTCATTGGCCCTGTCCAAGCCACTGCTGCTCGAAGGTGCGCCGGGCGTTGGCAAGACCGAAGCGGCAAAGGCGATGGCGGGCGTGCTGGCGCGGCAGTTGATCCGGCTGCAATGCTACGAGGGTATCGATGCCGCAGCCGCGCTCTATGAGTGGAACTATCCGCGCCAGATGCTGGCCCTGCGGCAGGCCGACGGGCAAGCGGAGATCAACCTTTACGGACCGGACTACCTGCTGGAGCGTCCCTTGCTGGCGGCCTTGCGCAACCCGGCCACGTCGTTGCTGCTGATTGACGAGATTGACCGCGCGGATCAGGAATTCGAAGCCTTCCTGCTGGAGTTCCTGTCGGATTTCACGATCTCGATCCCCGAGACGGGTACCGAGCGGGCCAGCAGGCCGCCGGTGGTGGTCCTGACCTCGAACCGCACCCGCGACCTGCACGAAGCGTTACGGCGGCGTTGCGTCTACCACTGGATCGACTATCCCGATCCGCAGCTTGAAGCGGATATCGTGTTGATGCGCGCCTCTTCCGTCGCGCAGGCCACTGCGCGGGCGGTGGTCGCTTCTGTGGGGTTGATGCGCGCCGAACCGCTGGCCAAACCACCAGGCGTGGCCGAAACGGTGGAATGGGCCGAGGCTGCGACGCTGCTCAATGCTCAAGGAGCCAGTTGGCCGGATGCGTTCCGACGCGCGATCGGTGTGGCGCTGAAGGATCAGGATGATCTGAGCTATCTGGGTGCGCGCCTGCCCGAATTGCTGCCGGGGGAAGCGGCATGAGTGCGCGCGTCCTGCAACCCTTCTTTGCGCTGTCCGTGGCGCTGCGGCAGGCGGGGGTCGCAGTCTCGCCGGATCAGACGCAGGGGTTCATTGCCGCTGTGGGCGCTCTGGGTCCGCGCGGTATTGGCGATGTGCGGCAGGCGGCTTTGGCGCTCTTTGCGATCCCGCCCGAGAGGCGCGGGGAATTCGATGCCATCTTCGCGGCGATCTTTGAGGGCCAGATCATCGCCGCGGACGCGCAAACCGAGGACGAGAGCGAGACCGACGCCATCGAGCCCACCGATGAAAGCGCGGAGGTGGAGATAGAGGAGGTCGACGAGCCGGCGGGCGAAGAGGCCACGGGTGTGGAGCGCCTGACCAGCCGACCCGTCATCATGCATCCGCAAGCCGCACTGGAGAGTTTTGCCCGCGAGGCGTCGGAACGCTTGCCCGAGCGGCTGTCCTACCGCCGTAGGCCCAACCGGCACGGCGATCGGATCGATCTGAGGCGCATGCTGCGGCTGGCCGCGCGCACCGACGGGGACATTTTCGAGCTGCCCCGCAGCGCGCGGAAACGGCGGCAGCGGCGGATCGTCTGCCTGATCGATGTCTCGGGTTCGATGAAGGACCGCTCCGACGAACTGCTGGCGTTTGCGCATGTTCTGGTGCAGGCGGCCCAGCGGGCCGAGGTCTTTACTCTTGGCACGAGGCTCACCCGCGTCACTGGGCCGCTGCATCTGGCTGACCGGGGTGCAGCGCTGCGGCGTGTGTCGGAGGCGGTGGCCGATCTCGACGGAGGCACGCGGCTGGGCGAGGCGCTGTCGGCTTTTCTCGCAGTGCCGCGATACGCGGGTCTGGCGCGCGGGGCACTGGTGATTGTGTTGTCGGACGGGTTGGAACGCGGCGATCCTGTGCAGATGATCGAGGCAACCGCAAGGCTCTCCCGCCTCGCCTGGCGATTGCACTGGCTGACGCCGCTGGCCGAAGGCCCGGCCTTTCGGCCCGAAACCGCGGCATTGCAGGGCGTCCTGCCGTGGCTTGATCATCTTTCCAGCGGGGCGAGTACCGACGCCATCTGCACCCATATCCTGAATATTGCGAGGGCCGCATGATCGATGCGCATCACCACATCTGGCGGCAAGCTGATCTGCCCTGGCTCCTGGGCCCGGAGCAGCCGCGTATTTTTGGGCCCTATGCCCCGATCAAGCGCGACTATCTGATCGAGGAATACCTGGACGACATCCGCGGCACCGGGATCACCGCGTCAGTCTATGTACAGGCGAACTGGGCGCCCAACTGGGCGCTGGACGAGGCGCGCTGGGTGGCAGCACAAAGCGCGCGGGCGGGCTGGCCCATGGCCATTGTGGCCTTTGCCGATATGACCAGCCGCAATTGTTCCGCAACGCTGGCGCAACTGGGAGACATCCCCGGCGTTGCGGGCATCCGGCACCAGTTCCACTGGCATGAGAACCCGCTTTACCGTTTCGCGCCGCATGCCGATCTTTGCGAGGATCCACGGGTGCAGGAGAACGTGGCACAGCTTGCCAAACACGGGTTCAGTTTCGATCTACAAGTTTTTGCCGGGCAGATGCCAGGCGCGGTGAAACTGGCCAGGGCCTGTCCGGAGGTGACCTTTGTGCTGCAGCACGCGGGCATGCTGGAGGATACCAGCAAAACGGGCCGGGCGCTCTGGCGCAAGGGCATGGCAGCGCTGGCGGAGTGTGAGAACGTGGTCTGCAAACTTTCCGGTCTGGGCACCTTCATTCACCGCAACGAGCCGGCGCATATCGCCGATCAGGCTAAGACCGCGCTGAAACTCTTCGGGCCCGAGCGTTGCCTTTACGGCTCCAACTATCCGATCGAAAAACTCTGGACAGGCTACGCTGATCTCTTCGCGGCCCATCTCGCCGCGGTGCCCAAGGCACAGCACGATCATGTTTTCAACAAAACCGCAGCCCGGGTCTACCGCCTGGACACTTAAAGCAAGGGGAGAATTGACCTGATGGCTCTTCAAATTCACGTTCTGGACTATGGCGATATCGAGCTAGAAACATCGTTTCTGGTGCTCGGTCACGAATGCGGCCGCACCCGGCGGGTGCCGGTCTATGGCTTTCTGATCACCGGGGGCGCCTATCCGGTGCTGGTGGATACCGGATACCGCGACAACGCCATCATGGAATCTCTGGGCATGCGCGGGCTGCAGTTCCACGACAACATGATCGAAAACCAATTGGCCAAACACGGGCTGAAACTGGGCGATATCCGCTATATTCTGCATACCCATCTGCATATCGACCACGCGGGCAAGGACGACCTGTTCCCGATGAATACGACCGTTTGCATTAACCGGCGCGAGATGGAGTTTTCGGTCTCGGGCATCATGTACCCGCAATATCCCAAACCCGACATCAAGCATCTGGTGGATCGCATCTACGAGCCCGAAGCGATGCGGTTCCTTGATCTCGACATCACCGGTGCCGAGGAGATCATCCCCGGCGTGTGGTGCGAGGCCGCCGGTGCGCATACCGAAGGGTCGATGAATGTGATCGTGGAAACCACCGAGGGGCTGGCCTGTATCTGCGGCGACGTGATCTATGATTTCAACGACCAGATTGTGAACCACGTGATGACCAACAATTGGATGGAACCACGCACGACAGGCAATCACAGCCAGACCAAGCGTGAAGAGAAGGGTGCCATCAAGAAGCTGTTGCAGAACTACACCTTCCTGCTGCCGATCCACGACAAGCCGGCCAGGATCGAGCACGCACATGTGGTCGGGCGCTTGGGCATGCAGGTGCCCGGACCGCTGACCGAAACCTTGCCCAAGCGCGACTGGTTCCCGATGTGAGCCAGGCCGATGCCTCCGCCCGGCGCATGCCCCAGACGGCACAGCTTGCCCGCAGCCGCAGCGCAGCCCGTGTGGATGCCTTGATGTTTTCGGTGTCGGACGGCGGTACCCCGAACAATCCCGCGCCGCCGGTTCCGCTGATCCGGAGGGCGGTAACAGGCTCGGCGGATCAGACCGACCGGGTGATCAACGAGGCGGGCGGCATGCCCCTTGAGGTCGCTCAGACCCGGATCGCCGCCGTCACCCGGCCTGCGACTGACCCGATCTTCGGCGCCGATGGTCCCACCCTTCACCACTGGAAAAAGGACCGAACGCATGGCCCATAAAGCGCTGGATGACCGCTTTAACAAGCTGGTCGAACCCCATGAACCGGTGCGCCAGATCGGCACTGGCTATATTTTTACCGAAGGCCCGCTGTGGCATCCGGTGGCGCAATCGTTGATCTTTTCGGATATGCCCGGCGATGTGCGGCGGCAATATGTGCCGGGGCAGGGGGTGCGCGAAATTGCGCGGCCCTCAAACAAGGGCAACGGCATGACCTATGATGCCGATCTGAACCTGCTGGTCTGCGAACATGCGACCTCTTCGGTGGTGCGGCAGCTCCGTGACGGGACTCGCGAGGTGCTGGCCACCCATTACGAGGGGCGAGAGCTGAACTCGCCCAATGACATCGTCATGCGCCGCGACGGCGCGATTTTCTTCACCGACCCCACCTACGGGCGGCTGGAACATTTTGGCGTGCCCCGCCCCACGCAGATGGGGTTTCAGGGGGTCTATATGCTGCCGCCCGGACATCAACCGGGCGCCGAGCCGGTGCTGGTTTCGGACCGTTACATGTTCAACCAACCCAACGGGCTGTGCCTGTCGCCCTGCGAGCGCTTCATCTGGGTCAACGACACCGATCAGGCCAATATCCGGATGTTCGATCTGCCCGACGAGGGAATGCTGACCAACGCGCGTATCTTCGCCAGCGGCATCCGTGAAGAACTGCGCGCCGGTGTGCCGGATGGCATGAAGGCGGACTGCGACGGCAACATCTTCGTCACTGCGCCGGGGGGCATCTGGGTCTATGATTTCCACGGGATGAAGCTGGGCGAGATCCTGCTGCCGGAGATGGCGGCCAACCTGCATTGGGGTGACCGCGACTGGGGTACGCTCTACATCTGCGCCGAAACTTCCGTCTATTCAGTCCGCACCGGAACCCATGGCAAGGCCGAAAAATTCATGACCCCGCATGCGGCCACCTCAGCCCCTGCACCCGCTGCTCCCGCGGTCCAGACCGAGGAGCTGCAACTGCGGGACCGGATCGACCGGATCGAGCCTGCGCGCTGCGCCCTTATCCTGCAGGATTTGCAGAACGATGTGATGATCGATGGCGGCGCCTTTGCCGCAACCGGCAGCCCCGATCACGCCCGCAGCCAGAACGTGGTGGCCAATGCCGCGCGTCTGGCGGCTGCGGCCCGCGCCAGGGGGGTGATGGTGATCCATGTCTGGATGGTCTGCGAGCCGGGGCATCCCTACCTCGCACAGCACGCCGAACTGATGCGTGGCCTGAAAGGCGAGAACGCGCTGGTGCGCGGCACCTGGGGCGTGGCACCCGCCGCTGGTCTGGAACCGCAGCAGGGCGATCTGGTGGTCGAGAAAATGTCGATGAGTGCATGGGAAACATCACGGCTGGAAAGTTACCTGCACCATGGCGGGCGGGATACGATCATCAACGCAGGTTCCTGGACCAACATGAGCGTCGAGCACACGGCCCGGACCGGAGCCGATAAAGGATTTCACATGATCGTGCCCGAGGATGCCTGTTCCACCATGAACGACGACTGGCACCGCGCGTCGATCAATTTCGCCATGCAGAACGTGGCCACGGTCACTGGAACGGACGCCATCATAGCAGCCTTGGGGTAATCGCCTCAGAACACCTCGCTGTGATCACTGGCGAAGTGCAGGGCATCGGGCTTGCCGTAGCCAAACGCCCTCAAGGCCGACGGCAGCCGAATTGCGCTGTGGGATACGGACGGGGGCGTTTGGTGTCGCTTGGCACTGAATTCGTCCCGTCCTTCGGACACTGACGTAAGCTGCGATTTGTTGTCTGCTGATCTTCAACCTGAAGGAGATCGGGAGTGTCGAAACGGGAGCAACGCCATCCAGAACTCAAGGCCAAGGTGGCGTTGGAAGCACTGAAAGGCGAGCAGACGGTCAACGAACTGGCCAGTCGGTTTGAGATCCATCCAACGATGGTCCATCAATGGAAGTGGACTGACCGGCTGTGCGGATCCGGCATGCGCATCTCGATGGACGGCAGGGGCCGCGTCCTTGACAACATTTTCGTGGAGGGGCTCTGGCGATCCTTGAAATATAAATGCGTCCATTTGCATGCCTGGGAAACCGGATCAGAGGCGATGGCCGGTGTCAGAAAATGGATTGAGTTCTACAACCGCCATTGAGCCCCCCCACTTGAGTGGTCCGTCCCTATGTTTAAGAAGTGAGTGTCCGTTGAACCCGACCTAATGGGGCGGTGCGGGGTGCGCTAAGTGTCCACTAGAATAATTGGACACCAAGAGGAGGTTTTATGGGCAAGCGGCGGAAGCGTCGAACGCGGTCTGATGGCGAGAAGCGGGAGATTTGTCAGCAGACGGCGGCGCCCGGTGTTTCGATTGCGTAGGTCGCGCGTCAATCCATAAGCGTCCGGCCAACCGGCCCTAACCCACACCGCGTTCAGATAGTTCAGTCTCAAGTATTGGGTCTGCCATGAGTTCTTTCAGTATTTCCATTGCACCCGCACGACGATTGCGCACGCGAAGCAAAGGCTCAAGAAGCATGATGCGTGTGTGACCGTTTCTTGGATCGCGGACAAGGTCGACCACTGCATCGAAGCGTCTTGGCTGATATAGTCGGAGAAGTGCATTGGCGAGCATATTCTTACTGTCTGATTCCTGCACCGGCAGCGCATCGTCGCTGAATGGCAATGCTAGATTTGAGGTTTGGGTGTAAATTTCCGCAGTGTCCGGCCAGGCGTTCATCGTGTGTATGTTTTTTGTATAATAAAACGCTTTGTCGATGTCGAGGCCAGCAGTTCCGTCAAGACCGCTGAAGTCGGCACATCCCGACGCATGATTGACCGCACCAACGAACGCTTCAGGCTGAAACCAAACTGGGTTGCTGCCGACACTGCCTACGGCTCTGCAAAGAACCTTGCCTAGCTCGCGCTGGATCGACAAATTCTGCCATTCATTCCCGTTGTCGATAAATCTGCGCGACAGGATGGAACATGGTCGCGATCCGACTACACCTGGGATCCCGACAATGACCGCTATCTTTGCCCCGAAAGCCAAAGCTGTCTGACGTTCAAGGCTTGGCGAACCCAGCCAGTCTCGCATCGGCAAGCCGCGCGTTTCGTCACGTATACCGGACGCGTTCGACCGAATTGACGTAGTGGAAGGCAGATCAGGCTAGTGTCACACCTGTGAGATCGTCCGGTTTGAGGCGATAGCGAATAACATTGCCTTCATGTAAACCCGCGAGCTGCTCAGCCACATATGCGACCACGCTTTCTTGATCAGCCTCGGGCACACCAGCCTCCGCCGCCATGATCATGACGTCATCGTATTTAAAACCCTTGAACTCAAGAACGCTTCGTCTGACTGCAGCACGGACAAAGCCTCTGTATGCAATCGCCGCTTTGTGCGGGCTTTCTACCTCTGCTCTGAGGACCCGGTACTTCTCCACGGAGGCAAGGTAGGCATCGATGTACACTTCCCGAAAGAGGGACACGTTGTTCAACTCATAGATGCCGATCAATCCATCAATATAGTCCCGGTCATCCATCGTTGTAAACGACATGGGCGCGAGGTCGGACTTCAACAGGGGAATGTTGGATGCCACGCGGGACGTTCGCTTATTGATGTCCGCAAATCCTTGCAAATAGGGGATATGCACAAGCAAAAAGAATGACTGTTCGAAAGGATCTGTGATCTGCGCTGCTTTCTGAAGGAGGATGTCAAACTCTTCTTCGATGGTTACAGCTTCATCAAGTGGCCTGTAGCTCGAATGCGAAATCCCGACAGGCATGGCCCGTAAACGTCCGGACATCGCCGGATCAGCCAAGAGGCCATCGGATAAAAGCGTATGGATTGCAAAGAGGTCGGGGCGGCGGAGACTGACTTCTTCCAGGTTATCCACGACATATTGGATGGCCTCTTTGTGGTTCAGGATCATCAAAGCTTCCTTGCGATCCTTGCCTTCCGCTTCCTCGCCAAACCGGATGAGCCGCTCCGTTTGCAGAATGTCGTAAGTGTTGCCCTCCATCCGCGAGGATGCCCAACTAAGATCGACCAAGAGCTGCTCAAGGATGCGCCGCGCGTACGTGCCGGCTGACATTGCACCGCCTTGAGGCCGTCCCGCCTCTAGCATTCGATCTCGGTCAACCTGTGACAAGTACCAGGTCTTGTCAGGTATGTAGGCGTCCAAGAACTCTGGCTTATAGCCAATTGGCGGGCGCCGGTTGTACGGTTCGGAAAGATGGGCGCGCACGACCGCCGAGCCGGCAACTTGATAGCCCGTCGCCCTTCCTTTGCCAGATACCTCAAGGCGACCTCCGTCAACGAGCCTCTTGAGCGCGCGCCAAACGGTCGTTTCACTTACGTCCCTTGCTACACCTTTGCGGATCGCATCGCGCCCGGAACCCGGGTTTTGGGCAACGAAATCAAGGATGTCTTGATCTGAGAGAGCCATGAAACGATTTTCCACATGGGTGAAGCGATTATCACGCTGTTATAGATATGTTTTCCGCCGAATCAAGTTTTCGTTTCAGGTATTTTGAAACGATTACGGCGGTTGATGTTTCTCACAACTGATGTCTCGTGAGTGAAACGATTATCATCTTGAAATCAATCAATAAGTCAGCCTTTCGAGGTATGCGTTGCATATAGATTGCAACGAATCTTCCTGCTCAAGAGTGACAGTCACCAATGAGGCAAACTGGCATAGACTACAGAGCGCGCATAACTGTCGGCCGGTACATAAGAGCGTCGTCATTTGCATCCGATCTGGGAAAGCTGAAAGCATTTCGTGGAGAGTCCGCTGGTCCTTCACTACTCGAAAGCCTCGAGGAACTGAGACCTCTTCGACCACGCATGCGCCTTCACTGGCCAGATCCCGTTGCACGACGGATCTGGCAGGAAACCCGTAGAAGAGAAGTGCCAGAACTACAGGATCCGGTCGAACCCGATGGCCCCCGCATGGACGCAGCGGCAGACCTCTGGAATGCTCTGCAAGATGCGGGGATGAGAAGTCTGAGGGGCGACACTCATCCCTTTGACGCACCAAAGCCTGAATGGTTGGAATTTCTGAAACGCCCAGAGCAACAGACGATTGTGCCGCATAGAGAGCGCCGAGTCCGTGTTTCAAGCGATGCTCAGCCGAACCTTCATGACAGTGATAATGTCCAGGATTTCTATTCAAGCTGGCAGTTGCTGACCGCAATCGAACTTGCTGACATCGGAGTTCATATTCGGATCAACATGGCGGATGAGGACATCGCACGACGGGTTCGTGAAGATATCATTAGCAAGCGGTGGCCAGGCGGACGGTACTTGATCGAGATACCCCATTCCGCACAGGTCGATCGGAAGGCGTCACTGCGAAAATCCCGGCCGTCGGCCAATACAATTTCTCCAGCGAACTCGGAGTCCGGATGGACTTCGGACGCACACACTGGTCCAGGCAAAGACAGATGGAAAGGACGGATGGCGCGGCCATCGTTCTCACGCAACCGACCCAGTATGCGCTAGGCTGTGCTCCTCGAAACACCCAACTGTGCCGCCGCAGCCTCAATGGTGTCCCCGACACTTTGACCCTGAGCAAGCGACGACAAGCGCGGCCTAAGCACCTCGGCCCTCTTCAGTGCTTTGTCACTTGCTTCATCCGCCAAAGTTCGAAGTTATCCACAAAACAGACAGTCTCACAGTTAAAGTTATCATCTCAAAAATAACTTTATCATCCTAAAGATAATCTTACCGAGCTATCACTGAAAACAAAGAAGAAAATCAAACATGAGTCTCACGAATTACATGACCATGCCACGAGACTAGCCTCTCACGGCGCTTTCGTCCACAATATGATGTACAGACCGCCCCACCTTATACCTCTCCA
>NZ_CANNGP010000044.1 GCF_947504105.1 uncultured Tateyamaria sp.
CTCTATCGCAGATAATGACACCTGCACTATGGCGCATTGCGACGCCGGGGGAGCGGGAGCCATCCACCCCATCGGCTATGGCGCGCGCTGCGCAACGGCGTTTAGGCGTTGTTTAAAGGTCTGGACTGGGCAGATTGTCCTCAACTGGCGATAACTATGTCGACTAAAATCGCGAGGGAATGCTCCATCCAGTTCTATCACTCAAAGGATTCATAACCATCTGTTTCCTTAGTCCGAATGGCCGCCCGTTACTTCATGGTTGGTACGGCAAACCATCAAATGAAGAGAGGCCGCATACCGTAGATCCAGAACAACAAGCAATTGTCGCGCAGTTGGCCGAGTGCGCGGATGAGAGCATTCCTTGGATTTAAGGTACTCCGCCTGAAGCTGTCCGCGAAGCCTTCGGCCAATTGTTGGCTAACCAGCTGGGGCAATTGTCGTCCGTTTGAACTACCCTAGGGCCACAGATGTCAAATTGCCCAGGCCGGCCAATGAGTGTTGGGCCGCGTTGACCTTAATTTGTCGAAAGTGGCCAAAGCATTTTGACTGACCCCAACCGCCTAGCACTCATGGACGACAGCGCAGGCGGCAACATGTGTGCTGCGATGACGCTGAAGGCCAGAGAGGTAGGTCATCCTGTGATCGCTGCGCAAACCCTCCGCGTTCCGGTGGTAGATCATAGTTTTAAAGCCGACGGTTACACTCGCAATGCCGAAAGAACAGGCTGCGTTGGGCGACGCAGTGTCGTTTTTTAAGGACGCGCATCGGCTGCCCCAAATCTCATACTGCCTGCCTGATCGCGCGCGACATCGCTCGGGCGAGATCTTGCGGTGCATTTGTCGCGATAACGATCGCGCGCTTGAACTTTGGAAGGGATGGGAAATTGTCCTTCTTCGTCAAAATTCTCATGCCGGGTTCAACGTTGCTTTCATACAGGATACCCACGGCGAACCCGGCCCGAATAGCCGCTTTCTGGCTCATGATACCGCTGCACTCAAATGCCACGCCATAGTCGCGCCCTTGTTCATCAAGTTTGACCTTGGGCAATTCGCCCATCCAGCAGCCATGATTGATGATCGCAAGCGGAACCGGGTCATGTGCCCCAAGTTGCATTGTCTTGCTGGCGACCCACACGGATTGCTGTTCGCGAAAGACTTCGCCCGGAACAGCACTTGCGGCCGAGCAAACGGCGATATCCAACTCACCCTTTTGGATGGCTTCAGGAAAGCGCGCCGTGCAGCCCGAGGTCGCAACCACATCGACGCCAGGGTTGGAGAGGCTGAATTCGGTCAACGCCTTTTCCAAGACCCCCTCATCGAAATCGTCGGGAATGCCGACCCTGATCCGACCATTCAGGGGCGTGGCGAACAAGGACTGCACCTTTGACAACTCAAACAAGCTGCGCCGTGCAACAGGCAACAGCTTTTCACCGCTGGACGACAGGGACATCCCCTTACCTTCACGTATGAACAGCGTGGTGTCCAACTCGGTCTCCAGCCTACGGATTTGCACGCTGATCGCTGACTGGCTGCGGTTCAACCGCGAGGCGGCAAGAGTAAGGTTACGGCAATCTGCAATTTCAATAAATGTCTTGAGCAGGTTGCCGTCGGTGAAAGCGCGTTCAATTTTTTGCATGGCAGCATCCATATCATTTCATTTTAACAATTGAAACTGGCCTCCTACGTCTGTGTCACAACAAGACGACGTGAAAGGAAGGCCTATGGCTGGCACCGACAAAGAACAGATCGTTGCGACTGTGACCGACTACATGGAAGGCATCCGGGGCGGAGATGGCGCGCGTATCGCAAACGCATTTTACTCCAGCGTGAACCTCAATTCACTGGACACCGAAGGCAACCTTGTCCTGACGCCACGCAGTGCGTTGGAGGCTTTGGCAAACAGCGGCGCGCTTCCGCCAAACAGCAGTGAGATCACCCATATCGAGATCGACAACGACATGGCCCTGGTCAAGGTGACCATCGATTTGCCGACGCTGAACTACCACGACCTTCTGACGCTGTTGCGCCTGAATGTCGGGTGGAAGATCGTCAGCAAGACCTACACGACGATCATGAAGTAACCCCGTGCGGGGCAAAACGATGCTGCATGTCGAGGATCCAGAATGACGACGCAACACCCGCCATGGCTTGCCTTCGCCCCGGGCATCTTTCTCTTGATGTGGTCCACCGGCTATGTCGCGGCAAAGTTCGGGCTGGGCTATATCGAGCCCATGCCATTTCTGGCGCTGCGGTTCGCCTGCGTCGTAGGCATCATGGCGGTACTCTTCCTGATCTTGCGGCCGCCTTTGCCGAATACGCCCTCTGAATGGGGACATCTCGCGATTGTCGGGTTTCTGCTTCAGGCGATGTATTTTGGCATGTGCTACATGTCCTTCAACGCGGGTCTGTCCGTTGGGACCTTGGCGCTGATCCTCGCCATGCAACCCATCCTCATGGGCCTTGTCGCGCCGCGTTGGGCGGGAGAGGCGGTGAGCTGGCGGCAATGGGTCGGTTTGATCCTCGGTCTGACCGGTGCGGTTGTTGTCCTCACGGCACGTTCCGAGATCGCGGCTCCGTCCTCCATCGGTTTTCTGTTTGCCGCGCTTGCGTTGATCGGGATCACCGGAGGATCGCTCTGGGAAAAACGCTTTGGTGTGTCACATCACCCCGTGACGACAAATCTGGTCGGTTTCTCGGCGGGCCTTCTGGGCGTGCTGCCCTTCGTCGTCGCGTTTGAGAGCATGCAGATTATATGGACGTGGCAACTGATCGGAGCGCTAGTCTACCTCATCATCGCAAGCTCGCTGATCGCCATCGGTTTGCTCTTGGCGATGATCCGCGCGGGTGAAGTGTCAAAGGTCTCCGCTCTGTTCTTTCTCGTTCCCCCCCTTGGCAGCCGCCGTCGCATGGCTGGTGCTTGGGGAGGTCATGCCGCCAGTTGCATGGCAGGGGATGATCATTGCTGGCCTTGGGGTGTTTGTAGCAACCCGCACAAGACCGCAGGCGCACCCATCGTGACCGCCGACATAGAGCTCTGACAGCATACCCGCTTCTCACGAAAACTGACCTCAAAGGAGATATCTCATGCGTTGCATCGCACTCACTCTTGTGGGCCTCACCCTCTCGGTTACAGCTGCCTTTGCCGAGCTTTCTGACGCCCGCAACTTCTATCAATACTCGGAAAGCGTACTGACGGCGGGCCAACCTACCAAAGATCAACTCAAGAGCGCCGGCGCGGCTGGTGTCGAGGTGGTCATCAGCATCGTGCCCCCAAGCGAGAGTGTCTACAACCCGGATCAGGGCGACATCCTCGCAGCGCAAGGTATCGAATACATCCATGTACCCGTGAATTGGCGCGCGCCAGATGATGCGTCGTTCGATGCGTTCATGGCCGCAATGGACAGTGTCGGAGACCGCAAGGTTCTGGTGCATTGCTGGGCAAACGCCCGCGCGTCAGCCCTCGTTTACGCACATCGGGTGCTCAGCGCCCCGGACACGCAGCCAGAGGAATTTGAGACGCTGAGATCGGTCTGGTCGGATGTCGCAGGCTACAATCTTGACGCCGACACCACGTGGCAAAGCTACCTCGCCGACAACATCGCGCGCGTCCAATAGTTCAGGAAGGATTGGTCATATGAACAGTATGGATTGGCGCAGCGTGGTAGACGGCCACTCGCCCCTGATTTCGGCAGAACAACTGCACAGGTTGCTCGATGTGCCAGACGTCAAGGTGTTTGACGTGCGTGGCACATGGTCGACACCGGCGCGGGCCTTGCCCGAGGACTACGCGACAGGACACATTCGTGGTGCCGCCTTCCTGGATTGGACCGAACACTTCATCGCACAAGATGTTGCCCCCGGATTGGCTGACATTGCCGATGAAGGACTGGCAAAACGATCCTTCGCGACCCTCGGTATCAACGCGGACGACCTTGTCGTGCTCTAAGACGGCTCGTCGCACATGCAAGCGGGGCGTATCTGGTTGGCGATGCGCCATTGGGGATTCACCAATGTGCGTGTTTTGAACGGCGGTTGGATTTATTGGTCTGCGCAGGGCCTGCCCGTTTCCAGAGAGCCAACGGTTTACGCGCTTGGCACCTTTGCCCCGACACTAAATGCCGGTCTCAAGATCGATTTGGACGGTTTTCTGGCAAAGCAAGACGCGGCCTGCGTGATCGACGCACGAGGTCCGGTCAATTTTGCGGGCAAACCTGAAGACCCACGCACCGGACATATTCCCGGCGCACTCAACGTGCCCTTCAGCGCCATGCTGGTTTCCGAAACTGGCCTGTTCCTGGAAAATGACGGCATCAAGGCGGCTCTGACGACTCTGGCGCCAGAGTGGGCCACTAAGCCACTGATCGCGTCATGCGGGTCGGGCTATGCGGCCACGGTGATCCTTCTGGCGCTGAAACAGATCGGTGCATCCGGGACCCTCTTTGATGGCTCATTCGCCGTCTGGAAACAGGATCCGACCCGCCCGGTTGCGCAAGCTGCTTCCCCGAAATGATATCTCTATAGCTGACAGGAAATCCCTGATGACTGCCACTCCCGTTCCAAACCGCATCCTCTACGTGATGCCGAGTGTAGGCGATCGGGGTACGCCCTCTGGTCACACCGCGCTGGAGGCCGATGACAGCGACGCGAAGGAAACACGCTTGTTGGCGCTTGGCGTCAAAGTGCCCTGCCGCGCGGGACCGGTGATATTTGCCCCGGAAGATACTGACGTGAAAGAAGTCATCGCTTTCATCGAGGATCCCCACGGCGACTGGATCGAGTTGATCGAGAAGATGGCGCACTAACCCCTCTTGGCCGACCAAAAGCCCCTTTGTTCAATTCTCTGATTGGAAAGCTCCATGACAAAAATCTTACACGTCAACTCCAGCGCCCGCGCGACCGGATCAGCATCGCGCACCGGAGGCGAAATGCTCGTGGCAGCCCTGAAAGCCCAGTACGAAGGGGTATCTGTCACCACCCGGGAAGCCGGGGCGGAGGCTGTGTTTCTGAATGAGGATTGGATCGGTGCCAGCTTCACGCCTCCAGATGCGAGAACGACTGTGCAGCAAAACCAGCTGGCGATCTCTGATGTGCTGGCCAGGGAAGTGCTCGACGCGGACATCCTCATCCTCTCTGTGTCGATGTACAATTTCAATATCGCCGGAGCGTTGAAGACATGGATCGATCAAATTGCGCGTCCCGGCCTCACCTTCCGCCCCGACCCGGAGCATACTTACGTTGGTCTTGCTACCGGCAAGACAGCCTACTTGGTTGTCGCGACTGGTGAACACCCGTCGAAGGGGACATGGACTTTGCCACGCCTTACCTCAAGCACGTGCTTCGGTTTCTGGGGATTACGGATGTAGCAGTGATTGTTGCGGATATGACGGTGACCGACCGTGCGACTGTTCAGATCAGGCTTGACGCACAGATCAACGCTTTGCCGCTTTAAGGGTTGGTTTTTTGCACAGTCTCAACATGGGCGGAAGTGTTTGCCAAAATGCAAGAAGGGCTCCTCATAGCCCTGTGGTAGAGGCGTTCCGTTATTACTCAAAATCGATAAAATCAGCTATTCAAAGAGGCGCTGCAACCGGTAGCTGGGTCCGCAAAGGAAATTCCGATCTAATCGCGCGTGTTGACCGAAAGAGGGTCGAGCCGGGATACCGGCGGTCGGTGTTCGGGACGCATGATCCAATCGAAATACAGTGAACGAAGACCTGTTGTGGTAGGTCCAGCCGCGTCGTTCGAGAAGTGTTGGTTGTCGACGCGTGCAACAGGGATGACACCACCGCCAGATGACGACAGAAAAACTTCGACTGCTCCCCCGAAACTCATCCAATGGGAGAGGCCGTGTTTCTGATGTCAGCCCAGCCTTGGCACACATTTCGAGTCCGGTGCGTCGTGTGATCCCGTGCAGGCCCCCATGATCCGAGTTGACACCGGGTCTTTGAACACAGCGAAGACGTTGAAGCTCGGCCCTTCGGTCACGTTGTCGTTATGGTCGAGCAGGGGTGTCGTTTCGAACCCGTTGCCCTTGCCTTCGAACAGGCCCGAGGTGACGTCGCCCCAGTGGTAGTTCTCGACCTTGGTGTTCACGCAGTCCGCTGGCATGCGGCGCACGGATTTGGGATCCAGACTGATGTGCCTTGTTCTGCCGCCTGTGGCTTGATGATATGAACGTAAGGCACGCACCAGGCATGGAAGTGGTTGCTGCGATCGCGCGGATCGCGGCTGCCGAGGACAGGGTTGCGTCCTCGTGCGGCGACGATGGCAACATACGCGTCTTGCAAGCTGGTGGTCGCGACCAGGTCTTTCAGTGCTGCACAAAGCTCGCGTGATCCATACCGATGTCACAGCGACCCGCCGCGAGTGAGGCCATAAAGCGGTCGACGCAGTCTTTCAGCCGAAAGAATGCGTCTTGCCAAACTGGCACCACGTCATAGGCGATATCAGACTGTGTTAGGCCCCAGTCAGTAACCGGAATGGCGGCCTCCGAAATTGGAACGATGTGGCCGCTCATCCAGGCCGCGCCATTTGAAAGCTCTGTCATGGGCGGAGGCTACCGCGCGAAGGCCTTTGGGGGAATGGGGGCTCTGCCCCCGGGCCGTTGACCCTCCCTCGTGATACTTTCCGTCGGAAGAAGAAACGATCAGGTGCCGTAGGCTTTCATCGGTGTCGTTGCTGTATCCACGGCTGACAGCAGCGCCTCGGCAACCGCGTCCAGCGTCCCGGTGGGCAGATGCACGGGCAGGCGCACGTCGCAGGCGCGCATCAGCATGGCGCGGGTTTTTGGCAACTCCGGCAGATCGGGAATGAACTGCCAGTTCCAGAAGGCACGCGCGTTGTCCGTACTAGCGCCGAACACTTGCACCTTGATCCCCGCATCGGCGGCTGCGGCAACAAAGCTGTCGACCTGTGTATCGCTCATATCGATCAGGTTGAACTGGATCGAGTCCGGTGCGCGCACTTCGCCATGCAGCGGGGAGGGCACGTCGATATGCGGGCTTTGGTCCAGCAGGGCTGCCACGTGGTCGTGGTTGTACCGCCCGTCTTTGACCCGTTGGGCAAGATGTGGAAGCTGTGGTCGGATGACTGCAGCGCTCAGGTTCGACATGCGCAAGTTATAGAGCGGCCATTGGTTCTGGTGTTTGGCAAAAGCGTCTTGCAGAACCGGGTGTTTCTTCCAGTTATGTTCGTATGCGCCCGACATGATGATGGCGCGGGCCACCAGATCGGCGTCGTCGGTGATCATGATCCCGCCTTCGCCCGCGTTGATCATCTTGTAAGACTGGAACGAGAAGCAGCCGATTGTGCCGATCGTTCCGATCTTGCGCCCGTTCCAGAGCGTGCCTAGCGAGTGGGCAGCATCCTCGATCACCGGGATGCTTGCTGCGGAGCACAGCGTCATGATCGCGTCCATGTCGGACGTGTGGCCGCGCATGTGGCTGATGATAACGGCCTGTACGCTTGGCAGCTTCTCAACGAAGTCATCAATGTTGACGCGGTAATTGTCGTCCACCTCGCACAGGACCGGCAGGCAGTCGGCGTGCAGTATCGATGATGGTACCGCGGCAAAGGTGAAGCCCGGGATCATCACGCGCGCGTCGCGCGGCAGGTCGAGCGCCTTGAGCGACAGGAAAAGTGCGGCAGAGCATGAGGAGACAGCGAGGGCGAACTTGCTGCCCATCAGTTCTGCGAATTCGGCCTCGAGAAGCGAGACGGGTGAGCCCTCGGGTGCTGTGTAGCGGAAGAGGTCACCAGAGGTCAGCAGGCGGTCGATCTCTTGTCTTGCGGCGGCGGGGATGGGTTCGGCACTGTGCATGTCGGGGAGGGACATATTCAGAATCCTTATGATAGGTTTTCGTTTTTGTAAATCCGATAAGCGCAAAAGGAAACGGTTTTGTGACGTTTGGGCTGAATTAAGCCTGCCGTTACAGGCCGAGGCGGTCGCGCAAAGCGTACCAGGTCATGGCGAGGACGAGGAGCGGGCTGCGCAGTTTGGCCCCTCCCGGGAAAGGCGCTGTGGGGATGGCAGCCATAGTGTCGAAGCCATCTGTGTGCCCTTGGACCGCTTGTGCCATCAGCATGCCTGCGTGGGTCGCTGTACCCACGCCATGCCCGGAATAGCCCGAAGCGCTGAGCATGTTGGGCGCCAGCCGGGCCACGTAAGGCAAACGCTTCATCGTGATCGCAAGCGTTCCGCCCCAAGCATAGTCGATCTGCACATCAGCGAGATGCGGAAAGATTTGCGTCATCGGTTTGCGCACCTTCGCCGCGATGTCACGGGGAAAGCGGTAGCCATAGCTTTCACCCCCACCAAACAGCAGGCGGTTATCATGGCTCAGCCGGAAGTAGTTCACCACAAAGCGGCTGTCTGACACGGCGATGTCTTGTGTCAGTACACTGGCGGGGTCGTCCAGCGGCGCGGTGGCGGTGACGAAATTGTTGATGGGCATGACGCGGGCAGCGACTGGGGCGTTCAACCCACCCAGGTAGCCGTTGCAGGCGAGGATTGCGTGATCTGCCGTGACAGAGCCATTGTCAGTCTTGAGCGTGATCTGTGCACCGTTTGTGATGCTGGTGACAGTGCTGCCTTCATGGACCGTTGCCCCGGCCCTTTCTGCGGCGGTCGCCAGCCCAAGGGCAAAGTGCAGAGGGTGCAAGTGGCCGGATTTGTGATCAATGACACCGCCGCGATAGGCAGGTGAGGGGCAGATGGCGTGGAACGCATCCCGGTCCAGTACGTCAACGCGGTGGTCATAGTGCCGGTCCATGTGATCTGCATAGGCGTGCAGGTCCGCCACATTGTTTTCGTCTTCCGCGGTCCAGGCGATGCCGGGGCGGTAGAAGCAATCGATCTGGTGCGTGTCGATCAGGTGCCGGACAAGGTCGGTCGCCTCCAGCCCCATGTCCCAAAGGCGCCGTGCAGTCTCGGGTCCAACGATCTTCTCAAGGTATGGCTGCTCAACCCTTTGGCCGGTGCCCAATTGCCCACCATTACGTCCAGAAGCGCCAAAGCCTGCTCGATGCGACTCCAACACAACAACGCACCGTCTGGCCTGTGCCAGATGCAGTGCTGCGGACAGCCCTGTATATCCAGCACCGACAATGCACACATCTGCCCGTACATCCCCCTGTAACGGCGCACGGGGCGCCGGACTATCGGCTGTCGCGGCATACCAGCTATCGGGATAGGCCCCCGGTTGATCGTTGGCGGTCAGAAGGTCCATCTTCCCTGTTTCCGAAAAATCCTCCCCGAAGGGCCGGGTTGCCAGTTAGACGTTCAGTAGCAAATGCTCGCGCTCCCATGGGGAAATCACTTGCAGGAACTCGTCATATTCGGCGCGTTTGACAATCGAATAGACGCGGGCGAACTCTTCGCCCAGTACCGCGTGCAGGTCAGTGGCTTGATCAAACAAGTCCAGTGCCGATCCCAGCACGCGCGGGATGTCCCCGTCGCCTTCATAGGCGTCACCCCGGAATTGGGCCGAGGGTCGCTGTTCCTGAACAAGTCCCAGATACCCGCAGGCCAGCGACGCCGCGATGCCCAGATACGGGTTGCAGTCCATGCCTGCGATCCGGTTTTCAACGCGGCGCGCCTGTGGCTCGGACAGGGGAATACGGATGCCCGTTGTGCGGTTGTCACGGCCCCAAGCGAGGTTGATGGGGGCAGCGTGATCTTTCACGTAGCGGCGATAGCTATTGACGAACGGAGCCATGACCGCAAGCGCTGCAGGCAGATGGTTCTGCAGGCCCGCTATGAAGTGGAAGAACGCGTCGGTGTCGCCGTCTTGCGGACCCACGAAAAGGTTTTGGCCAGTTTCCATATCGATGATCGAATGGTGGATGTGCATCGCACTTCCGGGTTCGTTCGCGATAGGTTTGGCCATGAATGTGGCAAAGCAATCGTGGCGCAGCGCAGCTTCGCGGATCAGGCGTTTGAAATAGAACACCTCGTCCGCGAGCTTGACCGGATCGCCGTGACGCAGGTTGATCTCCAACTGACCTGCACCGCCTTCCTGCGTGATGCCGTCAATCTCGAAACCTTGCGCCTCGGCAAAGTCATAGATGTCGTCGATGACCGGGCCAAATTCGTCCACGGCCGTCATGGAATAGGCCTGTCGCGCCGCCGCCGGGCGGCCGGAGCGGCCTGTCATGGGTTTGATTTCCTGTGCGGGGTCCAGGTTGCGCGCGATCAGGAAGAATTCCATTTCTGGCGCCACAACAGGTTTCCACCCGTTGTCGTTGTAGAGCTGCACAACCCGTTTCAGCACGTTACGCGGGCTGAAGGGCACGGGCTGATCTTTGCGATCATAGGCGTCGTGGATCACCTGAAGGGTCCAGTCGCCGGTCCACGGTGCCGCCGTTGCGGTCGACATGTCGGGCTTCAGGATCATGTCTTTTTCAATGAACCCGTCTTCGCCTGCGGCCTCGCCCCAGTCGCCTGTGATTGTCTGGTAGAAGATGCTGTCGGGCAGGTGGAAGTAATCCTGTCGTACGAATTTCGAGGCAGGCACCGCCTTGCCCCGCGCGATGCCGGGCAAGTCGGCGATGATGCATTCCACTTCGTCCAGCCGTTTGCCTTCGAGGTAGACACGTGCCGCGTCGGGCAGCTTGGATGTCCAGTCGTCAGACATGTGCTAGGGCCCCCTGCTTGAGAAAGGCGGCCATTTCATCGGCCACCTTTTGGCTTTGTATGGGGGCGTCCAGCTGCGCCCGGGTATTGTCGAGCAGCGAACCAGGAACAACTCCGGGTCCGCGATGGGTGGCGAGTGCATCCACCATGTCGGCGCCAAATTCGGGATGCGGCTGTATGGTCCAGATGCGGTCGCCGTAGACCAGTGCCGCGTTTTCGCAGAAATCGTTTGAGCCGATGACCTCGGCCCCCTCCGGCAGCTCGACGACCTGATCCTGGTGCCATGCGTTCACGGCCAGGGTTTCGCCCTTGTAGTCGTATTCGCGTCTTCCCACCGACCAGCCGCCGTCGAATTTCACGACCTTGCCGCCCATGGCCTGCGCGATGATCTGGTGGCCGAAACAGATGCCAACCATCGGGCGGCTTGCCGCATGGATGCCGCGGATCAGGTCCTCAAGCGGCGGGATGAACGGAAGGTCGTCATATGCGCCGTGTTTCGAGCCGGTGATCAGCCAGCCGTCGCACACGTCCGGGCCGTCCGGGAAGTCCATGTCTACCACGTTGAAGGTTTCGAACTCAAAGCCGTGCCCGTCCAGCAGGCGGGCGAACATGGTGTCATAGTCACCAAGCGTTCCCAACACTTCGTCGGGCGCGTGACCGGTTTGCAAAATGCCGATTTTCATGGATCACCTGAGGGTTACGGGCCGAAGATAGTGCGCGGTTCAGACAGAGTCGAGGTAGATTTCCGTCTGCTCGTCTGGCGTGAGTTCGGCCATGTAGCGCGCTTCCTGTCGCTTCGTCATGTCGATGTTGCGGATCAGCTCAGCGTCGAAGATGCGTGCGATATGCGGACTGTCGGCAAAGGCCGCCATGGCGTCTTCCCATGTGCTGGGAACCTGCTCCAGATCCTGTGCGTAGGCGTTGCCGGTGATTGGGGCGGGTGGGTCCTGCGCGTCCTCCATTCCGTTCAGCGCAGCGCCCAGGACAGCAGCGATTGAGAGATACGGGTTCACGTCACCCCCGGCCACCCGGTGTTCGATCCGGCGGGCAGCGGAAGGGCCGGACGGGATGCGGATGGCCGCCGTGCGGTTTTCATAGGCCCATGCGATGCCTGTCGGTGCGTGGGCACCTGGCACAAGCCGCGCGTAGGAATTGGCATGCGGTGCAAAGATCAGCATGGACCCGGGCATGGCGGCAAGACACCCTTGCACGGCGTGGCGCAGGGCGTCCGTGCCTGCTTCGCCCCCATCGTCAAAGATGTTCTTACCATCCTTGTCGAGCACCGAGAAGTGCATGTGCAGCCCGTTACCCGCATAGTCCGGATAGGGTTTGGCCATGAACGACGCGGCGAAGCCGTGTTTGCGCGCCAGACCCTTGACCAGCATCTTGAACAGCCAAGCGTCATCAGCAGCCTTCAGCGCGTCGGCCTGATGCATCAGGTTGATTTCGAATTGACCCAGCCCGCTTTCGGAAATGGCGGTGTCGGCGGGGATGTCCATCGTCTCGCAGGCGTCATAGAGCTCGGTAAAGAAGTCGTCGAAGGCGTCGAGCGTGCGCATGGACATGATCTCTCCGGCCACGCGGCGCTTGCCGGATCGCGGCGACGGGGGCACGCGCAGGCGACTGCCGGTGTCATCGATCAGAAAAAACTCAAGCTCGACGGCAACAACTGGCGTCAGTCCTTTTGCAGCGAACCGGTTCTGGACTGCTGCAAGCGCGTGACGGGGATCGCCCATGAAGGGCCGCCCATCTTCATGGAACATCCAGATCGGCAGCAGGCCCGTCGGTGTGTTCAACCATGGCATCGGGACAAAGCCACGCTCGGTTGGACGCAGCACGCCGTCCCGGTCACCGGTCTCCATCACGAGGGGGCTGTCTTCGATGTCCTCCCCCCAAATGTCGAGGTTGAGGACAGACATCGGAAAGCGGGTGCCGCTTTCCGTGACCTTGTTGGCAAAGCGCACCGGCATCCGCTTGCCCCGTGCCACACCGTTCAGATCTGCAGCAGCGACACGGATCGCACGTATTTCAGGGTTATCAACCAGCCAATCGTGCATCACGTTCTTCTTCTGACTAAAAATACGACCGCCGGAGGCATTCTAGCTTCACCGGATCAGATTCATGCGCAGCTTTATCTTCTGGCGTGTATTGGCGGGCAGATGCCGGTTCAGGCGGCGGTTGATCAGGCCGAACACACCGATAATGGCGAGCGAACAGAGGATGAAATAGAAGGCGAGGATCGGGTAAGGCACAAAGGGGTTGAAGGTCTTGTCCGCGAAGTGACTCGCGTAATAGAGCGCATCGCCGCGTTGCTGCCATGCCGGAAAGCTTGAGAAGAACACCAGCGCGGTTGCGTGGAACAGGAAGATCGCCTCGTTCGTGTAGGCGGGCCAGGCCAGCCGCAACATCGTGGGCCACACCACACGCCGGAAGCGTGACCAGCCGGATAGGCCATAGGCATCCGCAGCCTCGACATCCCCTTTGGGGATAGAGCGCAGCGCGCCATAGAAAATCTCACCCGAGTAGGCAGCGGTGTTCAGGAACAGGACGATCAGCGCCCCCAGCCAGGCGGCTGTGAACGGATCAAAAAAGTCGTTCGTTCGCTTGAGGTTGAGAAACAGGAAATAGGCAAAGAAGAACTGGATAAAGAGCGGTGAGCCCCGGAATATGAAGATGAACCATTCCGCCGGTTTGCGATAAAGTGCGCGGCTCGATGCTTTGCCGACGGCCAGCAATGTTGCAAGGAAGAAACCGCTGATCAATGCCACGATACCGAAATAGACATTCCAGATCATGCCTGAGCCGATCAGTGTGAAATGCTCGCAAATTGTGAAGTCCGAGCGCGGCAACAGCCGCTCGCCAAACCCGACGGAGCGGAGTGCGTAAGCCTGGATCGTTTCCCAACAGCTCATGCGGCGACCCTCTTGCGTTGCTTTTCACCACCTGTGGTGGCCTGCCCGTGGGTCAGGCGCTGCATGAGACGCTCAAGAACGATTTCTGATACGCGGGTCATCATGAGGTAGAAAGCCAGCAACCCGAGGAAGTACCACATGCGCCAGTCGCCATGAGGGTAGCTGGAAAAGCGCGATGTTTTAGTGCCGCCCAGCTCGCGCGCCCAATACACGATGTCCTCAATGCCCAAGAGAAACAGCAGCGGCGTCGCCTTGATCAGCACCATCCAAAGGTTTGACAGACCGGGCAACGCATAGACCCACATCTGTGGAACAAGAACACGCCAGAAGGTCTGCCGACGGCTCATACCATAAGCCTCGGCCGTTTCAAGTTGTGCGCGGGGTACGGCACGCATGCCGCCGAACAGCACATTCGCGGCAAAGGCGCCGAAGACGATAGCAAAAGTGATCACGGCCAGCAGGAAGCCGTAGGTTTCGTGCACCCATTCCGCGGCGTTGCCCAGCGGCAGTTTCGCCTGCGCACAGACCAGGAACTCGCTGCCTTGCCGGACAGGTTGCGTCCAGTCCGGGCAAATTGCGCGGTGGCGCACATATTCGAACATCTGATCGAGTGCGATCACGAAGAAGAGGAAAAAGGCCACGTCGGGCACACCGCGAACGATCGCGATGTAGCTTTTGCCCAGCAGGCTGACGGGCAGAAGGTCGGACCGCGCGGCCATAGCGCCGAGAAAGCCGACCCCCAATGCCACTGGCGCGGTGACAGCCAGCAAAGCAAGGACCTTTATGAAGGATGCATAAAAGGACATGTGGACGCCCGTCGTCAGATAGCAGGAAAACCATCTGACCGTGTCCAGCGTATTGGGATCAGCGCAGTAAGAAAACATCGGAGGCCTCGCGCGACTGCCAGCCTGTAGGGCCGGTGCCACGTGTAGGGTGCAGGCGCGGTCAGTGCCGCGCCTGCAAGGACCGTATTAGTAGGTCGCGACCTCGTCGCCGAACCATTTGACCAGCAGTTCGTTGAGCGTGCCATCCTCTTTCATGGAGGTGATGGCTGCATCAAACTTGCCACGCAGTTCCGCATCGCTTTCGCGCAGGCCCATGCCGACACCACCGCCGAGCGGTACAGGCTCACCCACGAACAACAGGTCGCCACCCGATTCCTCGACCATAGGCACCAGGAAGTCGCGGTCGGCAAAGACGGCATCCGCTTCGCCGTTGCGTACGGCTGCGATGGTCTCTTCGGGTGTGGCGAATTCGACCAGCGTGGCACCGCTTTCCGCGATATAGCCCGCCTGGATCGTTGCGGTTTGCGCCGCGACCACGCCGCCTTCCAGATCGGCATCTTCCGAACCAGCCACATAGGCCGAAGCGGTAGGCGGGTAGTAGTCTTGTGTGAAGTCGATCACTTCGTCGCGCTCAGCGGTGATGCTCATGCCCGCGATGATCGTGTCGTAGTTGCCGGACACGAGGTTGGGGATGATCGAGTCCCAGTCGTTTTTGACCCATTCGCAAGTCAGTTCAGCGCGCAGGCACAGTTCATCGCCCACTTCGCGCTCGAACCCGTCAATTTCGCCAGCATCGTTGATGAAATTGTAGGGGGCGTAGGCGCCCTCGGTCCCCATGCGCACGACGCTGTGGCCGTCGGCCATTGCAAAGGTGGCTGTTATCGCAACGGCCACTGTCGAAAGAAGGATGGATTTCATGTGAGTTTCTCCCGTTGATTATTGGTTACGCGGCGTGGGTTGCAGATAGAAACCCACGCAGTCGTTCTGATTTGGGCGCGCCAAATAGCTCGTCTGGCGGTCCTTGTTCTTCGATCAGGCCCTTGTGCAGAAACACGATGTGGTCGCTGACATCATGGGCCAGTTTCATGTCGTGGGTCACAATCAGCATGGTCCGCCCTTCGGCGGCCAAGTTCTTGATCACCCTGACAACTTCCTGTTCCAGTTCTGGGTCCAGGGCACTTGTTGGTTCGTCAAACAGCAGCGCTTCGGGTTCCATGCACAGTGCGCGGGCAATGGCCGCCCGTTGTTGCTGGCCGCCCGACAGCTGGGCGGGATAGGCGTCGCACTTGTCGCCGATACCCACCTTGTCCAAGTATGCGCGTGCGGCATTTTCGACCTCTGCAGGATCGCGGCGCAGCACGGTCAAGGGCGCTTCCATCACGTTTTGCAGGATGGTCATGTGCGCCCACAGATTGAACTGCTGAAACACCATGGACAGGTTCGTACGGATGCGCAGCACTTGCTTGGGGTCCGACGGGCGCCGCCCATGATCGCTGCCCTTCCAGCTGACCTGTTCGCCTTTGAACACCACCTCGCCCTCCTGGCTGTCTTCCAGCAGGTTGCAGCATCTCAAGAGCGTGGATTTGCCCGAACCTGACGAACCGATGAGGGATACCACGTCGCCCCGTTTTGCCTGAATATCCACGCCTTTCAGCACTTCGAGGGGGCCGTACGCCTTGTGCAGGTTTCTGATTTCAATAACGGCGGTGTCTGACACGTGGATTGGCTGCGCTTGTTTTGATCAGCCGGTATAAGGGAGGAAAACATGTGCCTTGTCCACGGGCAAAAAGGACGTTTTGCCCACCATTTGCGCAAATTGACGTAGGGATAGCCCGGTTTGGTCAAGGTGCTGGCGGAATGGGGAGCGCAAGGTACTCGGATGGCGGGATTTGTACGATGCCATTCAGGCGCAGGTCGCAGCGATCTTCGTGTGTCAGTCCGGAAATTGCAGTTGCAATAGCATCGAAAACCGGTTTCGGATCGTGGCCCTGTGCGGTGATGTAGGGCAGGGCGGGCGTGGGGTGCGTGCGGTCAAAAGCGTCAATTTGAACAGCCGCATCCGTGTCTTCGGCAGCCCACAAGAGCAGCGTGACCGCATCGACCGCTGCAAAGTCAGCCTTCTGACGCAGCACCGCCCGGATGCTTGCGATATGAGCCTGAGTTTGCAAGGTCTTTCGAGGTCGCAGCTTGCGGTTCTCAAGATGTGCCAAGGGCGCAGCCCAGCCCGATTGCGACAAGGGATCATTGAATGCCATCACCCCCCGTTTGGACAGCTCGGGAAGAGGCCGCGGGTCATTGCGGCGCCTGATCAGATAGCTGAAATAGTGGCCTTGTGGGCAATCGGGCAGATCGTAGTCAGGCGTGCCGACGAGCGTCACCTGATCATGCAGCCTTGCCCTGTAGGGCAGCCCGCAAGTCTGGGCCAGAAGCAGTTCGGGTGATTGCCATTCGGTCCAAGGATCTCCACCGCGCGTCAACTGATCCGGTCCATGCCTGAGCGCCTTGCGTATCCCGGCCCAGAGCCGGTCATGGGCGCCTCGCAAGTGCGGCATGTCATACATGCCGAGCGAAGCAATCACCCGATGACCCTTTGGCGTGCCTTTGCGCTGTCCTGATCCGTGATGCCCAGCAGGTTGGTGACCAGCCGCAACAGCGCATCCTCTTCCTGCGCGCGCTGACCATCGGCGAGGACCACCTTCCAGAGGGCTTCGACGACTGCGAGACGATCTTCGTACGCGACGGCCTCCTTGATTGCTCTGGTGAAGCGAACCGTGTCGGGGGCGTCGGCTTCCATCGCCTCGGCGTCGGCGCGCAAGGCGTTGGCATCCTTGCGGGTAAGCCCATAGCGATCTTGCGTAATCTGGTCGATCAGGGCGCGCTCGTCGCCTGAATAATCATAGTCCGAACGGGCCACGCGCACCAGAAGTGCAGTAAGGGCCAGCCGGGCGTCAGCGTCGGCGATTGGGGCGGGCTCGGGCTGGATCAGCCGCTTGAGGAGGTCCTGGAACATGGGTGCCGATATATGGAGGTTGTGCCTATTCGCCAAGCGCACGGGTGCGAATGTCTGCGCTGTCCTCGGGCGTGATGCCGAGGGCGGCTTCGATCTGGTGCAGAACATCCTCTTCGATGCCGGCATGTTCGCCATCGGCGAGCAGCACCTGCCACATGGCCATCGCCAGACCGAGCCTGTCAGCATAAGGTACTGTTTCTCTGAGAATATTCGCAAATTCAGGCGTGCCGGGCGCGTGCCGTTCCAGCGCCTCGCACGTGGCGCGCAACTTTGCCGCGTCCAGTGGCTTTAGGTCAAATGTGGCTGACAGGATCTTGTCGATCGCGGCCACTTCGGGGGCCTGATATTCGCGGTCGGCCATGGCCACGCGCACCAGCAGCGCACCCAGCGCGAGCTGCGGCGTGGGCTCGGGCAAGGGTTTGGTTTCCTTGGGTCTTTTGGGAAAAAGGCGTTCGAACATTGCGTATCACTTCAGTTGGTCAAAGCGAGTTTTCAGATTTGCGGCCTGTTCGGCAAGACCAAAGGGCGGCCTGATCACGAATAGGCCGGACCCGATCATACCATGGCCGGGGCGCGCGGGGCGGAACCGCACTTCGTGTCGTAGGGCATCGGGATGATCTTTTTCAAGTATTTTCAGCATGTTGTTGTGCGTATCTGATGTCAATATCGGGTACCACAGCGCGATGATGCCTACATTCCATGCGCGTACATATTTTTTGATGTGGCCGGGGATCGTTGCGTAGTCCTCTTTCACTTCGAAGCTGGGGTCGATCAGCATCAGGCCGCGTCGGGGTGTTGGAGGCAACATTGAATGAGCCATGGCAAAGCCGTCTGCACGGCGGACCGTGGCCTTTGGTAGCGCCAGCTCCAGTGCGTTGTGTTCATTTGGGTGGAGCTCGGCAATGGTCAATGTGTCGGTGTCGCGCAGGATCTGGGACGCGATGAGGGGTGATCCGGGGTAGACTTTTTCTCCATTCAGATCAGTAATTTGTTTAAGACACTTCGCGTAAGGATGATCCTCATCAAACCAGTGCCGTACCCGCGTGATGCCCTGGGCCGCTTCGCCAGTCTTGACCGCTTCGCCTGCAGAAAGGTCATACAGGGCGCGACCGCCATGGGTTTCGATATAGCTGACCGGTTTGTCCTTTCGGATCAGGTAATCCAGCATCCACGCCAGAAGGCTGTGCTTGTGAACATCCGCAAGGTTTCCGGCATGGAATATGTGCTGGTAGCTGAGCATGGGGGCTTATGGCCCGCAGGGCACTGTACACGCAACGGTTAACGACACAATATAGTTCCAAGCGCGGATCTGTGCGTTAATACCAGTAAAATAAGGGACATCGGCCGTCACCCTGCGTACACCTCCAAAAACACCGGCAATCCAGCTTTCGGCAGGTTAAAGGGCCGCGCTGCCAAATCTTGCCAGTCCGTTAACGTCGCCGGGGGCGGAGACGCGGGGCGATCCGAAGGGCTCCTAGCAACACAAGTGCGCTGAGGCCGTACTTTGTTATCGTTTCCATCGTGCCCTCGATCAAAAGGACATGGGTGACAGTACCGACAGCGATTGTGAGTGCTAGCGACACATGCATCCTGCGCCATGTCATCGGGCGGACTGCGATCCCTCTGCGCAGTGCGGCCATCAAGGCAGCGGCAAACACGGCCCACATGGCGATAACCCCCCAGACCGAAAACGGTGTGGGTGAGGTGAAGGTCAGCGCATCGATCACATCTGGCGGGCTGGTGATCCAGAGGCCAACAACGTGCCCAACCACCGCAGCCAGCAAAAGCGCACCTGTCAGCCGATGGAGGCGGCGGGCACGGGCGTGGCTCAGGTATGGCAAATCACCGGCAGCGAGGAGGGGCTGCACCAGCAAAAGTGTCATACCGAAGATGCCCGCAAAGCCTGATGCGATGTAGATACCGTCGCGCCATTGCAGAAGCGGGCTGAACCCTGCTGCCACAATCGGCGCTGCAACAGCGATCGCCAGCGCGGTCCACGGAATGACGCCGCGCATGAAGTACGTCAGGTCTGTTGCAGGACGAACTGCACGTCGAGCGTTGTATCAGAGGCGCTGGACATGATCGGGCGCAGAAAAACGGTCTGGAAGCCGTTGTCATCGAACTCTGCATCATAGGCGAGGTGCCCGTGCGGTTGGCCAAAGGCCGGAACGATTTGCGGCATATCCATCTGGAACCGGCCCTGTGCATCCGTGAGCGTCGCCCCGTGGCTGCGTTCGTCCCTTTCGTGCCCTTCGGTTGTGTGTGCCCACATCTGGATGCGGGCGTTGGGGATTGGCGCGCCGTCACCTGCCCGCAGAACGGTCCCAGTCATCAGGAAGCCGCCGCCGCCGATGCGGTCAACGATGGGCGCGCCGGGGCGGTAGTTGTTGGCACCGCCGCGCATGGTCGGGGTCGGGGCAAGCGTTTGAGCGCTGGTGGGAATGGTGAGGCCGCTGGTGAGCAGGGCGGCTGTGCCGGTGGCAAGGATAGTCCGGCGGGGGAATGAGGTGGTCATGACGTGTCTCCTCAGCTGGCGGTTGCCTTTGAGGTAAGAGGGTAACACAACGGATAAACCGTGGTCACGGGGTCGTGATGGCACCTGTCGCGTTATGCAATGTGGCGGTGCATAAACCAGGTGTTCCGCGATCGTGCGGCTGAGAAGGGCATTGCACCGGTGCAAGACTGTCTGATATTGTCTTTTTCGGCGTTCTTTTTCTGGGTTTGCGCCCTTGGTTCTGCTGATCCTGTATTGCTTGCTAACGGGTCGTCTTACAGCCTTGCATTCCAGAAAGGATGACAGGAGCGCCGAGTTAATGGCGTCGCCGATCATCAGGGGGTTGGTGAATGTCTATTGGCTGCTGTTGCCAATCTATTTGGTTCTGTTGGTCGTCTATGTGGTACTGCAGTTTTCCTGACGTGAAACGGGCATGAGTTGTCGCAACACGCAGCATAGCATGACAAGCAATCGTGCCTGTTCGATGGTTTTTAGTGCTGCGATCTGGTTTTAAACCAGCCGTGACATGTCCTTGGCCGCGCGTACGAAGTCCTGGAACAGGGGGTGCGGGTCGAAGGGCTTGGATTTCAGTTCCGGGTGGAACTGCACGCCGATGAACCACGGGTGATCTGACCATTCCACGATCTCTGGCAGGCGGCCATCCGGCGACATGCCCGAGAAGCTGAGCCCCGCTTTTTCCAACTGCTCGCGGTACTTGATGTCAACCTCGTAGCGGTGGCGGTGGCGTTCGTCGATCGTCGTGGTGCCGTAGGCTTCGGCCACGCGGCTGCCTGCCGTCAATGTGGCGTCGTAGGCCCCAAGGCGCATGGTGCCGCCCTTGTCGTCGCCCACCTTGCGTTCGACCTTGTGGTTGCCCTGCACCCATTCCTTGAGGTGATAGACCACTGGTTCAAACCGTTTCTTGCCCGCCTCGTGGTCAAATTCCTCGGACCCTGCGGTTTTCAGGCCAGCCACGTTACGCGCCGCTTCGATCACTGCCATTTGCATGCCAAGGCAGATGCCGAGGTATGGGATCTTGCGGGTGCGGGCGAACTCGGCCGCCTTGATCTTGCCTTCGGTCCCACGCTCGCCAAAGCCGCCGGGGACGAGGATGGCATTGAAGCCTTCCAGATGGGGGGCGGGGTCTTCGTTGTCGAACAGTTCGGCATCGACCCACTCGACCTTGACCCTGACCCGGTTCGCCATGCCGCCATGGGTCAGTGCCTCGGCGATCGACTTATAGGCATCTTCAAGCTGCGTGTACTTGCCGACGATCGCGACCTTTACCTCGCCTTCGGCATTGTGGATGCGGTCGCTGACGTCTTCCCACTTTGCGAGGTCCGGCTTGGGCGCCGGGCTGATCTGGAAGGCGTCGAGCACGGCCTGATCCAGCCCTTCGGCGTGGTAGGCGAGAGGGGCGTCATAGATGGTGCCAAGGTCCTGCGCAGCGATCACGCTGTCGGGGCGGACATTGCAGAAGAGGGCAAGCTTCTCACGCTCCTTTTCCGGGATTAGCCCCTCTGACCGGCAGACCAGAATGTCGGGGGCAATGCCGATGGACCGCAGTTCCTTGACGCTGTGCTGGGTCGGCTTGGTTTTCAATTCGCCGGACGCCTTGATCCATGGCAGCAGCGTCAGGTGCATGAAGATGCACTGGCCGCGCGGCTTGTCCTGGCTGAACTGGCGGATGGCTTCGAAGAAGGGCAGCCCTTCGATGTCACCGACGGTGCCGCCAATCTCGCACAGCATGAAATCGACCTCGTCATCGCCGATCTCGATGAAATCCTTGATCTCATTCGTGACGTGGGGGATGACCTGGATCGTTTTGCCGAGGTAGTCGCCGCGCCGCTCTTTCTCGAGCACGTTGGAATAGATGCGGCCGGAGGACACGGAATCGGTTTTGCGCGCAGCCACGCCGGTAAAGCGTTCGTAGTGGCCAAGATCGAGGTCGGTCTCTGCCCCATCATCTGTCACGAACACTTCGCCGTGCTCAAAGGGTGACATGGTGCCGGGATCGACGTTCAAATAGGGGTCCAGCTTGCGCAGCCGTACGGAAAAGCCACGGGCCTGCAAAAGCGCGCCTAGGGCAGCCGATGCCAACCCTTTGCCCAGCGATGACACAACGCCGCCCGTGATGAAAATGTAGCGTGCCATGTGGTGCAGTCCCCCGTGGTTCAATCAGGCCTTCAGGCCACTGTGAGCAGACGCATGAAAGCGTTCCCCACGGGGCCTCAGTATAACAGGATTCGGTTCAACGGGGCAAGGATGCCGCAACATCATGTTGCAGCTTTTCCCGTGCCCGCAAGGTTTTGTTTAGTCGGCGCTGGGGACCAGCGGTGCGTCGTCGTCAGCCGTGGGTGGCAACAAGTCACTGCCGGGCGGTACCAGATCGTCCGCAGGGGCGTTCTGTCCGGGCGGCGTGATGCCCAGCTGGTCGATGACGGACGTGCCGGACGCGTTCTGTGCCGCGATGATCGTCAGCGTGATCGAGGTGATGGTAAAGCCGATCCCCAGGATCCATGTCAGCTTACCCAGCGCGGTGGCTGCCGGACGGCCCGTGGCAGCGCCACCTCCGCCGCCGCCCATGCCAAGCCCACCCCCTTCGGAGCGCTGCATCAGCACAACGGCGATCAGGCCGAGGGCAAGGATCAGGTGGATGATCAGGACGACGTTTTCCATGAAGCGTTCAAGGCTCTTTGCTGCGCGATGGGCGGTATCTATGCAAGTTTGCGAAGCGGGGCAAGTGCGGTTTCGGCCTCTGGACATTTGTGTACGTGGGGTTCCATGATCGGGTCATGCCACATGACCATTCCGACCACGATCACCCGCATTCATTGTTGCCCTCGGACCCCGCGTTGCGGGTCAAGGCGCTTGAAACCATCCTGACGCAGAAGGGGCTGATTGATCCTGCCGCGCTCGATGAGATCATAGACACCTATGAAAACAAGATTGGCCCCAAGAACGGTGCCCACGTGGTGGCCCGGGCGTGGTCCGATCCTGAGTTCAAGGCTGCCTTGCTGGAGGACGCCGATCCGGTGCTGGCCGAGCTGGGCTATTACGGGCGGCAAGGCGAACATATGGTGGTGGTCGAGAACACGGAAGCCGTCCACAACATGGTCGTCTGCACGCTCTGCTCTTGCTACCCGTGGCCTTTGCTCGGTATTCCGCCGGGCTGGTACAAGTCCGACGCTTATCGGTCCCGCGCCGTACGCGAGCCGAGGAAGGTCTTGGCTGACTTTGGTGTGACATTGCCCGAAGAGCAGGCCGTGCGCGTCTGGGATTCGACGGCCGAGGTGCGGTACCTTGTTCTGCCGCAACGGCCCGAAGGCACAGAAGGCATGGATGAGGCCGCGCTGATGGCACTGGTCACCCGTGACAGCATGATTGGCTGCGGCGTGGCGGTGTCACCATGACGCGCGTGCACGATATGGGTGGTCGTTTCGGGGATGGCGCTGTGGTGCCAGAGACTGAGGATGTGATCTTTCATGCCGATTGGCATCCACGTGCGCTGGCGATCACGCTGGCATGCGGGTCGCTGGGGCTGTGGAATATTGATGTGTCGCGTCACGCGCGGGAGTGTCTGTCTCCCAAGGACTACACGCGCTTTTCCTACTACGAAAAATGGATGGCAGCGCTGGCTGATCTGCTGGTCGATACCGGGGCTGTGAGCCGCGAAGAGCTGGCGCAAGGGGCGGCACGGGGAACGAGCAATCTGGCGGACAAGCGGTTGGCGGCGGCCGCTGTGGCCGGGGTCCTGGCCAAGGGTGGTCCCGCAACGCGCCCGAGCAATGTCGCCGCGCTTTTCGTTGCGGGAGATACGGTGCGCATTCGGTCGATCCCGGAGAATATGCAGGTGCCCGGTGGGCACACGCGGCTGCCTGCCTATGCAGCCGGAGCAGAAGGGACAATCGTTCGACAGCATGGCACGCATGTTTTGCCCGACAGCAACGCGCACCGATTGGGCGAAGCGCCTGAACCGCTCTATGCCGTGGCGCTCAGGGCGCAGGACATCTGGGCGCATCCGGAACATCCCGAGGATGAGGTGATCCTTGACCTGTGGCAAAGCTACCTGATTGCATTATGACCCCTGAACCCAGCTTTGAAGCGCCCTGGCATGCGCAGCTTTTTGCCCTGACCGTGCATTTGAACGAGGCGGGTCAGTTTGCGTGGCCGGATTGGGCTGTGCGTTTCGGGGCGACGTTGAAACGGCACGGGTTAGAGAAAGAGCTGAACGGTGGGGACGATTACTTTGTCGCGTGGCTCGAAACACTCGAGGCGCTGTTGACCGAAACAGGGGCCGCCGAAGCGGCTGCGCTTTCGGATATGCGCGCGGAGTGGGAAGCCGCCTATCTGCGCACGCCACATGGGCAGCCCGTGACACTGGACTGATCCTTCATCTTGCCAGTTAGACTTCGGGGGCTTGGGGGCTGGCCCCCAAGAATGACTTTTTCCGCCAAAAAATCTTGGCGGGGTTGCTACTCGTACACGTCGTCCATATCCGCCTGCCCCGACAGGCGCCGCCGCACATGGCTCCAGTTCAGGCCGACCCCCAGCACAAGTGACAGGGCGAACACACCAAGCCATGTGTTGAGATTGCCATTGTCCAATGTCAGTAAGCCCAAATCGTACAGCACCCACAGCACCGCACCCACGACGGCCAGCACCATTGCCATGCCAAAGCCGCCAATGGATCGCAGGGTGGCGCGCAGGTAGATGATGTAGCCGATCAGCAAGAGCAGCCCGGCGAGAACCGCGATTGAGAGATTGGTTGGCCCATGCTGCGCGGCCCATGCCACGTAATTGTATTCGGTGGGATTGTAGGTGACGGCCAGAAGGCCAAAAGCGAAAAGCCAGCGTGCGAGAAAGCCCATGGGGGTTGGTCCTTGGATCGTGCTGATGCGTTGATGGCCTGAAACCTGCGTGGGTCGCAAGCCGCTGGTGCCTCCGGCGGTGGTATTTTTCGTCAGAAGAAACACAGATACCGGTTTGCCTTGCCCGTGCGTTTCGCTATACGGACGCGGGTTTGCTTTCTGAAAGGGCATCAAATGGCCAATGTGGTGGTTGTCGGCGCACAATGGGGCGACGAGGGCAAGGGCAAGATTGTCGACTGGTTGAGCGAGCGGGCCGATGTGATCGCCCGCTTTCAGGGCGGACACAATGCCGGGCACACGCTGGTCATTGATGGTGAGGTCTACAAACTGCATGCGTTGCCTTCGGGCGTGGTGCGCGGCGGCAAGCTGTCTGTCATTGGCAACGGGGTGGTGCTGGACCCGTGGCACCTTGTCTCCGAGATCGAGACCTTGCGCGCCCAGGGCGTAGAGATCACGCCCGAGACGCTGATGATTGCCGAGAACACGCCGCTGATCCTGCCGATTCACGGGGAATTGGACCGGGCGCGCGAAGCTCAGAATTCCGTGGCCAAGATTGGCACAACCGGGCGCGGCATCGGTCCCGCCTATGAAGACAAGGTGGGGCGCCGCGTTGTGCGTGTGGCTGATCTGGCCGACCGTGCGACGTTGGAACTGCGGGTTGATCGGGCCCTTGTGCATCACGATGCACTGCGCCGTGGGCTTGGCCTTGATCCGGTGGATCGCGATGCGCTGATTGCCAAGCTGAGCGAGGTGGCGCCCGCCATTCTCGAATACGCCGCCCCTGTCTGGAAGGTGATGAACGAGGCGCGCAAGGCCGGGAAACGCATCCTGTTCGAAGGGGCGCAAGGCGCGCTTCTGGACATCGACTTCGGCACCTATCCCTTTGTCACCTCGTCCAACGTGATTGCGGGGCAAGCCGCAACGGGTGTGGGTATGGGCCCTGGGAGCATCGATTTCGTGCTGGGCATTGTCAAAGCCTACACCACCCGTGTGGGCGAGGGGCCGTTTCCGACCGAGTTGGAAGATGCGGATGGTCAGCGCTTGGGCGAGCGGGGGCATGAGTTTGGCACCACGACAGGTCGCAAGCGTCGTTGCGGGTGGTTCGATGCCTGCCTTGTGCGCCAGACTTGTGCGACCTCTGGCGTGAACGGGATTTCGCTGACCAAGCTGGACGTGCTGGACGGGTTCGAAACGCTGAAAATCTGCGTGGGTTATGAGTTGGACGGCGAAACGCTGGACTATCTGCCCACAGCCGCAGACCAGCAGGCGCGCTGTACGCCGGTTTACGAAGAGATGCCAGGTTGGTCTGAATCGACAGAAGGCGCGCGCAGCTGGGCCGATCTGCCGGCCAATGCCATCAAATATGTGCGCCGGGTCGAAGAGTTGATCGACTGCCCTGTCGCGCTACTTTCCACATCGCCCGAGCGTGAGGATACGATCCTGGTGCGGGACCCTTTTGCCGACTGAGGAGCCTCGCATGGCGCTGCGCTACAAGACCCGGAAATGGCTCGCCCTGTTGATCCTGATCGTGGCGCTGCCGCTCTATATCGTGGCGGCTGTGTCCATCGTGGGGCTGTTCGACCGGCCCCCGATCCTTGTTGAGCTGCTGATCTATGTCGGGTTGGGTGTCATCTGGGCCTTCCCCCTGAAGTTTGTCTTCAAGGGGATCGGTCAGCCTGACCCCGACGCTTGACGCGCCTGCCATGTGGCTTTGCTGAGCCGGTAGCATTCATAAATGGCTGTTCCGCTGCTGAGCGTTCGCGTTTCTGTTGCGACGTGATCGACGCCGAGTTTCGCAGTGGCTTTTTGTGAGCGGACATTATCGGTACCGATGTGGAACCAGACGGCCTCCATGTACTGGAAGGCATGATCCAGCATCAGAGATTTCATTTCCCAATTCGCGGCACCGCCCCAATAGGCGCGCGTCAGGAAGGTAAAGCCGATTCCATATTCGCCAGGGCTTTCCGGGGCCGGGTAGTAGCGTGAGCAGCCGATGATGTCATTGCTGGCCCGGTCCGTGGCGACAAGCGTGCCGCCTTCGCGCAGAAGCATCTGGAAATAGGGCGCGAACACCTCTGGCTTATAGCGGTCAGGCGACGGGTGCACCGCCCAGATGGCAGGATCGGACGCCGCGCGCGCAAGTGCGCCTTCATCTTCGGCCTGCAAGGGGCGTAGATGAAGGGTGGGACCGGTCAGTGTGGGTTGGTCTGGAAAGCTCATATGCGCATCAGCCATGAAAAAAGGCGCCTGTTCAAGGGCGCCTTTAAAGAGTTCATTTGCTGGGCTTAGCCTGCTTCGCGTTGGTCCGGGCGGTAACCGATATCGCCTGTCACGGCAAAGCGGCCCCCTCTGATCTTTTCGATCTTGCCCGCGCGCAGCAGCTGACCGAAAGAGCGCAACCCGTCTTCCCGGCTGAAGTCGCCTTGTTCGACCTGACGCACCTTGGTCATCAGCTGCGGGCGCGAGAATTGATCGCGGCCTTCCACGAAGCTCAGGTAGCTTGCGGCGGCTTCCAGCAAGGACGGCAGGTCATGCGCGCCCATTTCGGACGCGTAGTCAGCGAAATTGCCTGCGTCTTCGGTGCTTGTGCCGTCATCCATCGCGGCCACACGGCGCGGTGTGACAGGGCCCTTGGGCGCCGCGTCAACGTCAACACGTTGTTCCGCAACGAGCTTGAGCGGCGCAGGGCGGTCGCTGCCCGGGCGCTTCGCACCTTCGCTGCGCGCTTCGGGACGGCGTGGTTTGACGACAGAGGCGAGATCCGAGCGGAATGCGCCTTCCTCTTCTTCGTCCTTCTTGCCGATGTCGGCATCCGCCTTTTTTGCCATGACCGCAGCCTTGAGATGCTGGAAGGCGTTGCGGCGGCGCGACCCTTCCGGTTCATCCATCTGGTTTTCGGCCTCGGCCATCAGGCGTTGCACGTCATCATCTTTGACGCCTTCGGGTTCTTCGGACGTGTCCGCCTGAGCTTCGACTTCATCAATGTCGGCGTCGTCGTCAATGTCTGTGTCGACGTCCTCTGATACCGGCAACTCCGCCTCAACCTCGGCCAGTTCGGCCAGCAGTTCGGCTTCATCTTCTGCCGACAGGGTGCTTTCGGCGGTCGAGCCCTCGACCTCTTCAAGCGCACCGCTGGCAATGGCCGCGTCGATGTCCGCGCGCTTGACCTTGATCACGCGTGCGCGCGGGTGGGCGGGTGCCTCCTCCGCTTCGGGCGCATCGGCCTCTGCGCTTTCGTCAAAGAGGTTGTCGGCGACGTCCTCTTCCGATGCAGGTGCATCGTCATCGGCTGCCATCAATGCCGCCAGCGTGTCGAGACCAAGATCATCGTCATCATCTGCTTGCGAATCGGACGCGGCCGAGATCACCTCTTCTGCTTCTGCTTCTGCTTCTGCTTCTGCTTCTGCTTCTGCTTCTGCTTCTGCTTCTGCTTCTGCTTCTGCTTCT
>NZ_CANNGP010000045.1 GCF_947504105.1 uncultured Tateyamaria sp.
CCCGTGAACGCCGCGCTCTGAACTCCCTCGATGAAATCCGGGGGAACAGGTAAGAGGTGTCAGACTCGGAACACTAGTGCCCAAGTTGCTTCAGCCCGCCGATATCTGACACGCGCATCACAGCATGGACCTTCTTCCCCCGAGAAAACATTGTTTCGAAGAGGCTCAGACCTTAGACGTCAATTACACCAACCGGGTAAATAACGGTGGATGACAGCAATTCTTGATAGGCGATCACCGGCACATGCAGACCCTGCTTGCTCAATGTATGAAATAGCGCACGGCGGACATCCTGCTGAGCCACGACAACAGGCGAAACACCCGGTAAAAAGGCACCAGGTACCTTCTTCTTCACAATGCCGGTCAATTGTTCGGTGATCACACTGTCCAAAACGAGATATTGCTGCTGGTCGGTGCTCCGAATGCCTTCGCGCAAATGGCTTTCAAGAGTCGGAGACATTACTAGAACCGGTAAATATTGGTTGCGAGAAAATAGATTGGTGATCACAGTTGCCATCGCCACCCGCACTTGCTGCAGCACCACTTGCGGGTCAGAAGAGCTCGTCGACGTTTCGAGAATAGTTTCCAAAATCAGCGGCAGCGAATTAATTGGAATTTTTTCCTCGCACAAATGCTTTAGTATCGTTGCAATCAGCGTGTTGGAGACATTTTCTTTGAGGTCTCCAGCCAAAGCTTTGTTTTGTTCGATTATTTCTTCAAGGGCAGCGGAAACCAGTTTTACCGACACAAAGGCTTTGAGGTTCTCGGAAACAAGCTCGCGCGCTTTTTCCAGGATCTCCTGCGAAGGCAGCAGGAATGGAATGTTCTCTGTCTCCAAGGCATCTAAGTAGTCTGTACTGATCCGGCTGGCTTCCATGAACTCAAAGTTCGCAACCGTGGGGATATTCAACTCGTTCAAGTACGATGCGTTGACTCTAGCAAAGACCGTGCCGCTCAAAATCGTACCGCCCCCTCCACGTTGGCCCAGAATATCAACCTGATACTTTTCTTCTTCGTTCAAGTTGAGCTCGATACGCCAGTATCCCACATCCACGCCATAGCGTTTTTTGAGCGCCTTTTTGCAGGCAACCATGTCCCGGCGAAATGCTTCTGCCTCCTGTCGAAATGCAGAGTTGGGCAAATAAATCGTCACTCCAGGTGGAACACCTGTGCGATCCAACACCTCATCACAACTGTCATTGTTGCGCTGAATAAAGTCTATCCACTCCAGTTTGACCTCTTCTTCGCCTACTTCCTTGTTTTGCTGCTTTGAGACATAATAAACAGCGCCGGAGAGTGTCGCACCGATGGCGATAAAGATCAGTGTTGGGAAACCTGGTACAAACCCAAATAAACAGATAACACAGCCGGCCAGGATAGCTGTTCGCGAATTTGCCGTAAGCTGCACCGCGATCTCCGTGCCCAAATCCAAACCACGCGGGTTTGTCACACGAGTAACAATCGTGCCAGCAGCAACAGAGATCAGCAGTGCGGGGATCTGTGCCACAAGCCCATCGCCGATGGTCATTAGAGCATAAAGCTCAAGCGCATCTGAAAACGGATAACCCAGTTGGAAGACACCAATCGCAATGCCGCCGAAAAGGTTAACGGCCGTGATCACCAGCCCCGCCACAGCGTCGCCCTTAACAAATTTCATGGCACCATCCATGGCACCGAAAAGCTTGGTTTCCTGCTCGAGTACTTCCCGCTGGCCCTTAGCCCCTTCCTGATCGATGTTGCCAGCGCGTACGTCGGCATCAACGCTCATTTGCTTGCCAGGCAAGCCATCCAGCGTAAATCTCGCACCGACCTCCGCGACACGATCAGCCCCTTTGGTGATGACAACAAACTGGACGACCGTGATAATCAGGAAAATCACAAGACCAACGATCAAATTCCCGCCGATAACGGTTTCACCGAAAGTCTCTACGATTTTTCCCGCATCTCCTTCAATAAGGATTAATCGGGTGGTCGAAATTGAAATTGCCAATCGAAATAGGGTAGTCACAAGAAGAAGGGAGGGAAAAGTTGTGAATTCCACCGGACGCTTCAATTGAATCGCCATGAGCATGATTATAATAGAAGCCGCTAAGTTGAGCGCGATCATCACGTCCATCAATGCTGTTGGCAACGGTATGATCATCATCATAATGACGATGACTACGAGCCCTATCAGGTAGATGTCCTTGTGCTGGCCCATCAGTTTTCGGAACTAGTTTCCGTAACCTGTCCAGGCTCCCGCTGGTCAGGGCTTTGAACACCGCCAAAAACCTCTGACGCATTGTTGATCGGGACGTTGATCCGTTTAGCAACGGTAACTTCAGCCCCCTCAAGAGCCGTTAGAGCTGCTTCAACCGTTTCGGCATATCGTTGCGGTCCCGTAACACGCAGCACTTGGTTCATTCGACCGACACAATGCAGGAACCGATCCTGATAGATTCCAAGCTCCTGCAATGCCGCAATCCCATCCCGAGCAAGAAGAGATTCCAGCGCGATAACTTTGGTTTCAATCGCAGACACAGGCAGTATTTGAAGCACAGCCCCATCAAAGTACCAGGCTAGGTCTGCAGCGCGCGCCACAGCTTCTATGAACAGAAACCTGGTGTATGCTTGGTTGGGTAGGTCAATTTGAACATCTTCAACCGTCGGATCGATAAAGATCCCAATCTCAAGATCTTCTGCAAAGGCCCGCAGCACACTTTGAGCGAACACGCCCCGGCCTGTAAAAGGATAGTCCCGCACCTGTTCAGGAAGGCTCGCTACGCTATCTGTCGTAGGCGATGGAGGGATGCACTCGGCTGCGGCCGTCGTTACACCTACGACATGAGCACCGAAGATTATAGCTGCAATTGGTTTCATTGCTCTAATACGTAAACCCAAATCCACGAACGTCGGTCACACCTCTAGAAAGCTTTTTCCCCCTGTGCTCGAAGAGGTGTTGTAGGTTACCCCTTGTCGAAACCCGTTCCTTCTTTTCCACCGGCGGCTCCGAATATAACGGCGTCAGAACAAGGAGAAGGTTCAGGCTATCTTCTGATACTGAACTGCGCCCAAAAATCGATTGCGCGACCCGACTCAACGGAGCCCGGCTGGGTCGCGTCGCGCTAAGCCGAGAAAGGTCGCGCGATAGTCCAGCCAGGAGAAAAGGTTCACCGTCCTTAAGTTCGACCTTGGATGAAACCGACCGCGTCACGAAGTTTTGCAGAATATTTCCATCGACCTCAGATGTGGTCGACGCTGGGTTTGATATTTCGCTGTCTACCGTGAGGCGAATTTTCCCACCAGCAGCGACCTCAGGTTTGAAAAGCATCTTTGTCCCAAAGAAGCGGTATTCCACACCTGTGCGCCGTACGGGATCCTCTTCGGTTGTGTCTAGTGTTCCGCCTACGGGTACAGGAAACTGACCTCCGACAGTAAGGGTCGCAGGCTCACCAATCACGGTCGCGATCGTTGTATTTTCAATGAGACTGACCAATCCATTTGTTTCAAGAAGCTGCAGTGCCACTAATAACTTTGCGGGATCGGACGCAGTACTTTCGTCGTAGGAAAGCGAGATTTCGGCAGAGTTAGACGGCGTGGCGGCAATAGTCAGCCCGCTTCCGGAAATGCTTAGATTGTTTACGCCTCTCGTACGCGTCTTATTGCCTTGCAACTCATAAAGCTTGACGTTCAGTCGTACGATGTTCGAGGAACTAACCTGGATTTGATCAACGACGATGCTGTCCTTCACGAACGCTTCGGCCGTCTGAATAACACCGGCGCGCACCACTTCGGATGGGGCTACGCCACGAACCACTAATTGACCGCGAGATGTACCAAAGACCACCGCCGCACTTGGGTAGAGCCGTGATACCGAACTTCTCAACTCGGCGAGGTTTGGGATCACGCGCAGTGTCTGCTCGATCACTATAGAACCATCCTCGCCAGTGGCAATCAGGCTGGTTTCGCCTGATTGTTTTGCAAAGATAAAAATTGAACCATCATCAGCGATCGACACGTCCGCCAGAGACGGGTCCGCAATGAATACGTTGCTTATCATCTCGGACCGAGAGATCAGTTCGCCTTTGCCTTCTTCCAGCACCATAACACCCTGTGCCGACGCGATGTTGCACCATACGACAAGCGTAAGGATCAGCAACAGCATCGGCCGAATAGACCGCAAAAGCACGTATTTTGTCATGAAGTCTCCCATCCGCTGGCGTGACTGAATTGGACACGCATTGCGTACTTATCAAACAATGGGTCACTGGTCCACAAAGTGCTGGAATGCAGCATGGCAGAAACCGTCTCGAACTTCTCGGATAGCGCAAGGCTTGACGTGCTTTCCTTGCTCAAAGTCAATGTGTTACGTAACAAGGCATCATTCTTTGCTACTGCCGTTTTGGGGACAGTTGTCTTTGATCGAGTCGGAGCGGTCTCCGTAACCTGACCAGCCCTGGTTGCCTTTTCGGGCTGCTGCTCATCATTGTTTCCGCTGGTGCTGTTCTCCATCTGACGAACAGAGTTTGAAACCCAACTCGCGTCCAGTTCCATATCATCTAGGGTGTCGCCCTTGCGTGCCCGGCCCGCGTTTCCCCTCTCGACGCCACCATCGTTGTCTGTGGCCTCTTCATAGGCGCCACTGTGCCCCGCGTCGAAAACACCGCGCATTTGCTGGTTCGACTGCTGCCCCGCGACTGGCTTTTTCGTGGCTGCGCCCCGCCGTTTCTCCCGCTTCGGTGCGAGCGCACCATCATCTCGAGCTTCTTCCGACAAAGCACTGGCGTCTGTTCGGACGGCAACCGGCTTCGCCGTTACATTTTGGGTCAAAGACACGGTTTTTCCCCTCCTCTGATATTCGCACCGTAACTGCTAACCTGCAGCGGAGAAATTCATAAGAACCTAATTCGTGATAAGCATTCCATATGACACTCCACGGCCAGGAGGATGCAGCCTTGTCTGATATTGATCTCGCAGCGGAAGCTGAAATTCTAAATTACCCATCCCACCTTCATGGTATTGATCCAGTTGTGGATTTCTCCTTCCAAGAGATGTCAACAATTGTCGAACGCTTCTCCTCCAGTGCCGACGCTCTTCATCTGATCAATCACTTGATCGACCATCTTGCATCGGACGACACACACACGACCATTGACTCCACTCTTCTGCAAGATGTCATCAACTTGTTGCGGGGTGAAGTCGATCTTATCGGTTTTTCAAATGCAACACGCAGCAGTATCATTATTATCTAAGGTAACTCAATGTCCCGTGAAGCAGACGCAATATACCTGGTTGCGAGCTACAGTATCCAAGGTTTCTACATCGAGAAGGCGGTTAAATATACCGAACTGGCTGCCCACCTATTTCCCAAAGATAGCAGGCTTATTGAACTTCACAGCTACGCGCTGCTCCTCAAAGGGGATTTCGATGAGGCGGAGGATGTGCTGAACGCAAGTGCTATCGATACCACGAATACCAAATATCTAAGAGCAAGGCTGGGAATGCTTCGGCAGTTATCCGCCGAAGAGAGGGGCGAGAGAATTCGAAGGGCTCTTGGTACTTACAATAATTGATTGACCACTTTGAACTACGATACCGGTAACCATAGCCAGCTTCCGTACCATCCCATCTGTACTTCGGGACTCATAAAAGAGACAAGGCGGGAATACGCGCATCGTCTTGTAGCCATTCCCACTGTTACTATAGTATTGCCATGTTTAAATCTCGACGCAGGTGACTAAACGCTAAAAACAAACCGAGAGGCTTGGTCAGAAAGCTTCTTGCCAGAGTAAAGGCGCTTCTGATCAGATATTCACACATGACACTACGTCTAAATTTTTTGATGTCGAATACCGAATTTCGGAGTGCATGCGATATATTAGATGAACAAAATGCCCAGGTAAGTATTGCGCCTGCTCTAGATGTACCCGCGCAGATTATTTTTGATTGGAGCAATGTCTCCTTTATTGCCCGCCGGTCGTATTCCTACGATGATGTATTCGATAAATTTATTCATAATTATTTTTGTGGCGGCTACTCGGGCATAGATTTTGTTGGCGTTTCTCCTACCCGACCGGAGCGGATCTATCGCGCCAAGGTTGTGGATTTTTTTCGTAGCACTATCCAAAAAGTTGGTGCACGGAGTATTCCGGCGCAATTCTTTATTCTCAGGGTCAGCGATCCCGACCAAGATCCTGAAATAACCCAATTTTTCGTTCGGCAATCCACAATCAGTGCCTATAAGCGATTAGCAAAATAAACTTCAGGAAATTCTTTCTGAGCACTCCGGTATTTACCTGGAGGAGGTCACGTTAAAGGCACCCCGTTGGTTGCGAAATCTCATAGTATCGTTTTTTCATATATATCCTAACGAGCTGAAAACGTGTTCCGCATAAGGTGAAAAATCGGATCGCTAAGTGCTCCACGGTGCCCAGCCGCAAATATAGGCAGAGGAATCGTATCGTTTTGAAAGGACAAACATTGAAAATTTCTTCCGGCTGCCAGAAAGCGCGCAGTCCGGCTTGATGTGATAACAGGACAGCCATGCATTCGTATCTGATGACCAAGCAGCTCGCCACTGTTTAGCTGTACCAGGCGTGGCGACTTTCCCTTCGACATTCGGACCCGCTTTTCAATCTGCTCCAGTACCTTGGCACCAAGACCTGAGGAAACAAAACAGATGTCTGGCAATTCATCCCAAGCGGCCCGCTTGAGCCGCTTGCAGGCCGTTTCTGGTACAACCAGAACCAAATCTTCATCTCCGATATGGCGCAAATCGAAATGATGGCTATGACTGTCACCCATAATAATACCCATGTGCAAGCTACGACATCTCAGTTGTTCCAGTATTACTTCCCGCGCTTGTTCTTCAATGACCACTAGCTTGTTTGTTTTGGTTAGCTCAATCGAATTCTCAAGCTGACACTCAAGTCCGGTAGTCAACCCATGCTGTATTGCAATTCGAATAATCTTCATACGGTCAGGGGCTTCGTTTAGCTCGTCAAGCTCCCGTTCAAATGAAGAAATAATATTGCGAAATGCATTGGCCGCTTTTTGACCCTGAGATGTCAGTTGTGCCTTTCGGACAGTTCCGGCTCTTTCAAAAAGTGATACGCCGAGCTCTTCCTCAATTTGGTTAACAATCATCGTGGCTGCCGGCTGGGTAATATTTTCCTTCGAAGCCGCCTTGCCAAAAGCTCCGCATTCAACCACCGAAACAAATACTCTCATCTTTTTAAGCGAGATATTTCGCATTCTTCATCTCCTTACAGTGGACCACTATTCCAACGCGGCACGGCGATGCGACGCTGCCAAGCAGGCACTTGGTCCCGCTTCTAGTTTCAAACGGAGACACTTCATATCACTTTTATATTTCCCAATTTTTAGATTGTGCGGCAATACAAACAAGAGATGTGTATTATCCAAAAGAAAAGAGGCGAGAAAATGCCCATATCAGATTGTGATAGGCGAAGAATCGGTGGCTTCATGCTCGCCGAACGCCCAAAGGAAGTCGCGTCTAGCCTGTCCGTTAAGTTATTGATTTCAATTATTTTATTAAATAAGCCGGTTATGTCCAGTGGCCAACTTAATTGCGAGGGCAGACGACTTATCCACGGACGCGGAAGTAGATCACCATTTGTTGAGATCGGCACACTGAAATGTCGATGTGAGTCTTGCCGTGCAATTAATCACCCTTAGGCCGGCCTGCGGCATCCTGTATCGGCCCCGCCTGAGCAGGCGGCGGTTATGTTTAGGGAAGTGGAGGTTTGGACCTCACCCCGTTTCTGGCGTGGTCTCCATATGACCACTCGGGCTTCGTTCAGTCGGGCTACCAGCTCACTCAAACTACGGTTTCCCGGCGAGGAGTGCCACCTTGCTTCGTTGTGGTCGGTTTGATCAGATCGATACGGGCAGACACGATGACGTTTCGGGATGAGTGTCCGGATCACGTCTCGTTCACATCAATGAGAAGCTCACCCAAAACGTGCCAAAATCGTAAACCCATCCCGGACCGGTTTCAGAGGTCAAGGCCACTTCTGACGATCCCATGATCGCGGAATGTAGAACACGGACGTCGGCCGTTCCCCTCGAATGCAACGCCTATCATCGCTGGGTGCTGCCATGTCGCATCTCTAATCCGTAAGCTGAGAAGAGCAACACGCACTCCGAGACGGCACAGCATCACTACGGCCACGTTTGTGCGATTTTTATTCAACTGAGATTCCAGGAAACAACCTGACAATGCGCGTCACTTCAAGCGTCAACGCGAATCGATTCAACGAGATAAGTCATTGCAATAGTGTTGGCTGGCACACCATGAGAGCACTTCGGCCAAGAATAGTCGGCAGATGGTGAAACATGCGGCATGCTTGATGGACTCTCCGGCTCGCAAACACTAGCAATGAAGTTGGCTGCCACCATCCTTGAAACGCCCAGCTTTGTAACGCTGAGGTAAGTTCTTAGCGAGTTGTGAGATGCGCAAGTATCAGCGTGTAAAAAGTCTACAATTTGACCACTTGGGGAACCAATAATGATATCGAAATATTTGACCATCTTTCTTGCGTCAGCAGCGCTGTCTGGTTGCGTAGCTGTGGAGAATCGTTTGGGTTGGCAGGGAGAGGTTTCTGCCGCTAGACAGCTTTTGCAGTTTGACGAGCGGGGCCGCGCTTTCGACGTCCTCGACTCTGTTCTAGAGCAGTACAGCAACAATAGCACCGTATTGACTGCACTTGGGGAACTCTATCTGGAGTACGACGCAATTCTGCGCGCCCGTGCCGCATACACACGGCTGGAACAAGCCGGGCAGCCCATTGAGGCACAGTTGGGATTGGGCCGGGTTGCGCTCAAAACAAATAGCGTAACCGACGCGCGCACGCACCTGAACGCGGTACTTGCAGCCGACCCAGCCCGAATCGAAGCACTGAACGCATTTGGCGTTTCTCATGATATCGCAGGTTCGCACCAGACTGCGCAACAATTCTACCAACGAGCGCTGGCGCTCGACCCTGGCTATCAGGAAGCCCACAACAACTTGGCGTTCTCACTGCTCTTGTCTCGGGATTTCAATCATGCAACGGCTCGTTTCGAGCAACTCGTACAGTCATACCTTCGCAATCGCACCTACAAGCTAAACCTCGCGGTGGCCTACTATGCCAAAAATGATTCCGACAGCGCGTCTCGGCTGGAGCTGTCGAATTCGGAACGCAGCGCTGCGCGTGAACTCGCCGCAGCGCTATAGCTCGCCGGTAGTCTTGTAGAGTTCCACGATGTATTTTGCCATTCCAGCGTCGACAAAGTTGTCGACTTTTGCCTTTTTGAACATACCGCTGACAAGCGAGGATGATTGAACCACCTTCGCGCCACCGCCAGAAAGCTTTTGCACCAAATCAGGGCGCATAGTTTTGGTCTTTAGTAACACATAGGGCGGCAAGTCTGGCTCGTCGGGGTCGCGGTGAAGTACGATCATTCCATCGTCGGAATGTATTACATGTGTTGCTGAGGATAACGCAGGGCCGTTCATGTTACGGTGTGCAATACTCTGACGTTCAGCTTTTATCTCGGGATTACCATTCGCATCTTTCTGTTCACGCTTTACGTCATCTTTCGACATCTTATTTTGTTTAGTGTACAGAGCGTTCTGGATCTTAAAGTCCAGTACCGAGAGTATGAACAGAACCGCACAAACGCCATAACAAAGCGACTTCAAAAGATACAAAAAAACGTCAGCAAAACATGGCAAGCCACAAAAAGATGCGGCCACCACATCGATAAAGTTATACCGCACCACAGCAAAAGATAGAGCGGTTATGGTGATGAGAAGTATCAATATACGAAAGAAATTATAAAGTGTTTTTAATGAAAAGATATTTTTTAGGCCGCTGATCGGGTTAAATTTTTCAAACTTGGGAGAAAGTGATTGTGGTGAGAAGTTAAACTTATTCAGGAGAAGTGTGATGAATAGCGCTAACAGGCCATTCGCCATAGCTACCACAAACACAATTGAAATTACGCTGCGCGCCTCAAGTGCAACCTGTATGCTGACCTCCTCAAACGGCCGATGAAGGCTCTCAATTGTGTTGTCGAAAAATCTGACGAGGTCCGAGGCTACAGAACCCGCCATGGAGATGATAAAAACGCTCGTGCCTATAATAATCATCGCTTCCAAGGCGTTCTTTCGTTCGGCGACATTTCCTTTTTCTCGCGCCTGGTCGATCTTTTTTTCTGTTGGTTTTTCTGTCTTTTCCCCACTCATTGACGGAGTATCCTGGGGAGGTTGTGTAGCCCATCGCCAAACCCATCAAACGCGATTGGCATCAGTATGGCGATATAGACCATCAATGAAATGACAACGACGAGCGACTTCGCGGGCATGCCGAAAGTCAGCGCATTGATCGTCGGAGCGACCTTGGCCAAGTAAGCTACCGCGATATCAATGATCAGTAAGAAGCCAGAGATTGGCATGATAAAGATGATCGACGTCAGCAGCAATGAGCCAGTCAGATCAAGAAAGACAGGTGCAAAGGTTTGATCAAAATAAGGTGCCTTCTCGAGGATGGGCCATATCTGGTAGCTGGTAAAGACAAAGTCGATAAACACGAGAAGCCCGCCCATCGTGAAGAACCACCCACTAAAGATTTGCTCGAGCAAAATAGCAGTTGGTGTCGCCTGGGAGGAGCCTGACACGACGTTGAAATCCTGCGCCATTGTACTGCCGCGCTGCGTATCCAGTAGAACACCTGCGATCTCAATAGATCTCACTGGAAGCCAGATCGCGAAACCCAACAATAATCCTATGATAATCTCCTTCAGCAGAAGGAATACCAGGTCGTGCTGCCCTTCCATACTGGCGATGTCCGGCGTGGCAGAAGGTGTGACTGTGATCGCCAAAGCAACAACAAAAGCCGACCGTACGATTCCAGTTGATGATTTTCTACTTAAGAAAGGCGACGCATAGACAATACCCGCAATGCGCGCGCTGCTCAGCGCGAGACCGATCAGGACAGCTGGTAAGTCTTGCGGGGTGAGGGCATCAAAATCCACCACGCTAAAACTGACCCTGTTCGACCATACCAAAAACAATATTCATGAAGTTCATCATCTCACTTGCCATCCACGGGCCAGCAGTAGACAGCACGAAACCAATCGCTAACAGCTTCATTCCAAAACTTAGCGTTTGTTCCTGGAGTTGGATAAGTGTCTGTAGAAGAGCAACCAAGAGGCCGACCAGTGTTGCGGCTGCAATGATCGGAAACGAAATCTCATAGATGATCGTAAGAGACGCCTTGGCCAGGTATAGGATGGAGTCTTCCGTCATATCATTCTGCGTAACTTAAGATCAGGGCTTGCAATAGGCGCGACCAACCATCGACGCTTACAAACACCAAGAGCTTGAGTGGCAGCGATACCAGCATCGGTGGCACCATCATGGCCCCCATCGCCAATAGGATATTGGACACGATCATGTCGATAGCCACAAAAGGTAGAAAGATTAGAAACGCAATTTGGAACGCACGCGTTAGCTCGCTCGAAATATGTGCCGGCAGAAGAATAAGCAGACTGTCCTCCGTTGCATTGTCATGTATCGGCTCTGGCCACAGATCCAGTGCGGCCGAGATGAAGAATTCAATCTCGCTGTCGCCTGCAAACTTACTCAGGTAGGTGACGAATTCCCCAGACACAACCTCCCTTATTTGATTAGCCTCCTCCCAACTGGTGAGCGTGTATCCCCCCTGCGTCAGTTGTTCTTCGATCGCCAGTCCAATTGGGGCCATGATAAAAATCGTTAGCGATAACGCTATGGAGTTGATTACCAATGTGGACGGGGCTGTCTGGGTGCCAAGAGCGTTTCGCAAGAGCATCAGTACAATCACAATCTTTGTGAATGATGTCGCCATCACCCCAAGGAAGGGGATGAAACTAAGCCCGACAACGAGAAATAGAAGCGGAAGAAAGGAAGGAACCTGATCGGGCGTCATGCGCGCAACTTCAAAAACCACTTCGTGATGCGAACGCCCAATGCACGATCCACGAGGATCAGTTTGCCCTCACCTAGTAGCTTGCCCTCATTGACTATCCTGATTTGTGTGCCGAACTCTTCAGAGAGCGGTAAGGAACTACCGGGTCCAAGGTTTTGAATTTCGGCAAGACTCATGGGAATTGAGCCGAGCTCGATGTCAATGTTGACGGCAACCTCTTCCAGATCAGGCACCGCATCTTGCGGCTCCATGTCCGAGGAAATCACATCCACTGACACGGCGTGCATTTCGGGTTCTGCCTCCTCTACGACAATGCGATCATCGGACATGGTGCCAATCCAAACTTGCTTGTCCGCGACAATACGGACCTGCCTTTCGATATCGGCGGCGGACAGCATATAAACATAACCTTTTCTTATCTTCGCGAGAGCACGAGACGTGATTTCGGTCCGTGGAAAACGTACAGTAACGCGCTTACAGAGTGTTTGAAGCCTCTGAGATAGAGGGAAATCCGGCTGCTCCGGTACGTCGTCAAACACATCGCGGATACGGAGCCCCACCTTTGCGCTCCCCCCTTCCCATCGGGCCAGAACGCATAGGTCGCATCGCACTTCGGATTCCTGAGCAGACGCAAACTTGAAAATTGCGTCGGGAAGCCCAATCTGCTCCAAACACGAAAACACAGTGAAATGCTGCAAAATCGCTTCGGCTAAAGTTGACATTGAACTGCCATTTTCGGAAAATCCAAGGAAACTGTGCTGCGCATGAGCCAGGCAATTACTAGGGATATAAACATCCATATCTGCCACACGGGTTCTCAACCGCACAATGCGGTAATCATTTGACAGAACAAGCACGTCCGGCTCCATGTGCCGGATCTCGACATCTTGCTGCGCAAAATGATTGCCGAGACCGATATGCGCCACCAGCAGGTTCACCAAGCGCGCTGTTTCAACCTGCACCCGTTCGATCTGCATGGTGCCTATCCTCGGTTTCCGTGCTGGAAGATGAGCTCTGCGATATCTTCGGCCTCGGCCTCCTCGGCCTCCGCTTCCGCAAGGCGCTGAAGCTGCGCTTTCTGATCACACAACGTTTCGATCCGCTCTTTCCGATCCGTAAGCACCTTGTTTTCGACCTGACATGTTTTGAGATGATCTTGCGCCTGGGACATCGCCTTTTCGGCATTGTTGACGTTGCTTATTAGGTCGTCGGCGCTGCTAGCGGCATCTTTGAGCGTTTTGTGAATGTATTCGATATCTATAGGACGGATCTTTTTGCCTACGATATCAGCCAGAAGCTTGCGTTCCATCTCAGCCAAGTCACCTTTGAACGCATCAAGCACTTTTAGCGCGGTTGAGTAGCCTTTGCGGCGCGCAGTCAATTGCTTTTGTGCTGTCGCTACACGTGCCGTCGAACTTTGGCACCGCCGGGTTCTGATACTCAGGATCTGACCAATGTCATTCATCCGCCAACCATCTCATTAAGTGCAGAGAGTGTGTCTTCAATCGGATTGGGTTCATCCACACGCTGTTTAAGGAACGCGAGCATCTGTTCACGCAACGAAATCGCCTTGTCTACGATCGGGTCACCACCGGACTGATACTCACCAATCTTGATCAGCAATTCGTTCTCAGCATATGCGTCGTAGAGTTCCTTGAAGTGTATTGCTTCATCTTGGTGTTCGCGTGTGACGACCTGGTTCATTACTCTGCTTGCTGATGCTAGAATATCGATTGCCGGATAACGCCCACTCTTGGCGACCTCCCGGCTCAGAATAATGTGTCCGTCCAGCAGGGATCGCGTTTCATCGGCCACCGGTTCGTTCATGTCGTCGCCTTCCATAAGCACGGTATAAAATGCGGTGATGGAACCATTGTCAGAGTTGCCACTACGTTCCACCAGCTTGGGAAGCTTCGAAAAAACAGAGGGCGGAAACCCCCGTCGTGTTGGTGGCTCCCCGGCAGAAAGTCCTATTTGTCGTTGCGCGCGGGCAAAGCGGGTAAGGCTATCGACCATAAGCAATACCTTGTGTCCCTCCTCTCGGAAGGCTTCCGCGATGGCGGTCGCAGTATAGGCCGCTTGGACTTGCTCAACTGAAGGCCGATCCGAGGTCGCCACAACGACAACCGAACGCGCCATACCCGCGCTTCCAAGGCTCTCTTCTACAAATTCGCGAACTTCCCTGCCTCGCTCTCCGATCAGCGCCACGACGACACGGTCACACTCCGCAAAACGGATCATCATAGACAACAGCGTTGTCTTACCGCCCCCTGCCGCCGCGAATATCCCAATGCGTTGACCAACAGCACAGGTAAGCAAACCATCAATGGCCCGCACACCCGTTGAAAAGATATCCGCGATTAAAGGACGAGTCATGGCCGAAGGCGGTTCATTGTCGCTTGGGAAGTATTGTGTGCTCCCGAAGGAACCATGCCCATCGATGGGCTGACCTTGACCATCAAGCACCCTCCCCAAGAGCGGGTCACCAACAGGAACCATGAACCCGCCGGACACGTTTCGAATGGGCGAAAGGGAGGAAACGCCGGTAAGGGCACCGTAAGGCGTGAGCAAGGCGCCTCCATCATCAAAGCCTATCACCTCAGACAAAATGTGCTGACCATCGCCGACATCAATCTCACAGATGTCGCCAATGCGGAAATTGCCGGATGCCCGGACCACGGGTCCCACGGCCGACGTAATACGGTTGGACGTTTTGATCTTATACTGAAGCCGCGTATCTTGCATGGATCAGCTCCAAAGCTCGTCGACAAGACTGTCTAAAATAATCTGCTGATCAACTTCGTAGACCCGCATATCGGTTACGATCTTGATTGCTCGCGGTGTCATGTCCTCGCTGGCAATCAACTCAACAGCACCGCTCAGTCGACTGGCATCGTCATCGTTTACATAGCTCTCGACCAACGACATGACCGTCGGGTGCACACAAATTTGCACATGCGGCTCCTCACACACGTTGTTAACAACAGGTAAGATCAAATCTGCCAAAAACTTGTTGTCGGGGATGTTGTCAAAGACCTTTCCTAGACATGTGTGCACGTGGGTTTTGATTTCTCGCCTCAGGTCGTCTACTTTGTGCCTGAGGTCTGTAACTGCGGCGTCAACTTGGGCAATGGCCTGCGCATGCGCCTGAGCAAAAGCCGCTTCCGCCCGATCTTCGATATGTTCGCGTGCAGCGCCTATCTCCTCCTGGTGGTGCTGCCTAAGTTGCGACAGGAGGTCGGTGGCCTCCACGAGCGTCGTAAAATCTGCTTCGGAGTAGAATCCTGATGCCCAATTCAATTGTGCTGACGTTCGATTGAAGACAACTGCGCCCATGTCGCTCTTACCTCAACCACTTGAGCGTTATTGCCACGAGGATTACCAGCTTCTTTTGCAGGTTTTTAGTCATAGTTACTTCGGAAACATCTTTGAGCTCTTCAGCCGCCAGTTTTAATTGTAGGAACGGGCGGCGCTCCGTGCAGACCACAGCCAGAAGTGCGGCAGTTAGAGCGGCTCGTGTATGAACAAACTGCTCGGGCGTCGTTAGATCACCAAACTCGCTAAAACGAGGCACACCCAAATTGGGGTCGAATATCATTTTGAGAAAATCAGGTTGCCCAGAGCGCCCGGCCATCTCTCTCAGGAATTGGCCGTCGGTAGTTTGCAAAAGCGATTTCGAAAACAAAAACGCTGTTGCGAGGTCAAGAAATTGACCAAAAGTGTCTTTTCCCATTGGGAAAAGTGGAGAGAAAACCCGGTATTCCACACTCTCGATCGGGCAGCTGCAACGGCATGATTGCGCGATCAAAGACCATAGCCGGTCGCGGAATGCCGTGTGTGACCAGATTTTCGGCCAACTGCCCGCATTTTCAAAACCTATGAGACGGCTCAAACTCTCAGCTTCGGCGTCGGTAAAGGTGTCGTGCGGCGGTAGGATCTGCATGTTAGTTGTCCACCATGCGACGCTTTGAGCGTACGAAAATGAAATAGCCCAGCGTCCCAATGATCGTCACGACCAATAGCGCGCTGCTGACCAAGGCAAAGTAAACGAGCGTTTTCAGTGAACCGCTACTGTCTTGCAAGACATTGATGCCGAAGGAGCGGTCAAACTCAATGTCGCCCTGAGGTTGGCGCACTGGGCTCGTGACGACGCCTATGCGGTCATAACTGGCGTTGGGGACGGCAAAAACAACCATTTCCTTGATTTTGGGAACGATGGCGGACGATACGATTTCTTCATTCACTTTGACCATAACCGACACCATAGTGCCTTCGGATGTTTCGCCCGATCCATCACCAGAAGCATCAGCGATCTGCACATGCGCAGTCACAATACCGGTCATATCCGAAATGGCGTTTGCCAGCTCTTGGCTCTTGGCAAAGCTCAATTTGGCTCGCTCTTGCAAGGGCGTCACAACAATGCCCTCCGACGCGAATACTTCATCAACGCTTGTAAATTTCTGAGATGGTAACCCCGCTGCCTCCAGATGCTCCACGGCGCGACCGAAATGAGCCTCGGCAACAAGAATGTTCACACCATCCTTTGACGCCTCCTTTGATGCGAAAATACCTTGCTTTTCCAAGATGGAAATCATCTTGTTCGCCTCGGACTCAGCCAAATCGGAATAAAGTACGGTCTTGCAACCGGTCAAAACTAGCAATGCGCATAGAAGGAAAAATCTTACCCGCATTATTGACTACTCAACAATTTCTCAAAGCCTTGGTTCAGCTTGTTCGTCACTTTGAAAGTGAGTTCGGTCATCGTGTTTTGAACTGAGGATTCGATCTTTGACCGCACGCGATCCTCATTGCCCTCACTCACCGTGAGAAACTGCTGTTTCACAAAGTCTAAAGTCGCACGCTCTGATGCTGACATTTGCGTCGACTCCAGTCTTTCCAAGGACTGAAGCACAGCTTTTTTCATATCATCGGCACCAGAGAGACCTTCGAGTGTATCTTGGATACGACCACGCAATTTCGCGTCGTGCTCACCGATCCGATCCCAGAATTCGTTGCGATACTGCGCGACGGGTGTCGTGCCGAGAAAGTCGATGGTGGCCGTTTCGCTGGGAACTTCAAGCATACCTGTTTCCCCCTATTGACTCGCGATGGTCTCAAGCTTGGCAAGTGGCTCTGGGTGAACATCCAGGTCTTGCTGCAAGAGGCTTTTGGCGATCGTCTGAGCAAACGCAACGTTTCCAGCTTCGAAATTCAGGAACGTATAAAGAATGGCTGCCTGCTGCCCATTATGCTCAGCGTACAACGCGTTCGATGTATCAATCGCCTCGATTGCCTTAGTAATTTCTCCTTTGCGTTGGAGGTTGAGCGCCCGTAAAATCGCCGCTCCGGCATTGTTCGGACGGCTGACTTGCAGGAAATCCAAGATATTGTCGCACGGCAACTCAAGGTCCCCGCCAATCGCTATTGCAGCGAGGTTTCCCAAAATGAAAACATCGTCGGCAGCCGCCGTGACATTGGTCATAGATTCAGCTTCCACGTGACTTCCTCTCCCTTTACTTGAAACTTGATCGCACCCAGAGCCGCATCGACGATCTCGATAAACTGCACCTCCTCGGTGATCATTTCGTATTTCCGAACGCGGTCACCGGCTTCAGTCAAAAGATATTCATCGCCGCCGCTCCAGACTCCTACAATTTCGGCGTCTACAGCTTCACGCAGGATGTTGAGATGGTCGTTTTCAAACACCAGCGGAGGCAGCATGGGCATCTCTTTGGTTACCTGTTCCTGCACGCGCTTCTCCTTTTCAACCGGCATGTTCGCAGAAACCACAAATGCTCCGTCATCCAAGGTCACTTCTGTAACCTCAACGTCGAGGTACCGAGTGATGGTCATCAGAGCGGCAACGATCTCATCAAAATCAACCAGAACCAGCCTTTGATCATCGCCAACAAACTTCTGTGCGCCTGCATGGTCCATATCGCCGGACATATCGATGGCGTAAACAACCTCGCCCCGCGCGGTTTCCAACGTCGAAAGTTGAACAAGATCTTCCTGACCCCAGTCCATTGGAGCAGCGCTCACTGCCGCCAGTACGAGGTCGGAGCCGCCCGCATCCAAGATATCGGATGCGGCAGCCGCGCCCCCTAGGTCATTGAGCGCCGCGGGTGGAAGAATGAAACCAAATCCTATGATCATTGCAAATAAACACTTCACTGCCAAGAGGGTCGCGTCGAAGTGCCGTTCCTTGCCGGTTGCGCTTTCTGGCGCATCCATAGCTGTCACGACAACATCCAACTCGCCCATTTTCAGCACGGCTCCCGGCGTAAGCGGCTCCTCATTCTCAACCGCTGCCATCCGTGACCTGCCGGCGCGCTGCACGATCAGCGCGCATCCATCACCAGGTACTGCGACAAACCCATTGGGTGATCTTTTGAGTGTCGCGTGGAGCGGTGCAACAGCAGCACCGATCAGAACAACATCACAATCCAGACTGGAGCCAAGCGTCGCCTCATCTGTGTCCAGCGTCGCCGTTCGATCCGGCCAGCCTTCGGATTTGATGACCAACTCCAGCATTGATCTAGCCCGCCGCGTCCGACTTCATGCGCGCCGTCAAGACCGCAATAATATCTTGTGCTTCGATATATGCACGCGCTGCCGTCTCGGCCTGCACGCGAGAATCGTCGTCGATTTTGACTTGGCTCACGGCACGTAACATCGCCTCGCGACGCATGGACAGATAGGCGCTCACAGACTTGCTACCGCCCTTCCTCCCAGCCGTAAAAATATCAAAGAAGTTTGTATCACCGTCAAAGAATATGTTCTTTGTATCTTCCATGGGAACCTCCTGCGGTAAACTTGAAGCGCCACCACACTACAAGTGATTAAAATTTTCTTATGAGCGTCCTAAGCGAGGTTTTTGAGAATTGAAGGGATCAAATTCAGGGAGCTGGCAAGACCGGAAGCGCTACGATTGAGTTCATTTGTATAGCGATTGAACAATAGCATGTACCGAATTCTCTCAAAGCTGGCAGTATCCACTGCGCTCTTTGCCGCACCAAGACTGAAGTCTGATTTTGTTACATCGAGAGTATTTGGAAATTGCGTATTGTTATTAACACCCGGTATCGTTTGCATTGGATTCTGCGTTAAAATATCCATCTGCTTCCTCCAAATAGGCCGCCGCTCCAAATAAATCGAACGGCGGCACTGGGCTTAGTTTATTTGAGAATCCTTTGATTCTGACAACTTCTTTTTCTTCATATCCTCAAGCTGTTCTTGCTTCGCCTTCATCTGATCACGTTGCATTTTGTACGTCTCATCCCGGAACGACCTTGTCGCGCTTTCCACTTCTGTCTTAAGACTCATTGCTTTCTCCTTTAAAATTTGAGCCCAAATTAGTTTCCAATATACGAGGGCCCGGATCGCATATTGTATTCTGTGAATTATATAACGTCGGGATCGCCAAAGAGCTCCATTTCCTCTTTCATCTTCTCTTCGTCGAGCTGTTCTTCCATATGATGTTCCGTCATCATGTACATCATCATAGCCTTGCCCATCTCGAGTCTGAATTGATCCTTGGCCTCCTTTTCCGTCTTCTGCTCGTCTTCCTTATCCTTCGTTTTGTTATTATTCGGCTTTTTTGAACCACTATTCGAGCTCACATTATCAACCATGACTTTCTCCTATTCCCAAGCCAACTCCTTGGCCAAGTTGTTAGATTCTTCTTGCGTATCATTGGTGTTCGTTATACTTGACTCCTCAGAGACAGGAGTATTGTCGACCTTCACTTCTTTCTTTTTCTCTTCTGGTTCGGGCACATCTCGCCCTTGAAGAAGCGCTTTGTATGCATTCATATTTGTGAAGTTCATCGGCTCGATGGTAACATTCTGTTCTTTTTCGCCACGCTCGCGCTCGGTCGATTGCGTGCGATCGTCTGTCCGGTCAGGAGATGTGCTTTCATCACCTGTGCCTTTTCGCTTGGACTTCTGCGGAATTTCGACAGTTTCAGGCAGGACAAGATCCAAGGACTCTGGTATATCAATACCCAGCTTGTCCAACGTGTCACGAACATCAATTTCCCGACCATCAGCATCGTCCGTCCGGTCACGTTGATCTCCGTCGTTCGTTCGATAGGTGTTCGGCGCTGGATCTGCGCCGTCGCGCGCATTGGACGAAGACGAGGGACCGTCTGCGCGGCCACCACCCTTGCCTTTGCGTCCACCACCGACTTGATCCAGGCCTATGTCAGCTGCGATGTCCATCGCACCCTTCAGATCGCCCTCCATGACAGCCTTAGCGAGGTCGACAAATTGCAACATCATGTCCGCGCCAGTGGCTGAAAGCACGATTTCCTTAGCCACCTCCATAAAGCCCTTAAGATCGCCTTTGATCAGCGCTTCAGCCATTGCTTTTAACTGGTCGAGGCTGACACCAATCGTGGCTTCCAGTACTTCACTCAGATTCTCGAGGACTTGCTCCCCAATAGTCTTGAGCGTGGACAAAAGTTGTTCACCAAATTGCTTTAGCGCGCGTCTTGCAGCGTCCATGTTTCCTTCAAGAACTGCTTCGATTACCGGCATTGCGGCTTTGGCAAGTTCTACGTGCTCATTGAAGATCTTGATGAAATCCTCAAAGAGTTTTTTGAAGTCCAATTCGATAAGTGCTTTGACCGCTTGCACGATCTTCTGAATTGTCGCTCGGATGAGATTTTTGTTCCAATTATAGAAAGCGAGTCCTCCTCGTTGCTGGTATTTTAGAGTTCAGTTTTTGTCGAGATTCTGGTCAAGCTTGTCTGATATTTCAGATGTATCTTTTGCGATCCTGCCAATAAGCTTACTCACATCTTCCTGCGCCCTCTGCGCATATACTTGATCGCGGAAAGCGGCCGTTTCGCGTCTTAAACTCTCTTCGAGCGCTGGCGTGCTCGTGGCAGGTTTAGTTTGCGCTGCATTTATTTGTGAACCTATTTCTGACATTTCGATCTCCTTGAGACCAATAAATATCAATAATTAGATAACATATATTCACTTATTCTTATTGTTGGCTTTAATTCTTGGGCTGATAAATCAATTCGTACTCAAGTTCCTAGTTTCAAATGACGAAACCCCCGCTCGGAGACGGGGGTTTCGTCATTTCAAAGATATAGTTTATCGCCTACCCCTCTTGGGCAAAGTCGCGCATTGTTGTTGATATCAATGCTACCTGTAATAATCCAATACTCAGAAGTACAAGCACTGATAGAGTGATCGCGTTCATATCCACGTGAACTTCTGATTGAAGTATTTTAAACACGATAGGTTTGTCCAGCGTCGCCTGAATAACACCGCACAAACCACCAACCGCGAAAACAGATAATATTGGTCCCGTCGCGCGCAGAGATGTGACGATACGCCGGTACCACACATACAGTAGTGCTGCTCCGATTAGTATAATCCACAGCGGTAACTCGGTAGCGGAGGATATACTGATCGACGCAATTATGGTCAGAAAAATTGATATCGTCCGAATCGCATACGCTAACGCTAATGAAAGGATGATGAGCAAGGTTTTTTTCCTCCTGTGGCAGGGCATTTCTTCTTAGGACATCAGGTACTCCTTGGCAGTCAATAAGATGAAATAAGAAATCCTTATGTAACTCGCAAGCTTACCATGAGGTCACGTAGACTGTACTTTTAAGAATAACTTATTGTCTCTTAACTTCTCGAAGGAGGATGATCCATTATCCAATGTGAGAGGACAGCCCGATATGAACGACGTAAAAATCTCTTCGCAAGTGCCGGGTGCATCCAGCTCGGCCGCGCCAGCAGAAACAGATCAGGTTGCAAAGGAGTTTGCGGTTGCGGCACGTGCGGCCCAAGCACAGCCAACCGAAGAGATCGAGCCAGCCGAAGAGATCGAGGAAGTTCGCGCAACGGATTCCACACAGGGTGTTTTTAGGCGCAAGCGGAAGCGCCTTGCAGAGATGAGGACTCAGTTCCAGGCCACCCAGGCGGAACTGAGGGAGGTCCGCCAATTTGTTACAACTATACGTGCCGGGGAAGATAAAGTTCTACCGAGGAGCATTGCGGCTGCTGTGGACGGAGCTTTGCTCAAATTGAAGCACGCCGTATCCAATGCCAAACATGTCGGGCGGCTTAATCAAGCTCTTGTCATCGCACATCCATTGATTGCTGTGAACGAATCCGCTCTCTTCTCTGGCCAGTTTAAAGTCGCACCAATACATCTGGTGTTTCTTTACAAGTTTGACGAGCCCAAAGACCTCACCATTTTGCCGCTTATACGACATGAGACGTCGCTCGGGCTTGGTAAATTCCCCGGGGGCGGGGATACCGGTTTCACTGGTGGAATAGGTGGCTTTATAGCCGATGAATTTGGCCCCGCTGTCGTTCTGAGCATAGATCGTATCCCGAGGCCGGTTCAGACAACAGGTACGGATGAGGAGAACCCTGCAGCCGAGCCAGCGCGCTCTAGCGCAACGACGGCAATAGAAATGCAACAACGTGCAGATGCAAACGAACGGATTTCCGATACGGATATCACGTTGGCGACCGAAGCCAAAACAGCGCAATCTGTGGAATTTGAACTTGGCGAAGATCGTAAGGTTCATGTCAAGAGCAAGACATTTATCAAGCAAGTGCACCGGGGATTTGCAATAACACTTGGCGGTTCATTTGGGCCAAACGAAACAAATGTTTCGACCAAACCAATGGGGCTTGAGTCATTCAGCACCCGATCATTTGACATATTCGACAAAGATACTGCAGATACTAATCGCCGCAAGGCAGTGCTCAATGGTCTGGCCGTAGAAAAGCTGGTCGGGATGGGGGCAGCATCTGCGGCCCATTTCGCGGCCCAAGCTTTGCCGTTTGCACCAGCTGCACAAAATAGTGGTACTGGTATGCTCGTTGCGCTGGGAGTCGCAGAGCTGAGTACAACACTGGCAGGTCTTGTGGGCACTGGGGCAAGCCTTGCGGTACGCACGGTAGTGGACTCTCTCGTTAAGCCAGACGGGCGTGGATTTGTCGTTCTGCCTACGGCGGATCCAGTTATTGTAAATACACCACGCGTCGAACTCGCATCCTTCGGCGGCAACAAGAAGGCCACTTTCGGCGGATTCGGCATCGTTAAGCTGCAGTACCGTCTTCCACTTTACACGGGCTTAAACAACCCGAAAGAAAACACGAACATCGCGCGGATCAATCGCGATTTGGATACAGCGGTCAAGAATCTTGAAACGCTGCGAGAGCTGGAGCAGAACCTCACAACAGACAAGAACGAGGTGTTAACTCAAAGAAAAGCAATGGAGGAGATCAACTTAAAGCTCGGAGAAAGCCACCAAGAGTTGGATAAACTGAGTGACGACTTGTTGGATGCGGTGGGTCTGATGCAGAACGACATCGCGCAGATTGATGCCAGCAAATCATTGATCTCCGAAAGCAAGGCGCATCTGCAGGTGCTGGAAGAGGAGCTTCCAAAGTTTGAGCAGGGTTCAGATGATCACAGCGAAATCGAGCGCCAGATCGCTCAGGAAAAAGAGACCATCGAAACGGAGGAGGCACGTGTCGGTGATGGAACGGAATACAAAGATCTTTCCGACAAACTGGACGCGGCCACCGTGATGCTCCATGGCGGTCAACCAGAGGAAAATTCGGTTGGCATCCTCATTGTGGCCAAGCAAGTCAAAGACGCACTAACGGATTCTCAAAATCTCTTGGATTCACTCACACAGCTTGAAACGGAGCAGAAAGAGACCGTTGAGACGAAGACCAATGAGCTACGCCAGCGCGTAACAGGACTCGCACGACAGAAGACCGCCCTTGATGAAAAAGCCGCGCGCATGAAAGCCTATAGTCAGCCACGCCAGGAACGGTTCGATGGAATCGCAGAGAGACACAACCAGGAAGTCGTGGATAAGCAATCTGAAATCTTTGCGACGGACATGGCAAACAAACTAAAGATAAAACGCGATTAAGCCACCGCTGGTGCTTCCTGCGGTGCTTTTGATCAACTCGTAGCACACCGTCGCACCCAAGACCGCCTTCATCCGTTTGGCAGACGGTCAGCGACAAGGGGATCCACGACGCTGAGTTTGGCTTGGCCAGCCCCCATCAGAAAATGTAATGGCCTGATTTGCGGGCGCCAACCTTAACTTACCCCCATGATCAATAAATTTCCGATAGGGTCGTCGTCTCAAAGCAACAGCCCGCGCCTGGTGGCTCGCAAAAGTCCCTGTCGCTGAGATGGCGCGGGTTTTGAAGCGTCACAAGTCAACGATCTTCCGAGAGATCAAACGCAATTTCTGGGCGGATGATGCCTTTCCCAAGAAGTACGCCGGTTACTTTGGAATGGCTGCGCATCACCGGACGGATACCTTTCAGTTTGCGTCAAAGAGGGCTTTGATAGCGCCGAGAAGGCAGTGCTCCGAGCGAGTATGGAGGGTATCGTTAACCGCAGATCGGTCCACACGGAGTTTGAAGCGCTGTCCGCGCATTTGCCTCCTGCAAGTGGTTCCGAAGACTTTGCTAGTATTCAGGCTCGGCTCGACGTGGCTAAATCGATAAGGTTGTTTGCCTAAGTGAATGGTCAGTGATGGACTCTGAGTGTGGTGAGACAATACCAGCGCTGGCATTCCTCTGACACTTTGAGCCTCCAGCTTTTGCGATGACAGAATGTCTGCTTGTTCGAGAAACTATCTTGTGGTGTTGCGGTGTAGCTGGGCTCCGCTCTTCGTCCTTTACTCACGTCGTCTTCAGCCCACCCAATCCACAATGCCATGATCATTAAATGCGCTCTCGTGAAGCGTTTCGACCTTGTCGCAGAAGACTACAAGGTTGTCGGCGTCTGAACGTGCAGATGGAACAATCAATCCGTCAAAGTCTAGAAAATGAGCAACCTCGCCGATCTCCTGTGTTCTTGGATACTCGTCATTCTTTTGCTGATAAGACAATCGGCCAAAGGTCTCCGTCTTCAAGCCAACTTCGCCGAGCGCGGCCAGGTCCAGAAACTGGAGCGCGCGTTCGAGCGCCAGGTCAACTTGAAACATCCGATATTTGACACGGCTTGGTATGACGGGTTGGCCGCGCATGAGGTGGAAGCGCATTTCTTCAAGAGCACCCGCTCGTGACATCGAAGTGTAGAGCACATCGAAGCTACCGTCGTCCCACCGACCACCAGATGCACTGCATTGCAACGGGTCTCTCCCATCGCGCACCAACCTCCAGACGGGACCAGAGAAAGCCACCGGCTCTATTGCTTCAAGAGCGTCAATAAGAGCGTTGTCGCGCCGGGCTTTGATCATTGCGGAATCTATACGAAGACATCGTTGTCGAGACGATCAATCACCGCCAAGACTTCGAGACTACGGTCATTGTGAATCAAATCCATTGCACGTTCACCGCCAAGCTGAGGGTGTCTCGCATAAAGCCACGCACGCACTTCTTCAGGAACGTAATACTCGTTGAGACGTCCCACGATGTAATAGAGATCTGAAAGGATAAGTTCATTGCGCGGCTGAGGCTTAAAATCGCCAGCTTTCCATCGCGAGACAGTTGCCTTGGACACATCTGTAATGTTGGCGATGTCTGTCCCTTTCAGGCCCCCGATTTCGGCAAGTTCGCCAATGTATCTTGTTACAGCACTTTGCATATTTATTACCTTTGGTCGCCAAGCAGCGATGGTTGCGCGATGTTAAGATCGCAGGCCCGCGCACGAGGCGACTCTGTTCCGCGCTCCTCATGGAGTTTTTCAAGGGCGTCCGCAACCTTGCCCATGGTTTCTGCATGTGTTCGCGTGCGTTTCAGCAAGCTTTCCAAATCCACGTCTGCGGCAGCGGCCTGCGCCTCGGTTGGCTTCAGAAAACTGATGTCCTTGGCGCGACGCTCCGCCGGCGCAACCGTCTTCGACAAGAAATGGCCGGCTCTATTTAGGTCCGGGACATCATCTAGTGCCGATTGTGAGCGCGCGATGTGGAGCGCTTGAATCTGCTTTCGTGTCCTTACCATTTCGTCAATGCTGGGTGCGCTCACATGTTCGCTTTGCAACAGAAGCTTGCGTCCTCCCCTCGCCCGCGCCAACAACTCAAATTCATGAGCCCGAAATCCTCTCCCCAATCCGGGAACCTGAACGATGCGCGGTCGACCAAACTTAGCATCCGGATCGCGCTCTTCAGGTGGTTTGTGCCAGTCACGTGCGTTGAACTGATCAAGTTCGAGAATGCCGCCTGCCGCCCCTGATGCCACACCAAAGGCTTCTGCCGCTTCAGCATTCAAGCCAGAGCAATAATCAAGAATGATTGGTTTTCCTAAATTATGCAGCCCGCCCAACATCCGGATGAGAGTCCGGGCCTTCTGAGGACCCGGATCTTTACCGAGCCCAGACAAGCGCATCCACAAGGCATCGATTGGTAGGTTGGATAACGTTTCAACAAGTGCTTTTCGGGAGGTCGTGTCGATCAAGCCTTGAACGGTTTGCATTACGGGATAGTCAATCCGGATATGTTTGCCGCCTAGGGTGTCCAATGCACGGTGCAATCTGGTGCAAGAAGCGGCATCAACAGAAAGCCAGCCGTCAAAACGCCGATCACCGAGGAAATGCGTGGGCGCTAGAATGCGATCTGCGCCAAGCTTGATGGCTGTTTCAGCTATGCGCTCGATCGTATTTTCGTTGAAATCAGAAGGGCCAAGCGGCTTGTCCGGCACTTCTTCGAGCCAATCCGCATGACGCACAAATGTTCCAAACCGTGCGAGGCTGGATAGCTCGGCAGCGCCTGTATCGAGCGTAATTTCAACATTTTCGCTTTTGAGCTGTGTCGCAAGTCCGCTTTGACGCTTGAGACGCCCTGCTTCAAAGACGACCCGTGTCTGGGGCAGATGTCTTGAAGCATGCATTTCTCCGAATTTCACATGTGAATCGCCGATACGGAAGAACTGCGCCAGCGGTGTACGGAGCTTCTGGCCTTTCGGAAATGGGACGACAACTGTGTTCATCTGACTTGTTCCATATGTGTTTCATAGATTAAAATAGTGAAACCGAAGTGGAATGTCAATCTTTGCAACAATAGGATGACCCGCCAGCGCATCTCGCGCTGAACAGGCTCTTGGCTGCGCCCGAAACCGCGCGATGCGCGTCTTCGCCCATGCGGGATACGATCCTTCGTGCATTTGAAATCTGAGATCGCGGGCAGGACCGCGCTCGCTTGAATCAGACGTCAGCCAGGTCTCCGCTGCGCTCTAACCCGGCTGGCAGTTTCCTTTTCCAATTGGACGTGTCGCGGTTTGATGCCGCTCCTTTGATAGCATTTATTGCAGCAAAGGAGACGAACTATGGGACTGAAACGAACGGACGAGTTTCGCGCTGATGCAGTGCGGATCGCACTGACCAGCGGGCTGACACGCAAACAGGTTGCATCTGATTTAGGGGTTGGGCTTTCGACGCTGAACAAGTGGGTGACGGGGCATCGTGACACCGACGTTGTGTCGGACAAGGATCTGGACCTCATTCATGCTTGATCTGAGGGTGTTTGAACCTGTTCTGTTCGGTGCGGATCATCTGAGCCAGGTCATCACGCCGCCGACGCAATCCGCGCAGCTCGACCGTTTCTTTGCTGGGTGGCTGCCAAAGCCGAAGGTCTTCCGACTTTGCGGCAAAAAGTGCCAACATGCGCGCATCTACAGCGTCCGTCTTGGCCGAAAGGCCGAGATACTTGGCAAAATTGCGGGTGCGCGTTCCATGTGCGCGGTGGACAGGCAGGCCCAGTTCGAAGCAGCATTCAAGAACTAAACGCTCGTATGCTGCTTAAGCAGCGTAACCGCATCCGCATCGGCTCAACAGGGCGGGTTTATCGGACGGGCACGGAAAACATGGCTGCGTCCAACCTCAAAATTCGTGCAAGGATGGTGACCTGAGCCCCGACTTTCCTCCAGCTTTGCCGAGAATCTGTCGGCGGATTTCAGTTAGGCTTCTATTCACTCGACCCTTAGCTGAAGTTGCTGCCAGCACCTGTTTCAATGGCAGGAGCGCGATGTGACTACAAAACCGGACATTGAAGAACTGGCCACTATGCTGGCGAAGATGGGAGGCGAATATCTCACTCCCTCGCGGACCTCACCCTGTCCTAC
>NZ_CANNGP010000046.1 GCF_947504105.1 uncultured Tateyamaria sp.
CATTGCCAAACTACTCTCGGCAACGGACTCGCAGATCAGGCAAGCATCAGGAAGGTGGGGTCAGCGCAACGCTTACGGTGGATTGGACGGCACTTCGCTTGGAACACTGGTTCAGATGGTTGGCGCTGGCATCGGGGTGACACTGATCCCCGAGATGGCAATCGAGGTCGAGACACGCTCCGCCGCTGTGTGCATCAACCGCTTTGACGCTCCAGCACCAAAGCGATCTATCGGCCTAGCTTGGCGTGCAACAAATCCGATGGCACAAGTATTGAAGGAAGTGGCAGATATTGTGCGGCATGCTGCCGGGCGCGGCGTTGAAAGCGAGAGCAGCGTACAGTTCGGCAAAGGTGTTTGAAGCGGGAAACGCCGCCCCGGAGGACGGCGTTTTTGGTTGCGGGAGGGCGCTCAAATCAGAACTTGCGAACGCATGACGGTCGTCCAGTGAGTGCTGCCGACGTTCGTGACCTTGCATCGCAAGTTGAGATGGTTGCGGGGGCTCGCAGTCATCTCAACTTGCTGTTTTGCGCGGGCGCATAGGAGTCGAGATAGCAACTCCGAAACCAACATCCGGCCCACAGTCGACATTCGTCATAGTCGTTTCGCTGTACTGCAGCTTCGCATGAACTGCCGTTCAAAGCTCATCAATCACAGGCCCTTCAAACCATTGGTGTTGAACCTGCCCTAAGTCGGCTTCAGGTCCTGTCGACAAACGTAAGAACAGACCGTTTTGGTATCGCAACTGCCAACACAGCGCCTGCAGCTTAGCGTGATCATGCTCATCCCCGATGGCATTGGTAGACTTCTTCACTTCAACAACCAAAAGGTTGCGAAGATTGTGCCCACTTTCATGCACTATGATATCAGGAAAAACTCGACTGGTCGTCAAAACACCGTTCTCATCTGGCATCTCGATGTCCTTCGGCTCTAGGCCGGGCCCCTTGCGATTGTACTCAATATCCACGTTGTATCGCAGAAACTTTGGGCCCATCAGCATAGCCAGTCGCCCACATATTGCACGCTCACCGATGTCTTGAGTCAAGATCTGGCCATCTTGATCGTACAGTTCTTGCAGGCATGTTCTCACTGCCTCATCGAGGTGATTACGGTCCAAATCTATATTCCAATACTCGGTTTTACGGTGTTCGTGCGGTCAAGGATGCGCTCTTTAGCAGCAGCAGGCAATGAACGGACCTTATCAGACATTCAGGTGAAATTGGATCACCCGACCAGCGGTACAGCAGAGGACTAATAGGTAAGTTCGATAATCGTGAATTGTTGCTATCTTTGGATCAAAATATCGAGATTTGTTGGAGCCATTGTAAAATCGCTACTCCGACACGCCGCAGCATATCAATGATTTCGCCTGTGTTAACCACGGCAGTTGTTCCAGCCGTGCCAACGATAGCTTTCACAGCATGCTCTCGAGCAATATCCTTTCCCTTATCAACGATGTGCCCAACTTCTTTCTTCATTACGAACAGCATCCTGCCCATCCAAGCAAGAAATGATCCAGATTCCGCGACTTGCCGCACATCCGGCTCATCGGTCTCAAGCTCTTCTTTGATAGTCCTAGCAGCCGCCTCGACTTCTGTGAGAACGTCTTCCGGGTCTTCGACCGGACCTGGTGGCCTATTGTGGCCGATTTGTGCAGGAGCGCGCTGCCCATCAAGATCGAAACCAGCCAACAGATCTGCCACACCAGCAAGAATCTCTGCACGAAGATCGGCCGCTCGGTCAGACGTAAGATCAAAGCCTTCCGCCTCAGAGCCAATGCGAGTTATTTCGGAAGCAAGTGGATCCGACGCAGGATTTCCTTCCGGCGCCAAGACTGGATCCAAATCACCTCTATGAGCCGCACTCAAATGCTGAACGTAGCGACCGAGCCGTTCCGGTTGAAGCGCTGCTGCAAACTCATCCTTCGTTTTGTCTTGCAATGAAGCGCCGTTCTCAAGGCCTGTCTTCAGCGTTTTTGCCGTGATTTGAATCGACGGAGATGCTCCCAACGTGCCAAGTCGGCGCTGAACATCGAAACCGGCAAATACTTTGAAGTCTTCGCTCCAGCCAAGCAGAAGAGTTCGCCCGTTTTGTTCCGGCTCGAACGCCTCGATACCGGTGACCTGAATGCGGTATTCGTCTTGCGATCTGCTTTTGCCGCCATGTGAAAGGTTCCAAACATAGAGCTTCACGACATGGTTTACGCCATCTCGACTCATGATGAACCTGGCGGGATGGGTATTTCCTTCGGTCAGCATCTCTACTGACCAGCCACCTGCCTCTATGGCGCAGGTGGCTTTGGAAATAAGAGTGCTCTTACTAAGACGAGGAATCTTGGGCTACTCCTTCTAAGTTGTCCTTAAACAGGATGCCTGCAACATCGGGGGGCAAGCCTTCTTCGGATTTCAGTCGGCCCAATCCCTCATTCATGAGATGCTCAATCAAGCGATACGGCTGCGCTTCCCCTGGATACAAGGCCTGAATAATGGCCTTCATCGTCCCATCGCTATCGACGCTGCCAACATTCCATTTTGTGCCCGCCCCTTCTGTGGTGCCGCGCGAAATCTCCAAATCAATTGCATGGGCCAGAGCAAATTTCGCTGCATCAATTTCGGAAGCGAACAGACCTTCTTCTACGAGTGCTGCAAGAACACTCTCGTTCCCGGACGTAATGCCGATAGTTCTCTTGTCTGCTGTTTTCTCGATGACCATGTCTGCCTCCTATCTCTGTGCTAGTTCAGTGTGACGTGCCGATTTCCGCTCAAGAGTCCATTCTGATTTCAGGCGTCCTTTCAAAGCTTCGCGCGCGCGCGCTGGCGGCAATTCCTCTTCATAGACAAGCAAAATGATCTGGTCGGCCATTTCGGGGAGTGTTTCTACAATGCGGGCTCTGTGACCTCCGTCCAACCGACCAAATGGAGAATCAACTACGATAGGGCCACGCAACTGAGCGTTATTCTGAAGCGCCGCAACGAGAGAGAGTGCCACCACATGCTCTGCACCAGCTGATCGCATTGGTATGTCGCTTCCGTCGCGGTGTATGATGGTAAGCCCGTAGGTGTCATTAATTCTTAGGCCTGCATAGTCCTCCTCGGTGGTCAGCCTTTTGAAATAGCTGCTGGCATCGGCCTCAATTCGGCGGCGAAGCTGTTCTCTGTAAACACCAACACTTTGGTTGAACATGTCATGGAGCGTGCTTGCCAGATCGCGTCTACGTCGTTCAACATCCATCTCACCTCCCGCAAGCTTGTCCAAACGCTTCTGCAACCTCTCGCGATAACCTGCGTTCTCGATTAGCTTTCCATTGGTCTCAGCAATACCATTCTCAAGCGCTGCAGTTTGGCGAACGTTCGACTCGTACTCTCTTTGAAGACCTTTAATTTCGCCTTCTGAGCTACCAGTCAGTTTCTTCTTAATTTCTTCAATCTCACCGCGCTTGGAATATATGCTGCGCCGATGAGCTTCGAAATCAGACCACAACAAACGAAGGGCCTGCGGATTAGTAGTTTCGAGTTGGGCGTTGATAGCATCTATCTGTCGCCGTACACCTGCGAGTTCTCGGTTTCGATCATCCTCTGTCCCCGCATCGACATCAGGAAGATGGGCACGAATCTTGGTTTGCGCATCTTTAAGAACGGTCTGTAGGCAGGTGGGGCATTCCGGGTCATGGCCCTTCGAAAGGCTGTGCAAAACTTGCGCTCGCGTAGCGGCGCTTTGCAATTCGACCTCCCGTTCCAGATGTCTCGCTAGCGTCAGCTTAAGCTTATCCACGATGATGGCGGCCCACGCCGGCGACATTGCTGCTGTAATTGCCTCTTGCTTCTTAGTGATCTCTGTTTGGAGCTCAGAAACCTCATCAGTGAGCCGGTCACGTTTCTCCAGCAGCGTCGCCATCCTTTGCTTGCGCCGCATGTCGTCTTCAATGGCAACTTTTCTGGCACGGAGGTCTTCTAGGTCTTTCTCATGCCGGAAGAGGTCGCCCGTCAACACAGTGCGTTCTTCAACGAGATTTTGCAGCTGATTGCCGTACTCACGTGTTTTTTGATCACCCTGCGCTGCCAATGCGACGCGTGTTTCTGCACGGTCGAGTGCGGCTTTTAAGGTGTCGCGCGATTTTGTCAGTGTTGGCAGACCGAGGATACGTTCGATGGCCTGACTGATCTTTGGACCCATATCAGTGTCGCTGTAGAGCAGATCTTCATACTCTTGCAGCAGTTCGCCGTCGAATAGAAAGAACCGCGCAATTTGTTCGGGCAATATGCGCTCTATTTCCAGTGCTGCCTGTTGCGGCGGTAATATGTGCCCCCCACGTTCAAGATAGTAGTCCGCGACATAGTCTTCATGACCTGTAGGCGCGTCATGCCCACTCTTTGGCTTACAGGTCCTTGTAAGCCTGTATTCTGCTCCGGCATGGCTGAGGGCCAATCGTACCTCAAAGCTCCGTACGCCGTCCGCCCGCGCCTCCCAATTGATCATATCGTGGAATGAAACAGAGCGCCGCCCCCGGCCAATGATCTTGCCAAATAGTGCGAAGCGAAACGCGTTTAATAGTGTTGTCTTGCCTCGCATGTTTTCGCCATAAAAGACCGTGACTCCCTCCTCTTTTGGAAGTTCAAATTTCTGCTCCCCTTTGAACGCGCCAAAGTCTTGCATGGTGAGTGATTTAATCCGAAGCATCAGTCAGATCCCTTGATGCGCCGAGCAATTGCCTCGTCGATCTGTCGATCAACATGGTCAACTACAACGCCATCGGCGTGGAAGCGAAGAACCTCGAGAACCAGATCACGATCCACATCGGCAAACTTCTCCGCCCGTATTCTTTCGATTGTATCCGCTACAGTAGCGTCGCGGTTATCACGTGCATCATCAGACATTCACTATCTCCAAATCGTCCTCGTCTTCGTCGTCTGTTTCAAATCCATTCTCCGTCAGTGAAGTCCAATCCAGACCTGCTGCCGCAGCAATGCGGTTAAGGTCCGCGACCGCGCCCGGGTTGATCGCATGCCGACCAAACTCGATGGCCCTTGCCAGTTCGCCTTTCAAGATCGATCCACCACCATGATCGTCATCCTCCACCTCAGGTGCGACGATCACATCGTGAATATGTGCAAGCGCTTTGCCCGTCGCCTTTCGAAGAACTCGACCCCGCCGCTGTATGAACTCTCTAGGGTTCTTGGAAGACGCAAGAATAAGTGCGTGGCTCACCGATGGTATATCCACCCCCTCGTCGAGGCACCGGATAGAGACCAATACGCCTCCCCTCTCGCTAAAAATATCAAGTGTGCGTGCACGATCTCCAACCATGGCGCTGTGGTATTCATAACTGTCTTCGATCCCCGCTGATGACATGGCGTGTTTGACGCGCGCGAGCTGATCTTGATCATCGCAGTAGACGATCCAACGTTCATTGGGCCTATAACATCCAGCGACGATCTCAGCGGCCAAGGCGATTTTCCCTTCAGCGCGCTTAACAATTTTTGCGCGCTGAATCAGCAATCGCTTAAGGCGTCCGGAAAGTGATGTTTCTCCATCATCGCCAGCTGCCATTGTCCTCGCAAACAAGCGCCGGATGTCTTCAGACAATTTATTCCAAGCAGTGCGCTCTGAAACCGTCAGAGAAACTGTGTGGGCATTATAGGCATAAGGCGTAAGGGCCTTTGCTTTAATGGCATCCTCGAGCGTAAACGGCGGCGGAACGATACCCTCGAAATACGTATTGATTGCTGCTGTTCCCTCCGGGTCTCCGGCACGCTCGGGCGTGGCACTCAGGCCAAGCCGCGGTCCCGTCTCGAGTGAAAGAAGTTCGCGAGCAGCCGGCGCACCTAACCTATGCACTTCATCCGCCACCATAAAAAGGTGAGGCCCGCCACTAATGAGTCCTCGGAACCGTTCACTTGATGCAGTCTGGATGGTCGCCAGTATTACGCGCTTTCCATCGCCCTTCCGGCTCCAGATACGCAAGCTCGACCCTTGCGCCCAATGTCTATGGCCGCCTCCACAGATCATTAGCTGCAAATCTGCATGCTCAAACGTTTCACGCAATTCATCACCCCATTGCTTCAAGAGCAATTCGCTAGGGACCAATATGATGGGAATTTCGGAACGACACAGGCTGTCTTTGATTGCGCAAAGCGCCGTAAAGGTTTTCCCTGACCCTGTCGCATGTTTGAAAATACCGCGTCGACCACGCTTTTCCCATGCGTCCAGTGCATTGACCTGATGGGGTCGTGGCGAACGACCGCCAGGCACCCCAGCTTCAGCTGACCATCGTGCCGCCTCTTCTAGCTCGAAGCATATTTCATCTACAAAGTCTGGCCATCGCGCGGCATCGGCTGCAGATGTAATCGCTTCGCGAGCAACATCTGGCAAGGCGCGCACAGTGACGCCTGGCCACTCGTCATTCCATACTTTTTGAAAGTACCCAGCCTCGTCAGCAACACGTTGTTCCTCGCCATCATCGCGCCAATTTGCAAAAACGTCGACTGACTCAAGATTTCCGTCCTGCGCGAGCCCAGGCCAAGTCTCATTCATTGACCCTTTAAAGGCGACGCGGTCATCAAACCGATCAGTCAGTATGCCCACTTTGTCATGGAAAAGTCGTTTGGGTCTGCCCCCAGCTTCATCGCCAACCCACGCAATCCGACAGTCTATGACACCTGCAGCAACGAGTGAGGCTAAAACCACGGCGGGCTTGATAAGCCCCTCCGTTGCCAGCAAATCTTCAAACGACCGGGCTATCTCTCGTCCTGCATCGAGTTCTGCACGCTGTGAGTAACCATCACGAAGCGCGGAATGATCTCTTTCTGAAAGCACTGGGGAGCAGATGAGGCGCATTTTGCCGCCCCCGGCCACAAAATCCTTCAAACTTGGCCAGGCCAAGAGAAAAATAGTACTTGAGAAAAAACCGACTGCTCGGTCGTATGTCACTGACGCGCCTATGGCGGGAAGGTAAAATTCGACAGCGATGTCGTCTGCAGGTTTATGATATGCTCGCTTGAACTCGAAGTCCCTCAACCGGCCAGAAACCGTCATTGCGCCATCCTGCGGCGGGTGATCTCGACGCGCCGCTGGAGAGCATCACACAGACGTCGCGGTGGGCAGGCTAGTAAGGTTTCAGTGACTGCTTCACCATCTGTTGGCCGGAGCCTGCGCCCCTGCTCGGCCACGCGTCCTGCAGATGCCTCAATAAGTGTGGCCGCCTTGACCTGAACGTTTCTTGACCAAGCGAAATCCGCATACAGGCCAGCATCCCAAAGAACGAAGACGTCTTCCTCGGCTGCATATCCGGCGAGCAGCACAATGCGACCGTCTGATTGATCAAAATTAGCGCGTTCACCGCGTTTTTGACCAGGTATTATTAATTGAACTTTGTGCTCCCCTAGCGGTCTTCCACCCGGGGGCCTTGTCACGTTGAACAAATATACTCTGATGCGTGATGGCAAAGGTGCAGAAAGGTTAACTTCAAGCGGTTTACGTTCAATTTCAGAGTGAGACTTCGCCTTATCCCCGAGTGCCTTCAAGAATCTCCTGTGAAGTTCTGGTTGAGATACTCTGGTCGTAAGCGGTGTTACAGATTGGCCTTTCTGTGCCTCTTCACCTTGTTCTCTCGCCCGCTCGGATGCGTGAGGTTTCGATTTCTTCTTCCTTTGAGCCCCTTGCGTTATCTCAATCACCAACTCCACCGGGTCTTTGCCGGTAGCAACACCTGAAACCCATCGCTCGAAATGATCCCGTTTCAAACGCCATTCTGAGCGTAGCTTGAATCCCGGTAGTTCGCCGTCCTGCAGCATTGAGAGGACAGTTTTCTCGTCAAACTTGAGCCGTTTCGCCACGTCTTCAATCGTCAGAATATCGTCCAAACCCGACCTTTCGCAAAAGAATCACTAACCGCAGACAAAGCAGCTTTAAAAGCTGAACCTCAGCTTTTAAAGGTCATGAGTCAACCTAAGATTGGGAGTACGCTTGCCGGACCTGCTGAAAATCAGGAAATTCTGTGCGACCTTCAGACATCAATCTGCGCATGATTTCCGCGTGAACACCCTGAACGCCTCGGTCTATTACACCTGGAATTGATGTGGCGTCCTCAACCAATGCGCCCACATCCATCTTCTGGTTGTCTCTAGGTCGCTCAGCAGTACCATCGAGTGGCTTCTGTAAATTCATCACTACGTCAAAATGGGCTACATTCTCCGAACCACCTCGCCCCTTATACCCTTTGTGGCTTTGCTGTTTACGGTCCAGAGATGCCGCTTCATGAAAGACAAAGCCCGCTGCCGCCGCCGCTTCGCTTAATGCGCGCCAGACTTCGCTGTCTGTGTTGTGGAAAACGATTGTCGCCCATCCGCCCGGTTTGAGAACGCGCTCTATTTCCGCAAGTGAAGCCTCCATAAGTGCTGAGTAATCTGCGAGCGTCTTTCCTCCATCAGCGGGTTGTAAAGAACGGTTTACCACCGCCTCTAGGTTGGGATCTGTAACGCGGCCAAGCCATGACTCCCAAATCAAATTGCAGTCGGCATAGAATATATTTGATCCGAAAGGGGGGTCAGTGAAGACGTAATCAATGCTGCCATCCGGAATACCGGACAAATCGGCGGCACTTTGAGTCATGACATGCGGAGCTTCGACATTGGCAGGTTGGAATGCTCGATAATAAGACTTCAGTTGTCGAAGTTTATTGCGCATGACCTGCAGAACGTTTGCTTCGGCAGAAAGTTGCGGAACATATAGAGTGCCCGTTAGGGGACGATGTCCGCCACGCGCATTGAAACGACGCATTTTTGTTCCATGCCAAGCGGTATTGGTGAAAGCGAACGCAAGGCAGGCGCGCATGCGATGATCGGGCTCTTTCTGGATCGCTTGCCATAGGATCGCCAGAGCAAGCCTATTTCGATCTGTGTACATATCACGAACGCTCCGGATGCCTTGAAGGTGCAGAGCGCAACGTCGATGCATCTCTCGATCAGCTTCCAATGCGACATCAGGAAAGGGTGCCTGGCAGTCTTCACCTGAAAGTTTTTTTGCATCGGAATAGTCTTGTTCTGTTGCAGCGCGTTCACCCTTCGATCCATCCTGGCGGCTAAACGCCACAACGGCCGGCTCGTTGCCTACAACTTCAAATTTCCTCCGGTCGGCGCTGAATGAACACAAAGGGCATTCCGTTTCTCTGCTAATGCGCCCTGAATCTTGATCAATCGTATCCCAAAGCAAAAAATCCTTGCGGCATTTAGGGCAACGGTGGCGTGTGCTCCAAAGTGTCCATCGAATTTCTGCGGGCTCTCCGAGATCATCCACCGTCGCGTAGTATCTGCCCATATTTTCTTCGACTTCCGCAGCCATCCGATCAAAGGCGATCTGCAAATCGCCCTCATCACAGGCGCGAGTATGGTTCCAGGCCAGATGTACAGCCGCTGGAGAAAGATCATTCAGAATTGCGCGCCTGCCGCATAATGCCGCAGAAACACCTGTCATGCCAGAGCCGCAAAATGGATCCAAAACGACAGCGCCGGGCTTTGTAAAGTGCTTGATAAAGGGCGAAATTGCTTCTGGAGGCACTTTGGTATGATAGCTGTGCGCGTTATAAAATGCAGTATTTCGGGTGCCAGAAACCATTCGATCTGTCGGTGATGATTTGGGTGCAGGCTTACCATCGGTTTTTGGGAGAGGCTCGGATGAAAGATAGCTTTCCACAAAGTCCTGCATCTCGGTCACGTCATCATCGGGTTCCAATTCCGCGCGACGCTTCTCGATACTAGCAATGGTAATCCCTGTAGCGGCGAGTTCTTCCTTCAGCACATCTCGCAAGACAGCTGTATAAACATGGTCCGGATCGAGTGCCCCTTCGGACAAGGCGCCCTTGATTGACGCATCGATGAACGCCTGTGGTGCTGCTTCACGTTTGCGGGACGGTCGGGACCGATGCGACAGTGTGAGCATTAGGTCCAGTCGCGTCACTCGTTCCTGCCTTAGCTGTCCCTTTACTCCTTTGATCGAAGGTTGCCCCTTATTCAGCACGTGAACACTCTCGGTTTCTAAACCCGCATCAGACAAGGCATCTTGGACCTCGCTCCATACACGATCGTTAGTGTTGGAGAACGCAAGCACCCCCTTGCCCCCGCGCCGCATGACACGCGCAGATTCCGTAAACGCTTGCGCCATCAGATCGCCATAAAGCTCTAGGTCTTTCCCACCGGCCTCACGCCGACGGCGCTGGTTCACCACGATTTCGTTGGTTTGGTCAGTTTGCGCTCCAATCCAGGCATCCCAGAGCAAAGAACTGTCCGCATAAAAGATGTTTGACCCAAACGGTGGGTCCATAAAGACTAGATCGACTGCTTTATCTGGAATGCAGGCCAGGTCCGTCGCGGAGCTCTGAAAGACTTGAGCCTCTGATCTGATCCCGACACGGGAGTTATAGAAGCGCAATACATCCGCTGCTTTTCTTTTGAAGAGGCTCAGAACATTCCATTCGTAGCGCAACGATGAAATGTACATTGTCCCAGTCATGACGTTTGTTGGACGCTTTGCGTTCCACTGATATCGTTTGGAAGCACGATTCACGCAAGCTGTGAACGCGAATAACAACGCTTCGCGAACACGGCTCTCCGATACTTTTACGATTGCATGTCGAAGTGCCGCCAGCGCATGAAGATTGCGCTTCGTGTAAAAGCCAGCAGCATCCTCAATGCCCATCGCGGAATGCGCGGCGCGCCACATTTCGCGATCTGCCGCGAACGAATTTGAAGGAATCCAGTAAGGGACTGTCGTTCCTTCAATCTCATCGATCAGCGCCAACTCTGCAGGCGTCGGTGCATGAGCACGAATTTTTCGTCCAGGTTGCGAGACGTGTGTACGGACCGGAACTTCATCCATCCAAATCAGCGCATTCTTTTCAAGTTTAGCATTACAATTTGGGCACTTAAGCGACTTGCTCGTACCTTCCTGCGAAGCATCCCAATAGCTAACGGGCAGAGTGCAAGAACTGCATATAAACACATCGCTCCAGACGGTGTACTCGACCTGCTCTCCCTGGCTATTGATTGGCACATACAGCCAGTCCATGGTCGCTTTGACTTCCTTCTCAACCAGTGAAAGCGCTTCTTCGAAGCGTTTTGGATCACATGGAGATGTGTAGTTGCGCGCTATGTGTACCGCTGCAGGAGAAAGATCGGACAGCAAAGCATCGCGCCCTGCGTCGAGCGCAGCAACCCCGGCCATACCAGATCCGCAAAACGGATCACTGACAACGTCGCCGGGTCTGGTAAACGCCTCTATAAAAGGGGCAATTGCGGAAGGAGGAACTTTTGTATGATAACTATGCGCACGATAGGTCGTGCTCGATTTACTCACATGGATCAATGGCGGAACCGCCAAAGACAATTTGTTGCTGCGCCTGCGATTTGGCTTGGACTGCGGGGCGCTCATAGGTTTGGTTGGATAAACAATGGCGTTGCTCTCAGACCACCGCCTTACGGCCGCCGCCACCGCTGTCGCGTCATCAACTATCGCGAGCTGCACATCTTTGGGTAGCCTTCCAGCTTGCAACAGCAAAAGTTCAGCAGGCAGTCCAAGAATATCGCAAAGCTCAGAAACGTGCTCTTCAGTTGGCGTTCTCTTCCCGTTTTCAACCAGGCTCAAGAAGCTCTTGTCAACGCCAATCTGTGTCGCCAATGCTGCTTGAGAGATCCCCATAGCCTCACGCCGTTTCCGAATATGTGAACCAGCTGAACTCATTGCGATCTCCCTTTTGAGGTAAGTGAACGTGTTGACAAGATTAGTCAACGCTCATTTCTCGCTTTTTGCCGTTCTTCTGTTAGTAAGCTCGCTCGGTTGGTAAGGGCCGTTGTAGAACAGTCTTTTGAATATCCTATGTGATCCAAATTTCCTATAACCTTCTGAAAGAAATAATCATTCCTGTACGGCGTCAAGGCGAAACGCTCTCTCGATTGGGGCCGTCCCTCTCGAGTCAACACCTGCTGTATCGACATGTCTTTGCCAGTTTTCATCTCCCCTCGAAGTTATCGATTGCCTGCCACACTTTCCTCGGCTTCAAGCTGATACTCCACGCAAAACCCAGCTATTCTGCATGAGATCGCTAAGAAGGAAGCCGAGCAGCCAAGGACTTGCTAAGGACAAATTCGCAGAAAGCCAAATCGCGGTGGCTGGTGGCGGATTCTGAATTCGGTAGGAAGTCCTCGAAACCCTAGAGCTAACGGTGCAGACCGCTCGAACCGTTGGTTTCATCACGCTAGTTACTGACTTGTGAGTATTCCATTTTAGTATCCGATAACGACCAAGCTATACGGCATCCGAAACCTGCTATGCCCATAAAGGGAGTCAGCGACAGCACAGGCATTTCCGTAATCCTTACTGACAACGGTGCGACCGAGACTTTTCCTGCGATAACCATTGGGAACAGCAAGGATCAAGTATTCCAGATTAACCATCACAAGTGCCTGGATCAGATCACGATAGATGGCATTGCCCAACCAGGCCCGTCCCGCCTCAATTTCTAGGCCGCAGCGCAAGCTTGGATGGAAGGCATCAACTTCGTACTGCAGGGCTGGCACTCCATTCTCGCCAAAGAACACGGGCCGTTTGATCTTGCCTGCAGCCGTTTTGCCTTGCTCTACATCGAAGCCAATCGCCTCGAGATCGTTTCGCAATTCTGAGAGCACAGCGTCGCTGGTGAGTCCCTTTTCGCGCCCGAGAGTCGAAATTGACGCCTCGTGGCTTGTAAAGACCTGAACGAGCTGTGCGACGAATTCTGGAGGCGGCTCGGTTCTCGGGAACGTTGAATAGCAAATTGTAGACATGAAGTCATTCCTTAGCGGCGATGCTTGAGCATCTGGCAGTCAGGTCAGGCGTTCTCAGATCGGTAGCAGTGTATCCGCCATTTGGGTATTGATTGCCTCTAGCAGACGGCTTCACACCCCCCTCTCGCAGTAGATCTGCTGCCGCCGAGACGCCCAACCTTCTCACGTAAGATATCATTATGCTGTGAGACCGGCAGACCGACCGCGCACAAGAGCGCTGATTTGACCTCTTACCGCTGTCGTAGTTTCTAAATGTGAAGTAAATTCCGGCAAGCCCATCTCCGCCCCGTGTTCCGACAGCGTTGTCGCCAGGGCATTCACTGCAGCCTCGGCGCTACCCGTTGGCAGACCGATCGTCCGGGCAAGTGCCAGAAAGTCGGCCATTGTCAGCCGGTCATCCTTGCCATTGAGCTTGAGTGTCATGCGGTCGGTGGTAAGGCCCGGGAAAACCCGCGTTGTCACCGCGTCATAAAGCGGTGCAAAACGGATGGAGGTGAAGGTCTTTGCGTCAGGATCAGCGATCTTCAACATGGCGAGGTTCTTGAGATGCATGTCGCCATCCGCGATGAGCCATGCAAAGACCGCGCGCCGGAACAATATGTCGAGGTCAGCAGTGGGATCCGTCGATAGCGGTCGCAGCCCTCGAGCCATCCGCTCGATGGTGCCGTCATATTTGGCAGAAGCTGGCAGGTCGAGGATCGAGCAGAAGTCTTCAAGTGCAAACCGGCGCATGTCGTCTGGGGCCCGCCGAATGTCGAACCGTTCCACAACGAGTGCTGGCGGCATACCGTCCGGCATCTCGATCAGCGCTGCATCCGGCACTTCGAACCCAGCGATACGTCCCAATTCCAGACAGAACCACTCGACAATCGGCAGTGTCTCAAACCCAACCGTCCCTGCCGGTTTGAGAATATGTGTGAACGATTGATCGATCGCAGGGACCAGCGCGCCATCAGCCAAGAGGCTCATCGGGGCCTTGATCTGAACACCCGACAGGCGCGGTGTCTCTGCGCGCGCAAAAACGCGTGCAAGATTTTGCTCGAACGTCTCTTCGATTTCGCCACGCGCTGGCCCGGCATATTGTCCGGTAAACCGTCCTGCGTCTGTGAATGCCGACAGTGGCGTGTTCAGAACGTCGGCGGGTAATTCCGCCAGTTCCTCGCGACTCTCAACGATGGTGATGTTGGACATATAGCGTCGGCCGCGCCGCAGGGCCTCCCGTTCGTCGCGGTCATGAAGAACCTGTGCAAGCCAGCCTTCCGGCAGCAGAGACTCGACAAAGGCGGGCAGTTTGCCCGGTGTTGTTTCGCGCACGAGTACGGGGCCCTTCCTCTTCTGGGGTGTCCACCGCCACTCGAAGCCATCATGGGTCAGTTGTCCTATTGGCTCGCCATGCCATGCGATCAGCAGATCAAGCGCCGCCTTGTTGGCTGGCGGTTTTGTCGTACTCGGCTCAGCCAACAGAAACCGCTCTGCGCCTTCCCCCTCGCGATACCATCCATTTTCCCTCGCGAGCGCCCAGACCGCATCAGCTGCTGCCTTTGGAGAGCCATACTCCTCGATCAGTCGCTCCGCCATCTGCCTGCGCATGTCTGATGTAATCGCACTTGCGTGTTCACTTCTTAGCCGGAACGCTTCGAGAAAACGTTGTCGTGGCGAAGAGACCTGCAGATGCAGTTCGCCGTGATCGTCACCAACGATGGCGGGTGCGGTGGAAGGATGTTTGGGCGCCTGGTTCTGGACGATTTCAACATTGCGCAATCGGGTCCGCTGATTTCGCCTGCCGCTGATAAACAGCCGCCCATCCTCAGTTGGTGCCAGAAGGAACGCGCTTGCGGACGAGAGATAGGCCGCAGGATAGAGATAATGTGCTATGCGCACAGCGTGTGCAAGGATCGCCCGGTCAACATCCGCGTCATGCGCAACATAAACCCCGCGCACAAGCTGGATCAGATCTCCCGCCTGCGCCCCTAGATGCGCCTGTTTGGCGTCGATGGTTTCACCAACAAGATAGATGGTCATGGCATTTTCTCGCACTTCAGATGCGCGTTAATTCCATACTATCAAACTAGCGTCAAGAATTATCACGCATTTCACATGCGTGATAATTCCCTCCTTGGTGCATTCTTTATTCGAAAATACACACAGAATTCGAATGTCTTACCTTGCGGTCGAGCCTTATCTCGCGGGGAGATTCTGCAACGCCCCCTTTTCAGAGTGAGAGTGCAGACGGGTTTATCGTGACGGGTTGAAAGCCGGGAGAGAGGCTTCCGGTGCCCGTCGCGGAGTGCCCCCGTGATGTCCCGATCCAAATTCCGCTCCCGTTCCACCAAGAACCGGACCAACCTCTATGAAGAAATCACCACCAAGATCATCGGCGAGTTGGAGGCCGGCCACGTGCCCTGGGTACAGCCCTGGGGGACGGCGGCGGCCAAGGCACCGCTCGCCATGCCGAACAACGCCGCGACCGGTCGCGGTTATTCTGGGATCAACGTGCTCATCCTCTGGGGCGCGGTCGTCGAGAAGGGCTTTCCCGGCCAGAGTTGGCTCACCTTTCGTCAGGCGTTGTCGCTGGGCGGCAATGTCCGCAAGGGTGAACATGGCACCACCGTCGTCTATGCGGATCGCTTCATTCCAAATGATGAAAAGAAACGCGCGCGGGAAACTGGCGATGATCCGCAGGCAATTCCGTTCCTGAAGCGCTTCACTGTGTTCAATGCCGCGCAATGCGAGAACCTGCCGGAGGATGTTGCGGTCGCAGCGCCGCCACCCCCGCCCGGTCTGATCGCACCCAGGGTCGAGGCTTTGATCGCGGCAACCGGCATCGACTTTCGCATTGGTGGCAATCGCGCCTTCTATGCACCGCTCCATGACTATGTGCAGGTACCACTACCGCAGGCCTATTTCGACCCAATCAATTGGCACCGGACAGCGCTGCATGAGCTTGGGCATGCCAGCGGGTCGCCGCATCGACTGGATCGCGACCTATCCGGGTCGTTTGGATCCAAGAAATACGCCTTCGAAGAATTGGTCGCCGAGATGAACGCCGCCTTCTGCTGTGCCTCACTTGGGATCGTGCCGACCGTGCGGCACGCCGACTATATCGGATCCTGGCTCAAGGTTTTAAAAGAGGACAATCGCGCCATCGTGCGCGCCGCCTCCAAGGCCAGCAAGGCAGCCGACTATCTGCTTGGATTTCTGCCAGACGGTGTGCCGCCAGATACTTTGGCGGCGATCAAGCCCAACCGGAATGCGGTGTGATGCAGCGCCACAGAGAGGAAGAGGAGTGAGGGGGTTTTCGTGACGGGTTGGAGGTCGAGAGAGAGGCTCCCGGCCGCCCGTCGCGGAGAAAACCCATGACCAATGCAAAACCCAAGTCGAAAATCGCACTCAGTGTCTCGCGCGACATCCCCTTCAACAAGCTGCTGCTGTCCCAGTCCAACGTCCGGCGGATCAAGGCCGGCGTTGCGATCGAACAGCTTGCAGAGGACATCGCCCGGCGCACGCTTCTGCAGAGCCTGACCGTGCGGCCCGTTGTCGATGAGGATGGCAAGGAAACCGGCATGTATGAAGTGCCCGCCGGTGGGAGGCGCTATCGCGCACTCGAACTGTTGGTGAAACAGAAGCGTTTGAACAAGACCGCACCCATCCCCTGCGTGATCCGCACCGAAGGTCTCGCCGAGGAAGACAGCCTGGCTGAGAACGTGCAGCGGGCCCCACTGCATCCACTCGATCAGTTCCGCGCGTTTCAAGTGATGCGTGAGAAAGGCCTGTGCGAGGAAGAAATCGCAGCCGCGTTCTTCGTGTCTGTGAATGTCGTGAAACAGCGGCTACGGCTTGCGGCTGTCAGCGAGACCCTGCTTGAGGCCTATGCGGATGACGCGCTGACGCTGGACCAGTTGATGGCGTTCACGGTTAATCCCGATCATGCGCGGCAGGCCCAGGTCTGGGAGGCGATCAAGGACGCCTATACCGCGCAACCCTATCAGATCCGGCGCATGCTGACCGAGGATGCGGTGCGCGCGTCGGACAAGCGGGCGCAATTCATAGGTATTGAGGCTTACATCGAGGCGGGTGGCGCGGTGATGCGCGATCTGTTCGAAAGCGATGATGGTGGCTGGCTTGAGGATGTGGCTCTGGTCGACATGCTTGTCACCGAGAAGCTCAACGAGCAAACCGAAGCGATCCGGTCGGAAGGCTGGAAGTGGATCGAAGTCGGTCTCGATTTCCCCTATGGGCACACCTATGGGCTTCGCCGTCTCTTCGGCGAACAGGAACCGCTGACCGAGGAGCAGGAAGCCAGCCGCGATGCGTTGCAAGCGGAACTCGACAAGTTAGAAGCCGACTACGCCGATGCGCCGGACCTGCCCGATGACGTTGATGAGCGCTTGGGCGAGATTGAGACCGCAATTGACGCGATGGATGATCGTCCGTTGGTCTATGATGCAGACGAGGTGTCGCGCGCCGGGGCCTATGTCAGCGTCAGCCCTAGCGGTCACCTGCATGTGGCACGCGGATATATGCGACCAGAGGATGAATTACCCGTCGCGTCTGCGGCAGATGAGACGGAGACGCCTGAAACCGATCAGACAGAGGATGATGGGGCACAATCCGTCGATCCCGCAAGCGAACCGGACGAGGACGAAAGCCTGACATCCATCCCGGACCGGCTTGTCACCGAACTCACCGCGCATCGCACGGTGGCATTGCGTCTTACGCTTGGTGGGTCCTTCGACACGGCGTTCCTAGCCTGCCTTCATAAGCTCGTATTGGACCAGTTCTACAGCTACGCGCAGGACAGCTGCCTCGAACTGACGGCGAAATGCGTCTATTTCGGATCGCAGGCACCGGGCCTTGGCGACACACCCTATGCGATCGCCCTTGATGCGCGGCAAGAGGGCTTTTCAGACAAGTTGCCGAATGATCCCGAACAATTGTGGGACTACCTCGGCACCCTGGATGACGCGACATGTCAGACGCTTTTCGCCCATTGTGTCGCTCTGACAGTCAATGCGACCGTGGACGCCTATAACCGCAGACCACGCGCCATTGCCGATGCCGATCGGTTGGCGGTCGCGCTTGAGCTCGACATGATCGCAGCGGGCTGGAAACCAACTGCGGATGCTTATCTCGGACGCGTCACCAAGGCGCGCATTGCCGCGGCTGTGGCCGAGGCGAAGGGTGACAAGATTGCATCAGATCTGAAGCCTCTCAAGAAAGACATGATGGTCGCAAATGCCGAAGAATTGCTCGCTGATACCGGCTGGCTGCCGGAGCCGCTCCGCACACCGGAACAGCAGATCGAAGATGGTAGCGATCTTGTCGACGTGCCACCGGCGGCAAATGACGGCGAAACGGCCATGGACGTAAGGATCGACCCCGCCGACAATGAAGATGCGGGGCAGGACGAGCAGCTCACCGCAGCGGAATGATCAAACCACTCCCCCAACTGGGCCCGCCGCAAGGTGGGCCTTTTTTCTATGGAGGCATCGGCATGGCACGATCACTATCGGAACTGACGGATGCGCTGGCCCGCAATGCCGAAGCCGTCTGTCGGCACTATCTTTCAAACGGACGCCGTGAAGGCCGCTATTGGATCATTGGTGATGTCCGCAATACGCCGGGTCGCTCGATGTATGTCCGTCTGGACGGATCCGATGCCAGCAAGGGTGTGGCGGGCAAATGGACCGATGCGGCCACTGGCGAATATGGGGACCTGCTCGATATCATCCGCGAGAGGTGCGGGCTGGTCGATTTCACCGATGTTGCCGCAGAGGCGCGGCGGTTTCTGTGTTTACCACCCCCGGAGACGCGTTCCCAATCGAAGCCGCGACCATCAGCAGCACGTGTTGGCTCGCCAGAAGCGGCACGGCGGCTCTTTGCTATGTCACACCCCATCGCGGGCACTTTGGCAGAAACCTACCTGCACAACCGCGGCATTACGGCGTTGCGGAACACCGGAAACCTGAGCTTTCATCCGCGCTGTTATTATCGGCCCGACCCATATTCCGAGACCGAGACATGGCCCGTGCTTATTGCCGCCGTCACTGATCTGAACGGCGCGGTCACCGGCGCGCATCGTACATATCTTGATCCAAGCGGCTCTTCAGAAACCAATCTCGGCAAAGCCCCAATCAACACGCCGCGCCGCGCCATGGGCGATCTGCTCGGAAACGCCGTCCGCTTCGGAACCCAGCAGGATATCATGGCGGCAGGGGAAGGCATCGAGACCATGCTATCGCTGAAAATGGTCCTGCCGTACATGCCGATGGTCGCAGCGCTGTCCGCCGCCCATCTTGCCGCCATCCTGTTTCCGCCATCCTTGCGCCGGCTCTATGTCGCCCGCGATGACGATCCCGCCGGGGATGGTGCAACGAAGACGTTGATCAACCGGGCGCATGCGGCGGGGCTCGAGGCGATCACACTGTCGCCACAACGTGGAGACTTCAACGAGGATCTGCGCGGTCTTGGGAGCGATGCCTTGTGCCAAGCTGTTCGGGTTCAGATCGCCCCGCATGATGTCCACCGTTTCATCTGTCACGCTGGGATGTCCGGGAGGAAGGCGGAACAGGTCTGATCGATCCTGTCGGGACCGGTCATGGGACGCACGCACCATCATCGGCAAGAGCCGCGACCTCGGCCTTCTTCAGAGGGCGACAGAACGGCAAACGGGACGGACCGGCAATGGCTACGCCCAGTTCTTTTCCGGTGGCGGGCATGCCCGCCGTTCCATCGCGACCCAAAAGAACCGGTCTCCACCATCCTCCGCTGCGCTGCGGCCCGACGCTTTGCTTTGGGTGCAGGGCCGTCCCGCCCGCCGTCTTGCGTCGCCATGAAGGCCGCGGCGGTCGCGGCCACCTGACGAAGGAGCTTCCCATGTTCACCAATCCACACGACACGGATGACGAGCCCCATCACAGCGCATCCCCCACCGACACGATCTGTAGCGAGCTGCACCTGTACGGCTACCGGCATTCGGAAAACGCGCCCGATCCGCGCGGTGTCCCCGAAGACCATATGATCGCAGGTGCCATCGCCGATATCTTCGATGCCCTGGTGGCCACCATGGCCGACACCAGCCTCGATACCGACCTCGACGAACTGCTCTGGTCGGCAGTCAACATGTTCCACCGCGCCGTGAGCCGGATCGAACGCAAGCTCGACGACAACGAACAGGCGCAGAATCGCGGACAGCGTGACCAGGACGGGTCCGAGGTTCAGGCCGTGCAGCTCGAACATCTGATCGCCACTGGCCAGTCTCTTCTTGAACGCCGTGACGCCATGGAGGTCTTCCGCGACACAGCCGCCGAGCATTATCTCCGCCTGACTGGCACGCCCTGGTCACCGCGATCCGGATCCCGGATCAACCATCGCAACCTCACGTCGGCGATGATCGACAGCCGGGATTTCCTCGCCGCGAAAAAACGCGCGGACATTGAAGTGCATCTGCCAACAGGTACAAGGATCGCGCTGACCGGCGGCATGGACTTCAACGATCATCACCTGATCTGGGAGACGCTCGACAAAGTCCATGCCAAACATACCGATATGGTGCTGTTACATGGCGGATCACCTAAGGGCGCCGAACTGATTGCTGCCAAATGGGCCGAAACACGCAAAGTGCCGCAGGTCGCTTTCAAACCGGATTGGACACGGCATGCCAAGGCCGCACCGTTTAAGCGCAATGACGAAATCCTCGATGTCCTGCCGATCGGCGTCATCCTCTTCCCCGGCACCGGCATTCAGGACAATTTCGCGGACAAGGCGCGAAAGCTCGGCATCAAGGCCTATGATTTCCGCAAGACGGGTGGCGCGTGAGCGCTGCCCGAATGTCGCCGCTTCTTTGGCTTGCGGCGGCGGTCGCCTGACCGTCAAACGCATATGACATCCGCGTCGACAGGCGGTGGCTACGCCACCCATGGTCGCGGGTCTCATTGATCTGAACGGCTGATGCTGGATTGTATGTAGTCACGTAAGGATGTTTCACCGTGCAAGGGTGCCTCGGCGGTATCCGTCTCTCCGTTGATCACGGCCCTGGTCATACAGGCATAGGATGCCGCCGCTTCCTCGGAAAAGCCGAACTGGCGGAAGGTTTGTTCCAGTTCGTCACGCGGAATTTCCTGAACTGTGACGGGACGATCCAAGACATCAGAAAAGGCTTTAGCCACGTCGTTCGGCGTATACCGGTTCGGTCCCTCGATGTGGAGCGTTCCGGTTTCGCTGACAGGCTCCATCAGGCGACGGGCAGCCACCCGCCCAAGGTCATCAGGGGACACCATTGGCAAGCTGAGATCGGCCGGAAAAAAGCTCGGGAGAGTGCCGGACTCGCGCACCATGTCGCGCATCCCGGTCCAGTTACTCATGTAGTAAGCGCCGCGATTGATCGCCGCTGGGATAGGTTGGTTCGCAAGCAAATGTTCAAACGCGTGCAGCACCGTCAGGTCACCACAGCGGTCACCCGGTCGAGCGCCATAGGTTGATTGGGCCACGACTTTGTCCAGTCCCGAGCTGTCCAACGCCTCCATTATGGCAGCGACATTCGCCCGTTCCTCGGCATCCGTATCGCCGGATGGATCAGCGGGCGGATTAAGCAAGAAAGCCCGTTGCCCGCCGCGAAAGACATCGCGCAATGCCTCAACATCACGAATATCAACAACGGCGATATGCGCGCCACGGCACTTTAGCGCTTCACCATGCTGCTCTTTGCGGGTGACCACGGTGACCGTTTCCCCCAGATCGAGCAGCGCGCGGGCCGTGGCAGAGCCAACCTGACCAGTTCCTCCGAGAATAATGTGCAAGACCAGCCTCCAAAAAACGACGCTTTGAAGGAAGTATAGCAGATCGGTCTACCAGAACCTGTCAGGAGATTTTTTCCGGCACAATGTACAGCGTCAAGACCGCAGTGCTTTTCGGACGCTGTCCGGAAGCAGCTTGGAAGCCGCTGTGATCGTGGAGCGCGGCAAGTGCTTCTTGTTGCGTTCCAGAAACGCAATCAAGGCCTCGGCGTCTCTTTTACCTGCTTCGCGCGTCCAGGACGCAACGGCCTTTTGCACGTAATCGTCGCCGTCACCGGCCAGCATATCCGCGATGCGAAACGTGTCCTCCACTTCACCGCGCCGGATGAAGGCAAAAGTGCTCACAATCGCTGTTCGCCGTTCATGCGGATCATTTGAGCGTGCCAGTGCTTTGAGGATCGATCTATCCTTGTCGACCAGATATGTGCCAACGACATGAGGTGCTGCACGGTCAACCAAATCCCAGTTGTTGATCCGGTCGTGCCGCCGCAGGTAGAGATCAAAGAGGGCTTTCCGATGCGCGTCCGACAGCCTTTTCCGCCGGGCTTGAAAATCCATCACGGAGACCGCAGCCATACGAACCTCGTAGCGTGCATCGTCGAGCAGCGTTTCGACATCCACCAAACCCAGATCGGTAAACTGCTTTGCGACCGGAAAGACCTTGGGCATGGGAACGCCCATGATCCGCGTTTCGGCATCACCGCCCTTGAAGAAGCGTGCAACATCCTCAATCTTCGCAGGCTCCACCTTCTCTTCCAAAGCGGCAATCAGATCCGTAACTTGCGACATCGATGGCCTCTACGGAACTTTGGCAACCAGTGCGTCGAGACTGCGATAACTTGCTTCAAGTCCTTCATCCATCGGACTTTGCAACACACCGTCACGTGTCTCCTTGCTGTCATAGTGCAGGCTCATCACCACAGTTGATTGACCATCTTGCTCGGAGAAAACCTGCTCGACGAGTGTCTCATTGTCGGGAAAGATGTCGAAGACTTCGGTCAGGAGAAGGCGCTCTTCGCTCTCAATCTCGCGGAAGGTGCCGGTGGCAACCATACGGCCGTCTGCCCATTCCCAAACATAGCGATAGGCGCCACCCACACGCAGATCGATTTCGCATTCCGGCATGGTATGACCAGAAGGCCCTGTCAGCCAACGCTTGACCAATTCGGGATCAGTATGTGCACGCCAGACAAGCGATTTCGGTGCATCGAAGCTGCGTGTAATTACAATCGTCGTCTCCGTGGGAGTGGTCATCGCGAGGGGTCTCATGTCTTCGGCTCCTTTGTCTTCATGGTTTCCAGAACGTCATCAAGCCGCGCATAATTCTCCGACCAGATCATGCGGTACTGCTCAAGCCAGTCGGAAATCGCTTCAAACGCGGCCGGTTCGATACGACGCGGTCGGGCATTGCCAGAAATGCGTGTCGAAATGAGCCCGGCATCTTCGAGCACCTTCAAATGTCGCGAAATCGACGGCTGGGATATCTCAAAAGGCTGCAAAAGTTCGGCGACAGTCGCCTCCCCCTCGACAAGACGGGCCAGCAGCGCCCGGCGGGTCGGGTCAGACAGCGCATGAAAGACATGATCGAGTGATGACATGGCTGTATTAATATAACTATTTAGCTATATAGTCAATATCGGATATTGTTCTTTCCCCATTTCCCTTTATGCGTGACAGCCACTAGCCTTGGTTGCGGCGCAATCTTCGCGATCGCCAGCATTCTTTGGCCAATTGTGCCCAGCTCCCCGTCATCGAACTGTCAGGAGCGCAGCATTTCTGCTATGCTGATTGAGCGCCGAGGTGGTGGTGGCAGGCGCAACCGTTCATCGTTTTTGCACGGAGACATCCACCATGATCGCGTTCAACATTTTGCTCCTCATCACCACGATCGGCCTCTTGTGTTGGCTGGTCTTCTCGCTCGCCATCTATGCATTGCCTTTGCTCATTGGTGTTACGGTGGGCATATGGGTGCATGGCAGCGGAGCTGACCCGATTGGCGCCATTGTCATCGGAGCCGTTGCCGCCGGTGCGATCTTCATCATTGGACAACTCGTTTTCAGCTTCGCACGACCGCCGTGGATCCGATTGGTTGTCGCAGCCCTGTTCGTCGGACCGGCGGCGGTGGCCGGTTACGCCGCCACACATGGCCTCGCGAAGCACCTTATGCCGTCTGATAACTGGCAAATGGCCGTCTCGATTGTCGGCGCAATCGCCATCGGCATTGCGGCGCTCGCTCGTATGGCAGGTACGGCCCCATCGGAATCGGGTATGGAGCATTTGCGCGGATCGTAGCCGCAGGATGGCCAGAACGGGAAAAGAGTGGGTCCGATGTTTTGATCTTCCAAATACCCAGGCTGGTCATCGAAGGCGTAGAGGTTGGATGGACGTCCAGAATCGACCGAGGCGGGACCCGGTTTATGTGCAGGCCTTTGTACAGCAACCGAAAGTGCAAGCCGTCATGGCACATTGGAGCAGTATCTATGCTGGCTTGGCTCGTTAGCTGACGCAAAGACGATCATTGCCTGACATGGGCGACAATTGCGATGCCACCGTATTAGGGTCGGACTTTCGCGGCGTCACCGGGTTTCCAGGTTCTCCATTGATCATCAGAGTTGGGGGGCGACCGCTCCAAACGGCCTCTTCAATGGACTGATCTGGCCGAAAGCCGGCTTCGCCTCGACCGCCTATGGCTCAACGGTGCCGGTCCACTTTCTTCCCCTGCCGGCTGCGCCGCCATTCCTCGCGAAATCAAGAAAGTCTCCCGCCTCCGTCCGGCACTGACGCTAGACCCTGACGGGTGAGCCGTCGGTCGCCTTCGACCTGTCGATCTCCATCGAGGCCGCAATGGTGCGGGCTCGGAAACATCTGATCAAGGAGAACTACAATGGCAACCATCGGCACCTTCAAGAAGTCCGGCAACGAATATACCGGCGAAATCGTCACCCTTAACGTACAGGCCAAGAACGTCCGCATCGTTCCCGAAACCAGCCAGGCCAGCGAGAATGCACCCAGCCACCGCGTACTGGTGGGCCGCGCCGAAATCGGCGCCGCCTGGTCAAAGACCTCCAACGAGGGTCGCGGGTATCTCGGCCTCAAACTGGACGACCCCAGCTTCACCGCTCCGATCTATGCCAACCTCTTCGACGAGGAAGATGGCGAAGGCTTCAGCCTCATCTGGAGTCGCCCCAATCGCCGTAACGGCGACTGAACGCCTCTTGCAGGGCCCCAACTGAGATTTCCAGGTGGGGCCCTGCTATCACGGAATGTCAGATCCGAGCCCCCATACCTCCCCGTTCGTGCAGTGCAGCAAATGACGGCTTTTGCAATACTTAGGGATTTTCCTAAATAATTTGACAAAGCTGACCGAGCCTTGTTACTTAGGGATATGTCTAAGTTTGATTCGACCCTTGATCTGTGCTTCTCGGCCCTCGGCGATCCGACGCGGAGAATGATCCTCGAGCGCCTTGCGCGTAGTGAGGCGACCGCAGGTGAATTGGCGGAACCCCACAGCATGGCGCTGCCCTCTTTCATGGAACATCTGAAGAAGCTGGAAGCAGCCGGATTGATCACATCCGAGAAGAAAGGACGGACCCGTGTCTGCCAACTGGCACCGGATGCCTTCTCGCCCGCGAAGAACTGGCTGACAGAGCAAAGCGTAATCTGGGAAGAACGGCTCGACCAATTTGACGATTACATCACCAACCTTATGAAGGAGAAGAACAAATGACTCTCGATCCCAAAACCGACCTCACGTTCACCCGCACGCTCAACGCACCCCGATCTGTCTTATGGGAGTGCTGGACTACGCCCGAGCACATCAAGAATTTCTTCGTCCCCAAGCCACACGGGATTGAGAAATGCGAGATCGACCTGCGTGTCGGCGGCAAGTTCAACACGACGATGAATGTCGAGGGCAACCTGATGGAAAACGAAGGGGTCTATCTGGAAGTCGAGGACGGCAAGCGCCTCGTCTTCACCGACACCTATAGCGAAGGCTGGAAGCCTGCGGCCGATCCCTTTATGACAGCAATCATTGAATTTGAGGACGACGGCAATGGCGGCACCAAATACACAGCGACCGCACGGCATCGCTCACCCGAAGCGCGTCAGAGCCACGAAGACATGGGGTTCTACGACGGCTGGGGTACAGTAGCGACGCAGCTCGAAGAATACGCCAACTCACTCAAGTGACAGATCTTCAATTGGCAAAATCGGGTGGATGCCAATGCGGTTCGGTCAGGTTCCGCGCCGCGGCACTCAGCGACAATCCGCATGTCTGCCATTGTCGCATGTGCCAGAAGGCGGCTGGAAACCTCTTCGGTGCGCGCGTTGGCGTCTTGGTCAGTGGTCTGACCTGGACACGTGGGCAACCATCGAAGTTCTACAGCTCGGAAGGAATCGCGCGCGGGTTTTGCGGTGATTGCGGCACGCCACTCTTCTATCATAACGAGGAAAGCGAACGGATCTCGATCTCGATCGGTGCATTTGACGATCCATCCGACATCGCTCTTGCCTTTGAGTTAGGGATCGAAGGCAAGCTACCACAGACTGCGCAGCTCGTTGACTTGCCGAACTTCGGATCAAGCGAAGAGGACGATCCAGAGGGCACCGCACTCGCGCGGCGGACATCGCGCCAACATCCCGACAACGACACCGATGACTGGCCTACATAGCTGGCCTTCAACGTGAATAGATGAACAACAATTTTGTCCGCGTTGTTGACGACTGTGAGATCGCCTAGCCATCCTCCTCATCTGGCATCACCAAGTCTAAATGACTGACCTCCAGGGCCACAGCCAATTCATAGAGCGTTATAACCGTCGGATTGCGGCGCCCTCTTTCAAGGCTACTGAGATACTGCTGGCTAAAGCCCGAGCGCTCTTCGACCTGCTCCTGCGTCAGACCCTTTTCCCGACGCAGGCGGGAAAAGTTCCGACCTACAAGTTTGCGCATATCCATCGCAAACTGGTCGCAGTTTACATACTATAAGTTTATCAACTATAGTATGTATTTATGTTTTGCTGGCAGGAAATACCGATGACATGTGGTTCGGATCACGCCGTCACGCCGATGCCGCCCGCACATCGCCTGATGCCATCACTGCTACTTCTCGGAAACCTCAAAACCGATATGGTCTCAGTTGAGGCTGGAGGCGCTACAATGTCCGTCGTCATGGTTTTTGGGGCCAATGGCGGTCTAAACTAAGAGAGAGTTTGGCTCATCTGATTGGTTTAATTATGCGGCGTGCTGGCGGTGATGCAAGCGCCGCGCTTCGAGTGTCTTCCGTTTGATCCTTTCGCGTTGTTTGAGA
>NZ_CANNGP010000047.1 GCF_947504105.1 uncultured Tateyamaria sp.
AACGGTCGAATACAGTTTAAAACACCAATGACATACGGCTTTATGGTGTCATTTTGCCCCCAGCCGGAATAAACTCCCCCTACGTCCTCCCTTGTAATCATCAAACTGCCAAAAAATTCATCCGAGAAGCGTCTTGTGCAGGATTTTCCGTATCGGGTTGACGCAAAGGCAGTTTGGCCAGCCTGTCCGAGGGATGCCGCGCCATAGGGACGAAATGTCTAATTCGAGCGTTTCGCTCGGGAATACGACAGTGTACCGAATCGCGAATCATCTCACCGTTTTCCATGCCCTGCCGCATGGTTGGTTCGCTTGAAAACGGTTTGTGAAGCACCACGAATCAAGTCTAGGCTGGCGCCGGGACGCAAGCGGACAGGGGATAAAAAACAGCCTTGCCGCGAGGGAGGAATACGTGGTCAAATCTTTGATAACATGCGATTGTTTGGGCACCCAGACCATCGACGCCAAGGGGCTATCTGAGGCCACCGGATTGGACGTGCAACCACCCTGTTCGGCCCTCTGCACCACCCAGTTGGCCCAGGCCGAAGCCGCCCTTTCGGACCCGGATGCAGTTTTTTGTTGTACCCAAGAAGCCCGCATTTTCGAGGAACTCGCAGAGGGTCTGGACCGCCCTGCCCCACCTGTTCTGGACCTACGTGACCGTGCCGGATGGAGCGACGATACCGCCCCGAAACTGCCCAAAATGTCCGCACTCATCGCCGACGCCATGCTGCCCGCAGAGCCGGAAAAAACGCTGGATGTGGTCAGCGAGGGGCTGTGCCTGATCCTTGGGCCATCCGCCGTCGTGCTGGATGCCGCCGAACAGCTTAAGGATCATCTTGGCATCACCGTCCTGCTTTCGAACGCTGCCGAAATTCCCGACACCCGCGCCTATGACGTGGTGGTGGGCAAGCTGCGCCGCGCCTCAGGGGCCTTTGCCCAGTTCGAAGTGGTGATCGACGCCCTGCAGCAGATTGAACCGGGCGGGCGCGGAGCCTTCACCCTGACCGATCCGCGCGACGGCGCCGTGTCGCAATGCGATGTCATCCTGGATTTGCGCGCCGACACCCCCCTGTTCCCGGCCCATGAGAAGCGCGATGGGTACTTGCGGGCCGAGCCGGGGCATGCACCCGGCGTGGCCGCAGCCATCATGGCGGCGTCCCACCTGACCGGCACGTTTGAAAAGACGCTCTACGTCAAAACCACACCCCTGCTGTGCGCCCATTCCCGCGCCGAGCAGACCGGGTGTACCAACTGCCTCGATCTGTGCCCGACCGGTGCGATCACGTCTGCGGGCGAACATGTCGCCATCGACCCGATGATCTGCGCAGGCTGCGGGGCGTGCTCCGCCGCCTGCCCGTCCGGAGCGATCACCTACGACGCGCCAGCCGTCGATCTGACCATGCGGCGGGTGCAGACCATGGCCAAGGCATATCTCGACGCTGGCGGCACCGCCCCGCGCCTGCTGATCCACGATGACCACGGCGCCGAAATGGTCCGCCTCTCTGCCCGCCATGGCCGTGGATTGCCAGCCGACATGGTTCCGCTTGAGATGGCGGCTATTGGTGCGTTTGGCCATGCCGAAGCTGTTGCGGCCCTAGCTGCCGGTTTTGCCAGCGTCACGCTCTTGCCCGGCCCCAAGGCGGATATCCCAGCGTTGGAGACACAAATTGCCCTCACAAACGCCATTGCAGGCGACGGCAAGGCAACACTGCTCGACACCCCAGACCCCGACGTAATGAGCGATGCACTTTATGGGGCCGAGGCCCCTCCCCCCGTCGCAACCCCGGTTCGGCCCATGGGCACGCGGCGGCAAATCACGCGGCAAGCGGCCCGGGCACTGCATCCTAGCACCGATCAGATCCCCCTACCCGATGGCGCGCCCTATGGCGCTGTGCTGGTGGACACCGATGCCTGCACACTGTGCCTCAGCTGCGTATCTCTCTGCCCCTCAGGCGCTTTGGGCGACAACTCCGACAAGCCGCAACTCCGGTTCCAGGAAGACGCCTGTCTGCAATGTGGCCTCTGCGCCAACATCTGTCCTGAGGACGCGATCACCTATGAACCCCGCCTCGACCTGACCGACGCAGCCCTGCGCCAAGAGGTGCTGAACGAAGAAGAACCGTTCCCGTGCATCGAATGCGGATCGCTCTTTGGCTCAAAATCCACCATCGACCGGATCACGAAAAAGCTCAAGGACCACGCCATGTTCTCGGGCGACAAGCTGCGCATGATCCAGATGTGCGACAATTGCCGGGTCACTGCACAATTCCACGCGGACGATAACCCGTTCCAGGGCGGCGAACGCCCCCGCGTCCGCACCACGGACGACTACCTGTCAAAGCGGCGCGATCACTGATGTTCGAGCGGTTTGCCCAGATCGGCAGGGTCCAGCACGGCCACATAGGCCAAGATCGCCTCAAGATCATCAAGCGTCAGTTCGATGGGCGCTATGGGCGACGGGCGGTCGATGGGGAACGGGTCGGTCACACCCTCAAGCTGGGTGAAGGCGGCGTGCGGTTTCAATGCGTAGAAGCCTGCAAAACGCGACTGCCAATCCTCGAATGTACGCATCACGAAAAAGCTGGGGGTCGAGCCGATGCCAAAACTGTCCTTGCCCCGCTCGGTCACGTGACAGCGCCCGCATTTGGCCCAGGACACGCCCTGCCCTGCGATGGCGTCACCGGTCATTTCCACCTTGGCCACAATGCGTTCCTGCATCTGTGGTTCGGTGAACAGCGCCTCCCCGTCCGGCGCAAAGCTTTGCACCGTGCGGCGGCCCACATCCGATGTCAGCCAATCGGCAAAGCGCTGCGCGCCCTTGCCGTCGCTGCGCAGATCCATGTGCCACGTCTGGCCCAAACCGGAAAACAACGCCCTTCCATCCGATCCCAGAACCAGATCAGCAACCGCAGGATCATCGGCAATTTCGACCCTAACTTGGGTTTTCAGCGAAAAGCGCGGGGCGATGTGCTTGATCAACCCGCTCTCGACCAATGCGGGCGGAGCGTAGAACACCACCCGCTTGTCATCGGCCATTGCCAAACCCGGCAACACCGCCAAGATCAGAACCAAGATGCGCATTACGGCAGCCTACGGCTGACCAGCGCAATCCGTCAACGTTAGGGAGGGGAAAGCCCCATGAGCGACGATTTCAACATGTCCATGCGCAAGTTCCTGAAGCAGGTCGGCGTGACCTCGCAACAGGCCATCGAAGAGGCGATGCGCAGTGCCGAGACAGGCGGCAAATCCTATGCCGTCAAGGCGACCATCACCATTGAAGAGCTCGACATGACCCACGAGGTCACGGGCACCATCACCGGCCAGGACTGACGCGTGAGCACGAGCAGAGAACAGGTTCTCGAGGTCCTCAAGGGCCTCGACGCACCAGGGGGTGACATCGTGTCGTCCGGCGTAATGCGGGCGTTGAATGTCGACGGCAGCACCGTGCGTTTCGTGATGGAGATCAACCCGGCACAGGCCGCAGTCTATGAAAGCGTGAAAGCTCAGGCAGAAGCCGCCGTGAGCGCCCTCGATGGCATCGAAAGCGTGTCGATTGTACTAACGGGCCATACGGAAAAAGCGCCACCGCCCGACTTGAAACCACAGCGCCCTGCCGATCCGAAAGGGCCACAGAAGGTCCCGGGCATTGACCGCATTCTCGCGATTGCATCGGGAAAGGGTGGCGTTGGTAAATCCACCGTATCGGCCAACCTCGCCTGTGCGCTGGCGCAACAGGGACGACGCGTGGGTCTGCTCGATGCGGATGTCTACGGCCCCTCTCAGCCCCGGATGCTGGGCGTGTCTGGTCGCCCCGCCTCCCCCGATGGCAAGACAATCCTGCCGATGCGCAACCATGGCGTCACCATGATGTCCATCGGCCTGATGATGAACGAGGATCAGGCGGTCGTCTGGCGCGGGCCCATGCTGATGGGTGCATTGCAACAGATGATGAGCCAGGTGCAGTGGGGGGCGCTTGACGTGCTGCTGGTGGACCTCCCGCCCGGGACCGGCGACGTGCAGATGACTTTGGCGCAAAAGTTTGTCGTGGATGGCGCGATAATTGTCTCTACACCGCAGGATGTGGCCCTTTTGGATGCGCGCAAAGGTGTGGATATGTTCCAGCAACTGCACGTCCCCATCGTCGGGATGATCGAGAATATGAGTACGCATATCTGCTCAAACTGCGGGCACGAGGAACACGTGTTTGGGCATGGTGGGGTCAAAGCGGAAGCCGAGAAACTGGACGTGCCCTTGCTGGCTGAAGTGCCGCTGGATCTGCAGATCAGGTTGGCCGCAGATGGCGGCGCACCCGTTACGGTCAGCCAACCCGACAGCCCGCAAGCCAAGGCGTTTCAGGACGTGGCTATGGGCCTTGTAACAGCGGGGGCAGCATGAGCGACGGATCGCAGGTCACCTTTCCCCCGCTGATGTGGGGCGAAGAAGCGCCTGACAGCGCCTTTGACCACGCGGTCATGCGCGCAACGCTTGGCTGTGATGCGGGCCTCATCTCTTACAAATTGGGTGCATCTGAGATGGAGGCCGCGCTGGTCTTTGCGCCCGAAGTGCCGCTGTCTCAGGCAATGGCGATGCTGCCCTTGTGCGGTGTGGGGCTTCAAAACGCGCTCGGTGCGCTGGCCCCGCCCGAGGTGGCCGTACATCTGGATTGGTGGGGCGGCATTCGCATTAACGGCGCACGCTGCGGTGGCTTTCGCACGATGGCATCTGGCACAGATCCCGACACGTTGCCAGACTGGCTTGTCGTGGGCTTCACCCTGCCCTTGATCCCAGCGTCCGAGGACACGGGCCTGACTCCGGACGAAACGGCCCTGTTTGCCGAGGGCTGCTCAGAGGTGTCACCACCGGCCCTGCTCGAATCGTGGTCCAGGCACACGTTGAACTGGCTGAACAGGTGGGAAGATGAAGGCTCTGCATCCCTGCACTCCGAATGGCGCGGACTGGCGGACGGGATCGGGAAGAGGCTGAAAATCGGTCTCTAACAGGCACATTTCTGGGCGTGGACGAGGAGTTTGGCATGCTTCTGCGCGATACAGATACAACTCATCTGATCCCGCTCACAACCGTGTTGGAGAACCCGTCATGAAACTCGCCCGCGCGATCCATTTCGACGAAAGCGACATGAACGTTTTCGCCTCCCCTGCCCGCACCGGCGAATGGTGCATTTCCGGTGGGTTCGAGTTTTCAAACTGGGGCGAGAGCGACCTGACCGGCAAGGCGCGCCAAGCCTTTGCCAACGGATGGTTCGGGCTGGAAACCGGTGGGCGTGTGACGTTTGTCGCGGTCACCCAACTGGAACAGGCAGAGCTGGAGACGTTGACCGCCCTCCTCGCCCAGCACTTCGTCACCTACTACGGCGCCCCATCGCCCGAGGCGGCGCACCCCGTCGCGGCGGAAGAATTGGCACAGATGATCGATCTGTGTGAAGATCACGATCCCAATACACTGCTTACCGTTGCGCGCGAATTGACGGATGCAGGTGTCCGCGAAGCCTTCCGCACGATCCAGCCACAAGACGCCGGGCTGGATCAATTCGCAATCCATGGGAATCTGGACGAATAGGCATTGTTAGGGCCTATTCTGCATTGAACACGAACAGCGTTTCACCTTCGATCGTGTAGCCAACGATCAAGGCTTGTGCGGGCGCGGATGTCAGCCATCGCTCCAGCTTGGCGGCAAGGTCCGATTTCACATGATCATGCCGGGCCGGGTTCACCGGCAGATAAGCATATTGATTAAACAACACCGGGTCACCCGCAAAAAGCAACACCAGGTCGCCCTTGTTCCCGAAGTTCAACCAACTTGCGCGATCAGACAACACATATGCATTGAGACCCGACGCCGTGTTCAACGCCGCACCCATGCCCGCGCCCACGGCATTGTACCAACCATCGAACGTGTCGGCATCCAGACCCGCCTCCGCCCACAGGCTCAGTTCCTTCTTGTGAGTGCCGCTGTCGTCCCCCCGGCTGACAAAGACGGCTTCGGCCTCCGCAATCCGCTGCAAGACATCCTCCGCAGCGCCTGCCCCGCCAATGATCGCAGGGTCATTCGCCGGACCGACAAAGACAAAATCATTGTACATGATCTCGCGCCGGTGGGTGCCGTAGCCGCCCTCGACAAATGCTTCCTCTGCTGCGCGCGAGTGTACAAGGATGGCATCCACATCCCCCGCCTCGCCCAGTTTCAATGCCTGACCCGTTCCAACCACCAGCAGCTGCACTTCAAGGTCCAGATCATTGGCGATTTGGGGCAGCAATACATCCGCCAGCCCGGAATTGTGGAACGATGTGGTCACCGCCATGCGCATCTGATCCGCGGCGTGGGCCATCCCGCTTGCGAACAGAGTCAAAAGTGCCAGCAACAGCGTCTGTTTCATTCCACGATGTCTCCTTTCAAAAAGGCCCGGGCTTCGGGTGTTTTGGGTGTGTCAAAAAACATTTTGGCGGGGCCCGTTTCGTGCACTTGCCCCCCTAGGATGAACACTACCTCATCCGCGATCCGCCTGGCTTGACCCATGTCATGTGTCGACAAAATCAGTCGCGTGCCGTCCGCCTTGGCCTGAAGCAGAATCGCTTCGATCTCTCGCATCGCACGGCCATCGAGGGACGCCGTGGGTTCATCCAGAAACACCAGTGCAGGATTTGTGATCAGGGCGCGGGCGATGGCCAATTTCTGCTGTTCCCCGCCCGACAAGACCATAGCCCGGCGCGTCAGATGCTGTCCCAGTCCAACCCGTTCCGCCCAATCCTGAGCAGCAGCCTTCGCCGCCTTTCGATCCACACCCCGCAAGCGCAGGGGGTATGTCAGATTCTCTTCCACCGTCCGCCGCAGCACGACGGGACGCTGGAACACAAAGGCCTGATGATGACGCGCGGTGTCCATATCGCACGCCCACTGCACTGTTCCACCGGTCAGGCGGGCTGTCCCGTGCATCAGGCGCAAAAGCGTTGTCTTGCCGGACCCGTTTGGCCCCAAGACTACGCATAGCCCCTGCCCGTCCAGCGACAGATCCACCGGGCCAACCAGCCGCTTGCCACGACGCGAGGTTTCGGCCCCCTTGAGCGTTACGGGAAAAAGCTCGGTCACCATCGGCTGTCCCGCTCTGTCTGACCGATCCAGTGGATGGCAAGGTTGACCCCCAGGGCCAGGGCGATGAGGACGAACCCCAGTGCAAGCGCCAACGCAAACTCACCTTTGCCGGTCTCAAGCGCGATGGCCGTCGTCAAGACACGCGTTGCATTGTCGATGTTTCCTCCGACGATCATGATGGCACCAACCTCTCCGATCCCGCGGCCGAACCCGGCCAACGCAGCCGTCAGCAGCGCCCGTCGTGCATCCCAAATGAGGGTGCGCATCTTTTGCATCTGCGTGACGTTCATCGAGATCAGCAGGTCGTGGTATTCCGCCCAAAGCTCGCGCAGCGACTGATGTGCGATCGACGCAATTAGAGGCACGATAATGATCACCTGCGCCACGATCATGGCTGTAGGTGTGAAGAGCAGGCCAAGCGCGCCAAATGGACCGGAGCGGGATAGAAAGATGTAAACAATCAGCCCGACAACGACCGGCGGCAGGCCCATCAGCGCGTTGAGCAAGGCGATGGTGGCCCGCCGCCAGCGAAAGCGACGCACGGCCAAAAGCGCTGCCAAGGGCAAGGCGATCAGGCAGGCGATGACCAAAGCAGTGAGGGTGACGCGGAGCGAGCGCAGCGCAATCTCTGCCAGCTCTGCATCAAAAGTGACGACCAGCCAAAAGGCGTGTCGCAAACCCTCCCATAGATCGACGATGGCCGATCCTCCCGTTGTTTCTTTTTCCTGAAATTGGACGGTTTTGCGCGTGGATACCAGCCCTGTTGTGCCAGCCTGTCAGGTTGTCTCTGGCAGAGCCCTGACGAGTACAGTTGAGGGTCAGTTTATCCGCCAGGCAAAAAAATTGCCCGCGGGCAATTTCCGCGGGCAGGGTAAGAATTGCCCATGGGCAATTTTTTAGATCAAGCGTCGAATTCAGCCTTGAGATAAGCCGAAAATGCGCCCTCAAGCTGAGCGCGGGACATGCCCGCGTCAAACTCAATCCGTATCTTCCGCCCCTTCTGTGCCACCTCGATCCCCTTGTCGTGGACGCTGCGGCGATAGATACGGCCCGTCGGTTCGGGCTTGGGCAGCACGGGCTTGCCCGCCCGCGTGAGGCGACGCATGACTGTTGTCGCATCCACGAATGCCCCGCGGCCAGCCCGACCCTGCGCCTGTTCGCGTCCTATGGCGCCCGCCTCTTCCAACACCGCGCGCGCGGTGTCCGGTTGAGACAAAAGCGGCTTCAATTCCCGTGCATTGCGCTCACGGACTTCGCGGATGTTCGGGAACGCATCGACGATCGCCCGCGGCAGCTTCGCCAGCTGCAGGTAGCGCGACAGCCAGGGCTGGCTGACCTCAAGCCGCTCGGCCATCGCTTTTTGCTTGCCGCCATAGTAGCGCGCAACCGCATCAGCATAGTCCAACGCACGTTCATAATCCGAGATATCTTCGCGGTCGCGGTTCTCGATATCCGCCAGCCGGAAAGCCTCTTCGTCCGACAGCTGGCGCGCTTCCACCAGGTATTTGAACTGTGTGTAGTTGTTGGCACGTAACCAGCTGACAGCGAAGTGCCGACGCGCGCCGCAGATCACTTCGAAGTCATAATCCTCGTCATCGACGGGGCGCACTATGGCAGGAAACTCCTGCTGCCCCTGAGAACGGATACCGTCGATCAAGTCGCGGCAATTGTCTTCGGTCAGCAGAGCATAATCTCGGTTATGCCGCTCCCACATGCGGCACCGGGCCGGGTCGATCCAGCGCAGTGTCTTTTCCTCGACCTCTCCGGCCAACCGGTCGCTGATGGCTGTGGTGCGTTTGAGAAAGCGGGCACCGGCGCGGTCGGACGCATCGGGCGTAGCATCCAGATCGCTCAGAACATCGTCAAATATCGCATCATGTTTGCGGCTCATAGCAGTCCCTCCTTGCGCAGTTGCGCGTGATGGCTTGGCCAGGTCTTGCGGATCAGCACCTCGATCTCGCGGTTCACGGCATCCAGATAAGCGCGACAGCGTTTGTGCGTCTCGGTCCGGGTGGCCGGGCCGGTCAGCTCGTAGACGGTGGACAGGTTCGCCGCGGCATTGTCGATCTCGGCGCTGTCCTTGAGCACCGATTGCAACATGTCGAGGGGGAAGACCGCGTCCATCATCCGTTTGATCGCCATATGCGCTGATTTCGAGTCATTCATCTTGGTTGCGAGGATCTTAACGAAGGCATAATCGCGCGTACCCCCGTGGCGGGCGAGCTCGTTGAGCGTGGCACCCAGCATTTTCAAAAAGTGCGCGGTAGAGCCAAAATCGATGTTGTTGGGCGGGGCAGGGATCACCAATGCATCCGCTGCGCGCAACACCGAAAGTGACAGCATCCCGAGGGCAGGGGGTGGGTCCAGCAGGATGACATCGAACCGGTCCTTGATCGTCTCCAACCCGTTGCGCAGGCGGTCGAGCACGAACACCTGTTCGCGGGCCATGCGGGCGGCAAATTCGTATTCCGCGTCATAGAGACCGAGATTTGCAGGGATCAGTGCGATGTTGGGCCAGTAGGTGGCACGCAGGGCGTAGGACAGGTCTTGCGGTCCGCCGTGGCGGAAGAAGGGGTAGAGCGTGTCCTCTTCTTCATCCACGTCCACATCGGGGTTCAGGCCAAAGACAGAGGTGGTACTGGCCTGGCTGTCACAATCTACGACGCAGACGCGGTAACCGCGCAGGGCGAGGTGCTGGGCGAAGTGGCAGACCATCGTGGATTTGCCGACGCCGCCCTTGAAGTTCTGGATGGCGAGGACCATCGCTGGATCGCTGTTGGCGCGGTGGGGCAGGGTGCCGAACACCTGCCGCATTCGGTTGACGTCCGCGAGGGAATATCCCGTGCGGCGCCCTGTATTAGGGTCTTTTTCCGGCATTGGGAGACGGCCATCTGCTTCAGCGTCTCTGATCAGCTTGTCACTACGTCCCACCATGTCTGCGGCGCGTTTGACGTTGAAACGCAGATCGAGCGTTTTTTGTGCACCGGGCGCATAGAGCCTATCGCGTAGCCGATCGATCACCGTCGAGGCGCGAGTGGCAAGTTTGTCCAACTCCTCAAGGGAGACGGGGGGAAGGGCGGACTGCTCCATCATGGACCTCTTATGGGGGCGTTGGTCCGAATCATGACGGGTGCGGGCGTTTGCCTCAAGTGCAAACTTTGAAGGGTAGGGGCGAAAAAAGCGGAAATTGGATGATAGGCGCCCAATGGTTGGAAATTGAGTGATCATTGCGTTCTGTTCGGAAGTTTAGCGCATCTTAAGCGCGACAGAACCCACTATGTATGTGGTTGGCTTCGGTGAGCCGACGTTTGCCACAAAACACAATCAAAACCCCAAACAGAAAACACCCCTCTATTCTAATTTCATAGTGTTCAGTGTTCCCGCAGCTCAAAGCGCTGAATTTCATAGGAAAAGAGGCGCTGGGACTTACATTCTGGGGCGGTTCTGCTTACGTCTTGGGACGATAACTCCTACATGTTGGGGAGGCAAAACTTACGTATCGGGTGGCCTCTAATCCTTACTTTTTGGGTGAGTCTCAGCAGCGACTCAGCCCTTTGATTTTTGGGCGTTATTCGAATCACTTGGCGGGACTACTGATTCCCTTATGCCCGTTTAACCTTACAAATTGGGTGCCTTCGTTTTCGTGGACGCGTCCCGCGCCTGCTGTTATTCTTACGTCACACTGCCCGTCAGAGGTAAGAGAAGAGCAGCATGGCCGATCGCCCATCTCAAACATACCGGACGATTGACGCCCGGCCAAATGCGCAAAGTCTGGTGAAGCCGGGCGAGCTGGTGGACCTGGTCGAGGTCACGCCGCTGACGCTGGCCGACCGGCGCATCTATAACCAGCTTTTGGAAAACGCGTGGGATGCCATCGAAAAGCCGGTGACCCATGTGATTGCCAAGTCCGATCTGCGTGGGTCGCACAATTCCAATGACAGGGTGGGGGAGTCGGTCGAGCGGCTGATGTCGGCCATCGTTAAGGTGAAAGTCACGCATGAAGGCGAAGATGCCATCGAGCGGGTGCAACTGTTGGGCGGCAATATCGAGACAACGCGTCGGGACGGGGTGCTGGAATACGAGATCCCTCAGCGGCTGCGGAAGATCATTAAGGACTCGACTGTCTTTGCACGGCTCCAGCGCGAAGTGATGTTTGCCCTCAGCTCCAAATACGCGCTAACCCTCTACGAGATGATCCAGAAGCGCGGGAATCTGCGCTATCGGTCGTCCGAGAAGTTTGCGCTGGATGATCTGCGCGGGGTGCTGGGCGTGCCCAAGGGCAAGCTGACCTCGTGGTCCAACCTCAAGCTGCGGGCGATTGAGCCGGCGGTGGCCGAGGTGAACATGCTGTCGGATTACGTGGTCGAAATTGAGCCGGTGAAGACTGGGCGGCGCGTTACGCACATCGAATTGAAATGGTGGCGCAAGGATGGGGCAGGGATGGCCGAGACGGAGCGCGAGCTGTCCTTTTCCAAGATCGGACGCAAGGCGCGGATGACCGATACGACTGAGGACTTGAAGCCCCGGCCTGCATGGCTTGAGGCTGCAGGCCCGGCGCTGCGTACCGAAACCTATGAAACTGCACGTCTGCGCTATCCCGGCTATGACATCTATCACGTGGAAAAGGAGTGGCGTGCCTGGGCACAGGGCAAGGAGTCGCCGCGCGATGCGGACCGCGCATACCTCGCCTTTTTCCGGAGCTTTGCGGAAAACAACCCGCTGCGTTAGCGTGGACATATGAATTCCGTTCGTTTCCGTCTGTTGATCCTGGCCCTTGCGCCGATGGTCGTGCTGATGCCGCTGCTCTTGTTTCTGGGCATGACGCGGTGGACGGCGGATTATGACGAGGTGCTGATTGCCAATGTGGAAAGCGATCTGCGGATTGCCGAACAGTACCTGTCGCGACTGATGGTTCAGACGGGGGATGAACTGCAAGCCGTGGCGGGGTCGGTCGAGTTTGCACAGACACCGCCCTTAGGACGCGATGCGTTCTTTGAGGAAAAGCGCGCGGCGCTTGGGCTGGATTTTCTCTACTTTCTGCCGCGTGCCGACATGACGGATGTCTGGCCTGTCATTCAAAGTGCCGCCCAAGGGCAGGGGCGAACAGAGATCGACATTTTCAGTGGAGAGATGTTGGCTACGATCTCGTCTGACCTCGCAGAGCGTGCGCGCCTGCCGCTGATCGACACGGAGGCCGCCGTGCCCACGGATCGCACGGTCGAGGACCGTGGTATGGTCATCCATTCAGCCACCCCAGTGACCTTGCGGGGGCGCGATGGAGTGCTGGTGGGGGGCATCCTGTTGAACCGCAACCTTGGCTTTATCGATACGATCAATGCGCTGGTGTATCAGGACGCCACAGGCGGTGGATCACGGCAGGGGACGGCGACACTGTTCCTGGAGGACGTGCGCGTGTCCACCAACGTCCGCCTGTTCGAGGATGTGCGTGCGCTTGGCACCCGCGTGTCGGCTGCGGTGCGGGGCAAGGTGCTGGGCGAGGGGCAGACTTGGCTGGACCGGGCCTTTGTCGTCAACGACTGGTACATCTCGGGCTATCTGCCGCTGACGGACAGTTTCGGTGACTATGTCGGCATGCTCTATGTCGGATTTCTGGAAGAGCCGTTTACCATCGCCAAGCGCAACGCCTTCCTTGCCATCCTTGGCGCTTTTGTTGCCGTGCTGTTGCTGTCTGCGCCGGTTTTCTTGCGGTTGGCAAAGGGCATCTTTGCCCCGCTTGAACGTATGACCCACACCATGTTTCTGGTGCAGCGCGGCAATCTGTCTGCGCGCAATGGTGAGGAGGGGGGCACAGGCGAGATTGGTGAGGTCGCTGGCCACCTTGATGACCTGCTGGACCAAGTACAAGAGCGGGACCAGGACCTGCGTACATTGAATGAAGAGCTGAATGTGCGCGTGGAACGACGCACGGCTCAGTTGCAAAGCGCCAATGAGAAACTCGAAGAGACGTTTCGCCAGCTGGTGATGAGCGAAAAGCTTGCTTCGATTGGTGAGATTACCGCTGGTGTCGCACATGAGATCAACAACCCGGTGGCCGTCATTCAGGGCAACATGGACGTAATCCGCGAAAGTTTGGGGGAGGATGGTGTCGCCATCCGGACCGAGTTGGGGCTGGTCGACCGCCAGATTGCCCGCATCCAGACCATCGTGGGCAAGCTGTTGCAATTTGCACGACCGGGGGAGTTTGCAGATCTGAAGCAGACCGTGCCGCTGGAGCCGGTGATCACGGATTGTCTTGTGCTGGTCAATCATGTGATCTCGCAAGCCGAGATTGGGGTCGAAACACGGTTTGATGCCGTGCACGACGTACGCATTGATCCCGGAGAATTGCAGCAGGTGCTTATCAACCTGATCATGAACGCGGTGCAAGCGATGGGGTCTGAAGGGGTGCTTACGCTGCAGACGATGGATGCTGAGCGTGATGGTATTGCCGGTGTCTGTGTTGCCGTGTCGGATACCGGGCCAGGGATCGCGCCGGAGCAGGTCAATGATGTCTTTGCGCCGTTCTACACCACCAAGCAAGCCGAGGGGACAGGGCTGGGCCTGTCAATCTCGCAGACCTTGATCCAACGGGCCGGTGGGCTGATCAGTGCGCGCAACCGCAAGGGGGGCGGCGCCTGTTTCGAGATTTGGCTGCCTGCGGCAGTGCGGGAAACGGACGCCCTGACGGCCAGCGCATAGGGTCGCGTCAGGTGCCCGCGATCTCAGTGATTCTGGGTATGCGCGTCATCCGTCACCGTTGGTTGACAATTTGTCACAGTCGCTGCTGTAAACTTGTCTTACGCTAACAGTATACAAACGGATACCGTTCTATCTTTACGGGAAAATGCTATGCTGCAGAAAAACATGAGAAAATCCGGCCTGATTTAAAAAGATTTACAAAAAACCGGTATAGCCGGAAGAAAAATTTACAAAAAAACCGTTCAAGACCAGCGTTCAACGCATGCTTTTACAAAAGCGTGTATGGTCCACTTCGACAGGCGAGTGATGCACGCCCCGGGTGACGAAGCCGATGCAAAGCGGATCTAATCCCAAACCGGAGGAGACCCATGAATATTCAAAACACGCCGAATTTGACCGTTTTCCCGCCATCTGACGAGACCAAGGCCCGCGCCCATCTGGATGCTGATGGCTATGCCAAGATGTATGCTGCGTCCGTCGCCGACCCTGATGCGTTCTGGGGGGAACACGGCAAGCGGTTGGATTGGATCAAGCCCTATACGACGGTCAAGAACACGTCTTTTGAGCCGGGCAAGATCGATATTCGTTGGTTTGAGGATGGTACGCTGAACGTGGCGGCCAACTGCATCGACCGGCATCTTGAGACGCGTGGCGACCAGACCGCAATCATCTGGGAACCGGATGATACGTCCAAGGCAGAGCCGAAACATATCACGTATCGCGACCTGCACCGCTCTGTTTGCAAGATGGCAAACATCCTGGAAGAGTTGGGCGTTCGCAAAGGCGACCGGGTTGTCATTTACCTCCCCATGATCCCGGAAGCCGCTTATGCGATGCTGGCCTGTGCCCGCATCGGCGCCATCCATTCCATCGTGTTTGCCGGTTTCTCCCCGGACGCCCTCGGGGCACGTATCAACGGTTGTGACGCGAAGGTCGTCATTACCGCCGATTACGCGCCCCGAGGCGGACGAGAGACCCCGCTGAAGTCCAATACGGACGCGGCCCTGTTGCATTGCAAGGACAGCGTGAAGTGTCTGGTGGTGAAGCGGACCGGCGGTCAGACGACCTGGACCGACCGCGACTATGACTACAACGAGATGGCGCTGGAGGTCTCGGACTACTCCGCCCCTGCAGAGATGAACGCCGAAGATCCGTTGTTCATCCTCTACACCTCCGGCTCGACCGGTCAGCCGAAGGGTGTTGTGCACACTTCGGGCGGCTACCTGACCTACGCCGCGATGACCCATCAATACACGTTCGATTATCACGAAGGCGATGTGTTCTGGTGTACCGCTGACGTGGGCTGGGTTACCGGCCACAGTTACATCGTCTATGGCCCGCTCGCCAATGGCGCGACCACCATCATGTTCGAAGGCGTGCCGACCTTCCCCGATGCGGGCCGGTTCTGGGACGTGTGTGAACGCCATAACGTCACGCAGTTCTATACCGCGCCCACGGCTATTCGTGCCCTGATGGGTGCTGGCAATGAATGGGTCGAGAAATACGATTTGTCGTCGCTTCGTCTTCTGGGCTCGGTCGGTGAGCCGATCAACCCCGAGGCGTGGAACTGGTATCACGAGGTGGTCGGCAAGGGGAATTGTCCCATCGTCGATACGTTCTGGCAGACCGAAACCGGTGGTCACATGCTGACACCGCTGCCCGGCGCCACGGACCTGAAACCTGGTTCTGCCCAGCAGCCGTTCTTTGGCGTGCAACCTGTGGTTCTGGACCCGCAAAGCGGTGTTGAGTTGGACGGCAATGGGATTGAGGGCGTGCTGTGCATAAAGGACAGCTGGCCCGGTCAGATGCGCACCGTCTGGGGCGATCATGAGCGGTTCGAGAAGACTTATTTCGGGGACTACAAAGGCTATTACTTCTCGGGTGACGGCTGTCGTCGGGACGCCGATGGTGACTACTGGATCACGGGTCGTGTGGATGACGTGATCAACGTGTCCGGTCACCGGATGGGGACCGCCGAGGTGGAAAGCGCGCTGGTGGCGCATGCCAAGGTCGCTGAAGCGGCGGTCGTAGGCTATCCACATGAAGTGAAGGGGCAGGGCATCTATGCCTATGTCACCCTGATGAACGGCGAAGAGCCCAGCGACGCGCTGCGCAAGGAGCTGGAGGTCTGGGTCCGAACGGAGATTGGCCCGATTGCCAAGCCCGATCTGATCCAATGGGCGCCGGGCCTGCCCAAGACACGGTCAGGCAAGATCATGCGCCGCATTCTGCGCAAGATTGCCGAGGATGACTTTGGGGCGTTGGGCGATACCTCGACCCTTGCTGACCCGTCGGTCGTCGAAGATCTGATCGAAAATCGTATGAACCGGAGTGATGTCTGATGGATGGTGCTCAGGTAACGGCCACAGCGCCTGTTTTCATCCTGCTTGGACCGCCCGGAGCAGGGAAGGGGACCCAAGCGCGTATGCTGCAAGACGCCCATGGCTTTGTGCAGCTTTCCACCGGCGATCTGCTGCGGGCCGCTGTTGCGGCGGGTACGGATGCTGGCAAGGCAGCGAAGGCTGTTATGGAGGCGGGCGGGCTGGTCAGTGATGATATCGTGATCGCCATCCTCAAGGACCGTTTGACGGATGAGGACTGTGCCCGCGGCGTGATCCTTGACGGGTTTCCCCGCACGACCGGGCAAGCAGAGGCGCTGGACGAATTGCTGGCCGAAGCTGGGCAGCACATCAATGCCGCGATCAGCCTCGAGGTTGACGACGCAGCGATGGTCGCCCGTATCTCGGGCCGTTTCACCTGTGGCAACTGTGGTGAAGGCTATCATGACGTGCATAAGCCGACGGCTGTGCTGGGCACCTGTGACAAGTGCGGGAATACCCATATGAAACGCCGGGCCGATGACAATGCCGAAACGGTCGCCCAACGGCTGACCGAGTATCACAAAAAGACAGCGCCGCTGATTGCCTATTACGAGGGTAAGGGCGTGCTGCAATCCCTGGATGCGATGGGAGAGATCGACGCAATCACGGCGACCCTTTCGGGGATGGTGCGGGAGGCTGCGGGCTGACGCCCGAACCCGCCTAATGAAACTGCAAAACACGGCTGTGTGTGTGGCCGTGGCTGCGTCCCGCAAGGGCGCAGACAGATCCCCGTGTGCTTGGGGGCCGGGAAAGATCGCTGTGCCTGCCTTGATCTGGGTCATCGCTGGTCACCCCAAGTTGCAGCACAGTGACTGAAATTTCGAGGGTAACCCGCAACGCCATTCGGGTGCCATAGACCAAAGGGGCCACGCGTGCCCCGCAACGGAAACGATAGGAGGAGCTACGATGTCGGAGGAAACGACAAATATTGCTCAAGTCACGGAGAGGGACAAAGGCTATTGGGCGGCCAATGTCCGCATGATCTTAATTTCGTTGGTGATCTGGGCCCTTGTGTCCTTTGGCTTCGGCATCGTGCTGCGCCCTGCGCTGAGCGGGATTTCCGTGGGTGGCACGGACCTGGGCTTTTGGTTTGCGCAGCAGGGTTCGATCATCGTCTTTCTGGTGCTGATCTTTTTCTACGCCTGGCGGATGAACAGGCTCGATAAGCAATACGGCGTGGACGAGGAGTAAGAGAGATGGACCAGTTTACACTCAATCTGCTGTTTGTGGGCGCGTCGTTCGCGCTTTACATCGGCATCGCTGTCTGGGCCCGCGCGGGCTCGACCAGCGAGTTCTACGCCGCGGGTCGCGGCGTGCACCCAGTCACCAACGGGATGGCCACGGCGGCGGACTGGATGTCGGCGGCCTCTTTCATCTCGATGGCGGGCCTGATCGCCTTTACCGGCTACGACAATTCATCCTACTTGATGGGGTGGACGGGCGGTTATGTGCTGCTTGCGCTGCTTCTGGCGCCTTACCTGCGGAAGTTCGGCAAGTTCACGGTGTCTGAATTCATCGGCGATCGTTTCTATAGCTCATCGGCCCGCATGGTGGCCGTGATCTGCCTGCTGGTGGCGTCGATCACCTATGTGATCGGTCAGATGCAGGGCGTCGGCATCGCCTTTGGTCGCTTCCTTGAGATTGATGCGACATGGGGGCTGCTGATCGGGTCTTGCGTGGTGTTTGCCTATGCCGTGTTTGGCGGCATGAAAGGTGTGACGTATACGCAGGTGGCGCAGTACTGTGTTCTGATCACTGCCTATACCATTCCGGCGGTTTTCATCTCGCTGCAACTGACGGGCAATCCAATCCCCGCGTTGGGTCTGTTTGGATCGACTGAAAGTGGTGAGCCGCTACTGGCCAAGCTCGACCAGATCGTGACTGATCTTGGCTTTGCCGAGTACACGGCGGCCCATGGATCTACTCTGAACATGGTACTTTTCACCTTGTCCCTGATGATCGGGACGGCGGGTCTGCCCCACGTCATCATGCGCTTCTTTACCGTGCCCAAAGTGTCGGACGCGCGCTGGTCTGCCGGTTGGACGCTGGTATTTATCGCCCTGTTGTACCTGACCGCGCCTGCCGTGGGTGCGATGGCACGTCTGAACATCTCGGAACTGATGTGGCCCAATGGGATTGACAATGCGGCGGTGAGTGTCGAGCAAATCGATAGCGATCCGGAATATGCCTGGATGGAGACATGGCAGCAAACCGGTCTGCTGGATTGGGAAGACAAGAACGGCGACGGCCTGATCCAGTATTACAACGACGAAAATGCTGATCTGCAGGCCAAGGCGGCCGAGAACGGATGGGTGGGCAATGAGTTGACCAAGTTCAACCGGGATATTCTGGTGCTGGCGAACCCAGAGATTGCATCCCTTCCGGGTTGGGTGATCGGCCTTGTGGCCGCGGGTGGCCTTGCGGCGGCTCTGTCCACGGCGGCAGGTCTGCTTCTGGCGATCTCTTCCGCGGTGTCCCACGACCTGTTGAAGGGTCAGCTGACGCCGAACATGTCAGAGAAGTCCGAGCTGCTTGCGGCCCGTATTTCGATGGCGGCGGCGATTGTGGTGGCCGTGATCCTAGGCTTGAACCCGCCGGGTTTTGCGGCCCAGACGGTGGCGCTGGCCTTTGGTCTGGCAGCGGCGTCGATCTTCCCTGCGCTGATGATGGGCATCTTCTCGACCCGCATCAACAATGTGGGGGCGGTTGCAGGGATGCTGGCCGGTCTGGTTGTGACCTTGCTCTATATCTTCTTGCACAAGGGCTGGTTCTTTATCCCGGACACCAACATGTTCACGGATGACAATCCGCTGTTGGGGCCGATCAAGTCGACATCGTTTGGCGCGATCGGGGCCATGGTCAACTTCGCCACAGCGTACGTGGTGTCCGGCATGACCAAGGAAACCCCGCAAGAGATCAAGGACCTGGTGGAAAGCGTGCGTATCCCCCGCGGGGCGGGTACCGCAGCCGCGGACCACTAAGGCCTTCGGGCGCATCGCAGTCTCTCTTTGCGATGCGCCTTTTGATCCTGAACCTGTCCGCGATCCTCGTGGGCAGGTTTTTTGTCCTCCGCAGGGTGATGTGATGCCTCCTGAGACTGAACACGCGCAATTCCTGGCGTCGGTCCATCCCTATGACGCACTGAGTGCCGATGATCTGGAAGCATTGGTCGGTCTGTGTACCACCGAGACGTTTGATACGGGCGCGCCGGTGTTTCAGGTGGGGGACAGTATCCTGTATCTCTATGTGATCGTCGCGGGTGAGGTTGAGGTCACGGACGAGATGGATGTGCAACTGTCCCTTTTGGGTCCGCGCAACTCATTTGGTGAGCGCGCATTGCTGCGTGGGGGCCCCTCACAGCGCACGGCTGTCGCGATTGGCGCCACGACGTTGATCCGTATTCCAGCGGATGTGCTGCATGCCCTGATCGGCGAGCATCCCAAGATTGCGCGCTTTTTTGATCGACGCCATCCCGCGCGGACGGACGCCAAAGATTTGACCGTGTTGCCGGTGAACCAGTTGATGACGCGTGATCCAGTGACGTGCTGGCCCACCGATACGATCCGTACGGCGGCACAACAGATGGCACAGCACCATATCTCGTCCATCTGCGTGGTGGATTCGGATTGTTTTCAGGGCATCGTCACAGTACGCGATATGAATGCCAAGGTTGTCGCCGGTGGTGCAGATCCTGATCAGGCCGTGTCCACGATCATGACCCCTGACCCTTTGACCCTGCCGCCAAGTGCTTTGGGCATGGATGTGCTGCATATGATGATGGAGCGGCGTATTGGTCATGTTCCCATTGTCGAAGACGGGACGCTGTTGGGGATTGTTACGCAGACAGACCTGACGCGCTTTCAGGCGCTGTCCTCTGCTGATCTGGTGCGCCGCGTGGCCGAGGCTGAGGATGCCGCGGCAATGGCGCGTGTCACGGCTGAAATTCTGGCGTTGCTGGCGCAATTGGTGAACATGGGAACGCGGCACGATATCGTCACACGTCTTGTGACTGACATTGCCGATACGGTAACGCGCCGCTTGCTTGCCATGGCCGAGGTCGAACTTGGCCCGCCACCGCACCCGTATTTGTGGCTGGCCTGCGGGTCACAGGGTCGACGAGAACAGACAGGCGTTTCGGACCAGGACAATTGCCTGATCCTGTCGGATGACGTGACCGACGCTGACATGCCGTACTTTGCGAAGCTAGCGCAGATCGTCAGCGACGGACTGAACACCTGCGGCTATGTCTATTGTCCCGGTGACATGATGGCGACCAACCCGCGCTGGTGTCAGCCTTTGTCGGTCTGGCGGGCATATTTCACTGGCTGGATTGCCAAACCCAATCCCGAGGCGCAGATGCTGGCCTCGGTCATGTTCGATCTGCGGCCTATCGGCGGAGACGAAAGCCTGTTTGACGACCTACAGGCCGAGACGTTGTCGAAGGCGTCGCGCAACTCGATTTTTGTGGCGCACCTGATTGCCAACTCGCTCAAGCATTACCCACCTTTGGGGATGCTGCGTGGGCTGGCGACCATCCGGTCGGGAGAGCATCGCAACCAGTTGGACCTGAAACACAATGGCGTCGTGCCTGTGGTGGATCTGGGCCGCCTCTATGCCTTGAAGGGGCAGTTGACGGCAGTGAACACGCGGGGGCGGATCGAAGCGGCGATGGCGGCGGGTGGGCTATCTGCCACCGGTGGCGCGGACCTGCTGGATGCCTATGACTTGATTGCAACCATGCGGTTGGAACATCAGGCCGCACAGGTGAAGGCGGGGCAGGGGCCGGACAATTACCTGTCGCCCGCGACCCTGTCGGATTTCGAGCGCAGCCATTTGCGGGACGCATTCGTTGTGGTCAAAACTATGCAATCGGCCATTGGCACTGGCAAAGGGGCGTTGGGGTGAACCATGTTTGTTGAATTGATTGCAACCATCTTTGCCGGCATCGGCTGCGCAGGGATTGTTATGCTGTTGAACATGCTGACGGGCAAACGTTTGCCCAAATGGCTGATGCCCGTCGCAGCAGGTGCCGGGATGATCGGTATGACCATCTCGAATGAGTACACATGGTTCGGGCGCACGGCGGAGCGGCTGCCCGCGGGTGTCGAGATTGCGATGACCGTGGATGAACAAAGCTGGCTGCGACCGTGGACGCAGCTCTTTCCTTATTCAAAACGGTTTGTGGCTGTGGACATGGCAAACCTGCGCCGAAACGATGCGCAACCCTATCAACGGCTGGTCGACCTGTACTTCTTTGGCCGATGGTCGCCCGTCAATCAGACACCCATGTTGTTGGACTGTGCCGGAGGACGGTCGGCGGTTTTGATCGATGGGGTGGATTTTGAGAACGATGGCTCGATCACGGATGCCGATTGGCAAACAATGCCAGGAGATGATCCGATCCTGACAATGGTGTGTGAGACCTGAGATGCTGACCCGCCTGTCCCTGCGCCTGCGCATTTTCCTGTTCTTCTGCCTAGTGGCGTTGGGTGGGGCAGGGTTGGCCGCAGCGTCGCTGTACGTTGGGTGGGCGCGGGCAGAGACGTCGTCACCGGGTGGGCCGTTTGTAACGGCCTTTGTCCACTTTGCCCTTCTCAATACCGGCTTGGCCGCCGTCATCTGGTTTTTGTTTGATGAAAACATCGCCAAGCCAATCAATGCGTTGGCTGCTGATTTGCGGTTGCGAGCGCATTCCGGGATCGAGGCAAAGATAGATATGGATGCTGCCCGCTATCTTGGGGATCTTGCGCCCGCGGCGCAGGCCGTATCGCATACACTCAATTCGAGCGTAATGGATACGGCTTCCACCGTGGCGCACGAGACGGCGCGACTACAGGCAGAGGCCGAGCGCCTGACGGCCCTTCTGACCGAAATTCCCGTTGCCACGATCATGGTGAACGAACGTATGGGGATTGTCCTGTATGACGGGCAGGCGGCGGACATCCTGTCTGGCATTGCGGTTCCTCGGCTCAAAGCGCCGCTGGTGGACTACTTTTATGCAGCTGATCTGGGGCGGGCGAAATCCACGCTGAATCAGACAGGGGCCGAAGTGGCGTTTGATTTGCGGGACAAGGACGGAGCTACGACATTTGCGGCCAAGTTGAAGCCGCTTGATGGGGCAGGGTACATGTTGCTGATCGACATGCCTGAGGTGCCGCTGACGCCCGAAGCGCCGCGCCCGCTTGTCTATGACTTTGATCTTTTGAATCCGGGTGATGGCGCAGACATGCAGGGTACTGTGTTGTCCGAGCTGTGCTTTGTCGCCTTTGACTCTGAGACAACGGGCCTGTCGACCGACAAGGACGACGTCGTCCAGTTGGGGGCTGTGCGTGTCTTGAACGGACGGATCATCGAAGGTGAGGTGCTGGACAGTTATGTTGACCCAGGGCGCCCGATCCCACCCGCATCGACGGCCGTGCACCATGTGTCGGACTCCGATGTCGCAGGCGCACCTGATTTCGCAGTTGCCGGCCGTGCATTGCACGGGTTCTGCAAGGATGCGGTTCTGGTCGCTCACAACGCCCCGTTTGATCTGGCGTTTCTGCGTCGGGCCGAAAGGCAGATGGGTGTGACCTGGGATCATCCAGTGCTGGATACCGTCCTGTTATCTGCCATCGTCTTCGGCACGACAGAAGAACATACCTTGGATGCGCTGTGCGATCGGCTTGAGATCATGATCCCGCCCGAGCTGCGGCACACAGCCCTGGGCGATGCGCAGGTGACCGCGCAGGCACTGGTCAAACTGATCCCACTTCTGGAAGGGAAAGGGCTGCATACGCTCTCGGACGTGATTGCAGAGAGTAAGACACATGGGCGGTTGCTGCAGGATTTGAACTAGGGGCCTCTTGCGTAGGGCTATTCAGTCCCTTTATACTACTGAGTAGCAAAGGGAGCGTGTCATGTCTGTCAAAGCATCGGTTTCGATCACGGATCAACAAGACGAGTTTACCCGCCGACTGGTGGCAGACGGGCAGTATGCCAGCGTCAGTGCGGTTGTGCAGCGCGGTCTTGAGCTGGTTCGTTCCGAGAAAGAACGCGAAGCGGCAGAGCTGGCTGCGCTGCAGGCCTTTTTCGCCCAACGTGCAGCAGGTCCATTCGTCTCAGCGGATGAAGGGCGTAGCCGAACCGAGGATATGATCGCGGCCAAGACCCGTGCCCACCGGGTTTAGGGTCCGACGCAGCGCAGCCTGCGACGCAGATATTGAAGTGATCTTTGATCACCTGTTCCAATCCTACCGCGATCTTGGTGAACCCATCGATGATGCACTGACCCGCGCAGCCAGCCGCGTCCGTGGCGTTGAGGATGCGCTCACCGGTCTGGGTGATCTGCCATTCCAAGGCACGCTTGTGCCGCAGATCATGGATGGTCTGCGGCACGTGACCAAAGACAATGCTGTTTTCTATTTTATCGCAGACGAGGAACTGATGGAGGTGCGCGTTCTAGGCATCTTCTTTGGTGGTCAGAACCACCGGTATCACATTCTGCGGAGGATTTTGGCAGATAGTATATAATAACAATTATGTAAAATAAAATACCTCAACTTAAGCTGAATGGTCCGGATTGGGCTGATTGCGCAGCCACGCATGACATTTGGTTTGTTCATCTGGCGTTCATCTTTCTTAGTGGATAGGGTTCATCCACAGATGCAACTTACTACTGCTTTGGGAAATACCTTGCCTTGAGTGCGGGTAATATCGGGCAGAAAATGGTAAAAAGAACGAGCAAGCGAGCAAAGGACTATGGCGTTGTTGCGCGTACAAACTGGGCGGTTTGTATACGCGGACTTCGTATGAGCTTGCCTCTCGCTCTTCTTGTTACGTTTATCTCTTTCTCGAGTGCATACGCCCAATCCGCCAGTTTCCGGTCCGTAGACAGCAATTCGGATGGATCCCTCAGTTTTGATGAACTGGTTGCAGCCTTTGGGCGCGACGGCGCGACGCGGCTGATGCGTAGCACTGACCACAATGGCGACAGCAGAATCACAATCCGCGAATTGCGCAGAGGCCCGAGGGAAGAACCTGAAGGAGGGACAAGCCGCTCGGGCTCTGGAGACAATGACGACGATGATCGAGATGACAGAAACGATCGCGATGACAACGACGACAACGACGATAATGGCGGCGACAATGACGGTGGCGGCGGAGGCGGGGGAGACAACGGCGGCGACAGCGACGGAGGCGATGACAATGATGACTAGCGTGTCAGTCATCCCGGTCGCACGTCGGGAACCGGACAGTTTGATATAGTGAATTTACATTTTCATCTCGCGTTCATCCACATTTCTGGCAGCGGTTCATTTGCCTGCCGGACGGCCATCATTCGAGAGAGAGAAACAAGGGTCATTCAAAACGCTACATCACGGAGCAAACCAATGACCAAGATATACTCTCTGACCCCTGCCCTTTGCGAGATTGCGAAATGGGCGTTCACCACTCGCCGTGTGAACCGCGATGACGTGCGCGGGCTGTCCGGGAACTTTCGATCCGCCAAGGCCGGGGATCTGATCCTGTGCGAAATCGTGGAAATCGGCCAACACAAGAAGTTGCAACTGGCAGAACGCCGTGTGTCGCTAAGCTACCCTGGTGATCTGGTCGTGCTGTGCCTTGGCGACCGCTACGCACCCGACCAATTCCTGGCGACAGCTGTCATTGATGATGATCTTATTGATCTGGTTGCGGGCGGCGGTGTTGCCGGGCGCATCGATGCTGCCCACGATTTTATGGATGATCCGACGCGGCTGAAACCCTTGGGACTTCTGACGGGCGAAAAGGGTCGCGTGATGAACGTCGCAGATTACGCCCTGCCGACCCTGCCTGCCAATGATCGCGTAACGGTAATTGGCGTTTTTGGCGCCTCGATGAATTCGGGCAAGACCACCGCTGCATCAAGCCTCGCCCACGGGCTCATGCGGTCCGGTTATGCGGTGGCAGGTGTCAAAGCCACCGGCACAGGGGCCTTTGGTGATTTCAACAGTTTCGAGGATGGCGGCGTCGGTGTAGTCCTCACCGTAGTCCACCAAACCATCCAGATTGGCGAGCATCGGGTTCAACCGCCACAAGCGACGCAAGGCGCGGGTCTTCAATCGCTGCGGCAGCTCGGCCTTCAGGAAATCGCGGACCTCATCCGGGCTATCCAGTGCCTCAGGCTCCGGCAGGTTCAACTCTGCCAACAGCTCTTCGTCCGGGCGTTCTTCCAGCTTGGCAACTTCAGCCTCGGCCACACGGGCCCCAAGCACCTGCTCTTCGGCCTCAACCCCGGCACGCCGCCGGGACCAGAAATCACGACCCGAACTCAATGCACCCGCCTCCGCTGCCGCGCGGGCGAAGCATAGATGTCCGCCGCAGTTGCAATGCGCGGATCGCCAATACCGTCCTGCGTCAGGTCCATGCGTTTCTTGTCACGCTTACGTTTGATGAACGCTTCGTCCTGATGGAAGTCGGTGACAAAACCCTGCACCCACGCCATCAGGCCGGGCGGCATCGCGACCTTCTCGACAATCTCTTCGCCGCTGTCGGTGTAGTCCTGCGCCTCGTAGGGCGACGCGGTGACCAACACGAGCTCAAGCGGTTGATCCCCGGGACATTCACGCATCACCACATAGATGGCAGGCTCCGCCGCCGACAGACCATGCAGATATGCCTCGGTCTCCGCGCCATGTAGCTCCAACGGCAACGTGGCGGCATGGTACTCAACTGCTTCGCCCTCGCGGCGTAACTCTTGCCAATCGGCGGATCCGGCGCCCGGCAAAACGGCTACGGCTTTCCAGCTGTAAGAGGCCCAGCGGGTCACACCCGGCAGTCGTCGCAAAACGACGCCCAGAGGCATGGCCTGGTACTGGTCGGGGTTTCGGATCACCCTAGGGGTCTGTTCCGGCTGGGGGCAGAATGACACCGTAAGGCCTGATGGTTGCGGTTATCCCTTTTCCTTAACCAG
>NZ_CANNGP010000048.1 GCF_947504105.1 uncultured Tateyamaria sp.
GGTGGCCACGATGAGCAACAAACCCTCTCTTAGCAAATACCGCTATTTGGACCCATAGGCGCTGACGTCAGACACTCCTTTGCCGCTGCGTTCGAGGCGGAAACCGGACGCGCCACGATGCTATCGAAACACCGTTTCCAGACTGTCACCTCAGCCCGCCACTTCGTGACCGTACGGGATCGTTCGGGCGGCCCCGCCCCCGCAGCGCTGCAGGCTGCATTTTCAACCTATCATGCTGAACTCGACCACCTGATCAAACGGGCCGCTGTCCGCGCCGACCGCCATTCTGCCGCGGCCGGCATGCTCGACCGCACCTTTGCCGCCCTTCTGGAGGCCTGATCCATGGCCAACCTCTGTCTTCGCGCGCTGACCAAGGCCTACGGCCCAACCGAAGTCTTGCACGGCATCCATCTCGACGTGGCAGATGGCGAATTCGTGGTCTTTGTCGGTCCTTCGGGCTGTGGCAAGTCCACCACCCTGCGCATGATCGCGGGATTGGAAGAGGTGACATCGGGCGAGGTCGTGATTGGCGACCGTATCGTCAATCACCTCGAACCCAAAGAGCGCGACATCGCGATGGTGTTCCAGAACTACGCGATCTACCCGCATATGTCGGTCAAGAAGAACATCGCCTTCGGTCTGCGGTCTTCACGCATGTCGAAATCGGACAAGGAGGCGCGGATTGCCGAAGTTGCCGGTATTCTCGACATGACCCATCTGCTTGGTCGCAAACCTGCGCAGCTGTCCGGCGGGCAACGCCAACGCGTTGCCATCGGGCGGGCCATGGTGCGCGATCCGGCGGTGTTCCTGTTCGATGAGCCGCTCTCCAACCTCGATGCGCAGTTGCGCACCCAGATGCGGCTTGAGATCAAGAAGCTGCACCAGCGCGTTGGCAATACGATTATCTTCGTCACCCATGATCAGGTCGAGGCGATGACCATGGCAGACCGTATTGTGATCATGAAAGACGGTCATATCCAGCAGGTCGGCACGCCGTCCGAGGTCTACCATTCCCCGGCCAACACCTTCGTTGCGCAGTTCATCGGCGCGCCTTCGATGAATATGCTGCCCGGAACGCTGAATGGCGGTGGCGTGACGCTTGCCTCGGGCCAATCCATTGCCACCGCTCATGCCAGCGCCGTAGCCCGGCCTATATTTCTGGGGGTTCGCCCCGATGATCTGACATTGAACAGTGCCGGGCAGACTGTTGTCACGGGTCGGGTGGCCGTGCGCGAGCCCCTTGGTGCCGAAACGCTGATCTATGTCACGACCGATGCGGGCGAAGTGATTGCAAAGGCCGATGGGCGCACCCCGCCGGATGTCGGTGCACAGGTCACCTTGTCCGCCGATCCCGCCAACGTGCATGTATTTGATGCTGACAGTGGTGCGGTGCTGGCGTGACTGGCCAATCCCCTCCCACCATCCTTTGCGCGGGACGACTTTATTGCGACCTGATCTTCACCGATCTGCCGCACCTGCCCCGCTTGGGAGAAGAGGTGTTTGCACCCGACCTCAGCCTGCATGCCGGTGGCGGCGCTTTCATCACGGCGGCTGCCATTCAGGCGGTCGGGGGTCAGGCGGGGCTGTGCGCGACATTGCCCTCCGTACCTTTCGCCGACACCGTATTGCGGGACATTGCCGACGTGGGGATCGATGCGACCCTCTGTGCGGCGGCCGCTCCGGAACAGTCACCGCAGGTGACCGTGGTTTCCGTTCTCGATAATGACCGTGCCTTTCTCAGCCATACAAGCGGTCCGGCGTTGCCCGACGTCGATTGGGGCACAGGCTGGCGTCATCTCCACATCGGAGAGTTGCGCACCTTGGTGGAGCATCCCGACCTCATCGCACAGGCGCGGGCGCAGCATATGACCGTGTCGCTCGATTGCGGTTGGGACGATGCCCTGGTTCATCGCGGCGCCGAGATGACGCACCTCATCAAGGATGTTGATCTGTTCTTGCCCAATGCCTCCGAGCTTGCTGCTCTTATGGACGGCGGCCTGCCCCAGAATGCCGCGCCATTGACCGTGGTAAAGGACGGGGCACAGGGCGCACGTGTCGAGAGGGCGGGCGGCGTGCATCATTGCCCGGCACCGGCGGTTGAGGTGATTGACACAACCGGTGCAGGTGACGCGTTCAATGGTGGCTTTCTGGTGGCGTGGTTGTCCGGTGCCCCCCTGGCCCAAGCCCTGTCCGCAGGCGTTCGTTGCGGTGCTGCTGCGGTCGGTCAGGTGGGCGGCACCGGTGGTCTTACCAATCTGCACCGCATCCCGTTCGAAGCTGCGGAGTAGCGCGGATGTCCCCCACATTTATGCGGCGGGAGATTGATGAAATCCCCGAAGCTGCCCGTCGCCTGACCGACCCGGCGACACAGGATGCATTCAAGGCGACCGCTGCCGCGTTGCGGGCCCATGATCCCCGGGCCATCGTGACCATCGCGCGGGGGTCCTCCGATCACGCGGCGACTTGCCTGAAATATGCGTTTGAGCTGGTGGCGGGCGTGCCCGTGGCCTCCCTTGGCCCGTCGGTGGCGACGATCTATGGCGCGCAATTGCGGTTTGATCGGGTAACCGCCCTTGGGATCAGCCAATCTGGCCAAAGCTCTGATCTTGTGCAGATGATGGAAAGCGCCGCCCTCGGGGGGGCTCAGACCATCACGCTCACCAACCATTCGGACAGCCCCTTGGCCGCCGCAGCGACGCATGTGCTTGATATCCATGCCGGGCCGGAACAGGCTGTGGCTGCCACCAAGAGTTACACCAATTCGATCCTCACCGGGCTTTGGCTTGCCGCTCATTGGCAACAGGATGACGCTTTGATCGCGGCGCTTTTGACACTGCCCGATCGCCTGGATACCGCATTGGAAAATGACGTCTCCCGTATGACCGAGGCACTTATTGGCCTCGACCGCCTTGTCGTGCTCAGCCGTGGCCCAACACTTGGGATCGCTTGCGAAGTGGCCCTGAAGGCGATGGAGGTCTGCGCAATTCCGGCCATTTCCTACTCCAGTGCAGAAGTCCTTCACGGCCCGTCTGCGGTCCTGAAACATGGCTATCCGGTGCTTCCTATCCCTTCCAACCCCGGTTCGGGACTGACCGATACACTCGGGATTCTGCGGGCCCAAGGCGCCTCGATCCTGCCGACGGTCTCGGGTGCAGCAATTCCGCATTCTGCGATGCCCGCGCTCGACGCGCTCGACGCGCTCGTTCCACTCTACGGCGCGTTGGAAGCGGTATCGCTCCGGCGCGGTCTGAACCCGGACAAGCCTGTGGGGTTGGCCAAGGTGACGAATACGGTCTAGGCAACTGCACCAAGAAGCCGGATGTTCATCCACTCTGGTGAAACCCCTACATTCGACAGACCGCACCAAGTGAATTTTCCCAGTCCAAGTGACCTACGCCCTTGCGCCCATACCCCTATTGCCGTCCAAAACCCTGCATCCGCTTTGCCCATTGGACGCCGACGATCAGCCCCTTCATGCGGGGCAATAGCAATATCGATGCAATCACGGCCACAGCGCTGATGCTGAACGCAACCATCAGGGGCGAAGGATCAAAATAGCCATAAACGACGTGCAGCGCGACGCCGACGATGTGGCAGACAATCAAGATCGTCAGGTAGGCAGGCCCGTCATCGGCCCGGGCATGAGACAGATCCTCGTGGCACACGGGACAGCTTGCATTGACTTTCAGGTAGCTATGCAAAAGCGCGCCTTCGCCACATTTCGGGCATTTCAAGCGCAACCCGTTCAAAACCGCAGTTCGCAGGTTGCGATCGTCAGTGTGTACGTCATTCGCCTTTTCCACAGGTATCTCTCCTGAAACATACGTGGCCGGATGGCGCTGAGCCTCGGCACGAAATTTGCGACACTGGTGCGACCCGATCATTTGTCCTGACCGATCCGCCCGTATATCAGATTTGCGCTAAACTCGGTTGGCTCTGTCGCGTTTCATGTGGCGACCGGACCTGGAATGGGATGAGACAAGCGTGTCTGTGGCCCACCTGTCTTGTGGTCGAAGCGCAATCAGAACAACGCATGCGGCAAACGTGATGCTTGTTGGATAGAACACGTGTGAGTTGAACACAATGCGATCCACGCCACTGATGTACCAACGGTAAGGATCAACAATGGCCCACCACACGCTGATGGCCGTGAAGCCGTGGATGATGGCCTGAACGGGCAGTACAACACGGCGCCAAAGTCCGATGACGCACAAGGCGCCGATGGCGACTTGCATGGCGCCGACAGAGTAGCCAAGCAAGGTGCCCATCGTTTCCGACAGGTGCAGGTTGCGTCCCAGGCCAAACGGCGCATTGCCTTTGACCACGCTGTTCAGGCCGCCCCAGACCAGCAGGAAGCCGGTCGTCACGCGCAGCAGCAGCAGGCTGGCCCTTTGCATGCGTGTTGACGTCAAAATCATGTCGATGCTCACAAAGCCATTCTCCAAATCCAGGTGCAGAGATTAGGGTCGCAAGGGCCTTCGCAACAGCGGGTCACACCGCAATGTGATCCATTTTCCTGGCGATACACAAAGCCGATTTCAAGAAAACGTGAGTTGCGAAAGTGGATGTAGATTCTATCTGCCATTAGATAGCTTAATCGACTGCGTATCCCGCCTGACCTTACGGGACGCCCAGAGAGCCGCACAGGCTCAGGAGACAAGGCCATGGAAGACTATGATTTCGATGTCGCCATTCTTGGCGCAGGGACTGCCGGTATGTCCGCGTATCGAGAGGCGACAAAGTATACCGACCGGGTTGCCCTTATTGACGGCGGCCCATTGGGAACCACCTGTGCACGCGTGGGGTGCATGCCGTCCAAGCTGCTGATTGCGGCGGCGGATGCCAAGCACGCAGCCGGAAACGCCGAGATTTTCGGGATCAGCACAAATCAGGCAGAGGTGTATGGCCGTGCCGTCATGCAGCGCGTGCGCAATGAGCGCGATCGCTTTGTCGGGTTCGTCCACGACGCGGTGGATGGCTTTGACAAGGGCGAGATCATCCGCGAATTCGCTACTTTCCGCGACGATCATACCTTGCAACTGACCAGTGGCCGGCTGCTGACGGCGCGCGCGATCATCATCGCCACAGGGTCGCGCCCCAACATCCCGCCAATGCTCGAGGCCGCAGGCGACCGGTTGATCGTCAATGACGATGTATTCGATTGGGATGGATTGCCAAACTCGGCCGCCGTTTTCGGCGCCGGCGTCATCGGGCTGGAATTGAGCCAAGCGTTGCACCGCCTTGATGTGCGTGTCGAGCTTTTCGGGCGGGACAATTTCGTTGGGCCGCTGACCGATCCAGATATCAGAGCCTATGCCGCCCGCACCTTCGCGGACGAGTTCCCCGCACACTGGCATGCGGACACGCGGATCGAGCGGGACGGTGATCAGGTCATAGTGTACCGGGCCGACGAAACCGGTGAGGTAAGCGCGCGGTTCGACTATGTGCTGGCTGCAACGGGCCGCAAGGCGAATGTCGATCGCATTGGCCTCGAAAATACCTCGCTCGTGCGTGATGCGCGCGGTGTCCCGCTGTATGATCCCTTGTCCTTGCGTGCCGGCGACAGCCACATCTTTGTGGCCGGTGATGCCGTCGGCGACCTGCCATTGCTGCACGAGGCGGCGGACGAAGGGCGGCTGGCCGGTGAAAACGCGGCCCGTTTGCCCGACGCCTACCGGCGTGCGCGCCGCGTTCCCCTGGGGATCGTGTTTTCGAACCCGCAGATTGCCATGGCCGGACGCAGTCATGGGAACTTGGTGGCGGCCGGAGTGCCTTTTGAAACCGGCACGGTGTCTTTCGAGGATCAGGGGCGTGCGCGTGTCATGGGAATCAACAAGGGGTGTCTGCATGTCTACGCGGAAAAGGGCACCGGGCAAGTCTTGGGCGCAGAGATGATCGGCCCCGCGGCAGAACATCTCGGGCATTTGCTGGCTTGGAGCATCACGGATGGCATCACGGTGTCACAAGCGCTGGAACGACCCTTTTATCACCCGGTGATCGAGGAAGGTCTGCGCACCGCCCTGCGGGACGTCAACAGCAAGCTTGGCTTCGGGCCCAACCCGCCATTGCGCTGTATCGATTGCGGACCCGGTGCCTGACCCGGTGCTCGTCCACCACCAGATGAACCAGAACCAAAGGAGGACGCGATGACACTCGCACATATACTGGATCACAAGGGCCATGACGTCGTAACGGCCCGGGCGGGCATGTCACTGAAAGAGATCGCGGATATTCTCAGCGCCCACAACATCGGTGCCGTGGTTGTCCTGACCGAAGCGGACAGGGTTTGTGGCATCGTGTCCGAACGCGACATTGTCCGTCATCTGTCCGTGGGCGGTGCGGTGTCGCTGGAGGATCCGGTATGGTGCCGGATGACGTCCGATGTCGTCTTTGGCGACCCATCGGACACCATCGATGCGGCCCTTGAAAAAATGAACACGGGTCGCTTTCGGCACCTGCCGATTGTCAGGGGTGACGTGCTGATCGGGCTGGTCTCCATCGGGGACGTCGTCAGCCACAAGATCGCTGCAGGTGAGCAAAACACAAGTGACCTCATCCGGTACATCACGAACGAAAGCTATGCCGCATAACCCCTATGACAGAAGGGCCACGCTTTATTTCGGCGTGGCCCTTAAGGTTTAATTCCTGTGCTGATCAGGTGCCGTCGCCGATGACCTAGTCGGCGCCCCCTGCCCCGGCCCGAAACGCAGCCACTTTTGCGCGGTTGCCGCAAGTCGCCATGTCGCACCAACGGCGCCGACCCGACTTTGATGTATCACGAAAGACCAGGACACAGTCCGGGTGCGCGCATCTTTTCAATCGTTTTGGATTCGTCTCCACCAACAGGTGGGCTGCAGAGTCCGCGATATCGCCCATCACTGCGTCGGGCGACTTCGGTCCCTTGTCCTCTTCCAGTCGGAACTGCGCGCCTTGTGCGGTCAGATGTATCGCATTGGTGCGCTCACCAAGGTGTTGGTTCACAATCGTCATGTCGGCCGCTGCGGCCTCAGAGCCGTCAATCGCTGCGGCAACAAGCTGTGCAATTGCATCCCTCAGGCGCTGCAGCTGGCGGTTGTCGTTATCCGACCAAGCGTTGGCCACCGGTCCAAGCTGCGCGGCAGCCATCCAAGCCGCCCGGCCTGCATCTGTATTGATCAGATCGTGTACAACGCCGTGCGTCATGACGCGCGTGTTCACGAGGTCAAGCGATGTATCGTTGCCGACAAACTGGAAGGAAGGAGTATCTTTTTTCATGTAACTTATATAATGGGTATTGAATGGTTACGCAAGATGTCTATGTTAACCGCTGTAATTATCTTTAACGGTTACAAAAAGCACAGAGGAACATCACATGCTCAATCGTCCCCTTGCCGCGTTGGCGATCACTGCCAGCCTTGCCGCACCCGCGATTGCTGAAACCCGTTACGGCTTCGAAGCCGTCGATGGTCACAAGATCTTTTTCCGCGAAGCCGGTGATCCCGCGAACCCGACGCTGGTACTGCTGCACGGCTTTCCCAGCTCCTCGCACCAATACCGCAACCTGATCGCCGACTTGGAAGACAGCTATCACTTGATTGCCCCCGACTATCCCGGGTTCGGTGCCAGCGACTTCCCGGATGCCGATGACTACACCTACACATTCGATAACATCGCCGACACGATCGACACCTTCCTCGAACAACGGAACGTGGACAGCTACTCGCTCTTCCTCCAGGATTACGGTGCGCCGATTGGTATGCGCATCGCCGCCGAACACCCCGAACGCGTGCAAGCACTGATCGTTCAAAACGGCAACGTGTACGAAGAGGGCCTCAACAAAGAGACATGGGGCCCCATCATGACACTGTGGAATGGTGGCCGGAACGCCGAGATCGAGGCGCAGATCGCCAGTCAGGTGTTTTCCCTTGAAGGGCTGAAGTGGCAGTACACCCACGGGACGCGCAACCCGGATGGCATTCTTCCCGACAACTGGTTGTTGGACTACCACTTGATGAACCGTCCGGGACAGCACGAGGTGCAGCTTGGCTTGTTCTATGACTACAGGACCAATGTGGCGAAATACCCCGAATGGCAGGCCTACTTGCGCACGCATCAACCCCCTGCGCTTGTCGTGTGGGCCAAGAATGACGCCTTTTTCCCCACACCGGGTGCCGAAGGGTTCAAGCGTGATCTGAATGACGTCGACTATAACATCCTCAACACCGGCCACTTTGCACTGGAAGAAGATGTGGGCTTTATTGCCGACAAGATCCGTGCCTTCTTGTCGGCGCGTGATATCAAGTAAGCGATGTAAGCGGGCGGTGCATATGTCACCGCCCGCGAACGCGATCCGAAAGCGATGGTCACATGCGCGTGATACCACCCGCCCGGCTATATCTATTTGACGCCGTTGCGACTATCTAGTGATAGGTAGCTCATACACTTCGAAAAGGAACGCTTCAATGGAACTGCATGCAGATTTTTCGAAACGCGTCGTTGTCCACTCGGAGACCGTTGCGTGGAAAAGTTCACCGATGCCCGGTGTCGACCGGCGAATGCTGGACCGGATCGGGGGCGAAGTTGCGCGCGCGACGACCATTGTACGTTATGCGCCGCAGTCTAAATTCTCGGCTCACACCCATACGGGGGGCGAGGAATTCATTGTGCTCGATGGCGTGTTCCAGGACGAACATGGTGATTTTCCCGCAGGCACATATGTCCGCAATCCACCAACATCGTCCCACACGCCCGGGTCCGACGAAGGTTGCACGATCTTTGTGAAGCTGTGGCAATTCGACATGGATGACCGGACCCAGTTTCGAAAGTCCATGGCGGATGAAGTGGACACCCCGGTAAACGGTGTCGCGACCGCGCTGCTGCACAGCGACAACCGCGAGACGGTGACGTATAGCCAGCTCGACGCGGGGGCGACCTTGGCCAACAGCGATAGCGGCGGCATCGAACTTCTGGTTATCGATGGCGAGATCACCGAAGGCGGTGAGACGCTGGGCAAAGGGGCCTGGCTGCGCCTGCCCGATGCGGTACCGCTGTCCGCGGTGGCTGGCAGCTCAGGGGCCAAGGTCTGGATGAAGACCGGCCACCTCATGCACGCAACACCTCCGGCCGTCTGATGGCGGACGCGCGCAAACCGCTGGTGCTGGTTGGGGGCGCCGGGGCGGGATTGGGGCAATCGGTCCTCACCCGGTTCGAGACGGGCGGCTACACGCCCGTCGGCCTTGGTCGCACCGAACCCGACGCACATACGGGCACCTTCCACACCGTTGATCTGTCGGACGATACCGCCGCACCCAAAGCGGTCGCGGCGGTCATCGCCCAACATGGTGCTCCCCGTGTCGTCGTGCACAACGTGGCCGAACTGGTCATTGCTCCCTTCGCGGAAACCCGGACACAGGATTTCGAAAGAACCTGGAACTCCATGGTTAAAAGCGCTGTCTTGCTTGCCCAGTCTACATTGCAGCCCATGGTGCGTGCGGGTGGCGGGACGTTCATTGTCTCGGGCGCGACGGCATCGCTGCGCGGCGGGGCGAACTTTGCAGCCTTTTCCAGCGCGAAATTCGCCTTGCGCGGCCTGACCCAGTCATTGGCCCGGGCCTATCAGCCCGCAGGCGTGCATGTGTGCCACGCGATCCTCGACGGCATAATCGATACACCTGCGTCCCGCGCGCTGCACAGCCTGGACCCCGCGCAGATGATGCAACCTGCCGACATAGCCGAGGCCTATTGGCACCTCGCGCATCAACCCTCCTCTACCTGGACGCATGAACTTGACCTGCGCCCGTCGTCAGAAGGATTTTGAACCATGACTACACTGATCATCGGTGGTGGGCTCTCGGGCCTTGCACTGGCCCATGCCCTTGAAAAGGATGGCCGGGATTACCTTCTGCTCGAAGCACGCGACCGTTTTGGCGGGCGCATCCTGACCCAAGACGTCGGCGATGGCCAATTCGATCTGGGGCCGGCGTGGTTCTGGCCCGGTCAACCCCGTATCGCCGCCCTGATCAACGAGTTGGGGTTGAAACGGTTCGATCAATATGCCGATGGAATCCTGACCTTCGAAGACGAAACCGGACAGGTTCAACGCGGGCGCGGCTTTGCCTCCATGGAAGGGTCGTGGCGGTTGCAAGGGGGGATTGGGCGCCTGACGCAAGCGCTCGCCGCCCGGATTCCGCACCACCGCAAAAGGTTGAATGCGGTCGTGACGGCCCTGCACAATGACACAGCGGGCATCCGCGCGGTACTGTCTGATGGCGAAACGCACACAGCGGACCGCGCGGTTCTGGCCATGCCGCCGCGCATTGCGGCGGAACTGCAATATGTGCCTGCGCTTGCCGACCGGACACGTGATGACATGCGTGCAGTCCCGACATGGATGGCAGGTCAGGCCAAGGCCGTCGCGGTGTACGACACGCCGTTCTGGCGCGACGCCGGACTGTCCGGCGACGCAATGAGCCGCCGTGGCCCCCTGGCTGAAATCCATGACGCATCACCCGCGTCCGACGGTCCCTTCGCCCTGTTCGGGTTCATAGGGGTGCCCGCGAACGCGCGCGGTGACGTGGATCAGTTGCGCACACATGTGCTTGCCCAACTGGTCCGCCTGTTTGGGAAAGAGGCGGAAACACCTCGGCAACTCCTGATCAAGGATTGGGCCTATGATCCACTCACCTCGACCGCTGCTGACCAGAAGCCACTGTTTGCACACCCGTCCTACCGCTTGTCGACGGCCATGACGGGGCTGTTTGACGGTCGTTTGATCCTGTCGGGAACCGAGACGGCGGCGCAATTCGGTGGCTACCTCGAAGGCGCGCTGGAAGCGGCGGAAAACGCACTGGATCAGATCAAAGGGTCACAGCTTCAGAACCAACGTGTCGGTTGACGGCAATCGACGACCCGAAACCCGTCAACCGTGATCAAGAGGCATGATCCCGGATGGCCTCACGTAAGGTATTGATCTTGTTGAGTAGTTTTCTTGCTTGCTCGGTGTTCAGGTTCACGGCACATCCAATCTGCCCTGGAATGCCCAGTATTTCGTCCCGCAATGCGCGTCCCTTTTCGGTCAGCAACACATCCTGGCGGCGCTCGTCATCTGTGCGGCGTTTCTTTAACACAAGGTCAAGCCGTTCGAGGCGCTGGATCATCGGCGTGATCGTCGCGCCCTCAAGCTCCAGCTTTTCGGCGATGGCCTTGACGCTTTGTCCGTCACGTTCCCAAAGGATAAGCATGGTCAGATATTGCGGGTAGGTGAGGCCAAGCGCACCAAGCAGGTTGGAATACAGCTTCGTGAATGCGCGAGACGTCGTATAAAGCGCAAAGCAAAGCTGCTCATCAATTGACAGCGGCGAAGCTTCCCGAGAATCCGTCATAAGGGCCTCCAAACAGGCTGGTATTTACTAGTAATCGCCATGAACCCCGCCTTCAAGCGTTGGTCGTTCATCTATTGGGATACCCGATGCCTTAAATGGGGGATGGTCTTGGTACGACCAATGCCTACTCAAGCGGGCACCGCCGTGTCTTCAAGAAATCTGCTATCGCCGATAGTGCAAGGCAAACACTTGCCTACGATCGCCGTCTGGATGGCAGAAAACGGGCATGTTGCTCGCGAATGTCAACATCCTGCCAAAACCGCAATATCCCGATAGATGCCTGGTCCGAGTGTATTCTAACAGTTTTTGTACTTTGAAACCCTCAGACACAAACCGTCATGCGCGGGCAGGGCCGACGGATCCAACGTCCCGGCGTGCATTCAGGTGAGATGCTGACAGATCCACGAAAAGGGAATGACATGTCCAAAGCACCACGTTTGACAACGACCGCCGGGGCACCTGTGGCGGACAACCAGAATTCGATGTCTGCAGGACCGCAAGGTCCAGTTTTGATGCAGGACTACCAATTGATGGAAAAGCTGGCGCACCAAAACCGCGAACGCATCGCCGAGCGGGTTGTTCACGCCAAGGGATGGGGCGCGTTCGGAACCTTCACGGTCACGGGGGACATCTCTCAATATAGCAAGGCGGCTGTGTTTTCCGATATCGGCAAGACCACGGAACTGGTATCGCGATTTTCCACGGTCGCAGGCGAGGCGGGTGCCGCTGACAACGAACGTGACGTGCGTGGCTTTGCCCTCAAATTCTATACTGAAGATGGCAACTGGGACCTGGTGGGCAACAACACACCCGTCTTTTTCATCCGCGACCCGCTAAAGTTCCCGGACTTCATTCGCACCCAGAAACGGCACCCGCGCACCAACCTGCGGTCGCCGACCGCGATGTGGGATTATTGGTCGCTCAGCCCAGAGGCATTGCACCAGATCACCATCCTCATGTCCGACCGCGGATGCCCACGGACACCGATGCAGATGAACGGCTACGGCTCGCACACCTACAGCATGATCAATGCCAGGAATGAACGGCACTGGGTCAAGTTCCACATGAAAACGCAGCAGGGTCACGCCCACTACACAAACGCGGAAGCCGCGCAAAAGATCGGTGAGACGCGTGAAGGGTACCAGGAAGCGCTGTTTTCGACGATCGAAAACGGTCAATTCCCGAAATGGACGATGTACATCCAGGTCATGACCGAAGCCCAGGCGGAACAGACGCCCTTTAACCCCTTCGATCTGACCAAGGTCTGGCCGCACGGCGACTACCCCCTGATCAAGGTGGGCGAGATCGAGCTGAACCGGAACCCCGACAACTACTTTGCCGAGGTCGAGAACGCGGCCTACAGTCCCTCGAACATCGTGCCGGGGATCGGGTTTTCCCCGGACAAGGTCTTGCAGGGCCGTCTGTTTGCTTACGCGGACGCACACAGGCACCGTCTTGGCACACATTACGAGGCATTGCCGGTCAACCAACCCAAATGCCCGGTCAGTCATTATCACAAGGACGGGCAGATGAACCCGTTTGTCACCAAAACGGCAAATCCCGACGCCTATTATGAACCCAATTCGTTCGGTGGCGCGGTCGAGGACCCGTCTGTTGCGGAACCACCGCTGAAGCTGTCGGGGTCCGCAGAGCGCCATGATCACCGCAGCGGCAATGATGATTATGCCCAACCCGGCGCGTTGTACCGGCTCATGGACAAGGATCAGCAAGGCAGGTTGCACCGCAACATCGCCGAAGCCATGGCCAGCGTGCCCGAAGAGATCGCTGCACGGATGTGTGCACATTTCGACAAGGCAGACCCGGCATATGGGGCGGGTGTGCGGCAGGCACGGGCCGATCTGTCCGAGCGATCGGTCGCAGCCGAGTAGTCAACCGAACCGCAAGGCCAAACATAAAGGCGCCGCGCGATCATGCGGCGCTTTTTTCGTTCTCTGGCAGGTGGTTGGCCCATCTCTCCGCCCGCGCCAATCGCTGCACGCTGCATTTTCAGCGGAATTCTAAAAGCGATGATCGAATGCCGAAATCCGCAGGCACATTCCTTCAGCATCATGGCCCCATCACTTGAATACGCAGGCGTCGGTCCCAGCAGGCCAGCCCCTCGCGTCGGATAAGGAGAACGACCATGACAACCCCCAAGGAAACCTGCGGCTGCGACGTGACGGAAGAGCAGGTAGATGCAGCGCGGCGGCGGTTGATGACAGGCTCAGGCGCGGCGCTCATGGCCACTGCGGCCGTGGCAAGCGGTGGTCAGGCCCTGGCCGCAACCCCCGAAGCCGAAGCCAAATATGCAGATCCCGAAACTCCCGGCCTGCCCGCCGTCGACATGGAAATTGACCTGTCGAACACGGCCCTGGTCGTGATTGACCCGCAAATCGACTTCCTGTCGGAAAAAGGCGTGTCCTGGGGCGTTGTCGGCAACAGCGTCAAGGAACAGGACACCGTCGACAATCTCGAACAGTTGTTCAAAGCGGCCAAGGCCGTCGGAATGGAGACGTTCATCTCTCCCCACTATTACTACCCGCATGACCACAAGTGGAAGTTCGAAGGAACGCTGGAACGGGTGATGCACGGCATCATGATGTTCGACCGCGAGGACGCGCTCAACGTCGACAACTTCGACGGCTCCGGCGCGGACTGGATGCCGCAATACAAGGCCTACATCAACGATGGCAAAACGGTCGTCTGTTCCCCCCACAAGATATATGGACCGGCGCAGAACGACCTGAACCTGCAGATGCGCAAACGGGGCATCGACCGCGTCATCCTCGCAGGGATGTCGGCCAACCTCTGCGTGCAGGCCCACCTCTACGAACTGCTCGAACTGGGCTACGAGGTGGCGGTTGTACGCGACGCGACAGCCGGGGCGCAGGTGCCCGAAGGTGATGGTTACCTGGCTGCTCTCATAAACTTCCGGATGGTTGCGAACGCGGTCTGGTGGACCGACGACGCGGTCAAACGGATCACCGCCTCGACCTGAACCCAAGACCGATCTGCGGCAATTGTCCTCCCGAACAACCTGGAACACGAGGTCCCTCATGTCTTCTTCCGATATCCTTCCTAGGTCAGAAGACCGTGCAGCATCCGGTGGCTTGATCAGTCGCCGGTGGCTGCTCAGGACCGGCCTCGCAGCGGTGCCCGCCAGTGTGGTCGCCACGCAGGTGTCCGCAGATCAACTCCGAGTTCCTGACTGGAGCTCAACGCCCGGCCTCGTTCAAAGCCCTTACGGGCAGCCTTCCCCCTTCGAAAGCCACGTGACACGTCCCGTTCTTGGCTTGTTCCCCGAAGGCATCGGCGACGGGTCGGGCGTCTCTTTTACACCGCTTGAAAAACTGGCTGGAACAATCACGCCGAACGGGTTGTTTTTCGAACGGCACCACAGCGGCATTCCCGAGATCGACCCGGACCAGCATGAATTCGTGATCCACGGCATGGTGCGCCAGCCCTTGCGGTTTTCGATGTCGGATCTGCTGAACTACCCGATGACGACCCGCACCGCCTTTATCGAATGTGCTGGCAACAGCCTGTTCAACAGTCTGGACGAGGCGCAGCAACGCAGCGCGGGGGAAATTCACGGCCTGATCGGCAACGCCGAATGGACCGGGATCTCTCTGGCCACCCTGCTGCAGGAAACGGGGGTCGACCCCGCTGGCACCTGGATGCTGGCCGAAGGTGCCGACGCCGCCAAGAAATCCCGCAGCATTCCGATATCAAAGGCGCTGAACGGCGACGCGATGATCGCGCTTTATCAGAACGGGGAACGCTTGCGGCCGGAACAGGGTTACCCGATGCGACTGGTTGTCCCCGGTTGGCAAGGCAGCATGAACATCAAGTGGCTGCGGCGGATCAAGGTCATGTCGGGGGCCACGCATACCAAGGACGAGACCTCGAAATATACCCTCCTGCAAAAGGATGGTCTGGCGCGGCAGTTCACGCATGAGCTGGGGGTGAAATCAGTCATCACCGGCCCGTCTTACGGGATAGGCCCGGTGCGCAAGGGGCTGCAACAGATCACCGGCGTGGCCTGGTCTGGCGCCGGACGGATCACTGGCGTCGAAATATCGGCGGACGGGGGGCAAAGCTGGGCCGCGGCTGCCCTGCAGGCCCCTGCCCTGCCCCAGGCCATGACGCGGTTCTCGATCGCATGGGACTGGACCGGTGGGTCAGCCACCCTGATGAGCCGCGCAACCGATGAAACCGGAACGGTCCAGCCGACCCGATCAGACTGGTACGCGCCCTACGCCGCCGGACAACTCTACCACCAGAATGCGATCCAAAGCTGGGCCATCGACGCCAAAGGAGACGTGAGCAATGTGTATGTATGACTGCCGGTCCAATGGCTTCGCAATCCTGCTGATGTTGCTGGTAACAGCGTTACCAGTCGATGCGCAGCAACACGGCACAGCCATAACCGAGGCCGAGCTGCAGCCCTGGGACATCTCCATTGCGCCCGATGGCCATGGCCTGCCCGAAGGCAGCGGCACCGCCCAGTTGGGCGCCGAGATCTACGCAGGCAGCTGCGCTTTCTGCCACGGTGACAGCGCCCGGGGCGGCCCGGCGGGCTCACTGGCAGGTGGGATCGGAACGCTGACGCTGGACGCGCATGAAAAGACGGTTGGCAGCTACTGGCCCTATTCGACAACGGTCTTCGATTACATCCGGCGCGCCATGCCCTATTTCGCCCCCGGCAGCCTGACCGACGAAGAGGTCTACGCCGTGACGGCATACCTGTTGCACGTGAACGGGATCATTTCGGAAAACTTTGTACTCGACGCGGACACCCTGCCCGCAATCCAGATGCCGAACCGTGACGGGTTCATCTCGCACTGGCCGGATGCTCCCAAATAATCGGCCCGGCCAACCGACCCAACCTCGAAAGAACAAGGAATTTCACATGTCAGACCAGATTTCACTTATTGTTGGCGGTTCTTCCGGCATGGGCCTCGCCATTGCGCACAAGCTTGTGGCCGAAGGCGACACCGTGAAGCTTCTTGCGCATGAACAGACCGGGCTGGACAAGGCCGCCGCCGAATTGAACGGCATACGGGCGGGGTCTGCGGAAACGGTGCTTGTCGATCTCTATGACCCGGCCAGTGTCGATGCGTTCGTCGCCGCGATAGATGGCGAAACGCGACACATCGCCAAACTGGTGAATGCCGCAGGCGTGTTCGCACCCAAGCCCTACCTCGAAAACACCGTCGCCGACTATGACAAGTATCTCGACATGAACCGCGCGTTCTTTGTCGTCACTCAGGCGGTTGCGCGAAACATGATCAAGTTCAAGGGCGGATCGATCCTGAACATCGGGTCGATGTGGGCCCGCCAGGCGATCAAGGCAACGCCATCGGCGGCCTACTCCATGGCCAAGGCGGGCATTCATTCCATGACGCAGCATCTGGCGATGGAGCTGGGTGAGCATAACATCCGCGTCAATGCGGTCTCGCCGGCGGTTGTGGTGACCCCGATCTACGGTGCCTTCATCGAAAAGGACAAGATCGAGGACACGCTCACCGACGCCTTTGACGCCTTTCATCCCATCGGTCGCGTTGGCCGCCCCGAGGACATCGCCAACCACGCCGCCTTCCTGCTGTCGGACAAGGCGGGTTGGACAACGGGCGCAATCCATGACGTCGATGGCGGCGTCATGGCGGGCCGCAATTGATCATGGGCCCGGCGACAGGCCGGGCACCCCACACATGACTGGAAAAAACATGCAGCGCACACCACTCTCCCTCGCCCTTCTGATGACTGCCACACTGGCGCAGGCCGAACCGATCAGAAACGTCACTCTCACCGAAGAGGACAAGACGTTTCAGGAGGTGATGGAACCCGTTGCCTTCGCCGCTGCCTACGGTGATCGTTCAACCGGTGAACACGGCACGTTCGGGCGCTTCCCGGCGGGGTTCGAGACACCCGTTCACACCCATTCGCACGCGTACCGTGCCGTGGTGCTGAAGGGGGAAATGACAAACCCGTTTGCCGGTCAAGCGGATGCACCCGTCATGCGCCCCGGATCATTCTGGAGCGTTGCGGCCAACGCGCCCCACACGACGGCTTGCGTCAGCGATGTGCCTTGCGAATTCTTCATGTACGGCGCGGATACATTTGACTTCCTGACACCGGACTAAAGGCGCCACCGCGGCGCGCGGACCTCCCACCCTCCTCTGACTGCCCGACATTGTTGCCATCGCTGCCTTGCCGCAGCGATGGCTTTTTCAATGCCTGTGCGGGGGCCTGATGCAGGGTGTGTCCGCCCAAAGTATCAGCACCTGGCATGCGATTGGAACGGCGCAGGGCCCGCTGCCAGCGGTGACACATTGACGTTTGTTAGTGCCCTAGCTAAAAGGGTTAACGTTACGTAATAGTGACGTCACAAGACAAAATTGATCCAGTGCATAGCGCTCGATTTCCTTTGATACATCGAGATTGGGATGAGTGCATACAGATTTGAGAATTACGTTTTCGAGGATGAGCGGTGCGAACTGTTCCGTGCCGGTGACCACATTCACCTCGAACCGCAGGTGGGCAAGGTGCTGCAACTGCTGTTGCAACGGGCCGGCACAATCGTGTCCCGTGATACCCTTCTCACCGAAGTCTGGGGGGGACGATCCGTGTCTCCGGCGGTTATCGACAATCGCATTCGCGCCGTCCGCCGGGCCTTGCGGGACGATGGGCGCTCTCAACGCCTGATCAAAACCTTTATGAACGAAGGCTATCAATTCGTCGGCGCACTGGAGATCGTGGATACGCAGCACACGGTGCCGGATGGCGGTGTAGGCAAAAAGGCCGACTTTCCCGCACGCAGGGCGATCGTCGCGGCCTGCACCATTGCTCTGATCGGTGGCACCTTTGCGACATACCGCGCGTCGGACATGCCGTGGGGCGCGCGCGACGGCACAAGCGCAGACAGCCCCATGGTCGATATCATGGCATCCAAAAACACGGTTCGGCACGGCAAAACCATCGCGGTGCTGCCCTTCGTGGTGGCGCGCGCCAGCGGCGGCACGGACCAACGCGAGCGGCTTGCCAAATCGCTGATCGATGTGCTCAGCGCGGTGCCGGATCTCAAGGTGGTGTCCTCCCTGTCGTCCTTCCGCTTCGCCGAAACAAACATGTCGCCGACCGAGATCGCAGAGACCCTCAACAGCAATTACCTTGTGACCGGTGACTTGGTCGAAAACGGTGAGAACACGGCGCTTACGATCCAGATGATGGACACCGACAGTGGTATCATCGAATGGACAAACACCTACCTGATTCCAACTGCCAACGACGAAGACAGGGGCGCATCCGCGGTCCTGCCAGCAGCAGCGCTCGACTTGCTGAACGCCATCGGCATGACATCCGAATTGCCCTCCGAACGGCTCATCAGCCCCGAAGCCCACCGCGCCTATGTCGACGCCACGACGTTGATCCAGTCACAAAAAGACATGGATATCCTCGACGCGATCGCCAAACTGAAACAGGTGATCGCTCTCGAACCGAATTTCGTGCCGGCCTACACGATGATCATCTCTGCCTATCATCAGGCGGCGCTCTATGCCGGGCTACAGACAGCCACGGTGGCCAGGCAGATCGACAAGTTCGCGTTCGAGGTGGAACCCAAATCCGACAACAACCCCGATGTGCTAACCGCACTTGGCCTGCAGGCGCAGTACCACCTGAACTACGACTTGGCATTGGCGCGTTTTGATGAGGCGCTGCGGCTCGATCCGTTGAATGCACATGCGGTCCTTCTCCGGGCTGAGGTGCTGCGCGCGACGGGGCGTTCTGTCGAAGCCGATGCCGCGTATGAACAGGCGCTCAGCTTCGATCCCCTGTCACCTGTAATCCTGTCGCGCGTGGCCCGGTCCAAATTTGGCAAGGGTGAGTTGAAACAGGCATTCACCCATGCCCGCGACAATCTGCGTTGGAATGAAAACGACGTGGACGCGCTGACGGACCTTGCCATGTTCTTGCGTGAAACGGGGGAATACGCCCAGTCGTTTTTCCTGTTGCAGGACGCGCTGCAACTGAATCCCGGAAACACCGCAGCACAATTCCAGATGCTTCTGCTTCTCAGCAGTGTTGGCAAGATTGAACAGTTTGACGGGCTGATCACGTCCCCTGCCCTACGGGTGCTGGGCTTTACAATCGCCGGAGACGAAGCAGCGGCCCGAGAGATGCAGGACCAGGATCCGCTCGGGCAGTTCCGCGGCTTCATGCACTACGTCTTTGGCGACAGCACGCCGCTGTACGAATTCCTCAGCACCACCGGTATCTACAGCCGTTTCACACGCCCGGGTGCGGATATTTCGGCAATTCACGTGTTCGACGCCGTCTTTTTTGCTGACGTGAACCTCAAGCATGCGGACGAAGCGGCATCGACGATCATCGGCAATGTGCGTCGGTACTTTGACGGTCGCCCGGTCGACAGTTTGCGACTGCAGGAAGACTTCATGGCCCTCGCAGGCCTCTATGCGCTCGAAGACAACACAGATGCGGCGATCGAAACGATCAGCGTCGCATTGGACAAAGGCTTCGTTTTCATTGGCACCCTCGAAAGATCTCCGGTGTTCGAAACACTCAGGGACAATCCCGACTTTCACGCACTGGGCGCGGAAATGCGGCAAACCGCGCACACATATTGGGCCCCGGTCGACGCACAGGCAATCCAGACGACGACCGACCGGCTGGACTAGGCACATTGTCTTTGCACATGGGACTGCGCCTGGCTCATCCGGAATTCATTGGGTGTGATGCCCAACACCTGTTTGAACGTCGATGTCATATGGGATTGCGATGAAAACCCGCTGGAATAGGCGATATCCGCAATCATCTCGCAGGTGTCTGACAATAGCCCACAGGCAAAATCCACCCGCTTTTGCAGAATGTATCGATGCGGCGTAACCCCGACACGCGCCTTGAACAGCCGCGAGAAATGCGCGACCGAGTAGTTGCAGACCGTCGCCACATCGGCAATCCTCATGGATCGGCTCAGGTTCTGTTCGATAAACCGATCCACTGCCTTCAATTGCCAGTTCAGCAGCTCGGGTGTGTCATGGGATCGGTCCGCGCACAGGGACAGTTCCGCCAACCCCAGCACGGCAAAGGCTTTGACATAGGCTTCGGTGTCGATGGCAAGTTGACTGCAATGGCGTAACGCTGCATCGGCCAGGGCGGACAGGCACGCAGAGCGTCCACGCATCACGTCCCGTCCGGGTGTGCGTTGCTCGCCAAGGAATTGCCGCGTCAGATTGCGGTGCATTTCCACCATGACAAAGTCGCCATCGGCTCGAAGCGGCACGGGCGTGCCATCGCCAAACACCAGCATGCATTCCCCGACTTTAAGGTCGTCGTGCAGGGCCGTTAGACGGGTGGCACCAAAGCTGACAATAATCCGGTCGCGGTCGCGTTTGTTCGGGTATTCTACCGGTATGTCACCGGCACGATGAATATCAAGGTACAGATCCTCGGCATCGCGTTTTGGCCAGGCCAGCGAGACCGCTGGGTTCTGTGTGTCGGGCAAAGTGTCAATGCAAGATGACATCATGTGTCCCTTCCTCCGAAAATGGGGCGCTAGAACAGCGCAAGTCTGGTTCCAATGATGCGTCCGCACTCGGGACGACCTCAACGCAAACAGGCTAAATTCGGTCTGAAGAGATCTAAATTATGACTTAACTATATGTCTTAATTGTATAATACGAAAATGCTGCGTTTGGGGCGTGACCAGGGTGGACAGAGGTCCACATACGACTGTGGTACGTGGTGGGGTGTAAATGTAGATTTACACATGGCATCCGTCCGTTCTCGAATCGTGTGTGCCCTGCATCCGGGCAAAGAACAGCGCCGCGTTGTCCCGACGCTGTTCTTGGTTTTGCCCGCACCTAGTTGCGACCGGCCATCACACCGCCATCAACATCGTGAATGGCGCCGGTCGTCCAGCCCGCAGCATCCGACAGCAGGAAGCTGATGTGGTGCGCGACATCCCCCGGTTGGCCAACCCGACCGATGGGGTGAAATGCGTTGAACCCCTCGGTCAGCGTGTCCTCGATCTTGTCGGGATCGATGAAGGCTCCGTAGATCGGTGTGACCACGACGGCTGGTGACACGGCATTGACGCGGATGTTGTGGTCGGCCATCTCCATCGCCAGATGTTGGGTCAGCGAATGCAGACCGGCTTTGGCCATGGAGTAGGCCGCTGACGGTGTCGCCTTGATCGCTTGTTTGGCCCACATCGACCCAATATTGACGATTGATCCACCACCATGGGCCATCATGTTCTTGGCAACAGCCTGGGTGACAAAGAATGTCCCGCGGTTCAGGTCATGATAGGCGTCGTAATCCGCGCGGTCATTCTCCAGAAACGGTTTGGGCGCAAATGTGCCCGCGGCATTCACGAGTTGGTCGATGTGCCGCGTCTCGGCTTCGACATGTGCAACCAGTGCGGCAATGTCGGAGGCATCCCCAACGTTGGCCTGTACGGTTTCAACCTTGCCGCCGGCCTTCTCGATCTCTTGCTGGGCCTGCGCCAGCTTGTCGGCAGTCCGGCCGACGATGACGACGGTCTTTCCGGCCCCTGCCAGTTGTTGCGCCGTGGCAAAGCCCATTCCGGTCGAGCCACCGATGATCATGGAAACAGATTGAGACATGAGACAGTTCCTTGCGTTGTCTATCTTGTGATAGGTAGATACGTAAGAGCCTTGTTTCTCCAGCACAACCCCCCTACCTACTGATAGACGAAAAAAATCGGAGGCACCGATGACAACCGCCCGTGAAACAGAGATCATGGATTTCGCCGAACGAGAGATGCGCAAGGGCGGTCTGGACGCTTTCAGTTTCCGTGACGTCGCGGCCGCCATCGGGATCAAAAGCGCGTCGGTGCACTACCATTTTCCGACAAAGGCGGACTTGGTCCAACGTGTCATTACCAGATACGCAGATCGCTTTGTCGGCAGTCTGGGTGCTGCGGACGCCGCGGACGAAACCCCTCATGACCGCGTGGCGCGGCTGGCGGACGCGTATACCGGCGCATATCGTCAAGAAGGGTGCAGTTGCCTGTGTACGGTGTTGGGGTCGGTGGTGACATATATTCCGGACGGATCTCCCGACAAAGTCCGCGACTTCTACAATCGGTTGTCGCAATGGCTAACAACAGCGCTCGAGGGAAAGAGCACGGACCTGACGCCTGAGCTGGTGATCTCGATCCTGCAGGGTGCAATGACCCTATCGGTCGCGGTTGACCGGGACGCGCCGATAATGGATGCAAAACGGTATCTGCTGTCAGTTCTTTGACACTTGATTAAAGCTGATTTTGCGCGGTGTCATTTGGCAGCGCAAAAAGGTGCCCCTCCCCTGCCCCGTTGTGGCACAGGCGGCCGCCTAAAGGCTGACCTGATCACCACAGGCCGCGAACCACCTAAATTGGCTGCGGGGAATCTGACCGGGAAACGAGAATCGGTACCCGATTCTCTGGAGTACTGAGGCCTGATTCCATCAAGACCGGGCATTCAGCCTCAAGAATGTCGGCCGCTTTATGGCATCTGTATTGAGCGCCTGGCTCAAGGCGCCGGCGAGCGGACAGCATCCATGCCCCGTGATCAGGCGGCGCGCCCTGCCCTCCTTGGAAGACGCATTTTGACAGCCGTGCAAATTGGAAATTTTCTTTGAATATAATGACTTAAATAAACCACTTACCAAACTTCGGTGTGAAACTTGATCGCCAAAATGACAGGTAAACACCAGATGTAGTGGTCAGTTCCGTGCGGTCAGCGCAGGCTTGTGGTGCTGCGCATTCATGCCCACGCAGAACGACTGACCGCTGGCCCATGCAAATAATCGTTGTGGATAAGTCACTTCCGATGTAGTCACAGTTTAAAGACAGAAATCGCGATAAAAGCGATATTAGGCGAGGCGGCAATATGAGAGCACCAACGTTTTCTGGTGAAGCAAGCGATATGGCTTTCGATGAAATCATCCTCCAGCAAGGAGAGTTGATTTCAGACAGGCTCAACATCTTGCGTCAGGAGCAGTATCCGCCCAATGCCGAGAAAGGTCTACGGCAATTTTCGCTGGCCGAGGTGGCGTATTACTTGGGCGTAACCCAATCGACGATCAAGAAGCTGCACCTTGAGGGCAAAGGCCCTGAACCAGAAACCTCCGTGTCCGGGCGCCGGTCCTACTCTGCCGAACAGATGTTGGAACTGCGTGCCTATCTGGACGCGCACGGCCGCCCCGGAAAGCGTCAATACCTGCCCCACCGGACAGAGGGCGAAGACCTGCACGTGATCTCGGTCGTGAACTTCAAAGGGGGTAGCGGCAAGACCACGACGGCGGCGCATCTTGCACAACACCTGGCGCTCAAGGGTCATCGCGTTCTGGCCGTGGACCTTGACCCGCAAGCCTCGCTGACCGCATTGCACGGCATTCAGCCCGAGTTAGACTCTGTTTCGTCGCTGTACGAGACCCTGCGCTATGATGACGAACGCCAACCGATCAGCGCGGTCATCCGGCCCACGAATTTTCCCAATCTGGACATCGTGCCGGCAAGCCTGGACCTGCAGGAATACGAGTACGACACGCCTGTCGCGCTCACCAGTCGCGACCCGTCCGAGGGCCGCGCCTTTTTCACCCGCATTTCGAAAGCGCTGGAAGAGGTTGAGGACCGCTATGACGTGGTGGTGATCGATTGTCCGCCGCAGCTTGGATATTTGACCCTGACCGCGCTCACAGCGTCCACATCCGTTCTGATCACGGTACACCCTCAGATGCTCGACGTGATGTCGATGAGTCAATTCCTTCTGATGCTCGGGGGTATCTTGCGGACGATCCGCGAAGCCGGGGCTGACATGCGCCTGAAATGGTTTCGCTACCTCGTGACACGGTTCGAGCCCACCGATGGGCCGCAGAAACAAATGGTCGGGTTCCTGCAGGCGATGTTCCCCAACCAGATGCTGGAAGCGCAGATGGTGAAATCGACGGCTATTTCTGATGCCGGGATCACCAAACAGACGCTCTATGAAGTCGAGAGATCGCAGTTCGTCCGTTCCACCTATGATCGGGCGATTACGTCACTTAACGCTGTAAACGATGAAATCGCGGGCCTCGTGCACCAAGCGTGGGGGCGCGACAGCCAATGAGTTTGACAGCCGTGCAGATGGTTTTTGACAGCCGTGCAGACCACGGTCTGAACACCGCAAAAAGGAGGACATCATGGCCAGAAAAGACCTGTTGAAATCCGTGATTGGCCAACCCACCGACAAGCCCGTCGATGGTGGACGATCGACCTATGCAATGCGTGGGGCATCGAAGTCCATGAAGGTGTCCATCGACAGCCTGGCGGAGAATTCCAAGCGCCTGCTGGAAGGTGAAACCATTATCGAGATTGATCCGGACCTGGTCGACGCATCATTCGTCAATGACCGGCTGAGCGGTGATGACGAGGCCTTTGAAGAGTTGAAGGCGTCGATCTCTGCCAGCGGTCAGGATACGCCCGTCCTGTTGCGGCCACACCCGGATGATGCGGGTCGTTACATGGTGGTCTTTGGTCACCGGCGGGTGCGTGTCGCGCGCGCCCTCGGGCGGCCAGTGCGCGCTGTTGTCAAGGATATGGACGATGTCGCCCACGTTCTGGCGCAGGGGCAAGAGAACACGGCCCGCGCCGATCTGTCGTTCATCGAAAAGGCGCTGTTTGCCAAGAATCTTCTGGATCATGGCCAGGCCAAGGATGTGATCCAGCAGGCACTGACCATCGACGGCACGTTGTTGTCGCGCATGTTGTCCGTGGCCCAGACCGTGCCGACCCTTGTCATCGACGCGATTGGACCGGCCAAGCAGATTGGCCGCGACCGTTGGGAAGACTTCAAGAAGCTGATGGCGGACGACGCCAATCAGGGCATCGCGTATCGCATCATGAAAACGGATGATTTCGGCCAGCTCGACAGCGATACCAGATTTGAAATCATACACAGCAAGGTGACCGAAGCGGGCAGGGCGCCCAAGCGCCGTGGGCCCAAGGCAGCCGCAACCAAGCGCACCTGGACGGCCGGACAAGGCCGCATCAAGGGCGTCGTGGGGCGGTCTGGCCGTGCCTACAACATCTCGCTGACATCCAAGGATTCCGCAGCGTTCGGGGAGTTTCTGTCTGAGAACCTCGATCAGCTTTATGCGGATTTTCTGTCTCGATCGAAGGAGACGTAGACATCATGACCTGAGGCAAAAGAAAAGCCCCCAAGCCGATCCGGCCCGAGAGCTTATCCGTAGATTAGACACCTGTTGGATACCGCCCTCGCGAATCACTGTCAATGAAAAGACGTCGTTTTGGCGAACGGAGCCCTTTTGCCTTCGATAACTACGGAGGTGAAATACAGGCATGACACAGAGCGGTTGGCGCAAGCCAACGCCGGGTCTTGGCGTCGCTGAACAGCACGCGCAAGCCGGCGAACGGGTTTTTGTACCCA
>NZ_CANNGP010000049.1 GCF_947504105.1 uncultured Tateyamaria sp.
AAATTTGAGTTCTCCACGCTCAATGCCCTTGCTACCGTTGCTCTCAGATGTTGACCGAACGTCCACGGTAGATATTTCCAGCCAGAAGAATCTTTCAGTGCATGTCCGGCGGCAGGTAGTTGCGGATCGAGCTGGTTTTGCGGCTGTGGTTTGGATCGATCTCTCGAAGTTCGAGGGACAGCATGAAAGGGTGATGCGCAATGTGGTCTGCGGTGAAGGTCTTGGCTGTGTCAAAGACGGCATCCGTTGCCAGAGTTTTCTGGTCTTCGGCCCGCCCCGCGGCCAACCGGATCACAATGTCGACGAAACTGTGTTTTGGATCACCATCCGCGATCACGCTGTGGTGCGCAGCATGTGCGCGCACCCGAATGCCTGCCGCGGGAAACACACCGGTAGCCGCCGCTGCGTCCTTGAGCGCAACGCAAAGGCCGTGCATGTCCAACTGATCTTCGAGATTGGCGGAATAGTCGATCACGATATGAGGCATGTGCGAACTCTGTGCCCCCGCCCTATCGTGCGCAAGCCAAAAGCGCGTCGATGTCGAGATGGGTTTCGAGATGGTCCGCCAATGCATCGAGCGTGACCTCCACGGTGTCAGCATAGGACGCGTTGCCGTGGTTCACACCAAACTCCGCAAGCCAAGCCCTCCGAAAGCCATCGTCGCGGAACATACCGTGCAGATAACTGCCCGCAATCCGTCCATCCGCACTGATCGCGCCTTCGTCCTGACCCGCAACCTGCGCGAAGGCGCGCGCGCGGTCAGGTCCTTCGCTGCATCCAATGTGGATTTCGTATCCGTAAAAGGCTTGCCCTGTTGGAATATGAACCGCCTCGACGGTGGTCAACCGCTTGTCATCGGTCATCGTGGTCTGGACATCCAGCAGTCCAATCCCATCCGTGACACCTGCTGGCCCTTCAATGCCCTCAGGGTCGTCCACCACCCGTCCAAGCATCTGGAACCCGCCGCAAATCCCCAAGACAGCCCCGCCGCGCCGCACATGCGCCCGGATGTCTTCGTCCCATCCTTGTGCCTTGAGAAATTGCAGGTCGCCTCGGGTGGATTTGCTACCTGGAATGATGACCACATCCGTGTCTGCGGGCAGTGGTTGGCCCGCATGCAGCATGGTCAACCGCACCCCCGGCTCTTGTGCCAACGGGTCAAGATCATCGAAATTCGCGATACGCGACAGCTTGAGGCACACGACATGTAGGCCGTCAGGACGACGTGGTGTCGCGATATCCAACGCATCCTCTGCTGGCAGTTTCCAGGCATCCGAAAACCAAGGCACCACGCCAAAGCCACGCCACCCTGTGTGTTTTTCAATCAGGGCATAACCATCGTCAAACAGGCGCGGATCACCGCGAAAGCGATTGATCAGAAAGCCTTGGATCAGTGCTGCGTCTTCCGGATCGATCACGGCCTGTGTTCCCACAACCTGCGCAATCACCCCGCCACGGTCGATGTCACCGACCAGGATCACCGGGCAGTCGGCGGCGCGGGCAAAGCCCATATTGGCGATATCGCCCCGGCGCAGGTTCACCTCGGCCGGGCTGCCTGCCCCTTCGACGAGCACTAGATCGTGTTCCTGCTTCAACCGACAAAAGCTGTCTAGAACATGCGCCATAAGCTGCGGCTTCAATGCCGCGTATTCGCGGGCCTGTACGGTGGTCAGGCGCTTGCCCTGCACCACGACCTGGCTGCCCACATCCGTCTCAGGCTTCAGAAGCACCGGGTTCATGTCGGTATGCGGTTCCAAGCCGCAGGCCATGGCTTGCAGCGCCTGGGCGCGCCCAATCTCGCCCCCATCGGTCGTCACGGCGGCATTGTTCGACATGTTTTGCGGCTTGAAAGGGGCGACGGACAGGCCTCGGCGCTTTGCCGCGCGGCACATGCCCGACACCAGCATCGACTTGCCGACATTCGAGCCAGTGCCTTGAAACATGAGGGCTTTCGCCATGATACCTCCATCCTGACATCGCAGAAATGCCAGATTCGTCACGCAAGCTGATGCGACGATCACTTACATGACACCACACAAACGAAACGGAAAGATCATGTTGGATTTCACAAACACACCCGAACGCCGCAAACGCGCGGCCAAGGCGCGAGCGCGCAAAACAATGATCCTGATGGGGCTGGCAATCGCTGTGCCAGCAGCAGCTTGGGCAATTGATCTACAAAGCCTGGGATTGCTGACAAGCGGCTGAGGGCTTCAGCCATCTATTCATGTTCGGCGCGCACTTGCGAAGAGCAGCAGCGCAGCAATGCAGAGTGCGATTTCGACCGCAAAGGTCCAATGCAGTAGGAATGACAACACCCAATGCGCTTGGGTGGCAGGCACAATGACAAGCGGCGTGGCTTCATCCAAAACTGGCCAAGCCCATGCGACTTTGCCAGCGATGCTATCAAGAGCAAGATGTAGCAGCGCACCCAATCCAAGGCCTACAACAACGCTTCGCCGGATAGTGACACCGATCAGAAGCACAACCGCCCAGACCAAGGGTCTATGTGTCAGATAGTCGTGGTGATGTGTCTGCTGACCATCGACGAGGAAAAACCACAGGATATCCACGTCCGGAATCACACTACCAACGATAACCCCCGAAAAAACGGCGGTCGCACCCAAGGCAGCAAATGCCCGCGCAGCGAGATAGCCAGCGGCCAAATGGCCAACGATCACATTAAAACTCCACGCCCTTCTGCGCCTTCACGCCCAGATCTTTGAATGGGTGCTTCACCAGCGCCATCTCGGTCACGAGGTCTGCGGCCTCGATCAACTCGGGCTTCGCGTTCCGGCCTGTCAGCACCACATGCGTCATCTCGGGCTTTTCCGTCATCAGGAAGTCCACAACCTCGTCGATATCCAGATAATCGTAGCGCAGCGCGATGTTGATCTCGTCCAGCAAGACAAACTGGATCTCGGGATCAAGGATTTGCTCCTTGGCAATCTTCCAGCCGTTCTGTGCCGCCGCGATGTCCCGCTCGCGGTCCTGGGTTTCCCATGTGAACCCTTCTCCGGATACAAAGAACCGGCACTCATCCGCGAACCGATCCCGCAGGAACGTCTTTTCCCCCGTGTCCCAATTGCCCTTGATAAATTGAACCACCGCACACGGCATGCCGTGTGAAATACAGCGCATGATCATCCCGAACCCAGACGAGGATTTGCCCTTGCCCGGTCCGGTATGGACCATGATCAGGCCCTTTTCCTCGGTCTTGGTCTCCATCATCTTGTCGCGGGCCGCCTTGATCTTTTTCATCTTGGCGTTGTGGCGTTCGGTGATGTCGTCCATGGCGTCCTCCGGTGTTGGTTGGCCAAGTGGTGCCACTATTTGACCGGCGCGACCAGAGGCGTTTGTGCGGATCAGGTCAAGCGATCCCGTAAGAGTCAGAAATCATCACGAGTTTCACCCGTGAACTGGCATGCCTCACACGCTGGCGCCTAAGATGTCGCCCTGCCCCACGGCATCTTCGACCTGCATCAGAAGCGTATCACCCCTGTGGTGATAATCGGGAACGAACGTCTGAGCACCTTCTTCGCACACATCCAGCAAGAACAAGAGAAGGTTACCGCTCAACCAAAGATCAAACCGGTCAGCGTGGTGTCCGATAATGAGAAAACGCGACACGTCCATTCGAAGAACCTTAGAAGATAGAATCGTATCATGAGAGGAAGCGTGCTGAGCCAGCCGCTGAAGTGACGGTCGAAGCAGTAGAGGTCAGTCAGGATATGTCCAAAGCTCTTCATCGGCCTGAATAGCCTCAACGACCGCTTGCGCGCGATTCAGTGCGCCCCGAGAGGCTCCCAATCTCATGTAGTTCGCCTCGATGTCGACGAGATAGCTGACAACAATCTGATCAGATATGCCTCTACGAAGCTGGCTCGCAGCCTGAAGCAAGTACCTGTCATACTCGTCTGCAAACGGTATGCAGTCCTTGTCCTCCCACTTCTGATCGGCTCCAAGCAGTCCTATCGGGTCCCACTTCGACCAACCAATATCGCGTAGTCTAGATAGCTTTACCTTGGGCGCGGGCGTCAAAGTGGGATCAGGACGTGACATGACAACTTGCTGTTATTGTGTTCGGCGTCTTCAGGTTACCCGATCCCAACAGGCTTAGCAGCCCGAAGACCTCATATTCTTCAAAGCTGAAAAACCATGCGCCTGTCGGGCGTTTTGATGACAGTGCTGCCTTGCAGAGCCAATAGCATTCTTACTCTGCTTCGATACACAGGATCCTGTCGAGGTGCATGACAGTACTTTTCTGTGCCATGGGGCGTCCATGTACGATCGAAACAGCGGATGTACCGTGAAGTCACTGCCGCGTTCCCGCTTGACTCTGTATCGCCGCCCGCGCACTACGGTCGAGTTGGTGCTCGGGGTCCGCTCCGGGTGAAAAGGGAATGCCGCGCAAGATTTTCGCAGAAAAATCTCGCAAACGCAGCCGCCCCCGCGACCGTGACCGGAGAGGTCCCCCCACGCCACTGGCCAAGCGCCGGGAAGGCAGGGTGGCCGATGAGGCCCGCTCTCAATGGAGAGGCGCCTCGAAATCCGCAAGCCGGGAGACCTGCCAGCGAGAGAAGACGAAACCGGACGGGGTGTGCCGGGTGTCGGGAACCAACGGCCCCCTCGCCGCCCGCCATCTGCCATGCTGTCCCCTGACAGGGAAAGAACATGGCCGATTTGCCCCCCGTGGAACTCTTGGTCTGCGTGAAATGCCGCCGCGAGTTGGAGGTGCCTGAGGACGGCACCCGCCCTGGCGAAGCGCTACATGCCGAGCTTGCCAATCGCACCATGCCCGAAGGCGTGACCCTGAAGGCCGTTGAATGCCTGTCCAACTGCTCCTCCGGCTGTTCGGTCGCCGTGCGTGGTGGCGCGCAGCGCTGGACCTATGTCTACGGCAACCTGATGGAAGACCGCGACGCCGACATGGTGGTTGAAGGCATCGGCAAATATGCCGCCACCTCCGATGGCATCGTGCCGTGGCGCGAACGCCCCGAACATTTCCGCAAAAACTGCATCGCCCGCATCCCCCCGCAGGAGTTCTGATATGGCAAACCTGAACAAAGTCCCCGTCACCGTCATCACCGGCTTTCTCGGCTCCGGCAAGACGACCCTTGTGCGTCACCTGATGCAGAACCCCCAAGGCAAGCGCCTTGCCGTGATCGTCAACGAGTTCGGCGACGTGGGTGTCGATGGTGACATCCTCAAAAGCTGTGCCATCCCAGATTGCCCCGCCGAAAACATCATGGAACTGGCAAACGGCTGCATCTGCTGCACCGTGGCCGACGACTTCATCCCGACAATCGAAGCGCTCATGGCGCTCGACCCGCAGCCCGAACACATCCTGATCGAAACCTCCGGCCTTGCCCTGCCCAAACCGCTGCTCAAGGCGTTCGACTGGCCCGATATCCGCAGCCGCATCACGGTGGACGGTGTGATCGCTTTGGCCGATGCCGAAGCCGTCGCCGCAGGCCGCTTTGCCCCAGACGTGGATGCCGTGGATGCCCAGCGCGAAGCCGATGACAGCCTAGATCACGAAACACCGCTCTCGGAAGTTTTCGAAGATCAGATCAGTTGCGCCGACATCATCCTGCTGACCAAACCCGACCTTGCGGGCCCCGAAGGCATCGCCAAGGCCAAGGCGGTGATCGAGGCCGAAGCCCCGCGCGCCCTGCCTGTTGTCGAAGTGGCCGAAGGAGCAGTCGATCCCCGCGTGATCCTTGGGCTTGAGGCCGCAGCGGAAGACGACATGGACGCGCGCCCGTCCCACCACGACGGGCATGACGACCACGAACATGACGACTTTGAGAGCGTCATCATCGATATCCCCGAAGTCAGCGATCCGGCAGAGCTCGTCGTCCGGATCGAAGCCATGGCCAAGACGCAGAACATCCTGCGGGTCAAAGGCTACGCCGCCGTCGCTGGCAAGCCCATGCGCCTACTAGTCCAGGCCGTCGGTGCCCGTGTTCGCCACCAGTTCGACCGCCCGTGGGGGCCGGACGAGGCGCGGCAGGGCCGTTTGGTCGTGATTGCCGAACATGACGACGTGAACGAAGCAGCCATTCGCGCCGCCCTGGTCCAAGTCACCGAAGCCGCCGAGTAACGAAACCGCCCCAAGGCCCCAGCCATGCATGTCGTCTTCCGCGAAAGCCACGGGCTCGAAGAGACCGAGACACCCACCGATCTGGGGCAGACGCCCGCGGATCTGGTGGTGCTGTCGTTCTCTGACAGCGACCTTGGTGCCTTTGCGGCGGCGTACCATCGTGCGGACGGGAAGTTGCCGACCGTGCGGCTGGCAAATCTCGTCGGCCTGAAACACCCGCTGTCTGTCGACACCTATGTCGAGCAAACGCTTGAAGGGGCCAAGGGCATCCTGATCCGGCTGATCGGCGGTGTGCCGTATTGGGCGTACGGGCTTCAACAGGTCGAGGCCTTCTGCCGCGCCAAGGGCATTGCGCTGGCCGTGCTGCCTGCCGATGGACGACCTGATCCGCGGCTCGATGAAATCTCTACACTCCCGGTCTCAACTCTCCGCCGGCTCGCACATCTCTGTGACACTGGCGGAGCAGTCGCGGCGCAAGCGGCCCTCGCTCAAATGGCCCTCGCCTCCGGCCTCTATGCTGGTCCGGTCAAAGGCGCCAAGGCACTGCCCGCAGTCGGTGCATGGACACCCGAAGACGGCGTTGCCTGTCCATTGATCCTCGCCGCAGACCACAAACCGCTGGTCATCGTCACCTTCTACCGCGCCTATCTTGCCGCTGCAGACCTGTCCCCGATCGAGGCGACATTCGCCGCCCTGCGCGCCCGCGGCTTCCGTGTTCTGGGCCTTTTCGCCCCATCCCTGAAGGCTCCCGAAGCCGCCGCATGGATGGCCCGCCAGATCGCGCATCTGTCCCCTGCCGCCATCATAAATGCGACAGCGTTCTCCGGCATCGGCAGCACCGGCACCTCACCGCTCGACGCAGGCGACGTACCCGTCTTCCAGATCGCCCTCGCCACCTCGACCCGTGACGCATGGGACGAGGCAGAGCGTGGCCTTTCCCCCACCGACCTTGCCATGCACGTGGTTCTGCCCGAAGTAGACGGCCGCCTGTTTGCCGGGGTCGCCTCCTTCAAGGAGCCGCAACCACGCGACGAGGCCCTGCAATTCGCCCGCTATGCACACAAGGCCGACGCCCGGCGCATCGACATGGTCGCGGATCGGGTGAAAGCATGGACGGACCTCGCCACCACCCCTGCCGCAGAACGCACCCTCGCACTGGTGCTCAGCACTTATCCGGGCAAGGATTGGAATATGGCTCATGCCGTGGGTCTGGATGCGCTCGCCTCAGCCGAAGCGATCCTGTCAGACCTCAAGGCCGCTGGTCACGACGCCGATCCCACCCCCGTTGCGTCCGCGCTTGAAACCGAAACGATCCGCTGGTCGCTTGACACCTACAAAGCCGCGTTGACGCAGCTCCCCACACGCTTGCAGGACGATCTGCATGCTGCTTGGGGAGATCCCGCTGCTGACACCATTGACAGTGCGTTCCACTTCCCCGCGACACGACGCGGGAACGTTCTGGTGGCCCTGCAACCCGAACGCGGCGCACCGGAAGCCCGGGATGACGACTATCACGATCTCTCCCGTGTTCCGCGCCACGCCTATGTCGCCTTCTACCTGTGGCTTCAAACACAGACGCAAGCGTTGATCCACATTGGTGCCCATGGAACGCTCGAATGGCTGCCCGGCAAATCCGTCGCCCTATCAGAAGAATGCTGGCCCGAAGCCCTCACCGGCACCCTGCCCGTCATTTACCCCTTCATCGTGAACGACCCGGGCGAAGCCGCCCAAGCCAAGCGTCGCATCGGCGCGGTCACGCTTGGTCACCTGCCCCCGCCAATGAAGGACAGCGCGACACCCGATCGGTTCGTGCGGTTGGAGTCATTACTTGATGAATTCTCCAACGCTGACGGCCTCGACCCCAAACGGCGCGACCGGCTGCAAGAAGACATCCGCGCTGAGGCACAGGCCATCGGCGTCGAAAATGACCTCGGCCTCGACCGCGCCAGCTGTTCGGCAGAGGCGATCACCCGCATCGACCGCTTCGTCTGCGATATCAAGGAAAGCCAGTTCGGCGACGGGCTGCACATCTGGGGTCAGAACGCTGATACCGAACGCATGGCCCTGATCGACGCCCTGAACGGCAAGCGCATTGCCGGTGGCCCGTCGGGCTCACCCCATCGCGGGCGACGGGATGTGCTGCCTACGGGCCGCAATCTCTACACCACCGATCCGCGCTCGGTCCCCACCCGCGCGGCCTATGCCCAAGGGGTGAAACTGGCCGAGGAACTCGTGCGCCGCCATCTGCAAGAGGAAGGCGACTGGCCGCGTGGTCTGATCATTGATCTCTGGGGCTCGGCCACCATGCGCACAGCGGGCGAGGAGTTTGCCATGGCGCTGCACCTTCTGGGCGTGAAGCCGGTCTGGGATCAAGGGTCAGAACGCGTGTCGGGCATCGAAGTGCTGCCCATCACCGACCTCGACCGCCCGCGCATCGACGTGACATTGCGCGTCTCGGGCCTGTTTCGCGATGTGTTCCCCACGCTCTCGGCCCTCTTCTCCCAAGCCATCCGAGCGCTGTCAGCTCGCGATGAAGCCCCGGATTGGAATCCATATGCCGGGACCACTCCGGAGGCTCGCGTCTACGGCCCCGCCCCCGGCAGTTTCGGCCTTGGCATGGGCGCCGATATCGAAACCTTCACTAACGATGCTCACACTGCCGCAGGCCAGGCTTGGCTCGCCGCCAGCGCCTATGCCCTCGACGGGACGAAGACTGAAAAGGATGAGGCCGGTATCCGCGCCCGCGTCGCCGCCGCCGACAGCTTCGTCCACCTGCAGGACCTGCCCGAGACGGACGTTCTCCTCGCCTCCGACTACGCCGCGCATGAGGCAGGCTTCGCTGCCGCCCAAGCTGTAACCGGGGGCAACGCCGCGCTCTACCACCTCGACAGCACCCAACCCGACCGTCCCCGCGCCCGCACCCTGCCCGAGGAAATCGCCCGCGTCGTTCAGGCCCGCGCGACGCAGGCCCAGTGGCTGCGCGGCATGATGCGCCACGGCTTCCGAGGCGGGGCCGAGATCGCCGCAACGCTCGACCACTTGGCCGCCTTTGCGCATCTCGCAGGCGTTGTCGGCCCGCACCTTTTCGATGCGTACCACGATGCGACCTTGGGTGACCCCGACGTCAGCGCCTTTCTCCAAGACGCCAACCCCGGCGCATACCAAGCCATGCAGGACCAGTTCGCCGCGCTGGATGCGGCAGGCCTCTGGCACACGCGCCGCAACTCAATCCGTGCGTCGCTTGAGGCCGCACAATGACGGTCAAAGGCTGGTGCCCCGGCGCATGGCGCCCGATGATGTCCGGCGATGGGCTGATCGTGCGCATACGCCCTCGTCTGGGGCGGCTGACCCGCGAACAAGCGCTTGGTCTCTGCGCCCTATCACAAAGCCAGGGCAACGGAATCATTGACCTCACCAGCCGCGCCAACCTGCAGATGCGCGGTGTGCAGGAGAACCGTCACGAACAGGTCCTGAGCGCCCTCTTTGATCTCGGCCTGCTCGACGCAACCGCCGAGGACGAGGCCCGGCGCAACATCATCGTCACCCCGACTTGGCAAGACGGTGACCTGACCGACTGCCTGCACGATGCCATCCTCAAAGCATTGCCAGACATGCCAGTCTTGCCCGCCAAGATGGGCATTGCAATCGATACCGGCCTCGCACCTCTGCTCTCAGACACCTCGGCAGACTTCCGGTTCGAGCGTGCCGCCATCGGAGATATCATCCTGCGTGCGGATAGCTCGGCCAAAGGCAAACGCATTACCGAAGACACCGCACCCGCCGCCCTCATCGAACTCGCCAACTGGTTCGTCGCCTCCGGCGGACCAACAGCCAGGCGCATGAGAAAGCACCTCGAAGCCACGACCTTGCCAGATGCATGGTCGGAACAGGAGCCTTTATCGACCGGACCACGCCTCTTTCCCGGAACCAACGACGCGGCCCACGTCTACGGCGCACCATTCGGCAGCATTGATGCAAGCGCATTGACGTCTCTCATAAAGGACAGCAATGCAACGGCCCTGCGTGTGACCCCGTGGCGCCTGTTCCTGCTAGAAAGCGCGCAGCCGTGCGCACCGCACGGGTTTGTCATCGATGCCGACGATCCGCTCCTGCAGGTTCACGCCTGCCCCGGTGCACCTGCCTGCGCTGCCGCCACGGTTGACACCCGCAGCCTCGCCCGCGCGCTGGCAAAACCCGGTCTGCACGTCTCGGGCTGCGCCAAAGGCTGCGCCCACCCGCGCTCCGCTGTCACCACGCTTGTGGGCCGTGACGGCGCGTATGACCTTGTGGAAAACGGACATCCATGGGATGCCCACCGCCAGCGCGGGCTTACGCGCGACGACATCCTGACCCCCGCGAGCTGACCCATGCCTTACGAATACGAAACCGATGGCGCGGCCATCTACCTGCAATCCTTCGCCACGATCCGGGCCGAGGCTGACCTCACCTACTTCGACAAGGACGAAGAACAGGTGGCCGTCCGCATGATCCACGCGGCTGGCATGGTGGGTCTGGAACAGCACTGCCGCTTCTCTCCGGGTTTTGTGCCCGCAGCCCGCACCGCCCTGGAAAACGGCGCGCCCATCCTCTGCGATGCCCGCATGGTCAGCGAAGGGATCACACGCCCGCGCCTGCCCGCAAACAACGAAGTGATCTGCACGCTCCACAATGACGGCGTCCGCGAACTGGCCGCCGAGATGGGCAACACCCGCTCTGCCGCAGCACTCGAACTCTGGCGCCCCCACCTCGCAGGCGCAATCGTCGCCATCGGCAACGCGCCCACGGCCCTTTTCCACCTGCTGAACATGCTCGAAGACCCCAACTGCCCTCGTCCCGCCGCCATCATTGGCTGCCCCGTGGGCTTTGTCGGCGCGGTGGAATCCAAAGACGCGCTCTGGGCCGATCAACCCGTTCCCTGTTGCATCGTGCAGGGACGGCTGGGCGGCAGTGCCATCACCGTCGCCGCCGTTAATGCCATCGCGAGCCGGAAAGAATAATGGCCGCCGCCCCCGGAACCGTTCACGGCGTCGGCCTTGGTCCTGGCGCGCAGGACCTGCTCAGCGTCCGCGCGGACCGGCTGGTGCGAAACGCTCAACACGTGGCCTTCTTTCGCAAGGCGGGCCGTCCGGGTCAGGCCCGGCGCATCGTCGACGGAATGCTGGCCGACAACGCTATCGAATTCCCCATGGAGTACCCGGTCACCACGGAAATCCCACTGACCGACCCGCGCTATAACGAAATCCTCAGCGCCTTCTACGCCGACTGCACGGACCACCTACGCTCCCTTGCTGAACAGGGCGAAGACGTAGTCGTTCTGTGCGAAGGCGACCCGTTCTTCTACGGCTCCTTCATGCACCTCTACACAAGGCTCGAACCCCACGTCCCGGTGCAGGTCGTGCCCGCCATCACCGGCATGTCCGGCGCGTGGACGGCAACAGGCGCACCGATCACCTGGGGCGATGATATCCTGACGGTGTTGATGGGTACGCTGGACGAAGACACTCTTGTATCTGGTATGGAACAGGCCGATGCCCTGGTGGTGATGAAGATCGGGCGCAATATCGACAAGGTGCGCAGCGCTCTGCGCCGCGCAGGCAAATTTGAGGACGCCTATCTGATCGAATACGCCGCCATGCCCAAGCAAAACGTGCAAAAACTGTGTGAGGCCGAGGGGAAAGTGACCCCTTACTTCTCGATCATCGTGGTGCACGGACAGGGCCGCCGCCCATGACCGGCTGGGTGCGCATTGCGGGCCTTGGGCCGGGGGATGACGCCCTGATCACGCCCGAAGTCACGGATGTGCTGGCTCAAGCTACCGACATCGTCGGTTACATTCCTTATGTCACGCGCATCGCGGATCGCCCCGGCCTGACCTTGCACGCAAGCGACAACCGTGTGGAAATCGACCGCTCACGCCACGCTTTGGATATGGCAAGTGAAGGCCGCAAGGTCGTTGTTGTCTCGTCCGGTGATCCCGGCGTTTTCGCCATGGCCGCCGCCGTTTTTGAGGCGGTCGAGGACGGGCCCGAACACTGGCGCAATCTCGACATCTCGGTACTCCCTGGGATCACCGCCATGCTCGCGGCCTCCGCCCGCTGCGGCGCACCTCTGGGCCACGATTTCTGTGCCATCAACCTGTCCGACAATCTCAAACCATGGAGCTTGATCGAAAAGCGCCTGCGCCTCGCTGCCGAGGGCGACTTTGCCATGGCCTTCTACAATCCCCGCTCCAAATCCCGGCCCGAAGGGTTCGTGCGCACGCTCGACGTGCTGAAAGAGGCGTGCGGTGATGACCGCCCGGTGATTTTTGCCCGCAACGTGACGCGCCCCGATGAAGAGATCAAAATCGTGCCCCTGTCCCAAACCACGCCCGACATGGCGGACATGCGCACCATGGTCATCGTCGGTTCGTCCCGCACCCGGATCATCACACGCGACGGTGCGCCAATCGTCTACACGCCAAGATCGACACCCGAATGACGCAACCAGTCCATCACCTGCGCCACGGAATGCGCCTCTTGCCGATCCGGCACAGCAGGTCGGTCGATCATGATGACCGGCAGGCCCAGCGCGCGGGCACCAGCGATCTTGGCATAGGCGCCCGTCCCGCCAGCATTCTTCGATACAACCAGATCAATGCGATGTTCCTGCATCAACGCCCGGTCGTCGGCCTCGGTAAACGGACCGCGCGACACCAGCACATGGTGATCCGGAAAAGGCGGCGGGTCTTTGGGCGGATCGACCAGACGCAGAAGATAGAAATGCTGCGGGTTAGGCGCGAACTCCGCCAGATGCATCCGACCGACGGCCAGCATGACGCGCACGGCGGGTTGGTCCAAGGCGGCCACAGCACCCGGAATGTCAGGCACACGGGTCCAGGCATCTCCGGCCTGCGCACTCCACGGCTTGCGGGTCAGTGCGATCAACGGAACGTCGGCCTTGGCGCAAGCCTCCACCGCATTCCGGCTCATCTGCGCGGCAAAGGGGTGGGTCGCGTCAATCACATGGGTGATCTGTTCGTCACGCATGTGCGCAACCAATCCGCCGACCCCGCCAAATCCGCCGATGCGCTGGGGCAAAGGTTGGCGCTTGGGCCTCTCGACGCGACCCGCAAAGCTGACCGTACCGACCAGCCCCGCTTTTGCGGCAGCGTTGGCAAAGGCGGTGGCCTCGGTCGTACCGGCAAGGATCAAGAGGTTGGCGCGCATGTCTGACCCTTGGTTGACGATCATCGGAATAGGCGAGGACGGAGTTGCCGGTCTGGGTGCCGCAAGTCAAGCCGCACTGACTGAGGCGGAGGTCATCATGGGCCCCCAACGCCATCTCGATCTTGTGGTTAAGAACCCCTTAAGCACAAGTGTCCCCGCGGGGACAGATCTCATCCCATGGCCCGTGCCCTTCGCGGATGGCATCGTCATCCTTGCATCCCTGCGAGGACAGCGCGTGGTGGTGCTGGCCTCCGGCGATCCATTCTGGTTCGGCGCAGGCTCCGTCATCGCGCGCAGCTTTGGCCCATCGGAGTGGATCGCCCTGCCCGGCCCGTCCTGCTTCTCGTTGGCCGCAGCCAGACTTGGCTGGGCGTTGGAACACACTGTCTGCCTCGGCCTCCACGCCGCACCGATGGCACGGATGCGCCCGCATCTAGCGCCAAACGTACGCCTGATCGTGACCCTGCGTGATGGCGACGCAGTTCCCGCGCTTGGCAGCTACCTGAATGCGCAGGGGTTCGGTGACAGCACCCTGCATGTGATGGAGCATTTGGGCGGGTCACAGGACCGCCTTACACAACACCGTGCCGACGCGATCAAAGGTACATTCGAGCACCCAGTCTGCGTCGCCGTCGACGTGGTCGGCGATGGTCCTGCCCTGACTGCCGCTACAGGTCAAGCGGACGACACGTTCCAAAGCGACGGGCAGATGACAAAACGCCCCATCCGCGCCATCACCTTGTCCACACTGGCCCCGAAGTCGGGTGAGCACCTTTGGGACATCGGCGGCGGCTCGGGTTCCATCGCGCTGGAGTGGTTGTTGGCCCATCCCTCGACCACGGCCACTACGGTAGAACCACGCGCCGATCGCGCCGCGCGGATTGCACAGAACGCACTGGACCTTGGTCTTGATCACCGGCTGACAGTGATTGAGGGCGCCGCACCCGACGCCCTCGCGGGTCTGAAGGAAGCACACGCAATCTTCATTGGTGGGGGTCTGTCCAAACCCGTGCTCGATGCCGCCGTTGCCAACCCAGCCCGCATAGTCGTCAACGCCGTGACACTCGAGGGCGAGGCCCTGCTGAGCGCGGCGCAGACCATCCACGGCGGCGACCTGATGCGCATCGCGCTTGGCAACGCCGCGCCTTTGGGCCCGAAACGGGGTTGGGCGTCCGCCTACCCCGTTGTGCAATGGAGCCTCGACCGATGATTGTTGCAGGGTTCGGGTTCAGCACACAGGCGACCACAGACAGCTTTGCCGACGCGTTGGCACAACATGCGGATGCCCCCGATGCGCTGGCGACTCTGGCAGAAAAGGCGGACAGCCTGACCGCATTTGCGAAATCTATGAACCTGACCGTCATCGCAGTCACCCAAGACCAGGCCGCAGGCCAGACAACGCACACCCAATCGGTTCGCAGCAGCACAGAAAAAGGCACACCGAGCGTGGCCGAGGCGACAGCCCTTGCCGCCGCAGGCCCCGACGCGCGGTTGATCAGCGCCCGCACCATATCCCAAGATCGCATGGCCACCTGTGCCATAGCCCAAGGACCAGACACATGACCGTACATTTCGTTGGCGCAGGCCCTGGTGCCCCCGACCTTCTGACCCTGCGGGGACGCGACCTGATCGCGTCCTGCCCGGTGTGCCTCTATGCCGGGTCGCTGGTGCCGGAGGCGATCCTTGACCACTGCCCCGAGGGCGCAAAGATCGTGAACACGGCGTCCATGGACCTCGACACCATCATGACTGAGATCGAGACAGCCCATGCAGCAGGTCATGACATCGCGCGGCTGCACTCAGGAGACTTGTCCGTATGGTCCGCTATGGGTGAACAATTGCGACGGATCAAGGCAGCGGGCATCCCATTCACAGTGACGCCCGGCGTGCCCTCTTTCTCTGCGGCGGCGGCAGCATTGGGCGCGGAACTGACACTGCCTGGCGTCGCCCAATCCGTTGTGCTGACCCGCACACCAGGACGCGCCACATCCATGCCCGAGGGCGAAACGCTAACAGACTTCGCAGCGACCGGCGCGACGCTGGCCATTCACCTGAGCATCGGGAATTTGGATCAAGTCATTGCCGACTTGACGCCAGCGTATGGCGCGGACTGCCCCGTCGCAGTCGTCTACCGGGCAAGCTGGCCGGACGAGCAGATCATCCATGCCACGCTGTCCACCTTGAAAGACGCCATGAACGACGGCATCAGCCGCACTGCCCTGATCCTTGTAGGCCATGCCATCGGGGCTGAGGGGTTTGACGAAAGCTGTTTGTATTCAACGGACTACGACCGCCGCTATCGCCCGCAAAGCGCGGACAGTCCATGGGCCAGCTGGAGTCATGGCGATGACTAAGGGCCTTATGATCTCAGCCCCCGCGTCAGGCACGGGCAAGACGACGGTGATGCTGGGCCTGCTGCGGGCCCTGCGGGATGATGGCATGGTCGTGCAGCCCTACAAGAGCGGGCCAGACTACATCGACCCGGCATTCCATCTTGCCGCTGCTGGGCGCGCCTCGTTCAACTTCGACACATGGGCGATGGACGGCAACCTGCTGGGCGGCGTCGCGGCGCAATCGCAGGGCGCTGACATCTGCGTGGCCGAAGGCTCCATGGGCCTGTTCGACGGTGTTGCCACACGCGGTCAGTCGGGCTTTGGGTCCAGTGCGGAAACCGCACTTGCCATGGGCTGGCCCGTCATTCTGGTCATCGACGTGGGCGGACAGGCACAATCGGCGGCGGCCACAGCGCTGGGGTTCAAAAGCTACAACCCAGACCTGCCTTTTGCCGGTGTGATCCTGAACCGGGTCGCCAGTCCCCGGCACGAACGGCTGACCCGGTTGGGTATGGAACGCGCAGGAGTGAAGGTTTTGGGCTGTCTGCCCCGGCGCGGCGATCTGAAGCTGCCCGAGCGCCACCTTGGACTTATTCAAGCGGTTGAGCATCCCGATCTTGAAGCAGCGATCGCGGGATACGCCGACTTCCTGCGCGAAAACGTGGACCTTGATGCGATCAAGGCCGCGGCGCAAGCCGGTCCGGCCCTTGATACGCATCCGCTACCAACACCACCCGCCCAACGTATCGCATTGGCTCGCGATGCCGCGTTTTCCTTTACCTACCCGCATCTGCTGGAAGGGTGGCGCGCGGCGGGGGCCGAAATCCTGCCCTTCTCTCCGCTGGCCGATGAAGCACCCGCGCCAGATGCCGATCTGGTCTGGTTGCCCGGCGGATACCCCGAATTGCATGGTGGCACTTTGGCGGCGGCCCACACGTTCCTTTCAGGATTGTGCAAGCACGCCAAGACCAAGCCGGTTCACGGTGAGTGTGGTGGTTATATGGTTCTGGGTGCCGGTCTGACCGACAAGGACGGCACGCGGCACGAGATGGCAGGTCTGTTTGGCCTTGAAACCAGCTTTGAAAAGCGGAAGTTCCACTTGGGCTACCGCCGCGCGGTTTTGGATGCGCCCATGCCGGGCTTTGCTGCGGGTGCAGCGCTGCGCGGGCACGAGTTTCACTACACCACGATCCTTGACGAACCCGATGAGCCCTTGGCTCAGGTGTCTGACGCGGACGGCAACCCGGTGCCTGAGACCGGGTCGCGGCGTGGCCATGTCACCGGCACGTTCTTTCACCTGATCACCGGGGAAACGGCATGACCGGTTTTGTCAGCTTTGTGGGCTCCGGTCCCGGCGACCCCGAGCTGTTGACGCTCAAGGCCGTGGACCGGTTGAAGCGCGCGGATGCGGTGTTGTTCGATGACCTGAGCGCGGGGCCCATCCTCAGCCATGCCCGCAGCGGTGCAGATCTTGTGGGCGTAGGCAAACGGGCCGGTCGTCCCTCACCAAAACAGCACCATGTGAGCCAGCTGCTTGTTGACTACGCGACCGAAGGTCAACGGATCGTGCGGTTAAAATCGGGTGACGGTGGCACCTTTGGGCGGTTGGAAGAGGAAACTGACGCACTCAAGGCCGCAGATATCCCGTTCGAGATCATCCCCGGGGTCCCCTCGGCCTGTGCAGCGGCAGCCGCAGCGGGCATTCCGCTGACCCGCAGATTGACCGCCCGGCGGGTGCAATTTGTCACCGGGCATGACGTGCGTGGTGCACTGCCCGAAGACTTGAACATGGCAGCTTTGGCCGATGGACAGGCCACGACCGTGGTGTTCATGGGGCAGCGGACCTTTCCCGCCTTTGCCGGGATGCTCATTCAGGCTGGACTGCCCGCCGACACACCGGCGCTACTGGCCGAAGGCGTGTCCACGGAGGCGCAGAAGCTGCACCGTACGACTGTTGCACAATTGGCCGAGGAACTGGGCCGGGGTGTCAGTGATGCCCCCGCCCTGATCCTTTACGGCGCGCTTGCAGAGGGCTGAGCGCGCGCAACGCCCTTTCCGCGCCGTCAAATGCCGCATCCGGACTTGTCCGGCTGGGAAATCAATGTAAACGTGACTTGACGATGGTGGCCCCGAAAGGGGTCTGAAAAGGGAACCGGGTGAAAGTCCCGGACTGCCCCCGCAACTGTGACCGGCGAGCGGCCCGGCATGAACCACTGGCCCCAAGATGGGGTTGGGAAGGTCCGGCCCCGCAGCGACCCGGCAGTCAGGAGACCTGCCATCGCGAAACGAAACATGCCGGGTCACCGGCCATTATGCCGCCGGGGTGGTGGCGAGGAGACACAGAGATGCATATCGAACCGGGCGTCGTGGATGGCGCGAAAATGGCGCTGGCCTACGGCACTGCAGCAGCTGCCGCGGGCTATTCATTCAAACTGGCCGCCGAGGACCTGAAACAGCACAGCGTGCCGTCCTTCATTTTGCGCGCCGTGATGGCAACCGTTGGCACGTTCGTGTTCTTCGAAGTGCTGCCGCATTTCCCGGTTGGCGTCTCCGAAGTGCACTTCATCCTTGGCACGACCCTGTTCCTGCTGCTGGGCCCGGCCGCCGCGGCCTTCGGTCTCGTGTTCGGCCTGCTGATGCAGGGCACGTTCTTTGCCCCGTCCGACATGCCCATGTTCTTTGTCAACATGACCACCCTGCTGTTCCCGCTCTTTGCGGTGCACGCGCTGGCCAAGCGGGTCGTTCCGCAAGCAACGGCCTATGTGGATCTCGACTATACCCAAGTGCTGAAGATGTCCGCCGTTTACCAAGGCGGAGTCGTGGCCTGGGTCGCGTTCTGGGCGATCTATGGTCAGGGCGTTGGTGCCGAGAATATCCAGTCTGTACTGGCCTTTGGCGGAGCGTATCTGCTGGTGATTCTGATTGAACCGATTGCGGATCTGGCCGTTTTGGCTGGGGCCAAGGCACTGCGCAGTGCGCGGGGCAGCGGCATCTTCACCAACCGGTTGTACGAAGCGGCTTGATCCCGCAACATAGGAATAAGGAAGGGGCCGCCACCGCGCGGCCCTTTTTTACACCATGACCCAGCTTTTCTTGATTGGCATCGGCACCGGCAATCCCGACCACCTGACGGGAGAGGCCAGGCGCGTGATGGCCGAGGCCGATCTATTTTTAATTCCGCACAAGGGGGACGGCAAATCCGATCTGGCCGATCTGCGGACACAGATTATTGCCGATCTGCGCGATGACGCGCCTATCGCCCTCTTTGACATGCCTGTTCGGGATGACAGCCTACCCTACATCGCCCGCGTCGACGCTTGGCATGATGAGATTGCAGCGCTTTGGACCGCCACTATGGCGCAATATCCCGCCGCCCGGAAGGTCGCGCTGCTGGTCTGGGGTGACCCTTCGCTTTATGACAGCACCCTGCGCATCGCTGCCCGATTGGACCCAATGCCGGAGGTCCGTGTGGTGGCCGGGATCACGTCGATACAAGCCCTGACAGCGGCTCATGCCATTCCGCTTAACACCCTGAACGCGCCTGTCACGATCTCGACCGGGCGGCGTCTGCGCGACCATGGCTGGCCTGACGGGTGCGAAACACTGGTGGTGATGCTGGATGGCGATTGCACCTTCCAGACCCTCGACGGCGACGCCTATGATATCTGGTGGGGGGCCTACTTGGGCATGCCGGAACAGATCCTTGATCATGGGCGATTGGCCGATGCCTCGGACCGCATTGTGGAGCGCCGTGCCACGGCCCGCGCGGCCCATGGCTGGATCATGGATACCTATCTGTTGCGAAAACTGCCCGAAAAATAGGCGATCCGCACAGGAATAGAACGCAGGTCGGGGGCAGAGGCTGGCCGAACACGTTTCGCAATGGTCATATCGAAGGGTATGAACGACCACGAAACCGAATGACTGCCCACCTGCCCCTGACTGCCACCACAACCTGCGCGCAACCACGCGCCATAGGGTCCGTGCGCCTGTTGACCAAGCCCGTGGGAGGGCAAACAGTCATTGACGGGCTGTACCAGAAAGGCGCGGCCAAGGTCGTCTTTCCGCGCGCCGCCCGCGGTTTGACAGCCGTACTATTGAACACGTCAGGTGGCGTGACGGGCGGGGACAGATTTGACTACGCAGCCACTGCCGGCGCGGGCACGCATCTGACGATGACCACGCAGGCCTGCGAACGCGCCTACCGCGCGCAACCGGGCGAGGTCGGGCGGGTCGAGACCCGCCTTACCGTCGAAGACGACGCAACACTTTGGTGGTTGCCGCAGGAAACGCTGATCTTTGACGGCTGTGCGATGACCCGGCGGCTGTCCTGCAATCTTGCCCCAACCGCCCGTGCCTTGATCGTTGAGCCGATGTGCGTCGGTCGCATCGCCATGGGCGAAGACACGGTGCGCGGCCATTTCTCGGATCGAATATCCATTACCCAAGACGGTGCGCCTTTGGTGTTGGATGCGTGGACACTGTCGGGCGATATGACCGCCCAGATGTCGGGCGCCGCCATCGGCGGCGGGGCCACGGCCATGGTCAGCCTGACCTACATCGCACCAGACGCCGAAGCACATCTGGCCCCCATCCGTGCCTTTTTGCCCGACACCGGCGGGGCCAGCCTCCTGACCGACGACACCCTTGTTCTGCGCACGCTCGCCCCCTCGGGCTATCACCTGCGCAAGACGCTTCTGCCCATTCTGGACCACCTCACCGGTGGTCACCTGCCCATCTGCTGGAGACTGTAACCCCATGCAACTCACCCCCCGTGAAAAGGACAAGCTGCTGATTTCCATGGCCGCCGAAGTGGCGCGCAAGCGGCTGGCGCGCGGCGTCAAACTGAACCACCCCGAGGCCATCGCCCTGATCACCGACGCGGTGGTCGAAGGCGCACGCGACGGACGCTCGGTCGCCGACATGATGGAGGCCGGTGCACAGGTCATCTCCCGCGACCAGTGCATGTACGGCGTGCCAGAGATGATCCACGACGTGCAGGTCGAAGCCACCTTTCCCGATGGCACCAAGCTAGTCACCGTCCATAATCCCATCCGCTGACAATCCCCGAAGGAAAATCCATGAAGACTCCGCTTGTCCCCCTCGCCGCCCTGCTGCCCATGGCCACCCCGGCCTTGGCGCACTCAGGCGCTCACGCGCACCCGCATGGATCGGAGCCCTGGATCGTTGCCATGGGCCTCGCGCTGATCGTCGGGGCGGCATTAGCGGCATGGAGGCGCAAATGATCCCCGGCGAAATCATCACGGCAGACGGGAATATCGAACTGAACACCGGTGCACAGGCCATCTCGCTGCATGTGGCGAACACAGGCGACCGTCCCGTGCAGGTCGGCAGCCACTACCACTTTGGCGAGGCCAACAGCGCGCTGGAGTTTGACCGCGAGGCCGCACGCGGTATGCGCCTGGATATCGCGGCAGGCACCGCAGTGCGGTTCGAGCCGGGACAGGCCCGTGACGTACAGTTGATCCCGATCGGCGGTGCGCGCAAGGTATACGGGTTTAACCAGCAGGTTATGGGCGACCTTTGAGCAGGGCAAACCTTTAGGGAGGAAAAGACGATGTGTGATGTGTGTGTGATGAACGCGGTGAAAGAGCGGATGCTCTCACGCCGGGATTTTTTCAAGACCAGTGCGGCGGTCGGTGCAGCCGCGACGGTGGGCATGGCGGCAGCGCCCGCAGCCATGGCAGCGGGCCACGGCGGCGTGGTCGATATGTCCCACAAGCTGAGCCCGGACTTTCCCACTTTCTTTGGCGTGCCCGGCATCTCGATGGAGCAGCAATTCAACTTTGCCGAACACGGCTTCAACCTGATGAACCTGGCGATCAACGAACACACGGCGACCCATATCGACGCGCCGCTGCACTTTTCCGCAGACGGCAACTCGGTGGATGAGATACCGGTGAGCGATCTGGTCATCCCGCTCTGTGTTGTCGATATCGCGGCCAAGGCGGCCGAGGACGCGGATGCGCAGGTAACACCCGATGATCTGAAGGCATGGATCGCGGCCAATGGCGACATCCCGGACAAGGCGTGCATCGCCATGCATTCCGGCTGGGCGGCCAAGTCCGGCGATGCGGCGGCCTATGTTGGAAACGACGCTGACGACGTCAAACACTTCCCCAGCTTCCATATCGAGGCCACGCAAATGCTGCTCGAGGAAACCACGGCTGTGGCCATGGCCGTGGACACCCTGTCACTCGACCACGGGCCGTCTCCTGATTTCGCCACCCACTACGCGTGGTTGCCGTCAGGCCGCTACGGGATCGAGAACCTGGCCGGTTTGGACAATGTGCCCGCTGCCGGGGCGACGCTTGTTGTGGGCGCGCCAAACCATGTCGGCGGCACAGGTGGTCCGGCCCGCATCTTTGCGATGGTCTGATGGCGACCCTTCCGCTCATATCGGACGAGGAGGCCAGCGCCGAGGTGCTGGCCGTCTTCGATGACATCCGCGCAACCCGTGGGACCGATTTCATCAATAACTTCTGGCAGGCGTTGGCGAATGATCCGGCGCTTCTGGCCACCACGTGGGACCGGTTGAAAGAGGTGATGGGTCCGGGCGAGCTCGATCCGCTGGTCAAGGAGATGCTCTACATTGCTGTGTCCGTGGCAAACGGGTGTGAATACTGCATCCACTCCCACACCGCGGCGGCCAATGCCAAGGGCATGACACTTGCACAGCATGGCGAGTTGATGAGTTTGATTGGCATGGCGATGCAGACCAACGGGTTGGTGACTGCGATGCAGGTGCCGGTGGATGAGGTGTTCAACGCATGAGTATCCGTCTTGTTCAAGTACGGTTTTGCATCCATAGCCTGTCTGCTTTGACCAATGCATTTGCGAGTTCGAT
>NZ_CANNGP010000050.1 GCF_947504105.1 uncultured Tateyamaria sp.
TCGGCTTCGGCTTCGGCTTCGGCTTCGGCTTCGGCTTCGGCTTCGGCTTCGGCTTCGGCTTCGGCTTCGGCTTCGGCTTCGGCCGCAACGTCAGCTTCTGCAGGATCGACCGGTAGGTCGACAGAGTCGTCTTCCGTTGTCTCGTCTGCAGCCACGTCGATTGCCGCTTCGCTCACCGCGTCTGAAATCCGTGCGTCGGTGTCCGTCGCGTCAGGTGTCGGCGCTGGCGTTTCGGTCTTGGGCGCGGGCGCGACAATCGGGGCTGCTGCCGCGGCAAGGGCAACTGGCGAGGCCATGCTGGCTTCGGGTTGCTGCGTTTCCGCGCTCAGAACAATCCGCCCTTCCTGTTCACGCGCTTCGACCCGGCGCGAAATCTCGCGCTCGGCGATGCGGGCCAACATCTCGGCATCGGGTTGGGGGGGCTCTGCCCCGAAATATCTGTCATCGGACGCCAGATCGCGGAAATACTCCGCAATCGCCTTCATGGTGCCGAAGCTGTCATCGAATCCCTCCAACGTGCACGAGAATGTGCCGTAGGAGACTGTCAGTATCTTATTGTTATTCATCATCGGATGCTCGTCCTCTGCTGATACGCAAAGGTCGTCCTAGGTGGCGCGCCGGGCTAAAGCTGCCCGAATCTGTGCCGTTGAGGGTATCATTTCAAGGCGACATTGTGATCTGTTTCCGAAAATTGCATTAATCCGGCATGACTTCCCCTATTGTTTACAGTTCTGACCCTGTTGCGTTGTTTGGCGGCGCAGGGGCCACGTTGCATGATGTTGCCGAAGTGCAGGCGCTTGCGGGCCCATGCGTTGCTGCCGATGGCGGCGCGCGGATCGCGCTTGAGGCCGGTATTGCGCTGGATGCGGTGATTGGTGATTTCGACTCTGTCGCGCCGGAGGTGCTGCGCCAGGTGCCTGCCGACCGCCAGCATCACATCGCGGAACAGGACAGCACCGACTTTGACAAGGCGCTGCGCCATATTGCGACCCCTGTGGTGCTGGCCGTGGGCTTTCTGGGAGGGCGTGTGGATCATCAGCTGGCCTGCTTTCACGTGCTGGTGCGCTATGCGGACAAGCCCTGCATCCTTGTAGGGCAAAAGGAGATTGTATTTCTGTGCCCACCAAGGTTGGAGTTGGATACTCAGCCCGGTGACGTCGTATCATTGTTTCCGTTGGCGGCGGTCGAGGGCACATCGTCGGGGTTGCGCTGGCCCATTGATGGGCTTGCCTTCCATCCTCTATCGACCATCGGGACGTCGAATGCAGCCGAGGGGGCCGTGACCCTTACCATGTCTGAACCCGCGATGATCGTGGTTGCGCCAAGGCGCTGTTTGCACGTGCTTACGCGGGGGCTGGTGCAGGGCTCTGGCTCTCAAGCCGGGCGATGGCCCGCTCGCGCAGGACAATATATAGTCCTGCCCCAATCGTGATGCAGATCCCGACGGCGGCAAGCCCGTTTGGCAGATCGCGGAACACGATGAAGCCTATGACCGTGGCAAAGGGAATTTCCAGGTATTGCATGGGTGCGAGTGTCGCCGACGGCGCGTAGCGCAGCGACCATGTCATCAGCAGGTGCGCCAGCGTGCCCAGGGCCCCGATGGCGAGCAGGAGTGTCCATTCAAGGCTGTTGGGGGTGATCAACTCGATGCCGGGGATGTTACGACCCTGCAGGAGATAGACCAGCGGACCCATGATCACGACAGCCATGACGCCGCTGACTGCCTGCAGGCCAATCGGGTCGGTTTCCTTGGCGATCTGGCGCGTGACGAGCATGAAGACCGAGAAGTTCAGGGCAACGAACAGGGGCAGGAGGGCGGGCCAACCCACCTGAATAAAGCTTGGCTGGACCACCAGAAGCGTTCCGCTGAACCCGACGATACAGGCCCAGACACGGCGACTGCCCACTTCTTCGTTCAGGACATACTTGCCCAGAAGCATCATGATGAACGGCATGACAAAGGCGATGGCCACGGCGTCCGCGAGCGGCAGGTATTGCAATGCGGTGAACATGGCCCCGATCCCAAGGATGTGCAGGACGGTGCGAAACAGGGTTAACCAAAAAACCCGTCCGCGCATGCGCCACAGTCGTCGTCCGGCCCAAACAATCGGAATCAGGATCACCACCTGCACCGCGAACCGGACAAGGACAAGCTGGGTCAGCGGGACTGATTGACCCAACACTTTGGCCACCGCGTCCCCGACGGGGGCCACGATGCAAAAGCCCAGCATCAAGAGGATGCCGAGAAGGGGCCGGTCATGATTCATGGGGTTACGCTACCGCCTGACGGGTGGAGTTCAACACTTGTATTGAGGCGTATCTGACGCTAACCGGCGTCATTCAAGCTCAGGTCGTTTCCCGGTCGGTCTGTGCGCTCTTTGCCGCGCAAATTCGCCCACCCACCGACCCCGTACATGTCTCAGCAATTAGGGATGTTCACCGCGAGACCACCCAGGGATGTTTCCTTGTATTTCTCGCTCATATCCGCTCCGGTTTGCCGCATTGTTTCGATGCAGGCATCGAGCGGCACCAGATGTGTGCCGTCGCCGCGCATCGCTAGGCTGGCGGCGCTGATCGCCTTGATCGCACCAAGGCCGTTGCGCTCGATACAGGGCACCTGTACCAACCCGCGCACCGGGTCACAGGTCATACCCAGATGGTGCTCTAAGGCAATCTCGGCTGCGTTTTCAATCTGCTTTGGCGTGCCGCCCATAACGGCGCACAGGCCTGCGGCGGCCATGGCGGCAGCGCTCCCCACCTCGGCCTGACACCCCGCTTCAGCGCCTGAGATGGAGGCATTGTATTTCACCAGTCCGCCGATGGCTGCCGCCGTCAGCAGGAAGTCCTCGACATGTGCTTCGGAGGCGCCGGGGACGTGGTCCAGATAATAGCGCAATGTGGCCGGTAGCACGCCTGCAGCGCCGTTGGTCGGGGCCGTGACAACCTGCCCGCCGGCCGCGTTCTCCTCGTTCACGGCCATGGCGTAGACGCTCATCCAGTCATTGATGGTGTGCGGTGCTGTCAGGTTCATGCCTCGCTCTTCCATCAGCTTGTCGTGGATGCCTTTGGCGCGTCGCTTGACGTTCAGTCCGCCAGGCAGAATGCCGTCGGTTGTCAGGCCGCGCGTGATGCAGTCGTTCATCACTTGCCACAGCCGCTTCGTCCCTGACCTCAGATGTGGGTCCCCGTTGCGGGACACCTCGTTGGCGCGTTTCATGGCCGAGATGGTCTTGCCAGAGGTTTCAGCCATCTCGAGCATCTCCGCCGCCGTTTTGAACGGGTAGGGCACTGGCGCCCCTTCGTCTGTTGCCTTGCCTGCCACCAGTTCTTCTTCGGTCATGACGAAACCGCCACCGATGGAATAGAACACCTGCCGCAGCGTGACGTCGCCCTGCGCGTCGGTTGCCATGAGGATCATGCCGTTGGCGTGGCCTGTCAGCGGGGTGTCGTAGTCAAAAAGCAGGTCGGTCTTGGGATCAAAGTGCAATGCGGGCAGATCTTCGGGATGCAGCGTATGGGTGTCGGTGAGCGCGGCCAGCGTCGCCTCTGCCCTGTCGTGGTCGTAGGTGTCCGGCACAAATCCGGCGAGGCCAAGGATCGTGGCTCGGTCGGTGGCATGCCCCACGCCTGTAAAGGCCAAGGAACCATGCAGCGAGGCGCGCACGCCGGCGAATTGGAAGGGCGAGGCGCGCATCATGTCAAGGAACCGCGCGGCAGCGACCATCGGGCCCATGGTGTGCGATGACGACGGGCCGATGCCCACCTTGAACATCTCGAATACGGACAAGAACATCTAGAGAGCGGATCCTTCGGGTGGATTGGGGCGCTTGGGCGCTGTGAACGGTGTCGGGCCGAGGCCTTCGTCTGTTTTGGCAATCTCGGTGGAAGGCCATGTATTGGCACGCCTACAGATGTGGAACAGGCGCGGGGTGTCGGCAAGGGTGAACCAGTTGCGATCCTCTGGGCCGTAAATCGCACACCAGCGCAACATGCAAACCAGGTACATGTCGATGGCGGTCGGGGTATCGCCACCAAAGGACTGACCTGCGGCGTGTTCGAGGGTCGCAAAGTCGCTTAACAGCGCGCGTTGTGCCCCCTTGATCACTGCTGTGCACTGCGAAGGATCGCTGCCAACCAGCTTGTCGGGATAGAACAAGAGCCGCATGTGCGGATGGACCGTGTTGGCGCAAAAGAACAGCCATTTGAGGAAGTCCGCGCGCCCGGCATCCTTGGGGCCTGGCCCGAGTGTACCATGTGTATCGACCAACCACAGCAGGATTGCGCCCGTTTCAAACAGGACACCAGATGGCGTTTCAAGAGTTGGGATCAGACCGTTCGGATTGAGTTTGCGATAGGCCGGGCTGCGCTGCTCTTGCTTTGAACGGTCTACAAGAACGGTCGAGAAGGGCGCGCCGATTGCATCAAGCGCGAGGCGGATGATCAGCGACGCATTGTCGGGCGCATAGTGCAGAACGTAGCTCATCCTCGCGGTGTACCCCGGTGGCGTGCGTTAGCGATGTCTCAAAACGACCAATTGTTTTGAGAATGGGCCACTGTTAACGACGCATTTACCTTGGTGCGGTTCTGTGGGGCACGGAGGATGTCAAATGCGCTGGATTCTGTTGTTGATGTCGCTGGCTGTCTGTGCGTTGCCGTGGCGGGCCGCGTTTGCTCAGGAATTGTCGGGCCAGGATCTGATCGATGTGCTGGCTGCGCGTACGCCCGGGGCCACGTTGGACCGGATGCGGGAGCGTCCCGATGCTTTTGTTCAAGAGGCGGCGGGGCTGATCCTGGGATATGGCGGAGCACACGGGTTAAGTGCGGCGGATATAGAAACAGCCATCGCGGCGGAACGGGCCCGCCTGCGCGGACGCGAAATCCGGCGCCTGCTTGAAGCGGACTTGAACGACGATCTGACAGTGACCCGTGACGAGCTGGATGTCCTGCTGCGCGCGGCATCCGCAACGATGCGGGGGCGTCTTCTGGTCTGTCATCGCAGCGCTGACATGGACGGGGACGGCACCGTCCGATGGACCGAGCTACGCAACCACGCGGCCAAGAGGGCTGAAGCCGGGATATCGGAGACGGCCATGGCGGCAATGCGCGCGATGATGACCTTTGATCTGAATGGCGATGACCATGTCGCGCTGGATGAGGTGCTGGAGGCGATGGAGCTGCTCGGCGCGCCTGCCTGACAGTCCGTTTCCGTTGCGCAGTGCAGCAAATTGCATCCTTTGGGGTCGCAACGACCGTTTCCCGTGCGTATAAGCCCAACAGCACTTGGGGAGTCGTATACAAATGTCCGGAGAACTGTCGCCCATCGACAAGGCCAAATTCGTCGCTGCGAAACGCGCCGCCGACTATGTCGAAGATGGAATGCGTGTGGGCCTGGGGACGGGATCGACAGCGGCGTGGCTTGTGCGCTGCTTAGGCGAGCAGGTGCGCGAGGGCGGCTTGCGGTTCAAGGGCGTGCCCACATCGACCCGCACGGCCGATCTGGCCCGCGAGGTTGGGATCGAGGTGATCAGCCTGGCTGAAGCCAGGTGGTTGGATATCACAATTGACGGTGCGGACGAGTTCGATGGCGACCTGAACCTGATCAAGGGGGGCGGCGGTGCGCTGCTGCAGGAAAAGATCGTGGCAACCGCATCCGATCAAATGGTGGTGATCGCTGACATCGGCAAAGAGGTCGAACATCTGGGTGCCTTCCCCCTGCCGATCGAGGTGATTCCCTTTGGCTGGCAGACCACGCAGGCGTTGGTCGAGGAAACCCTTGTCTCCATGGACGTTCTGGGCCGTCAGTCCAGCCTGCGCATGAACGGTGAACGCCCCTTTGTCACGGACGAGGGGAACTACATCCTGGACCTGCATCTGCAGCGTATCGGCAATCCGCGTCAACTGAGTCTTGTCATCAACCAAATGCCGGGTGTGGTTGAAAACGGTCTGTTCATCGATATTTGTGACGCGGTCGTGATCGGCTACGGCGATGGCCGGGTCGAAGTGCGAGATATCAACGAAGGCACAGTGGAACAGGATCGACTCGATTTTCTGGAAAGCGACAACCTGTTCACCGACCTTGCAGACTAAGGACGAGCGCCATGGCGGACTATGACTACGACCTCTTTGTGATTGGGGGCGGTTCTGGCGGTGTGCGCGCGGCGCGCGTGGCAGCGGGCGAGGCGGGTGCGCGGGTCGCACTGGCCGAGGAAGACCGCTATGGTGGGACCTGCGTGATCCGGGGCTGCGTCCCCAAGAAACTGATGGTGTTTGCCAGCGAATTCGGAGAACTGGCCGAGGTCGGCAGCGCCTATGGTTGGAACATGACGGCGGGGTCCTTTGACTGGCCGGCGTTCCGTAGCCATCTGAACGCTGAACTGGACCGGCTGGAAGGTGTCTACCGCAGCCTCCTGAAAAATTCGGGCGTCGAAACATTCGATGCGCGGGCCAAGCTGAAAGATAAGCATACGGTCGAATTGTCGACGGGTGAGACGAAGACGGCCAAGACCATCCTGGTCGCCACCGGCGGGCGTCCGGTGCGTCCAAGCATCCCCAACGCAGATCTGGGCATCGTCAGCGATGATATCTTTCACCTCGAAAAACTGCCCAAATCCATTCTGATTATCGGTGGCGGATACATCGCCTGTGAATTTGCCTGCATCCTGCACGGACTGGGTGTCGAGGTGACGCAATACTACCGCGGGGCTCAAATCCTGCGTGGTTTTGATGACGAGGCGCGTGGCCTTATTGCTGAATCGATGCGCGACCGCGGGATCAATCTGCACACCGGGACGAACATCGTTCAAATGGGCCCGGCTTCGGACGATCACTCCGCCGCCGTGCCGACGGCTTCCGATGCTGCAATGGGTGCGAGCGCGCAGCAGGAAAATGTCATGGCCTATGGCGGTGTCGCGGCCAAGGAACGCCCCGGCGACCGCAGTGGCCCGATTTGGGTCAAGTCCACAACTGGACGGGAATGTGTGTTTGATATGGTTCTGTTTGCCACCGGCCGCGATCCGAACAGCACGGATATGGGCCTGGAAGAGATTGGGATCGACATTGGCCGCCGTGGCGAAATCGTGGTGGATGAGTATTCCAAGACCGCAGCTGACAGCGTTTATGCCATTGGTGACGTAACCAACCGGGTGAATCTGACCCCGGTCGCCATCCGCGAGGGCATGGCCTTCGTTGAAACGGTTTTCAAAGACAATCCAACCGCCGTCGATCATGACCTGATCCCATCGGCGGTTTTCACTCAACCCGAGATGGGCACCGTGGGGCTGAGCGAGGAAGACGCCCGTGAACAGGAGGAAGTCGAGGTTTACTGTACGTCGTTCCGCCCAATGAAAACCGCCTTTGCAGGAAAAAGCGACCGGGTGCTGATGAAACTTGTCGTGTCCAAGGCAAGCCGGAAGGTGCTGGGTTGTCACATCGTCGCACCGGATGCGGGCGAGATGATCCAACTGGCCGGTGTCGCCATAAAGATGGGCGCCACCAAGGAAGATTTCGACAGGACGGTGGCTGTGCACCCGACCATGTCGGAAGAGATCGTGACCATGCGGACGCCAATGCGGACTGCTTGAATTTTCTGGTAAAAATCACAGGTAATGCACAAGGTGCGGCAGTGGCTGCACGGCAAGAGGAGAATAATACCACATGGCTGGCAATACAGGCGGCCCCTGGGGGGGTGGCGGAAATTCGGGCGGTGGCGACGATGATCGCGGCAAAGGCTCTCGCGGTCCTGGCCGCGGCAATGGCGGGCGTGGGCCCGGTGACGAAGGTCCGCAGATCCCCGAAATCGACGAATTGGTCAAAAAGGGCCAAGAGCAACTGCGCGTCCTGATGGGCGGCCGTGGTGGTGGCAACAACGGCAGTGGCCGCGGTTCGGGCGGCGGCGGTGGCCCGTTCCTGACACGCGGCACGTTGGGGCTTGGTGCCCTTGCGGCACTTGTGCTTTGGGGGATGGCGAGCTTTTACACCGTCCGGCCCGAAGAACAGTCGGTTGAGTTGTTCCTGGGCGAGTTTTCGTCCATCGGCAGCCCCGGTCTGAACTTTGCGCCTTGGCCCGTCGTGACAGCCGAAGTGATCCCCGTGACCCGCGAACAAACCGAAGAGATTGGTGTGGGCGGTCGTGGCGGTGATGCCGGCCTGATGCTGACCGGTGACGAGAACATCGTCGACATCGATTTCCAGGTTGTCTGGAACATCAATGATCCGGCCAACTTCCTGTTCAACCTGCGTGACCCGCGCCCGACCATTCGGGCCGTGTCGGAATCGGCGATGCGCGAGATTATCGCGCAATCCGATCTGGCGCCGATCCTGAACCGAGATCGTGGGGCAATCGCCGGTCGCTTGCAGGACCTGATCCAGAGCACTCTCGACAGCTATCAAAGCGGCGTGACGGTGATCCGTGTCAACTTTGACAAGGCCGACCCGCCCGCATCGGTGATCGACGCGTTCCGTGACGTGCAAGCGGCGGAACAAGAGCGGGACCGGTTGCAGAACGTGGCGGACGCTTATGCCAACCGTGTGCTTGCGGAAGCACGTGGTCAGGCGGCCCAGCTTCTGGAAGAGGCCGAAGGTTACCGTGCTCAGCAGGTCAACCAGGCAGAGGGTGAAGCCAGCCGTTTCTCCGCTGTTCTGAGCGAGTACGCCAAAGCACCCGAAGTGACGCGCAAGCGTTTGTATCTTGAAACCATGGAGCAGGTGCTTGGCCGTGTGGACAAGATCATTCTTGATGAAAACGAAGGTGCCGGAGGGCAGGGGGTTGTGCCCTATCTGCCGCTGAACGAGCTGCGCCGTAACCCAGCGGAGTCGAACTGATGCGGAGATCAACTTTCCTGCTGCCCATCATCGTTGTAATCGCAGCCATCGGTCTGTCGTCCCTGTTCATCGTGGATGAACGCGAAAAGGCACTTGTCCTGCAGTTTGGCCGTGTTGTCGCCATCAAGGAAGATCCCGGGCTTGCGTTCAAGATCCCGCTCATTCAGGAAGTCGTGCGCTATGACGACCGTATCCTGAGCCGTGATGTCGAACCGCTTGAGGTCACACCGCTTGATGATCGCCGTCTCGTTGTCGACGCCTTTGCTCGTTACCGGATCACCGATGTGAACCAGTTCCGGCAAGCCGTTGGTACAGGTGGCGAAGAGTCGGCGGATCGCCGGATCGACGGCATTCTGCGGAACGAGTTGCGCGAAGTGCTGGGTTCGGTGTCGTCAAACGACATCCTTAGCTCGGACCGTGCGGCCTTGATGCTGCGCATTCGCAACGGTGCCATCGCCGAAGCGCGCGCGCTGGGCATCGAAGTGGTCGACGTGCGTCTGAAGCGGACTGACCTTCCAACCGAAAACCTTGATGCCACCTTTGAGCGGATGCGTGCAGAACGCGAGCGAGAAGCAACCGATGAACGCGCCCGTGGTAACGAAGCGGCGCAGCGTGTGCGTGCGCAGGCGGATCGGACAGTGGTGGAACTGACGTCGGACGCAGAACGCCAGGCCGAGATCATTCGCGGTGAAGCCGATGCGCGCCGTAACTCGATCTTTGCCGACGCTTTTGGTGCAGACCCGGAATTCTTTGAATTCTATCGGTCGCTTACCGCATACCAGCGGTCGTTGCAGGGGTCGAACTCGACCATGGTGCTGTCACCTGACTCTGACTTCTTCAACTACCTGAAGTCACCGACCGGTGCGACGGCGGACGCCGCTGCCGCGGACGCAGCAGCCGCAGCCGTCGCGGGACAGTAATGGCTTGGGTCCTTTTGGCCCTTGGACTTGTGATGTTGGTGGAGGGGCTGGCCTATGTGCTGGCCCCTTCGCTCATTGAACGGGTGCTTGAGGTGCTGCGTACCCTGCCTGAAAACGCGCGTCGTCTGTTTGGTGCCCTCGTGCTTGTGACCGGTCTGATCTGCATTTGGCTGGCTTTTTACATTGGTTTATGACCAAATTTGCGTTGAGAATGATCACGCGCAGTTCACGGCCTGTTGAAACCGCGGTACGCTGCGCCATCTTTAATGTTGCAAGGATGCAACCCTACATGCACCTTGTGCGCAGGTGCGCACATCCGTGTGCAAGATGACCCAAACGGTCAAAAAAAGATTATGCAGGAGTAACCTGATGCAGCGACAGGCAATCGCCGTCTCCAGACAGCTTTCCCCGATGCCCCTTATACGTACCCTATGGCTTGGCGCTTTGGCGCTGGCCTTTGTTGTGGTGCAGGCACTCATGGTGCAGGCGCGCCCAGAAAGCCTGGCCCCGCTGGCCGAGCAGATCAGCTCGTCCGTGGTGAACATTACAACATCCACGGTGATCGAAGGACGAACGGGCCCGCAAGGCATCGTGCCCGAAGGATCACCTTTCGAGGATTTCTTCCGCGAATTCCAAGACCGCAACGGTCAAGGTGACCGGCCACGCCGCTCGTCGGCGCTGGGGTCCGGCTTCGTGATCTCCGAGGACGGTTTCATCGTCACGAACAACCACGTCATCGAAGGCGCGGACGAGATCACTATTGAATTCTTCAGTGGCGAAAAGCTGACCGCTGAACTTGTGGGGACAGACCCCAACACGGACATCGCACTGCTGAAGGTCGAAGCGGAAACGCCGCTGCCGCATGTGCCATTCGGCGACAGCGATACCGCGCGCGTCGGTGATTGGGTGGTCGCCATGGGCAACCCGCTTGGTCAGGGGTTTTCGGTCTCTGCCGGTATTGTGTCGGCCCGCAACCGCGCATTGAGCGGCAGCTATGACGACTACATCCAGACCGACGCAGCCATCAACCGCGGCAACTCTGGTGGCCCTCTGTTCAACATGGATGGCGAGGTGATTGGGGTGAATACGGCGATCCTGTCGCCAAACGGCGGTTCGATCGGTATCGGCTTCTCGATGGCGTCGAACGTTGTAACCCGCGTTGTCGATCAGTTGCAGGAATTCGGTGAGACCCGCCGCGGCTGGCTTGGCGTGCGCATTCAGGACGTAACGGATGATATCGCGGAAGCGATTGGCCTCGAAAGCACGACCGGTGCTCTTGTAACATCTGTTCCTGACGGCCCGGCCAAGGATGGCGGCATGCAGGATGGCGACGTGATCCTGAGCTTTGCCGGTGTTGATGTTGCTGACACGCGCGGTCTGGTGCGGCAGGTGGGCAACAGCCCCATCGGTGAAACCGTGCGCGTGGTTGTGTTCCGCGATGGCGAAACGGTCACCCTGCGCGTGACGCTTGGACGGCGCGAGGAAGCCGAAGGCGCGCTCCCTGCCGTGGCGGCGGCTCCCGACGACGGTCCAGCCGAGGCCGAAACCAAGGATGTGCTGGGCCTGACGCTCAGCACTCTGACAGACGAGCTGCGCGAACAGTTGGGTGCAGATGCAGACCAGGAAGGCCTTGCCGTGATCGAGGTGGATGAGACCAGCGAAGCCTTTGAAAAAGGCTTGCGAGCTGGTGATATCATCACGGAAGCCGGGCAGCAAAAGGTCGACAGTATCGGTGATTTTGAGGCGCGGCTGGTCAATGTGAAAGACGCGGGACGCAAGTCACTGCTGCTTCTGGTGCGCCGGGCGGGCGACCCGCGCTTTGTTGCGCTCAGCCTGCCTGAGTAATCGCTGGTCGCACCATGAGACATTTAAGGCGCCCCTCGGGGCGCCTTTTTCCAGTCTGGCGCAGGCTTCTGCGTCTCTAACTATAAGGCGCACCTTTTGGTGCGTCTGATGTTCAAGTTTTGGTCGGATTGGCGATGGTGATCAGTCCCAGCTTGCGGGCATTGGCGATGGACAGGGCCTTGCTGTCCAGACCTTCGGAGGCCTGGTATCGCCCGATAGCGGCGCGGGTGCGTGTATCCATCTCGCCCGTGATAGAGCCGTTATAAAAACCGCGTGCCTCAAGGGCACGCTGAACCGAGGCGATGAACTCGGGTGTGATATCGGCATCGCAGATGATCTCGTACCAGCTTTCACGGCGTGGCCGGACCACTTGTTGACTTGTCTCTGTCTTGTAGATGGGCGGGGATTGTACCCGCCCGTCACTGCTGATCTGGGCAGGCTGCAACTGGATCTTGCGGCTCACTGTTTCGACCACGGCCGGTGCCACCGTCTTGCCCCAACATGTGCCGGGGGCCGCCCCGGGTGGCGCTGTGGCAAGCGAGATCGGGTCGATATTCGCAGCCGACGTAACGGCGCCATCTTCGGCACATGACGCGACGACGCACACCGCCGCAAGAACAGGGAAGAAGGATTTGACCGTCATGCTCGGGCCTCTGATTGGGCTTTTGCGGGCACCATAGCCGCGGGCCGAGTGTCTGCCTAGCCCCGGGTGTCAGCCGCCCTTGCGACTTTCCCAAGTGTCGGTGCGTGTTTGGGTCCCCATATGCTGGCCCGTTCCTTCGGCTAGAAGTTGATCGAGCAGGGACGAGATATCCTCGATCTCTTCGGCCAGCACATGGGTAACATTGTGCGCCCGCTGCATCCGGCCTGTCACCTTCAGCATCCGGCCCGCCACCACCGCCCGACGGAACCGTTCATAGATGTGACGCCATACGATGATGTTGACCACGCCGGTCTCATCTTCGAGCGTGAGAAAGATCACACCCTTGGCTGTGCCGGGGCGCTGCCGGAGGATCACCAGCCCCGCCACGGCCACCCGCGCATTCACGGGCGGTTCACCCAGTTCGCAAGCCCGCAAGCAGGCCGGGGGGCGGGGCCATGTGGCCGCATCACCAGAGGGGAGGGCGGGGTAGATCTGCATAAGAACAAAGATAGAACATATGAGTAATGTGGCAAGGGGGAAAGCTGGGGGTCGCAAAAGGGGCTGGCAGCCTTATCTCCTGCCCGGTAGAGATATGCGGAATGCGGATTGAAGGGGGCACGAGAATGGCCAAGATCACCTATATCGAACATGGCGGAACCGAGCATGTTGTGGACGTCGCGAATGGCCTGACGGTCATGGAAGGCGCACGTGACAACAACATTCCGGGTATTGAAGCGGATTGCGGGGGAGCCTGTGCGTGTTCCACCTGTCATGTCTACATCCACCCCGACTGGGTCGAGAAACTACCGACCAAGGACGACATGGAAACTGACATGCTCGACTTTGCCTACGAGCCGGATGTGACCCGTTCGCGCCTGACCTGCCAACTGAAGGTCACGGACGCGCTGGACGGTCTTGTCGTGCAGATGCCCGAAAAACAGATCTGATGCCCGGCAGGGCGCCGCGTCCGCTGTTGCCCCTTTTGCGCGCGCTTGCCCGCAGCGCGTTGCGACCGCCGCGCCCGTTGCTGGCGGCGCTGGCGCTGGTGGCTCCCTCAGCACCGCTTCTGGCTGATGTGATCGTGGCGGCCCGCTATGCTGATCCAACCTATCGGTATGCCCATGGCATCCTTGGCGATGCTATCGAATGGGGTACGCTTGAGCTGGAGATACAGGGTGGCGAGTTGCGCCGCTTTGTCCTGCCCCGCGATCACGTCTTCGAAGATGTGGCCCCTCGCCTCGCTGATCTGGATGGCGATGGCGCACCCGAGGTCCTGGTGGTCGAAGCCGATGTAACCGCGGGTGCCGCCTTTGCCATTTACGGCGTGCAGGGCAAGATCACCGAGACGCCACATATCGGAACCAGCAACCGTTGGCTTGCCCCGCTGGGTGCAGCCGATCTGGACGGCGACGGCGTGACCGAGATCGCTTATATTGACCGGCCGCATCTGGCCAAGACATTGCGCATCTGGCGCTTCGAAGATGGCACGCTGACCTCCGCCGCGGACCTGCGGGGCCTCACCAACCACAGGATCGGCGAGGTGGACATTGCAGGCGGTATCCGCACCTGCGCGGGTGTGCCCGAAATGATCCTCGCCACAGCCAACTGGTCGGACCTTGTGGCCATCCGCTGGGATGGATCACAGTTTCAGCGCATGAACCTGGGCAACGACACGACCCGCCCGGCCTTTGCCCGCGCCATGGATTGCCGATGATACGACTGGCCGTTGCCCTGCTGTTTGCCGCAGCGCCTGCTGTCGCGCAGGACCGCCTGACACCCGCGCAGTTCCTCGATCTAGTCGCCAACCGAACCGCATCCTTTGCAACCTTTCCAAACCGTCAGCCTGTTGGGATCGAGCAGTTCCTGTCCCGCGATCGCACGGTCTGGGCCCGCGCAAACGGGACATGTGCCTATGGCATCGTGACGGCAAACGATGGTCAGATCTGTTTCGACTACGATGACGACCCGCCCGGCGTGCAGCATTGCTGGGTCCCGTTTCTCCGTGACGCACGCCTGTTTGTCGCCTCAACTGATGATCTGGGAGAGGTGCAGGAGGTTGTGGACATCAGCGACGATCCTGTTGCCTGTACGCAAGCGCCAATGTCTTAAGCTGTCGCAGCTCCTCTGCCCGGTTGCATCCGAACGGTGCCTCCGGCGGGGATTTTCTGAAACAGGGAAGCAAGGGGCGGGGCTTGTTCTAGTCGAGCGCCCGCCAACCAATGTCTCGGCGGCAAAAGCCTCCGGGGAAGTCGATGGCATCAATCATCTCATAGGCACTGTCGGCGGCCTCTCGCAAGGATGCGCCCCGGGCCGTGACATTCAGAACGCGTCCACCAGATGCGGTGATCTTGCCATCCGGTGCTGACGTTCCGGCGTGAAACACCATCTGGCTGCCGGTGGCGGGCAGCGTGTCGAGCCCGTCGATCACCGCCCCTTTCGCATAGTCCCCGGGGTATCCCTCTGCCGCCATCACGACCGTAATGGCATGATCCTGCGCCCAATTGACCTGTGCTTTGTTCAGCCGGCCCTCGGCCGCTGCATGCATCAAGTCCAACGCCTGAGCGCCCAAACGCATCATCAAAACCTGGCACTCCGGGTCACCAAAGCGCACGTTGTATTCAACAAGGCGCGGCGCACCATTTTCGATCATCAGGCCCGCATAAAGCACCCCCTGATACGGCATGCCCCGCGCGGCCATCTCGGCCATCGTGGGGCGGATGATCTCAGCCAGCGCGCGTTCGGCAATGTCATCGGTCAGCACGGGGGCAGGGGAATAGGCTCCCATACCGCCGGTGTTAGGACCCGTGTCGCCTTCGCCCACACGCTTGTGGTCTTGCGCAGTGCCGATGGGCAGCACGTCGGTGCCATCGCACAAGACAAAGAAAGACGCCTCTTCGCCCTGCATGAATTCCTCGATCACCACCTCGGCCCCGGCCCCGCCAAAAGTGCCGCCAAACATGTCATCAATGGACGCATGTGCCTGTGCGACGGTCTCGGCGATGATGACACCCTTGCCTGCGGCCAGCCCGTCTGCCTTGACCACGATGGGCGCACCTTGGTCTGTCACATACGCTTTGGCTGCAGCCGCGTCTGTGAAATGGCCATACGCAGCCGTTGGTGTATTGGCCGCATCGCAGATGGCCTTGGTGAAAGCCTTGGACGCCTCGAGCTGCGCCGCCGCCTGGCTCGGGCCAAAAACCAGCACGCCTGCATCCCGCAAACGGTCAGCCACTCCGGCCGCGAGGGGAGCTTCGGGGCCGACAATCACGAAATCAATGCACTCTTCTTCGACGAATGTCGCGACAACCCCGCCATCATTGATGTCCAGGCTCGCGCATTCGGCAATAGCCGCAATCCCCGCATTGCCGGGGGCCACGACCAGCCGGTCGCATTTGGGGTTCTGCAACACCGCCCAGGCCAAGCTGTGCTCGCGGCCACCGCCGCCCAGAATGAGAATGTTCATCACTTGCTCCTTGGCCTTCACTTGGCCGCGTTCTAAGCTGGCCGGACCCGCAGCACAAGGATGGCCCATGGACCTGCTTGACGATCCCGTTCCCGGTTCGAACACACCCGAGTTTTCGGTGTCCGAGATTGCGGGCAAGGTGCGCAAGCTGATCGAGGGCGAACTGGGCTGGGTCCGGATCAAGGGCGAGGTCGGGCGCGTCGTGCTGGCCCGTTCCGGCCACCTCTATTTCGACCTCAAGGACGACCGCAACGTCCTGTCCTGCATGACGTGGAAGGGACAGGTCAGCGGTCTGGGCACCATGCCCGAAGAAGGGATGGAGGTCGTGGCCGAAGGCCGCATGACGGCCTCTGGCTTCCAATCCAAATTCTCACTCAATGCCGAACGCATCGCGATTGCCGGGCAGGGCGCGCTGATGGCGCTTCTGGAAAAACGCAAAAAGGCACTCGCCGCCGAGGGGTTGTTTGACGACGCCCGCAAGCGGCCCTTGCCCTACCTGCCCGAGGTGATCGGGGTTGTGACGTCTTTGCAGGGGGCCGTGATCCGCGACATCCTGCATCGGTTGCGGGATCGGTTCCCGCGCAAGGTGCTGATCTGGCCGGTCGCGGTGCAGGGGGCCAATTGCGCGCCCGAAGTTGCGCGCGCCATCACAGGCTTCAACGCATTGACGCCCGGGGGCGGCATGCCCCGACCCGATCTGCTGATCGTGGCGCGCGGCGGTGGCTCCGTCGAGGATCTCTGGGGCTTCAACGAAGAAGCGGTCGCGCGCGCCGCCGCCGCCTCTGACATCCCGCTGATTTCGGCAGTGGGGCACGAAACCGACACCACGCTGATCGACTTCGTGTCGGATCGGCGCGCGCCCACGCCGACGGCCGCCGCCGAAATGGCCGTACCGGTGCGCCACGAATTGTTGGCCTGGGTTAAACAAGCTGGCGCACGGATGACGGGCGCGGTGAGTGGTGGGATGCAGCGACGGCAGCAGCGGCTGCGCGATCTTGCCCGCGCCTTGCCGCGGGCGGATGCGCTGGTCGAAGGGCCGCGCCAACGGCTTGACGTGACGGGCGGCCAACTTGGACCCGCGCTGATCGCTGGTGTGCAGCGGCGCAAGGTGCGTCTGTCCGAGGTGTCGGGCAGCCTGCGTCCGGCCACATTACGGCGCAGCCTCGAGGCAGAAAGACGCCGTCTTGATGCCTTGTCTGTGCGACTTGAACCCGCCTTGGCCCGAGTGGCAGCAACCAAGCGCGAACGGTTGGAGGCGCGCACGGCCCGCCTGACCCCGACGCGGATCGGGCAGGATGCAGCCCGCAAGTCGGAACGGCTGCGGGATGCAACGGCCCGGATGCAAGCCGCTGGTCAGAGGCAATTGGACGGTTTGCACCGCAAGCTTGCGGCCATGGATCGGCTGCGTGAAACACTCAGCTACAAGGCGACGCTGGCACGCGGGTATGCCGTTGTGCGGGGCGGGGGGCAGATCCTGACCAACCGGGAAGAAGCAGAACAGGCGAGCGGCCTTGAGATCGAATTCGCTGACGGGCGCATGAAACTGGGTGGCGGAAAAAGCACTGCGCAGAAATCTGCAACCAAACCGCCAGAACAGGGATCGTTGTTCTAGGGCGCATCAAGATGCGCCTTACGGGCAAAGCTCCATCGCATAGCACGCGCCGGATAAGGCGGAGGTCACCTCCGCCTTACAACATGTCTGTTGCGCGGTGATGCAGAATCTGTAAGGCGGACGTGTCGTCGGCACGGCTCACACGCCGATCTTTGGGCCAAGGCAGATCATTTCTTCGCCAACATCCTGCGCTTCATACAGCTCAGTGCTGGCAGGATCATTCTCGAAGGTTGCGACCAGGCCCCCGGGACCCTGTTCAAACGTCCAGCATTGCGGGTCTGGGCGATCCTCGTAAACAAAGCAGATCAGTGGGCCGTCATTGTACCATCGCCCTTCCCTGCATTCGCCATCCAGAAAGGACCAGGTGACACGCCGGTTCTTGTGATAGATTTCTGCGCCATAGGCCTGACCCGACTGGCCGTAATAAAGCGTCTTGCCCGTTACATAAGACTCAAATTCTGCAGCCGTCATTGGATCGGCTGCCGCGGCGGTGCCCAGAAGGACAAGTGGGATCATCAAGAGGCGCAGGATCATGCGCGCACTCTGGCAGAGTGATGCGTGACCTGCCAGAGTGGGCTTTGCATCAAGCAGGCGCTGGCATCATCCTGCCTTGCCTCGTCGTACTTGCCCAGTGTTCTACCCGCTTGTCCATGATGCGGCGCCACAGGGGTGGGACAAGTGCGACAACGGCCATCACAGGTAAGGAATGCGGCAGCATGGGCATGGTGCCTGAATCCAATTCCAAACGCGGAAAGGAAGTCGCTGGACGCGCATGGTGGGCAGAGTGTCGCGGTGCGTTCAGCATCATGGCAGCCGAGTACCATTGTCGTGCGTTCCAAGAATGCGCCGGGCCCATTGGTTCCAACCGACCGTCCGGCAGAGTGCTGCGCATCAGCCCATAGTGCTGCACGTAGTCTGAAAGCATCAATTGAATTTGCGCATAGGCGCTGATGATGACCAATCCCAGAACGCCTGCGGTGCCTGCCAACACATATGCGCCGCCGATACTGAGCGTGGTTGCCAGCGCATAGAAAAGGTACGAACGTGGAAACTGGGCGCCGTCATGGCGCTTCTGTTCGGCCCGCAGCCCCGCACGACATCCGCCAATCCAGGCCCGCGGCAGATAGGTCCAGAATCCTTCGCCTAAGCGGGCCGTTGCCGGGTCTAACGGGGTGGCCGCGTGAACGTGATGTACCAAACGGTGCGCACTGGTGTGATGACCAAACAGGATGGACGCATAGCATGCTGCCCCCAGCCGAAAGGCCCAACGATCCGCGCGGTGGATCAATTCGTGTGCGTTGGAATTGGAAACTTGCCCAAAATACAGCCCCGCTGCAACGATGATCAGACCCTTGTCGAGCATCGCAAGCTCTGCGCCCATGGCCCAAACAGTCAAACCCAACAGAAGAAAATGGGTTACACCCAATGCTTCGGAAAGCCGATGACCGGATGCATCCGTTGACGCGGCACGCACCGGCAATTTGTCGAGGAAGAAGACAAACACGGTGATGGCCAGAACAGCGAGAAGTGGCCAAATTCCTCCAAGGATGCAGGCTGCCGCCAGACACAGGACGGGCAAAAAGCTGGCAATAGTAAACATCAACAGGGGCGGCATGCGCGCAGAATCACTCCGATTTCAACGGCTGGACGGTATCACACCGTAACTGCTGGTGCTCCTAGCTTAAATTTGCTGCCAAAGCGTGACCCATTGGCGGCAACATGGTGACGATACGCGCGTCATTTGTGTGTCGGGGCGTCGCTTTTGGGCTGATCGCGCTTTGCCTGCGCTGATATTCTTCGGCCAAATCAGGGCAGGAGTGCGTGTGATGGCGCTGGACGAGTCGGCAAAGGGCAAAGGTGTCTGGAAATCGGGCAAGGGCAAGGGGCGTGTCCGTCCCAAGGGCCGCGCGCTTGAGGATCAGGCCTGGGAAGAGGTGCAGGCGCTGCTCGGCGACCAACCGCGCCGCCGCGACCTGCTGATCGAATTCCTGCATCTGATCCAGGACACCGATGGTCACCTCTCTGCCGCCCACCTGCGCGCGCTGGCCGAAGAAATGCGCCTCAGCATGGCCGAGGTCTACGAGGTTGCCACCTTCTATGCCCATTTCGACGTGGTGAAAGAGGGCGAGGTTCCACCCCCCGCACTCACCATCCGCGTTTGCGACTCGCTCAGCTGCGAGCTGGCAGGGGCCCAAGCGCTCAAATCCGCCCTCGAAGGCGGCCTTGACCCGACGCAGGTGCGCGTCCTGCGTGCGCCCTGCATGGGCCGGTGCGACACGGCCCCGGTGCTTGAGCTGGGACACAACCACATCGACAACGCCACGCCGAAAAAGGTGCAGGAGGCCATCGCGGCCGACGACACCCACACGCATGTCCCGGACTACGAAACGCTGGACACCTACGCCGCCGCAGGGGGCTACACGGCCCTCAAGCAACTGCGCGGCAGCGGCAATTGGGAAGATGTGCAGGCCAAGATCAAGGAAAGCGGCCTGCGGGGCTTGGGCGGCGCTGGCTTCCCGTCCGGCACCAAATGGGGCTTTGTCCGTGCCAACCCGGGCCCGCGCTACCTCGCCGTAAACGGGGACGAGGGCGAGCCAGGCACGTTCAAAGACCGCTACTACCTCGAACGCACCCCGCACCTGTTCCTTGAGGGGATGCTGATCGCCGCCTGGGCGGTCGAGGCGGACACGTGCTTCATCTACATGCGCGACGAATACCCCGCCGTGCTCGACATTCTCGCCCGTGAAATCAAGGCGCTGGAAGACGCAGGCATCGTGAAACCCGGCTATATCGACCTGCGGCGCGGCGCGGGCGCCTATATCTGCGGCGAAGAATCCGCGATGATCGAAAGCATCGAAGGCAAGCGCGGCCTGCCGCGGCACCGGCCACCCTACGTCGCGCAAGTTGGCATCTTCAACCAGCCCACGCTGGTGCACAACGTCGAAACCCTGCACTGGATCGCGCGCATCTGCCGCGAAGGGCCCGAAGTGCTGAACAGCACCGAAAAGAACGGGCGCACGGGCCTGCGCAGCTACTCCGTCTCGGGTCGTGTCGCGCAGCCGGGGGTGTACCTGCTGCCCGCGGGCTCCACGATCATCGATATCATCGACGCAGCGGGCGGTATGGCCGACGGCCACGTGTTCAAAGCCTACCAACCGGGCGGCCCGTCCTCGGGCCTTCTCCCGGCCTCAATGAACGACATCCCGCTCGACTTCGACACGCTGCAACCGCACGGCACCTTTATCGGCTCGGCGGCGGTGGTGGTCCTGTCGGACCAGGACCGCGCCCGCGACGCAGCACTCAACATGCTCAAGTTCTTCGAGGATGAAAGCTGCGGCCAATGCACACCCTGTCGGGTGGGCTGCGAAAAAGCGGTCAAGCTGATGCAGGCCGACACATGGGATCAGGGTCTGCTTGATGAACTCTGCACCGCCATGACAGATGCCTCCATCTGTGGTCTGGGGCAGGCGGCCCCGAACCCGATCAAGCTGACGATGAAGCATTTCGGGGATGAAATCTAAGAGCGCTTGACCATCCGATTGGGGATAAGTGGCGCTTTCGTCCAATGTACGTCAGTTTGGACGTGATTTTCACGAACATATTTGGCCAAAGACCGGTCCATGTCTTGCTCGGGAAATCCGTCAATTAAACGGACCACAAACCCTTCTTGCCGTTCGGTATCCAGATCAGCGGCCAGTTGCTTTAATACGGTGTGAGAGAAAGCGCCGCGAAACAGGACGGGGACGGGCGTGACACCCAGTGAAGCAAAACGCTCCAGTGTTGCGTCCCAGGGTTGAAACAAGCCCTCTTTGATCCATGCAAAGCCAAGAAAAAACGACGGCAGAGCGTTGTATGCTATGGCGTGCTTTGCATAGAGGTTCTCTCCAATGATCCGTTCGTCGCTGGTCAGCATGGGTGATACGCTTGCCGCAAACGCTTTGACCCAATCACGCGACGGGTGGTCGCGTGCATCTGGGCTACGAGGGTGGCAGCCCTGTGCGTGAATTGTAGTGTTTTCGCCATCCATCTTCTCGGTCACGACAATCTCGTGCGCGGTCTCCAGAACACTTAAATCCGTGATCACTTTGTCATCCGAGGCTAGCCCCTGAGATGTTGGCAGGTGATACGTCCGTCCGTATTTTCGTGTCATGACCCCGTGCCCTTTTTGAATGGTAATTTATTTAAGCGCTAACCGCGCAATCTCATGGCATGAAGTGGTGTGGGAGCCAACGATAACTCACATCTTTTCATGACGGGCGCACCGTATTAGGTGAGGGTCAGACCAAGTATCGGGGCATCATGGCATTTTTTAAGAAACTCAAGGATCGGCTGTTCAAGTCCTCGTCCAAGATTGACGAAGGGCTGGAAGCGATTGTCGAAGATGGTGGTGTCGAAGAGGCTGCGGCACCTGACCCCGAGATCGTGCCCACACCCGATCCAACGCTTGCCCCTACACCGGTCGAAATGCCGCCGGTGTCCGACCCGATACCCGAACCTGTGCCGGTCGAAGCGCCGGTGATTTCGGACCCGGAACCTGTGTCTGAACCCATCGAAACACCTGTTGCACCCGACCCTGAACCGATAATCGTTCCTGAGCCTGAGCCTGAGCCTGAGCCTGAGCCTGAGCCTGAGCCTGAGCCTGAGCCTGAGCCTGAGCCTGAGCCTGA
>NZ_CANNGP010000051.1 GCF_947504105.1 uncultured Tateyamaria sp.
TCAACCCTGCCATTTGAAGACGGTTGAGCAACAGCAAAAGTCATACTTGACAGTAGTCCACATAAGAAAGGCCCCGCATTCAGCGGAGCCCGTATTTGGTTGTTCTGCTTGGGAGCGTGTTAGCTCAGCTTGCTCAGATCCGAGATCATGGCGTCGATGTCCCCGCCATTGCGGTCGATCAGTGCGCCAATCTCGGTGCGCTCGGTCAACAGCAGGTTCACACCTTCGATGAACATGTTGAAAAACAGGTCACGACCCGACCGGTCCGACACGTGGAAGGTCACCGCAAACGGGGACTCGCCACGCAGAAAGGCAGTCGTTTCCACCTCGAACCAGTTCTTGACCTTGCGCACGCCTTTGACTTCCAGGCGGCCCCCGATGAATTCGCGGAAGCGGCGGCCATATTTCCGCGAAATATAGCCCTGAAACGCTTTTGAAAACGCACGCTTTTGTCCGTTGCTGGCACGACGGCCATCAACACCCATCGCATAAGCGGCGATGTAGGACGTGTCGCTGTACTTGGCAAAGATGCGTTCGAAATCGCGGAACATCGCGTTCTCGCCCTTGCCTGATGCAATGACACTGTTGATGTCTCCGACAAGCGCATTGATCAGACGCTCGGCACTCGCCTCATTCAAGGCAAACGCGGGAAGAGCGGGAAGAACAGCGGCAACGCTCGTTGCGGCTGCAATGAAGTGGCGTCGGTCCATCGTCAGAAACCCTCTGTGTCTAATGCAAACGGATCAATCTCGGGCGCTGTTCCGGCATCGCCCAGTTCAAAGCGTCGGTTCTGCAGCCATATCAGGCGTGCCTGCGCATAGCTGTCGGCACTTTCATATAGGATCGAATCGACTGTGTCGGAAAACCGGCCACGACGGGATAGGCCGGAAGCCGCCGCCGCAACGGTACCATAAAACTGTTCAGGGCTGTCGACCATGTAGCTGAGGGGGTTGGTAAACAGGTCAACCACCTTGCCTGTTGTGTTGCGCGCGGTCGACGGGCCAAGAAGGGGAAGCTCAATGTACGCGCCTTCACCCACGCCCCAGACATAAAGTGTCTCGCCGAAATCCGTGTCATGCTGCGGAACCTGGAAGTCGGTGGCAACGTCGAACAGGCCAAAAATACCAAGGACCGAGTTGGTCAGAAACCGGACGGTCGAAATGCCGGCTCCTTTGGCATCACCTTGAAGCAGGCTGTTCACCACAACCGACGGCTCGCCCAGGTTCTTTGCAAAGTTGCTTACGCTGTCCTCTATCTCGTCCGGCAGTACGGTAGAGTACCCGACAGCGGCCGGGCGCACGACAGCACGGTCGAGCCCGCGATTGAAGGCGTGGACCCGGCGGTTCTGCGCCTCATACGGGTCATTTATCCCATCAGGTTGCGTAGGCCTTTGGTCCGACGTAGCACAGGCCGCGAGCGATCCAACGGCAAGTAGAAGGGCGACAGCGCGCCGAGCGCGACAAAAAAGAGACAATGCAAATCTCCGTTAGATATTCGTGGTACGTAATTAATACGGTTATTCTAAATGCCCATAGCGCCACATGGGGAACCTTGTACATGTGGCACTTGCGTGACAGGCAGAATACGCCATCGTGGTATGAAAACAAAGTCGAGCAGTAAACAAGCGAAATGGTGCCGATGCAAAGTGAATTGACGAAACGAGGGCAGGCGGAGCTACGGTCCGTACGCCGCAAAAGCAAGGGACTGTACTGGGCGGTCGGGTTGTTCAGCCTCTTCGCGAACCTGCTGATGCTGACGGGCCCGATATACATGTTGCAGGTCTATGACCGGGTCCTTGGCAGCCGAAGCGAGGAAACACTGATCGCCTTATCGCTGCTGGTGGTCTTTCTCTACGGCGTGATGGGCATACTCGACTTTACCCGCGGGCGAATCATGGCGCGTGTCGGGGCTCGTTTTCAGAATGATCTGGACCGCAGGGTGTTTGATGCGGTTGTCCGCAAATCCGCCGTTGCACCTGATCTGCGCACGCAGACAGGCCTCGCCGATCTTGAAGGGGTGCAGCGATTTATCACGTCGCCCGTGTTGATGGCGTTTTTCGATTTGCCGTGGACCCCGATTTTCGTTGCCGCAATCTTCATGTTCCATCCCATGTTGGGCATTTTGGCGCTGGTCGGTGGGGGCGTTTTGATCCTGATCGCAGTTGCCAACCAACTTTTGTCGCGTCTTCCGCAGATGCGGGCCGGACAGGCTGGGCAAGTGGCATCGTCGATGTCTGACCAACTGCGGATCGAGGCCGAGATGGTGCAGGCAATGGGCATGCGGGACGCAGCCTTTGACCGTTGGCAAAAGGCCCGGGGGGCCGCCCTTGATGAACAGATCAAGGCGACGGATATCGGCGGGGGTTTCACCTCGCTGACCAAGACGCTGCGGCTGTTTCTGCAAAGTGCAATGCTGGGGCTGGGGGCCTATCTGGTCCTTCAGAACGAAATGACGCCGGGGGCGATGATTGCGGGTTCGATCCTTCTGGGGCGCGCACTTGCACCGATCGAACTGATGTTGACGCAATGGCCCGTGGTCCAACGCGCGATCAAGGGGTGGGGGGCGCTGGCGGAATTGCTGGGTGCGGTTGCACCCGAAGCAACACGCACGGCCCTGCCCAAGCCGAAGGCGCGGCTGATCGCCAAAAGCCTGACGGTGGTGCCGCCGGGCGAAAAGGCTGCTGCGCTGCGCGGGCTCAATTTTGATCTGCCGCCGGGCCATGCCATGGGGGTTATCGGGCCGTCAGGGGCTGGCAAGTCCACCCTGGCCCGCTGCCTGACAGGCGTGTGGCGTCCGGCAGGCGGGTCCATCCGTCTGGATGCCGCGGCACTGGACCAATACGAGCCGGACGTGCTGGGCATGCATATCGGCTACCTGCCACAGCGGGTGCAGCTGTTTGACGGTACAATTGCCGAAAACATCGCCCGGCTCTCGACTGCACCAGATGATCAGAAGGTGGTTGCGGCTGCGCAAAAGGCGGACGCGCACAAGATGATCCTTGAATTGCCGGATGGCTACGACACCCGGATCGATGCGGGCCAACAGCGTCTGTCCGGCGGGCAAGTGCAACGGATCGGCCTCGCGCGGGCACTCTACGATGATCCGGTGATCCTTGTTCTGGATGAACCCAACTCCAACCTCGATAACGAGGGGACGATGGCGCTGAACCAGGCCATTCGCACGTCCAAGGCCGACGGACGATCCGTCATCATCATGGCACACCGGCCCGCGGCCATTCAGGAATGTGACCTTCTGCTGGTCATTGACGGTGGCGTCCGTACCGCCTTTGGGCCCAAGGATGAGGTGCTGAAATCCATGGTCAAGAACCATGAGCAAATCCAACGCGCGCCAGCGGGTGCAGGAGGGGTGTCATGAGCGATAAGCGTTGGTCTGCAACCAAGCCTCTGATCATTGGTTTTTTCGGTCTGTTCGGTCTTTTGGGTGGCCTTGCCGCGTGGGCGACGCTGACCCAGATCGCGGGTGCGGTCATTGCCTCTGGTCGTATCGAAGTGGATCAGAACCGGCAGGTCGTCCAGCATTCCACTGGTGGCATTGTGTCTGACATCGCAGTGCAAGAGGGCGACAGCGTCGACGCAGGCGATCTGTTGATCCAGCTTGACGTGAAACAGATGCGCTCCAACCAGGCTATCGTCGAGGGGCAGCTATATGAATTCATGGCCCGCCGTGGACGGCTTGAGGCCGAAAGGGACGACAACGACGAGATCACGTTCGAATCCAAGTTGCTGTCGGTCGCTGCAACTTGGCCAGACGTACAAGAGTTGGTGACTGGGCAGGAAAACCTCTTCCACGCCCGGCGCGAGTCCATTGATAACCAATCCGAACAGCTCGCGGAACGCGCGGCGCAAACCCGCAATCAGATCAAGGGGATCGAGGCACAAGAGGTGTCGCTGGCCCGGCAACTTGACTTGATTGAACAGGAACTCGAGGCGCAGCAAAGCCTGCTGGAGCGGGGGCTGGCACAGGCCTCTGGCGTGCTGGCTTTGCAACGACAACAGGCATCGCTTGAAGGGCAATTGGGCGAGCTTGCGGCGTCCAAGGCACAATCTGAACAACGTATCACCGAGATCGAAATCGAAGTGCTGCGCTTGACGTCCGGGCGGCGTGAAGAGGCGATCACCGAATTGCGCGACCTGCGCACGCGAGAGCTGGAACTGATCGAACAGCGGTTGGCCTTGTTGACCGATATCGAACGGATGGAGATCCGCGCACCAGTGTCGGGCATCGTCTACAACATGCGGGTGCAGACACCGCGCTCGGTTGTGCGGGCGGCTGATCCCGTCCTGTTCCTGATTCCACAGGATCGCCCGCTTGTGATTGCCGCCCGGGTGGATCCCATCCACATCGATCAGATCGTGACCGGGCAATCCGTGAACCTGCGCTTTTCCGCGCTCGACCAGCGCACCACGCCCGAACTCGTGGGCGAGGTGGTGCTCGTTTCTGCCGATGCGTTCGAGGATGAGAATGTCGGCGCCAGCTACTACCGGGCCGAAATCGTACTGAATCCAGGTGAGTTGGAAAAGCTGAACGAGGGGCAGGTATTGGTGCCTGGCATGCCGGTAGAAGCGTTTATTCGCACTGCCGATCGTTCGCCGCTGGCTTACCTGATCAAGCCGGTTGCGGACTACTTCAACCGCGCGTTCCGCGAATCCTGACATCGGGCCTTTTCACGGCAGCGCGGGCGGTCTAGCGTCCGCGCAGACCGATCAAAGGAGACATCGCATGTCCATCGAAACCCGCCTTGCTGAACTGGGTGTAAACCTGCCTGACGCCCCTGCGCCTGCTGCCAACTACGTGCCGTTCGTGCAAGTGGGCGACATCGTCTACGTCTCGGGCCAAATCTCGAACGGGCCTGATGGCCTGATTGTGGGCAAGCTGGGCGCGGACATGAACGTCGAGGCTGGGGCCGCAGCTGCAAAAACCTGTGCCATCAGTCTGCTTGCGCAGGTCAAGGCGGCTTGCGGCGGCGATATCGACCGGCTTGTGCGCGTTATCAAGCTGACCGGCTTCGTCAACTCGACTGCTGATTTCACCGACCAACCCAAGGTCATCAACGGGGCCTCCGATTTCCTGGTCGAAGCGCTGGGTGATGCAGGTCGTCACAGCCGCTCGGCGGTGTCGGCAGCGGCCCTGCCGCTTGGCGTTGCGGTTGAGATCGAAGGCATCTTCCAGATCAAATGATCCCTCGTTTGCCCGATGCATTTCTGGGTGCACCGCTGGCGCACCGCGCCCTGCACGATGTCACAGATGGCCGCCCTGAAAACAGCCGCGCCGCCATTCGCGCGGCACTCATGCATGGCTATGGAATCGAGATCGATGTGCAGCTCAGCGCCGACAATCAGGCCATGGTGTTTCATGACTATGCGCTGGACCGTCTGGCTGATGGCTCTGGTCCAGTGCGCGTTATCCCCGCGGGGAAACTTGCCCAAACGCCGCTGAAAGGCGGGGACGAGAGCATTCCAACCTTGCCCGAGGTGCTGGAAATCGTGGCCGGACAAGTCCCCCTGCTGATCGAGATCAAGGATCAGGACGGTGCAATGGGCGACGACATCGGCCCGCTGGAGCAGGCGACGGCTGCCGCATTGAATGGCTACGATGGACCCGTCGCCCTCATGTCCTTCAATCCGCACAGCGTGGCGCGTATGGCCGCGCTTTGCCCGGATATTCCACGCGGATTGGTCACCGGTGCCTACGCCGCCGATGACTGGCCTTTGAACGCAGCGACACGCGATCACTTGCGCGGTATCCCGGACTTCGACCGGGTCGGCGCATCCTTCATCAGTCACGAGGCGGCGGACCTTGCTCGTCAACGTGTCGCCGAACTGAAAGCTGCCGGCGCCAACATCCTCTGCTGGACCATCAAGTCACCTGAACAGGAAGCACAAGCGCGAGAGGTCGCACAAAATGTGACCTTCGAAGGCTACCTCGCCCCCAATCCCGGTTGAACAGCAGCGTCCGAGACACACATTCAGATGCTGAAAGTAGGGAAAGGCCCGCGTGTCCGAGCAAGAGATAGAAATTCGTGTGGTGCCAAGCCTTTCGCAGATCCCCGCCGAAGAGTGGGACGCCTGCGCCTGCCCCGAGGCGGCCAATGGCGGGCGACCAAACGACCCTTTCACCACGCATCGGTTCCTCAAGGCGCTGGAAGACAGCAACTCGGTTGGTCCCGGAACGGGCTGGCAGCCGCAATACCTGCAGGCAATTGCGGGTGGGCAGACCATTGGCTTTGCGCCCATGTACGCCAAGAACCACAGCCAGGGCGAATACATCTTTGACCACAACTGGGCCCATGCATTGGAGCGGGCCGGGGGGCGGTACTACCCGAAACTGCAAATCGCGGTGCCGCATACTCCGGCGACAGGGCGCCGGTTCCTGACACACCCGGATTTTCCCGAACTGGGAATGCGGGGGCTGATTTCTGGCGCGGTGCAGCTTTGCAAAAACAACAAACTCAGTTCGCTGCACGTAACCTTCTGCACGGAAGTCGAACGGGACTTTGGCGCGGAACTGGGGCTTATGCCCCGTGCCACCCAACAATTTCATTGGCTGAATGACGGCTACGACACGTTCGACGACTTCCTTGCCTCTCTGTCCAGCCGCAAGCGCAAGAACATCCGCAAGGAACGGCAGCGGGCGCAGGACTTTGGCGGCGACATCCACGTCTTGACAGGCGATGACCTGCGACCCGAACACTGGGATGCGTTCTGGCACTTCTATCAGGACACCGGCGCGCGCAAATGGGGCACGCCCTACCTCACAAGGCGCTTCTTCGACATCGCGCACGAGACGATGGCGGATGACATGGCGCTGATCCTGGCCGAGCGCAACGGGCGCTACGTTGCAGGTGCCCTAAACTTTTTTGGTGCCCACGCATTATTTGGCCGCTACTGGGGATGTATCGAACATCACCCCTGCTTACATTTCGAGCTGTGCTACTATCAGGCCATCGACATCGCCATCCAGTATCGGCTGGACCGGGTCGAAGCGGGGGCACAGGGCGAACACAAGCTGGCGCGGGGCTATCTGCCGACGCAGACCCACAGCCTGCACTGGATGGGCGATCCGGGTTTCGCCGACGCGGTTGCCCGCTACCTCGAAGCCGAACGTGAGGCGGTGGAAGAGGAGATCGAAATCCTCACGGATTACGGACCTTTCAAAAAGGTCCAGATCGAGGAACAGGAATGATGGAAAAGCTGAGTGATGAGACGCGGGGCACCCTGCTGGATCCGCTGCTTGCCACCGGATGGGCCGTCACGGACGGGCGCGATGCGATCCACAAGACTTTTGAATTCAATGACTTCGTGGATGCGTTTGCGTGGATGACCCGTGCGGCTATCTGGGCTGAGAAGTGGGACCACCACCCCGAGTGGTTCAATGTCTACAAGCGGGTCGAAGTGACGCTGACCACACATGACGTGAGCGGGCTGAGCACTCTGGACGTGAAATTGGCCCGCAAGCTGGACAGTCTGGCGGAGTAGAGTGCGATCAGGCGCTGCGTGATCCAAATGGAAAAGGCCCCCGGATTGGGGGCCTTTTGCGTCATTCTGATTTGGCGCGGGTTCAGATCGCGTCCAGCAATGCCTCACCGCCCGACACGTCGCAGACGCCGGGGTTTTCCTCTTCCTGCAATACGGTCACTTTGCCGTCTTCGACGACCATGGCGTAGCGGGTCGAACGATCATACAAACCGACGGGCGGTGCGGTGAACGCCCGGCCCATTGCCTTGGTGAATGTCGCGTCGGGATCTCCCAGCATCGTGATGCCCGCCTTGGTCGCACCCGTCGCGTCGCCCCAGGCCCCCATGACGAAGGGATCGTTGACGGATACACAGATCACCTCGTCCACGCCTTTACCGGCAAACTGATCCTTGGTCCGGATAAAGCTGGGCACATGGGCGGTGCTGCAGGTGCCGGTATAGGCCCCGGGCAGGGCAAAGATCACAACCTTGCGGCCTTTGACCTTGTCGCTCAGTTTCACCTGTTCGGGACCTTCACTCCCCAGTTGAACAAGTGTCGCGTCGGGCAGCGTGTCGCCTACAGAAATTGCCATTGTTTGCGCCTTTCTTGGAATTGCGTCTGTCTTCCCCTGCGATATAGGCTGCAGGTCGGTAAAGGGCGAGGGCAAAGGTGGATGATATGAGCCATGTTGTGGTGATCGGAGCAGGGCAGGCGGGGTCATCTTGCGTCGCCAAGCTGCGCAATGGCGGGTTCGAGGGGCGCGTGACGTTGATCGGGGCCGAACCTGCATTGCCTTATCAGCGCCCGCCGCTGTCCAAGGCGTACTTGTTGGGCGACATGCCGCTTGAACGGATGTTCCTGCGGCCAGACAGCTTTTATACCGACAATAATGTGGATGTGCGGACGGGGACAACCGTATCGGCCATCGACACAGCGGCGCAAACCGTGACGGTTGGGGATGAGGTGCTGGACTATACCGACCTCGTTTTGACCACCGGGTCGGCTCCGCGCCGCCTTCCTGCTTCCATAGGCGGCGATCTGGATGGCGTGTTCACCGTCCGTGATCTCGCCGACGTGGATACGATGGCGCCCTGGTGCAAGGCAGGCAAGACCGCCCTGATTGTCGGTGGCGGTTACATCGGGCTCGAGGCGGCGGCCGTGTGCTGCAAACTTGGCCTGAACGTCGTTCTGGTCGAAATGGCGGATCGCATCCTGCAACGGGTGGCAGCGCCACAGACCAGTGACTATTTCCGGGATCTGCACAAAGGCCACGGCGTTGACCTTCGCGAAGGGGTTGGCCTGACACGACTGATTGGCGGCGGAACGGTTGCGGGGGCCGAGCTGACAGACGGAACTACGCTGGATGTGGACGTTGTGATTGTCGGCGTTGGTATTTCGCCAGGCACCGAACTGGCAGAGGCCGCCGGGATCACCATCGACAATGGCATCGCCACTGATGCCCAGGGCCGCACCTCCGCGCCCCATGTGTGGGCGGCGGGTGATTGCGCGTCCTTCCCATACCGCGGCGACCGCATTCGGCTTGAGAGTGTGCCGAACGCCATTGATCAGGCGGAATGCGTGGCGGAGAACATCATGGGGGCGGGCGAGGATTATGTCGCCCGTCCGTGGTTCTGGTCCGATCAGTACGATGTGAAATTGCAAATCGCAGGGCTGAACACCGGGTATGACCGGGTTGTGACCCGCGACGGCGGCGCGGCCAAGTCCTTCTGGTACTACGCGGGCGACACGCTGTTGGCTGTGGATGCGGCCAACGACCCCCGCTCCTACATGATTGGCAAGCGGCTCATCGAGGCGGGCAAGACCGCCGATCCCGCGGTTGTCGTTGATCCGGATGGCGATCTGAAGGCACTGCTCAAGTGAGGATCATCGCTGGCCAGTGGAGCGGCGTGCCCTTGGCGACGGTGGGCAAGGGCGATCCGGGTGCGCATCTGCGTCCGACACCCGACAGGGTGCGCGAGAGCCTCTTTTCCATGCTGACCCATCGCGGGGTGATCGAGGGTGCACATGTGCTGGACCTGTTTGCCGGGACGGGGTCATTGGGGTTCGAGGCGTTGTCGCGCGGTGCCAAGGCCGCAGTGTTCGTGGAAAACGGGCGGGTCGGGCAGAAGTTGATTGCCGAGAACACCCAGAAGCTGGACGCGCGCGATCAGGTGCAAGTGATGCGTGGCGATGCGACACGGCCCATGGCATGGGCGGGCGCGCCGTTCGATCTGGTGTTCCTCGACCCGCCCTACGGCAAGGGGCTGGGCGAAAAGGCGTTGATTGCGGTTCGGGATTGGTGTGCGCCCGATACGTTGATCGTGTGGGAAGAGAATGCCGCGATGACCCCACCCGCCGGATATGCGCCACTGGACCAGCGCCGGTTCGGCAGCACATATGTGACGCTCCTCGAACTGGCGTAAGGCGAAGGCGCCCTCCGCTGGGCGCACAAAAGGTGCGCCTTACAGTTGTCATCAGCGCATCCCGGGTACGTTGAAGGGGTGCAGCAAGCTGCCCCTTACCCGATCAATCGTAAGGCAGACGTGTCGTCCGCCCTTCGCCTAACCATATGTCGGATGAAATGTCCCTGCAGGTGACAGCGTAAAGATTTCGACGCCATCCTCGGTCACACCCACCGAATGCTCGAACTGGGCAGACAGGGACTTGTCCCGTGTCACCGCCGTCCAGTCATCGGCCAGTGTCTTGGTCTCTGGGCGGCCCAGATTGACCATCGGCTCGATGGTAAAGAACATGCCGGGTTCCAACACTGCGCCGGTGCCGGGACGGCCATAGTGCAAGACGTTTGGGGGCGCATGGAACACGCGGCCCAGCCCGTGGCCGCAGAAGTCGCGCACGACAGACATGCGGTGGCTCTCGACAAAGCTTTGAATGGCATAGCCTATGTCGCCAAAGGTGTTGCCGGGTTTCACCGCTTCGATCCCGCGCATCAGGGAATCGTGGGTGATCTCGATCAATCGTTCGGCCTTGCGGGGCAGTTTGCCCGCCACGAACATGCGGCTCGTATCACCGTACCAGCCGTCAACGATGACGGTCACGTCGATATTCAGGATGTCACCATCCTTCAGCACCTTGTCACCGGGAATACCATGACAGACCACGTGGTTCACGCTGATGCAGCTGGCGTGCTGGTAGCCCTTGTAGCCGATGGTGGCTGACTTGGCGCCAGCGTCATCCACCATCTTGGTGATGAGGCGGTCAACCTCGCCCGTGGTCTGACCGGGGAAGACATGCGCCGACATCGCGTCCAGAATCTCGGCCGCAAGCCGACCTGCCGCGTGCATCCCGGCAAAGTCCGAAGGGTCGTAAATGCGAATGCCGTCCTTGGTCAGACGACCGCGGGTATCATGGTCCAAAGCGCGCTCCATCGGCGGTGACGATCAGAATATACTGCACTGCGGCAAAAAGAGCCAGTGGGTCACATGACCACGGCCAAGGGCGCACCCACCTGCACGCCCGCCGGCGTAATATGGGTGCCAAGGCACAAGGTTTCCACCCCTGCCCCGGACGCGGCCGCATAGGCGGCGGCATAACCGGGGTCAATATCGCCAGCGAGGGTGAAGCGATCGCAATCCGTGCGCTGTACCAGATACAGCATCACGGCCCTGTGCCCCGCGCCCGTCATGCGGGACAGCTCATCCAAATGCTTGGCGCCGCGCGCCGTCACTGAATCGGGAAACTCCGCCAGCCCGGTCTGGCGGGACAGTGTGACCGATTTCACCTCGACATAGGCATCCGGCAATCCATTCCCCTGCAAAAGAAAGTCGATCCGGCTGCCCTCGCCATATTTCTGTTCGGGTCGCACGGTCGTGTAGGCATCAAAACCCGGCACGGTGCGCGCCTCGAACGCGGCACGCAGGGCCTTGTTCGGCACCGACGTATCGACCCCGGTGAAATGGCCGCCATCATGCTCGACCAACCGCCAGCCGAACTTCAGTTTTTTCTTCGGGTCGTCATTGGGTTCCAGCCAAATCCGCATCCCCGGATCCGCCAGTCCCATCATCGAGCCGGGGTTGGCGCAGTGGGCCACAACCTCGCGCCCATCCTCCAGCCGACAATCGGCCAGAAAGCGTTTGTAGCGGCGGATCAGGGTGGCAGGCACAAGTTCGGTTTGAAAGCGCATGGGGGCAGGCCTATACCGTGACTGGCCCCTCAACAAGATGGGTCAAGAAGGAAGCAAAGATGCCCAACCCCACCGCCGCCATGCTGGTGATCGGAGACGAGATCCTCTCGGGCCGCACCCGCGACGCCAACATGCACCACCTTGCTGGCCAACTGACCGAACAGGGCATCGACCTGAAAGAGGTCCGCGTGGTCAGCGATGACCAAGGGGCGATCGTTGCGGCGGTGCAGGCCTTTTCTGACACATACGATGCCGTATTCACGTCCGGCGGCATAGGCCCGACCCATGATGACATCACGGCTGACTGCATCGCGGCGGCGTTCGACACACCAATCGACATACGTGATGATGCCCGCGCGATCCTGACCGAGCATTATGCCAAATCCGGCACCGCACTGAACGCCGCGCGCCTGCGCATGGCACGCATCCCGGACGGCGCGGTGCTGATTGACAACCCAGTCTCCGCCGCCCCTGGCTTCACGATCAAGAATGTGCACGTCATGGCCGGTGTGCCGTCTGTATTTCAAGCCATGGTCGCTTCTGTCCTGCCCACGCTGACGGGCGGCGCACCCCTGATCTCGAAAACCCTGCGCATCGACCGGGGCGAAGGCGACATTGCAGGCCCGTTGGGCGAGTTGGCCGCAGCCCATCCGGACCTCAGCATTGGATCCTACCCCTTTATCAAGGACGGACGCTATGGTGCCAATGTCGTCATCCGGGGCACGGACGGGGTCGAGGTGGACGCGGCTCTCAGCACGTTGTCGGATCACTTCCCGGCATGACGGAGATGGCGGCCTTCTACGCTGCCATCGATGGCACATGGCCTGCGGCGCAGCTGACGCGGGTGGGGCCATGGGTTATCCGCGATGGGCAGGGCGGAGGCAAGCGGGTCTCGGCAGCAACGGCCGAGGGGCCGGTGACCGCATCAGACCTCGCCACGGCTGAGATGGCGATGCGGGACATCGGCCAGACACCACTGTTCATGGTGCGACAGGGTGAAGACGCGCTCGACCAGCTGCTCGACGCCAACGGCTATTCCATCGTCGATCCGACCAATGGCTACATCGCGCCGACGACTGCCCTGACTGACACTCCCATTCCGCGCGTCACCGCTTTCCGCATCTGGGAACCACTGGCGATCATGGAAGATATCTGGGCCGCAGAAGGCATCGGCCCCGCCCGCCTTGCCGTGATGCACCGGGCCGGCGCGAAAACGGCCATCCTCGCCCGGCACAAGGACAAGCCAGCGGGCACCGGCTTTGCCGCGATCCACAATGGCATCGCCATGGTGCACGCGGTCGAGGTGCTTGCCCACCAGCGCCGTCAGGGTGTTGCCCGGTGGATCATGCGCCAGGCCGCGTTCTGGGCAGCGGAAAACGACGCGGATCAGATTGCTGTGCTGACCACAGCGGCAAATGGACCCGCCAACACACTCTATCAGGGGTTGGGGTTCCAACGTCTCTGTGGCTATCATTACCGCACAGTGCCGGAGAACACATGACAGATCAGCCTACCGCCCTCGACCTGCCCATGGTCGATCCACTGCCCGAGGCCACGCAGAAGTATTTCGATGTGTGCATGGACAAGCTGGGCATGGTTCCGAACGTGTTGAAAGCGCATGCGTTCGACATCGACAAGCTGAATGCCTTTACCGGGTTCTACAACGACCTGATGCTGGCTGACAGCGGGCTGACCAAGCTTGAGCGCGAGATGGTGGCGGTGGTCGTCAGCGCCACGAACCGCTGCTATTATTGCCTGACGGCCCATGGTGCGACAGTGCGGCAGCTATCAGGTGACCCGGCCTTGGGCGAACAGCTGGTGATGAACTGGCGCGTGGCCGATATCACAGCGCGCCAACGTGCTATGCTGGAGTTTGCAGAAAAGGTTACGCTGTCCTCCGCCCAGATCGAGGAACCGGACAGGCAGGCTTTGCGCGATCATGGGCTGGACGATCGCTCCATTTGGGACCTGGTCAACGTCGCCGCCTTTTTTAACATGTCGAACCGGGTGGCGAGCGCCACGGCAATGAAGCCGAACCCCGAATATCACGGACAGGCGCGCTAAGTATGCGGGTCTGGTTGACGGCACTGGGATGTGCGCTTGCGGGCCCCGTGTTGGCCCTGCAACTCGAACTCCCCTCGAATGCCCGCCAAACAGCATCACGCGACAGTGTGCTTGATCGCGTATCCGTTGCCACTGCGCCCTTTGCGGACGGACAGGTCGCGGCGGACAGCATTGACGGTCCGGTCAAACGCCGCAGCTACCGCATACCATCGCCGGGATTGACGCCGCTACAACTTCTGGCGCCACTGCGCGCGCAACTGGTTGATGCTGGTTATGACACCTTGCTCGATTGCGCCGCTGAGGCGTGTGGCGGCTTCGACTTCCGCTTTGCCATCGATGTGCTGCCTGCGCCCAACATGTATGTGAACGTGCGAGCGTACCACTTCCTGAGTGCACGTCACCCGGATACCGGCGACGCCGTGTGGCTGCTGGCCAGTACCGCGCCCGACGCGGGCTATCTGCAGGTGGTGCAGGTCGGCGCGCAAGAGGCCGCTGTGCCCTCGACCCCATCCCCCACAGCAGTTGTCCCCACGGCACCGACGGCCGATATGGGGCAAAACCTGCTGGCGTCGGGATCAATAATACTCCACAGCCTCGACTTTGCCACCGGCACCACCGACCTTAGTGAAGGTCCTGCGCCAGAGTTGGAGCAAATTGCCCGGCTCATGGAAAACCGTCCCAATCTGCGTATTGCCATTGTCGGGCACACGGACACGGTGGGTGGTCTGCAGGCAAACATCGCGGTTTCTCGCGCACGGGCCAGTGCGGTTCGGGATCGGCTGATCGAACGCTACGACATCTCGGCGGACCGGATCGAAGCGGGCGGCATGGGGTATCTTTCGCCCGTCGACACCAACCTGACCGCAGAGGGGCGCGAGGCGAACCGGCGGGTCGAGGCCGTTGTGCTGGGAGAGGACGGGTAGCGGTTTTCGGCTCTGTGAAAAGAGCGCGCCGTTTGCAGGAGCATCACAACCGAATTCACCTCAAACTGTCACGTGGACATCACCGTGATCTTTCAGGGAACACAAGCGGAGACAGCGATGGCCTTGCGCCCGATCGGTAGGCTTGTTCATGCGAACAGCCGGGGTGAATTGCCCCGTATAGGTCGCCCCCCGCATGCCACGTGGAGCATGCTTCTGCGCGATATTGTCGATCAGTTTCAAAGAGAGAATGCAGGAGATCAGGTTTCCATCGCCCTGCGCGGATCTGTGGCGCGCGGTGCGGCAGTCAGTGAAACTGCAGATCTGGATCTTGTCGTCTTATTTGATGATGGGGCCGTGCTACCCGACACGTTGCGCAGCGATGTCCTGCCCAACATGCCCATCGAAAAATCCTATGTTCCGCGTCGTGAGTTCTTGACCGACGACAAATGGCGTTGGATGCGTTTCACGCTGGCCCATAACGGTCATACCATATGGGGCACAGACCACCTGGCCGATCTTCCCGAACCACATCTTGGAGCGCACTGCTATGCACATCTGCGAAACGCCGACGAGTGGCTGGAGCATTGGCAAGTCTTCTGGGACAGGGACAAAGACTACCATGCGATTTGCATGTGGCTTATGAAACGTATTGTGCGATCATTGTTTGAAAGCCAAATCATGCGCTTGAACGCGTACAGCCGCGACATCTATCCCTGCTCAACAGTCGCCGCCGAGGCATTTCCGGATCTGGGTTCAATAATTCTGGGGGCTGCACAGCTTGCTGTTTCGCCAACAGACAACCGCAACAGAATCGCAGAAGTTACTGCACGTCTGTCGCCGACCCTGCTGTCCCTGCAAGCCGAGTTTGAAAAGCGTCTGTTGATCTAGTCGGCCCGTTTGGACTGATAGACCGAGGCGACAAGCGCCTGACCCGACCCCACAAAAAACCCCGGCGCTTGCGCACCGGGGCAGTCACATAACCAAGGGAGGTTGGTTAATTCTTACCAGTCTGCCGGGCCCTTTTCGGCAAAGGCGTGGACCAGGAAATCGATGAAGGCACGGACCTTGGGCTGTGTGAAGCGACCGGGCGGGTAAACCGCGTAGACGCCTTGCGTCTCCATCGGCAGCTCAGGGATCGCATCCACGACCAGCCCCTGCTCCATCGCGTCGGAATAAAGGAAGCTGGGCAGGTACGCGATGCCAAGGCCCGAGATCGCGGCGTTCAGCAGCGATTGGCCGTCATTGACACTCAGCCAACCTGCCGTGCGCACCTGACGCTTTTCACCCGAGGGTGCGGTCAGCTTCCAGACATTGCCCGAAGACTGGTTGGAATAGTGCAAAAGCTTGTGTTCGTTCAGATCGTCGATCTTTTCGGGACGGCCATACTTTTCGAAGTATTCCGGCGACGCAATCATGCGTTTCGTCGTTTCGGTCAGCTTGCGGGCACGCAGGGTGCTGTCTTCCAGCTCACCAATGCGGACGGCCATGTCGAACCCTTCCGAGATCAGCTCGACATAGCGGTTGTTCAGAACCATGTTCACGGTGATGTCGGGGAAGTCGGCCAAGAATTCAGACAGACGTGGAGACAGGTGATTGACCCCGAAATCCGTGGCAACCGAGATACGCAGCAGACCCGAAGGGGCCGATTGCATGGACGTGACCAGCGAATCCGCTTCACCTGCGTCATTCAGAACGCGCCGGGCGCGGTCGTAATAGGCCAGACCAATCTCGGTCGGGCTGACGCGGCGGGTGGTGCGGTTCAGCAGGCGAGCGCCAAGCCGAGCCTCCAGCGACGACACGTGTTTGGAGACGGCGGATTTCGAAATCCCCATCTTCTTGGCCGCGTCGGTAAAACCACCTTGGTCCACGACCGTGGCAAATGCTTCCATCTCGGTAAGGCGATCCATGCCTGCTGCCTCTCAATCCATGTGTTGTTGAGGATCAGGTATGCTGCCGAATAAAGGCACGATCTGGGCGAGGGTTGGATAATATCGGGGAGATTGCAGGGATCGTTCATGGCATGGAAACGATCTGTTAACCCTCAGGTGGCGATATCCGCACTCCAGGATTGGAAGGTTTCAGCCTCTTGCTGAAGGGGGGCCGTGTCCGTTCCACCGATCAACAGAAAACCGTAGCCGGGCGTGTTCCAGCGGGCCAATCCCAGCCCCTCGGCCTGTCCCATGTTCACCGGTTTCGCGTCCGGACCGGCGGGAATGATGCAGAGCGCTACGGGCGTGCCATCGGCGCGCGTGAACGCAATCTGGATCAGCGGCTTGTCATTGAAGCCCAGCACCTGCGCACGTTTGAAGGTCAGCCCCTCGGCCTTCGGCAAGCCGCTCAGGTCAAGATCCAGCGCGTCGGACACGCTTGCCAGCTGCAGGGCAGCATCGGCAGAGGATGGATTGGCAAGGACCAGCGTTTCGGGTGTGTAAAGCGCCTGATAGGACGCAACAAAGCTGACCCAACCCTTGGGCGCGGGCTCTGGCGTACCAAAGCCGGTGAACATCGCGACGGCTAGACCGGCGGCCAGACCAGTAGCAAAGGTACCAACGCCCCATGCCCAGCGGCCCCGCGGGGCGGGCGCCGGTGTAGTCGCAGTCGTAGGCTCGGGCAATGCGGGCATCGGCGGTGCATCCTGCAAAAGCGCCTCGTAGGCTTCGGCAATCGGGACCAGCGGCACATCAAGGGCCGCAAGCTGATCGACCAGGGCTGGGTCGCGTTCCAGCGCCGCGTCGATCTCGGCATGCAGGGCATCGTCCGCTTCCCCATCCAGGAAAGCGGTCAATTCCTCGTCCGAAAAGGCTCGCACGTCCGTCATTGTACCTTTGCCTTGTCCTCGGCCATCTCCGCGTTCAGCCGCTTGCGCGCGGCTGCCAACCGGCTCATCACGGTGCCGATGGGTATCTCCATGATCTCGGCCGCTTCCTTGTAGGCATACCCCTCAACATAGACCAGAACCACGGCCTGACGCTGTGCTTCAGGCAGACCGTTCACCCTATTCAACACGTCACGCGCCAGAATATTCGTTTCTGCACCCGGAGTTTTATCAGGCAGGTCGATTTCTTCCACCGGGACCAGTCCACCCCCCGTCCGCACCTTGCGCGAGCGCAGTTCGTTGAGCCACACACGCTGCGCCATGCGGAACATCCAGCGGTCCAGATGCGTGCCCGGTTCGAACTGGTCGGCCTTGTCGAGCGCGCGCAGGCACGTGGTCTGCACCAGGTCATCGGCCCAATCCCGCCGACCGGTCAGCGCAACGGCATAGCGCCAAAGCCGGGGATAGACGGCGGGGATACCGTCCCGGACGACACTGACAGAATTTTGAGACGAGGTGCGAATTGAAATTGTCCCGACGTGCTACACATGGTGCTTACCCACCATGCCCCGGAGGAGAATAGAAATGAAATCATTTGTCAAAGCCGTGACTTTTGCAACCGTGCTGGCCACGCCCGTCGTTGCGCAGGATACGCCAGCACCGGCAGATGCGAAAGTCTACTTCATCAATATCGCCGACGGCGACACCGTGTCTTCCCCTATCACCGTGATCTTTGGCCTTGAAGGAATGGGCGTGGCGCCGGCGGGGACGGAAATAGAGAACACCGGTCACCACCACTTGCTGCTGAACCGTCCACCCCTTGGTGAGGGACCAGAAGGAGCGGACGAGTTGGCCTATGGGCTGCCAGCTGACGACAATCATATCCATTTTGGCGGCGGCCAAACACAAGTGACGCTTGACCTGCCGACAGGTGAACACACCATGCAGCTGGTCATGGGTGATCTGAACCATGTGCCCCATGCAACACCAATCACCAGCGACGTGATCACGATCACGGTGGAATAGGGGTATTCCGTAGCGACGGACGACACGCCCGCCTTACGCACAGGTCACGGATGTTCGGTCGCCTAGAGCGTTGCGGCCAACCGCGTGCCCTGATCAATGGCGCGCTTGGCGTCAAGTTCCGCTGCCACATCCGCACCGCCGATCACGTGGCATTTTATGCCTTCGGCTTCCAGTGCATCTGCCAGTGACCGCTCGGGCACCTGACCTGCGCACAGGACGATATCGTCGGCTTCAATCAGTGTTGGGTTCTCGCGCGCGTCCCCGAAGGAGACGTGCAGACCCTTGTCGTCGATGCGCTCATAGTTCACGCCGCCGACAAATTCGACATCCTTCATCTTGAGAGCGGCACGGTGAATCCAGCCGGTGGTTTTTCCAAGCCGTTTGCCGTGCTTCTCGGCCTTGCGCTGCAGCAAGATGACGTCCCGTGCTGGCGCGTCGGGTTTCGGTCCCTGCGGGGACAGTCCGCCGCGGTGCTCGGTCGTGTCGGCCACGCCCCATTCTTCCATCCAGTCGGGCAGGTTCTCTGTCGGGCTTTCGCCTTCGTGGACGAGGTACTCTGAGACATCGAACCCGATGCCGCCTGCACCGATGACCGCCACCTTCTTGCCCGTCTCGACCTTGTGTCGCAGCAGGTCGATATAGGAGTGCACGTTGTCGCTGTCCTGACCGGGGATTTCGGGGTCGCGGGGCAGAACGCCGGTGGCGATGATCACCTCGTCATAGCCCTTGAGTGTGTCGACCGTCGCTTCGGTCTTCAGGTGTAAGGTGATCCCAGCCTCTGCCACCATGTTGCGGTACCAGTCGACGAAGCCCCAGAACTCTTCCTTGCCCGGCACCTGCTTGGCCATGTTGAGTTGTCCGCCAATTTCGTCGGCGCGGTCGAAAATGGTCACTTCGTGCCCGCGCTCGGCGGCGGTCAAAGCGGTAGAAAGACCCGCAGGTCCCGCGCCAACGATGGCGACGGTTTTCTTGGTGCCCGCGGGGGCCACGACCAATTCGGTTTCATAGCAGGCGCGCGGGTTGACGAGGCACGAGCTGATCTTGCCCGAGAAGGTGTGGTCCAGGCAGGCCTGATTGCAGGCGATGCAGGGCGCGATGTGGCCGGACTTGTCCTCCATCGCTTTTCTGACGAAATGCGGGTCGGCGAGCATGGGGCGGGCCATCGACACCATGTCGGCGCAGCCGGTGCTAAGCACTTCCTCGGCCACTTCGGGCGTGTTGATGCGGTTGGACGTGATGAGGGGGATCGAGACCTTGCCCATCAGTTTCTTGGTCACCCACGCAAAGGCCGCGCGAGGCACGGACGTGGCGATGGTGGGAATACGTGCTTCATGCCAGCCGATGCCGGTGTTGATGATCGTGGCGCCTGCTTTCTCGATCTCTTGGGCGAGTTGCACGACCTCTTCAAAGGTCGAGCCGTTGGGCACAAGGTCGATCATCGACAGGCGGTAGATGATGATGAAGTCCGTGCCCACAGCCTCGCGCGTGCGGCGTACCACTTCGATGGGCAGGCGCATGCGGTTCTCGTAAGAGCCGCCCCAGCGGTCCTCGCGCTTGTTGGTGTGGGTGACGAGGAACTGGTTGAGGAAGTAGCCCTCGGAGCCCATGATCTCGACCCCGTCATATCCGGCGTCTTTGGCGCGGGCCGCGGTGGCGACGATGTCGCTGATCTGTTTCTCGATGCCTTCTTCGTCCAGCTCGGCGGGCGGGAAGGGGGAGATGGGGGATTTCACGGGCGAGGGGGCGACGCACATCGGCCCATAGGCGTAGCGACCCGCGTGCAGGATCTGCATCGCGATCTTGCCACCGCTATCATGCACACGGTCGGTTACGATACGGTGGTTGGCGACCTCTTCGTCATTGGACAGCATCGCGGCACCCGGCAGCACGGACCCTTCGAGGTTGGGGCCGATGCCGCCGGTCACCATCAGACCGACTTCGCCTCTTGCCCGCTCAGCATAGAACTCGGCAACACGGTTCCAATCCTTGGTCTCCTCAAGCCCGGTGTGCATGGAGCCCATGAGCACGCGGTTCTTCAGGGTCGTGAACCCGAGGTCCAGCGGTGCGAGCATGTGTGGATAGGCTGTCATGGTGTCCTCCCAAGCTTGATGTCCTCTTGGTTTCAGACATAGATCGTGTGATGTCACGCGCAACGCGGCGTCATGCGGGGACGGGTGTCCCCGCGGGGACAGGTTTGTGCGGTTTTTTGCTCTTGTCACAGGGTGTTGGGGGTGGGTGCAAATATGGGACGCGCAAAGACCCGGTTTCTTGCCATGGGCATAACGGAACGGACGGTGAAATGATGGGCGAGGCAACGGATATCCACGTGCGCGGGATGATTGCGGGCGAGGCGGATGCGCTGGGGCGCGTCATGTTTCGGGCAATTCACGAACGACACAGCGCTTATACCGAGGCCCAGAGGAATGCGTGGTGTGCCACGCCGCCCGCAGGCGACGGCTGGGCGGCGAAGCTGGCGGCGCAAGATGTCCGAGTGGTCGAAGCGCTGGGCGCACCGGTGGGCTTCATCACCCGTGACGGTGCATATGTCGATCTGGCGTTTGTCCTGCCGGAGTGGCAGGGGCGCGGCGTGTTTTCGATGCTATATGACAGAACCGAAGCGGACGCCCGTGCGGCGGGGCTGCATCGTTTGTGGGTACATGCGTCGCTGACGGCGCAGCCTGCGTTTGCGGCCAAGGGCTTCCGTGTTATCCGGCACGAAACGGTCGCGCGGCATGGGGAAACATTGGACCGGGCGGAGATGGAAAAAGTGTTTGATGGACTGATCTAGAGCAGAAGGCTGGCGATCAGCGTTGCAACCATTCGTAGACTTGTCAGAACTTAGCACGAGATGACTTTGATCTTCGTGTCAAACGCTGACCCCAAATATCAATGACTGTTCGTCTCTCGGGCGCGGCGGCCGTCCGCTTTGAGCCCATAGCGGAAGTGTCGTTCTTTCGCTGCGAGCGCTCGCAGCACAAAGTATTGCGCTCATGCAGAAATTTCGTTGCTACAAGTTCGCGCTAGAAGCGGTCGTTTGACTTGCGTGTAGTCTCCCAAAGTCAGCGCGGTGCTGACGTTTGGGCGGGAGGGCGGATCGGAGGGCAAATTATGCCAAGAGTCCAACTACCTGCAATCACCCCGAAACGCCGAGCCTGGAACAAAGGTCGGATTGTTGGGCAAAAGCGACCACTCCTGCCGAAACAAGTATGGGCGATCCGCACACGTCTCGAAATGTCCGGCAACTTACGCGACCTTGCTTTGTTTAACATCGCAATCGACAGCAAGTTGCGCGGCTGCGATCTCGTAAAGCTGAGTGTCGTCGACCTTGTGAGGGAAGATCGCGTTCGTGAGCGCGTTTCGGTGATCCAGAGCAAAACGAAGAAGCCAGTGAAGTTTGAACTGACTGAGAACACGCGAGAAACGATCGCGAAGAGGTGGTCGCGGAATTTCGGACCGGTCGTTAAGGTGGATCGCATGATGAAAGTGACGATCCAGAATGAAGAAAC
>NZ_CANNGP010000052.1 GCF_947504105.1 uncultured Tateyamaria sp.
TTTTGCGCAAATCAAGGCCGCGCCCATCCTGGGCGCGGATCCTAGAGGAACACCAGATCCCCCGATTGCAGGTCCGACGCGGCCACGTCCTCCAACAGGGCACTGCCATCGATCCAGTCCAGCAAGAGACCCGCATCCGTGTCACGGATAAAGACCCGGTTCGCTTCGAACTGGACAATGTCCGTACCGGGTTGGAAATCCGTGATCACGCGGTCGCCTGACGTATCGGCGAATATGAACACGTCGGCCCCGGCCCCACCGGTCAACTGATCATCCCCCGCCCCGCTTTCCAACGTGTCGTTACCGGCCCCCCCCTGCACACTGTCCTGACCAAAGGCCCCACCCTGGTTCACGTCAACAAAGCGATCATTGCCGTTGCCCAGAAAGGCCTGATCCCGTCCTTTGCCGCCATAGACGACATCATTGCCATCCCCGGCATAGATCGTGTCGTCCTGATCTCCGCCCGCCAGGGTGTCGTTGCCCTTGCGCCCCTGCAGCAGATCATGCCCGGTGCCGCCATTCAGGTTTTCATCCCCGCCGCCGCCTTCCAGGCGGTCCCGGCCTGCACCGCCCCAGACCGTGTCATTGGCAATCCTGCCGGCCTGCGCATTGTCAAAGAACACGTCATTCCCGCCGCCAAGAAAAATCAGGTCGCGGCCGTTGCCACCCACCACGGTGTCATTGCCGTCGCCGCCATGGATCGTGTCGAACCCGTCGCCGCCAAACAGACGGTCGGCCCCGGTTCCTCCATCAAGACTATCATTCCCGGCATGGCCCTGGACCATGTCATTGCCCTGCCCCGCCACGACCGTGTCATGGCCTGCATCCGACAGAATGGTGTCATTGCCTGCTGTGCCGTCACGGCTGATGTCATTGCCCTGGCCAAGGCGGATCCAGTCATTGCCGTTGCCACCGATCACCACGTCATTGCCCTGCCCACTGTGCAGCCGGTCGCTGCCGTCGCCGCCACGCAAGGTATCATTGCCCTCGAAGCCGGTGATGCTGTCGTTGCTGGACAGGCCTTGGATATCGTCAGCATCGGGCGTACCCTCCAGCACATCCGCCGCGTTTGATCCCACCACTTCGTTCGGCACCACCAGCAAGGGGCGATCCGGCCCCAGCACGATGCGGGCCCGGACCTCTTCGACCGTCAGGGGGACGCCATCATTGGGGCGGACGTCCAGGTCTTCTCCGCGCCATGTGATGCGCACACCAGGCCCGTTCATACGTATGTTCAGCTGCGCAGGATCATAGAAGAACGGCAGGCTGCCCAGATCGATCCAGTCCTGCGTCGGATCAAAGCTTTCGATGCGGTCCCGCAAGCCGTCGGCGACCATCACGAACAGATCCGCCCCGGCCCCGCCATCCAACGTGTCCTGCCCCTGCCCGTCCTGCAGGATGTCATCGCCATCGCCGCCGTTCAGGCGGTCCCGACCCTCCTGCCCGACAAGAACATCGTCCTGCCCTGTCCCGGTCGTGACACCGCCCTGTGCCGGGGCCAAGCGCGTCTCGCCCTGCCCGGCCACGGAAAAGGTGAAGTGGGTCACACCCGCCGCCCCCTGGGACGCGGCAAAGACCTGCACCTCCTGCCCCACCTGAACCATTTCCAGCGCCGAGACATTGGTCAGGCCCGTGTTCTGCTGGTCGGCCAGGCTGGACAGGTGCTGCACCCGTCCACCGGGCAGCAATACGAACAGGCTCAACCCATCATCCCCGCCCCCGGCCACGACATAGACCCGGTCATCGACCGCGAGCGTCGCCATCGCCTGCACCGTCCCGAACCGGGTGTCGAGCGTATCGATCACATGATCCACTGCCACCAGCTGCCCGGTGTCCGTCAGCCGCAGAACACTGAGCGCGCCCATCTGCCCCTGATCGGCAGACGAGGCGACCACGGCGAATGTCTGCCCGCCCGTCTGCACCAGTTCGACCTGCGTGATGCTGTCCAGGATCCCCAACCCCTGCGCCACGCCAATGGTGTCCTGTACGGTCAAAGCCCCTGTGTTAGGATCTGCAACATAGCTGGTCAGGGCCTTTTCTTCCCGGCTTGCCGCAATCACGAAATCCTGCCCGTTCAAACGCACACCGGACAGAGCCGACAGATCGCTTGCATGGGTGGTGTTCGTGTCCTGCACCATACCGGTTTGCGTCAGGCCCCCATTGTCCCCCACCCGGTAGACACCAAAGCCCGTGCCGCCCTCGCCGGCCAGATACAGAAATCCCGCATCCGAGACATGACAGGCCGCCACACCACCCGCACCGGGGGACGGCGCCGAAATCCCGACAGGGCCACCGATGGCCCCGTTCGCTTCGACAGCATAGGCCAGGTATCCGTTCGACCCCGGATCGCTAACGATCAGAGAGGTCTGGTTGTCGATCTCGATGGCATCAAGGCGTCCGGTGATCTGCAGGGACTGGCCCGCGGTGTAGTACTGGCTGTCGATCAGCGACAGGCCCTGCCCTTCGGCCACGCGGTAACTGACAAGCCCCCCCGAACCGCCCGTACCCACAAAAAGCGCGCCCGAGTCAGCGTCGTAATGCAAGGCGCGGATGTCCACATCCAGGCGGTCATCATTGCCCGCACTCCACCCCCGCAAAACCAGCTCGCGCATCTTGGCCGCCATCCCTCGTCAAACCCGAGAGGCAATAAGCACCAGCAATGCGGTGGAACGGTGGGTACGCACAGGACGAAACCGTGGCAAACCCGGAAAATTCAGAAGATCAGGTTAACCCTGACATTACCGAGATTTAATCTAAGGCATTGATTTATAATTATTTTATATACCGTCTTCATGAATTCAGGAACCCCGCAGATCTTAATATCTGACAGGAAAGAAGGCAGGAACCGGGGCAATCTGCTCCCGTCAGGACAGAAGCGACTGGTGCTGTTCGATCGCCTCTTCCAGGTCGTCGAAATAGGTCACTTTGCCATTCTCCAGCACGATCCCAGCATCGCAGAATTGCCGGACCTGCCCCATCTCGTGACTGACCAGAACGGCCGAGGATACCTTCATCCGCTCTTGAAACACCGCCCGGCTCTTGCGTTTGAAGGCGGCATCGCCCACGGCCGTGACCTCGTCCACCAGGTAGGTATCGAAATGGATGCCCATCGACGTGCCAAAGGTCAGCCGCCCGCGCATACCCTGCGAATAGCTGCGCACGGGCATGTGGAAATGTTTCCCCAGCTCGGCGAAATCCTCGACAAACGCGATCAGCGCATCGGTATCGACACCGTACACCCGCGCGATGAAGCGCACGTTCTGCGCGCCGGTCAGTTCGCGGTGAAACGAGGCGCCAAACCCCACGGGCCACGAGACCGTGCCATCGCTGATCACCCGGCCGGTGTCGGGTTTCTGCAGGCCCGCGATGATGTCCATGAGGGTCGACTTGCCCGCCCCGTTGCGGCCCAGAAGGGCCAGCGACCGGCCGCTGGGCAGCTCGATATCGACATTGTCGATCACCACCTTGCGCTGACCACGCACCCAAAAGCTCTTGGACAGGTTTTCCAGTCGGATCACGGGCCCGCCTCTCCCCTACTGCGCTAGCTGCGGTCCCGGATGGAATAATAAACCAGCGCCATGACGGCCCAGGCCAGGACAAGGAACAAGGCAATCAGACCGATCAGGACAAAGCGCTGCGGAAACTCGGCATCCTGCGCCCGCGTCGGGCTGACATAGGTGGCAAGGTACCGGCTCTGACGGGAGGCATTGGCGCGGGCCACGTCCAGCGCCGTCAGCGCCGCACGATAGGTTTCCTCGGCCACTTCCCGGTCCACTGTCAGGCTTTCGAACTCGGTGATCAGGGTTGGATAATCCTCGCCCACGGCCCCGATTTCACCGCTATCGCTGGCAAAGGCCTCGCGTTCAGCGGCAATGCGGTCGCGGATCACATTAATGCGGCGCTGCCCCTGGATGATCCGCAGATCCGTTTCACTGGTGATCGTGGCCAACAACAGATCCTGTTCGACCAGCGCCTCTGCCAACTGCTGCTGCAGGTTGTTCATGACGCCCATGCGGCCCTGGATATCGGATTCCGGGTCCACGATCTGTGTACGGGTGCGGAACCTGGTCAGGGCCTCGCGCGCCTCCTTGAGGCGTGCAATGGCAACCTGCAGCTCTTCATTGGCATAGCGCATCGCGTCCGTGCGGGCCTGGGCGTTCAGATCATTGATCCGGACCTGGCTTTCATTGACGATCAGCTGCGCGATGGCCGTGGCCATGTCCGGATCAAAGGCCAGCACCTGCACGTCGATCAGACCCGAGCCCTCGTCAAACGAAATGCGCACCACGCGCTCCCAGTACCACAGCAGGTCCTCGATGGACGCATCCGGCCATAGCGAAAACACGGGGTCATTGCCCCAATGCTGGGCGTAATGGGCGCGCAGGTCGACCTCTGCGTCGATGGCCTCGACGATCTCCTGGCTCTGGATGAACTCGTTCAGCACATTGCCATCCGAGCTCGTGTTCGTGCCTGCAAACTGCGCCAGTCCCCCCAGAATATCGGTGGCGCCACCGGATTCCTCGCTGCGCACCGTGAACCCGGTGATCGAGCCGAACTGATCCTCTGCAATCGCGAACAGGTAATAGGCCGCCACCACCAGGGGAAGCAGCACGAGCAGCAAAAAGGAAAACAGCAGCCCCCAGTGACGCCGACGCATGCCGGCGGGCTCTGCAATGGGGCGCACGTTGACAACTGCGGGCTGCGGCGGACGGCGGTTCGATCCCTTGCCGCCCCCCTGGCCCGGTCCCTTGCCGGGGCCGGCACCTTGGTCGTTGCCGTCATTCAGGCGCGCCTGCGGCTCATGAGTCTCTTCCCGCGCGGGCTGCTCGTGAAGCACAGGGGTGATCCCTGATCCGGATCGCAGGCGGCGAGGCGCCGCTTTTTTTTGGTTTGTCAAAGCGTTGTACCGGTATCGTGCGGTTTGATATTATCACCTTAAGCCTTCATAGTCCTTGCGGAAACCGCAGTCACGGGAAATTGGCCGATGTCGTCACCAGATACGCACGCAGGCACGAATCCGCACAGCGCGGGACATATTCCAGCAGCACTGCCGACGCGGTGGAAACGATCCCCTCCACGGACAATCGTTGCACTGATGCTGCGCGAGATGGCAACACGCTACGGGGCCTCCCCCGGCGGGTATGCCTGGGCGGTCCTCGAACCGCTGGGCACACTTTTCGTGCTGTCTCTGGCCTTCTCCCTCTTGCTGCGCAACCCGTCCCTCGGGGAAAGCTTCATCCTGTTCTACGCAACTGCCTTCTTGCCGTTCAACATGTTCAACGGGATCGCCACCGCGATGACAAACGCGATGATGTTCTCCAAAGCGTTGTTGAAATATCCGGCGGTCAGCTGGATGGACGCGCTTCTGGCCCGGTTCTTCCTGAATGCACTCACGATGATGCTGGTCAGTTACATCCTTTTGGTGTCCATCATGTGGTTCACCGGCACCCGCACCGTGGTCGACATGCCCCCTGTCATCACGGCCTTTGCCCTGGCCCTGGCCCTGGCCTTCGGGATCGGTACGTTCAATTGCGCGATCAGGGGCCTTTTTCCGGTCTATGCCACGATCTGGGGGATCGTGACGCGCCCGCTCATGATTGCATCGGCCGCGCTGTATATCATGGAAGACCTGCCGAAATTTGCCCAGGACGTCCTGTGGTACAATCCTCTGGTCCATATCACGGGACTGTCGCGGGTCGGGTTCTACCCGATCTATACGCCGGATTACATCAACCCTGTCTATGCGCTGGCCTGCGCCCTGATCCCGATGGTCATTGGCCTACTGCTCCTGCGGCAGCACCACCTAGCGATCCTCAACCGCTGAGGGCTCGGACAAGGTCAGGATACGCGCATGGGGCACCGTCTTGACCCGGCGCAGACCATGCCAGATCGCCAGCCCCAGAAGACGCAGGAACGTGCCCTGCTCGCCCGTGTGATCCCGTGTGCGCAACAACCACTTGGGCAGAACCAGCAGCAGGATCGGCCAGAACCACAGACCCGCCGCCTGGCGGTAGACAATCAGCAGGTTACGGTGGTGATAATAGGTCTTCCACAGGGGCCGGAACCGGCGCGCGCCCGTCTGAAAAGTGGAAAAATCGTGTTCGAAGCGAATGCCTGGCCAAAAAGCCATCCGCCCCCCTGCCCGGCGCAAGCGCAACGTGTAATCCACGTCGTCGCCATAGATATACAGCCCCGGATCGGGATAACCCGTGCGCGCCACCGCATTGCGGGACAGAAACAGCCCTACGAAAGACGCCCCGTCCATGGCCTTGGGTGTATCGCCCTCGTAATCGGCCTGCACCACGTGAAAGGCATCGCGCGAGCGGCCCAGCAGCCCCAGACTGAAGACCCCGAGAGCGGTGCCGAAAAACACGCGGGGGTGCCAGAACGGGTTGCGCCAGGGCCGGTTGATGTCGCAGATCGCACCGCCAGGGAAATAGACAGCCGCCGCCACGGCGTCCCATCCAGCCAGGTCCGCCGCATGAAAGGCCGCCAGCGCGCCGGGCTCCGGGCGCCCGTCATCGTCGCTCAGCACCAGCCAGTCAGGATCAAACCGGTCCACTGCGAAACGCATGCCTGCCTCAAACCCCCCTGCCCCGCCGCGGTTCTCGGGCAACCGTTCGACCACCAGGCGCGGGTCGTCCTGTGCCGCCAGCCACTGGGCCGTGCCATCGGTGCTGGCATTGTCGATCACCACGATCCGCTCAAGATGGGCGGGCGGGCTGCTGAGGAACCGCGCCAGCGTATCCTGCAACTTGTCGAGGCGGTTATAGGTCACCACCACCGCAACCAGCCGCCGCGGCGCGGCTTCCGGTATCTCTGAAACGGCAGAACGGGGCAGAACCATGGCCAACCTTGCACAAGCGAACAGCGTTGCCGCCAGAACCCACAAATCCGTGTCCCTGTCAAACACCTGCCTTGGATCAATTCCCCGTTTGACGCTTTCCCGCCGGATGTTAGACGACATACGGGGGTCCACTGGACGGACATAAAGAGGCCAACCATGCAGATAGAACCTACAATCCTGGACGGTGTGGTGATCCTCACCCCCGCCCGGTTCGGGGATGCGCGGGGCTTTTTCTCGGAAAGCTGGAACCGGGACCGGATGACACAGGCCGGGCTGGATTTCGATTTCGTGCAGGACAATCATTCGATGTCGGCCCAGGCCGGCACCATCCGCGGCCTGCACTTCCAGGCCCCGCCCCATGCGCAGGCCAAGCTGGTGCGTTGCGGGCGCGGGGCACTTTTTGATGTGGCGGTGGACATCCGCAAAGGGTCCCCCACCTATGGCCACTGGATCGGGGTCGAGTTGAGCTTTGAGAACGGAATACAACTGCTGATCCCGGCAGGCTTTGCCCATGGCTTTGTCACCCGCGCGCCCGATACCGAGATCTGTTATAAATGCGACGCCTATTACGCGCCCGACGCGGACGGGGCGCTGCGCTGGGACAGTTGTGGCATCGACTGGGAATTCGACGGCACACCGATCCTGTCGGACAAGGACGCCGCTGCCCCCGCCCTCGCTGATTTCGACAGCCCCTTTGTCTGGGAAGGACCGAACCCATGAAAATCCTTGTCACCGGCGGGGCCGGCTTCATCGGGTCCGCCGTCGTGCGCCAGGCCGTGGCCGCAGGGCATGACGTGGTCAATGTTGATGCGCTGACCTATGCCGCCTGCCTCGACAACGTGGCCATGGTGGCGGATGCGCCCGGTTATGCCTTTGTAGAGGCTGATATTCGCGATGCGAACGCCATGACCGCCGCTTTCGCAGCGCACACGCCCGATGCGGTCATGCATCTGGCCGCCGAAAGCCATGTGGACCGTTCCATCGACGGCCCGGGCGCCTTTATCGACACCAATGTGATGGGCACCTACACCCTGCTGCAAGCCGCCCGTAGCCATTGGGAAGCGCAGGGCCGCCCCGACAGCTTCCGCTTCCATCACATCTCGACCGACGAGGTCTATGGCACGCTGGGTGCCACCGGCCAGTTCACCGAGGACACCGCCTATGACCCCCGCTCGCCCTACTCGGCCTCCAAGGCCGCCAGCGACCATCTTGTGCGGGCCTGGGGCGAAACCTATGGCCTGCCCATCGTGCTGACCAACTGTTCGAACAATTACGGGCCCTATCACTTCCCCGAAAAGCTGATCCCGGTGGTGATCCTGAACGCGCTGGCGGGCAAGCCGATCCCGGTCTACGGGGCTGGCGAGAACGTGCGCGACTGGCTGTATGTCGAGGATCACGCCGATGCGCTGCTGACCGTGCTGACACGCGGGCAGCTGGGCCGATCCTACAATATCGGGGGCGAAAACGAGGCTCGCAATATCGACCTGGTGCGCATGATCTGCGCTATCCTCGACCGGATGCAGCCGGGCGACACGCCCTATGCCGACCTGATCACCTTCGTGACGGACCGGCCCGGCCACGATCTGCGCTATGCGATCGATCCCACGCGGATGCAGCAGGAACTGGGCTGGCGGCCCTCGGTCACGCTGGAACAGGGGCTGGAGAAGACCGTGCGCTGGTATCTCGACAACGAAGACTGGTGGCGCGCACTGCAGAACCGCGACGGGGTTGGGGAGCGTCTGGGCGTGGCAGCAGGCGGGGCAGGGGCGTGACGATCCTAGTCTTCGGCCAGACAGGGCAGGTTGCCACCGAATTGCAGCGTCAGGCGGCAGTCACGGCGCTGGCGCGCGCGCAGGCGGACCTGACGGACCCGGAAAGCTGCGCCGCCGCCATCCGCGCCCATGCCCCGCGCGCGGTCATCAATGCGGCCGCCTACACGGCCGTGGACAAGGCCGAGGATGAACCGGATCTCGCCCATGCGGTCAACGGCACGGCCCCCGGCGCGATGGCGCAGGCCTGCGCCGATCTGGGTATCCCGTTCCTGCATGTATCGACGGATTACGTCTTTGACGGCACAGGTACGGCCCCTTGGCAGACCGACGACGCAACGAGGCCGCTAGGGGTCTATGGCGCGTCGAAACTGGCAGGCGAACAGGCCGTGCAGGCGGCGGACGGCACATATGCCATCCTGCGCACCTCCTGGGTTTTTTCGGCCCACGGGGCGAATTTCATCAAGACAATGCTGCGCCTGAGCGAGACCCGCAATGCGCTGAACGTGGTGGCCGATCAGATCGGCGGGCCGACACCGGCAGCCGACATCGCCGCGACCCTGCTGCACATGGCGGACGCCATGACAGAGGGGCAGGGCGGCGGTATCTACCATTATGCAGGCCGCCCTGATACCAGTTGGGCATGTTTCGCGCGCGAAACATTTGCCCAAGCCGGTCGCACGGTCACGGTGACGGACATTCCGACCACGGATTACCCCACGCCAGCACAGCGCCCCCTGAATTCGAGACTGAATTGCACTTTATTAGAGACTGATTTTGGCATCCCGCGCCCGGATTGGGCCGCCGGTCTGCACAACGTATTAAAGGAGCTTGGACATGACTGACCGCAAGGGGATTATTCTGGCAGGGGGATCAGGCACCCGGCTGTATCCCATCACGATGGGCGTGTCGAAACAGCTTCTGCCGCTCTATGACAAGCCTATGGTGTTCTATCCGCTCAGTGTGCTGATGCTGGGAGGCATCCGCGAGATCGCGATCATCACGACACCGCAAGATCAGGACCAGTTCCAGCGGCTCTTGGGCGATGGCAGCCAGTGGGGCCTGTCCTTCACCTATATCGAACAACCCAGCCCCGACGGGCTGGCGCAGGCCTATCTTCTGGCCGAGGATTTCCTTGCTGGCGCGCCCTCGGCCATGGTGCTGGGCGACAACATCTTTTTCGGACATGGATTGCCGGAACAGCTGGCTGCGGCCGATGCGCGGGCCACGGGCGGCACCGTCTTTGGCTACCGTGTGGCCGATCCCGAACGTTACGGGGTGGTGGATTTCGCGCCCGACGGCACGGTCAAGACGATCATCGAAAAGCCCAAGGTACCGCCGTCGAACTATGCGGTGACGGGGCTCTATTTCCTCGATGGATTTGCCCCGGACCGCGCCCGCACCATCCAGCCTTCGGACCGGGGAGAACTGGAGATCACCTCGCTGCTTGAGACCTATCTGGATGATGGTGCCCTGCATGTGGAGCAGATGGGGCGGGGCTATGCCTGGCTTGATACAGGCACGCACGCATCCCTGCTGGATGCGGGGAATTTCGTGCGCACGCTCAGCGAACGGCAGGGGCTGCAGGTGGGATCCCCCGAAGAGATCGCCCATATGGCCGGGTGGATCGACGATGCACAGCTGGAGGCGCGCGCAGAGATATTTGCCAAGACCGATTATGGCCGATACTTGCGTGCGCTGCTGCAATAACAGACCCTAACAAAGGGATAATGGCCAGGATCAGAGCTCTTTTTCTGCCAGCCAGTCGCGTAAAGCGGCGGTGAAACCGGCATCGACACCAGTGCCCGACAGGGTCAGCCGCCCGTTGCCATGATCAGTGATCTGCACGCCATCAGGCAGGGCAGGTTTGGACGCACGAGCAGGAACCTTGGCCGTGGCGCCATTGTCTGCCGCCCGGTCGCAATAGACCATCAACCGGGCCTGTTCCTCGGCCACGTCTGCGGGGGGATGTTTCAGCCAGTCATCGGCAATCACCTGCCCGAGCCCACCATGTATCTCAAGCGTCTTGGCCAGCTTCAGCCCGGCCCGTTCGCCCAGAGCCTGCGGAAAGCGCAGGGCGTCGCCCACGGATCGGACCACCCCCACGAAACTGCCGATCTTGGACCGCTTGGCGCGCGAGGCGGCGGCAAAAAGCGTGCGCAGGGCGGTGCGGTCACTGTCGAACACGCCCTGATCCACGGTTTCGGCCACAACGCGGGCGCGCTCGAAATAGCTAAGACCGACACGGATCTCGTTTTCCTCGATCATCGCCACATAGGCTTCGGGCGCATCCGCGATGGGGCGCAGCAGCGCCAGGACTGTGTCGAATTGCGGATCCCCCGTTTCGTCGCACAACGCTTGCAGCGCGGTGCAGCGCCGCCAGCCCGACACCAGACCGTAGCGCCCGCCCTCCAACTCGACCACATCGATAGGTGTCTGCTGACCGCGGGCGCGCAAGCTTTGCTTCAGGGCCTCCATCTCGTCCGCGTCGGCGGTCAGGCGGTCGCGGGTGATGTGGTCGATCTGGATTGCGTCCAGCGGCAGGGACTGGATCATGCGTCCTTCGGTGCGCGCGCGGGCGAGGGTATCTGTCACCTCTTCCAATGCGGCAGTGCGCGCGGCGTCCTGGGCCACGCCGGCAATGGGCGCACGGGACCGCAGCGCCTGGGCCGGGATCTTGCCCACGGGGGCTTCGGAAATGCCGCCTTCGGGCAGGGTGCCCAAGGGGCTCAGACGTTTGCGTTTGGCCATGGTCCTGTCTCCTTGTCTGTGTGGGGCCAATCTGCGAGGCAGCCCCTTGCCGCTTTGTCAACGCAGCGTGCGGTGGGCTGCCCATAACACCACCCGGCTAAAATGTTTCGCGCGCGAAACATCACGCCACCTCTTCGGCATCGCGACGCCAACTGCCCACCAGCAGCGCCTTGAACGCGGCATAGGTGGCATCGAAGGTCTCGCGCCCACGGGCATAGGTCTCGCGGTTGAAATCCCGGTAATCGGCCTCGTAGATACCGCGCACCTGTTCCCCCGCCTGCCCGATCAACGCAGTAAAGTCCTGCCGGTGCGGCGACAGGACGGGCCCCAGATAACTTTGCATCAGGGCTGCCAGTTCCGCCTGTTGCGAGGCATCGAACCGGGTGATGACCAGCCGCACCGCATCCCATTCGAACCGCAACTCGTCCCGGCCCAGAGCGCGGGCGGCAAGGTTCTCGGCCTCTTCGATGGATGAAAACGTGGCATGCAGCATGTCAAAGAAGCGCCCCGTGCTGTCAAACTCCAGAAAAGACGCGCCAAGGGGCACCAGCAGGATGTCGGCGGCCGATAGGCCGTTGATCGTGAGATATCCGAGGGCAGGGGGCGTATCGATAAAGATGACATCATAGGCATCAAGGAGACCGTCCGCGTCCAGCGTGTCCGTCAGCGCATCCCACAGTTTCCAGCCGCGCCCGGCCATGCGCCACACGGGCACCTGGAACTCGGCCCAGTAAAGGTTCAGCTGCGCGCCGATCAGGTCGATATTGGGCCAGTGTGTCTTTTGCACGAGGTCTGGCGCCCGCACGGTCAGCGCCTCGGTCAGCGTGTCGTCGAGGGGTTGGGGCGCCTCGCCCTGGGTCGCGCGGCGCTGGTTGTCAGCGCGCAGATGTTCGGCGTAATGCCGGGCCATCAGAGGAAAGACGGTGTCCCATTCATCCTCGACCGTGCCGCCGAAGATCGAGGTCATGGACCCTTGGGAATCGAGGTCGATCACTAGCACCCGGTAGCCATCAAGGGCTGCCGACATCGCCAGATGGGCCGCCGTGCTGGTCTTGCCCACACCGCCCTTGAAATTGGCGACAGCCACCATTTTGGCACGGGCCCCGTCGGGCTTGTAGGGCAGGTATTCCTTGGACTTCGATCCCTCCTGTCCGAAATGGGCACGCAGGCGCAGCACTTCATCGAGGGTGAACCACTTGGCGCCGCCCTCAGTTTCGGACCGGCCCTGGGGCAGGGCAGGGTTCTGTTTCAGCACGCGGCGGAAATGGCCCTGGGCCACGGGGATCAGGTAGCGGCAGATTTCCCAGGTGGAGAACAGGCGCAGCTGACGCGCATCGCTGTTCTGCAACCCATGTTGTTTGAGGTTCTCGCGTCCCGCGGTACAGGCCTGTGCTACCGTATCGAACCGGTCTGTGGTCGCCGGGTCGCCAAGGATGCGCAGCGCCTCGTCCGGGTCTATATTGAAATAGGGGGGAAGGGGCGTGCCCCGGCCTGGTTTCATCTGCTCTTGCCTTGATGTGCGTTGTTTTTGGCAGAATACCCAAAAACGCAACACATGAAAGAAAAACCGTGCCTTCCATTCCCTTTTCTCAGCAAAATCCCATGGTTTCCAAGGGCTATGGGGCCTGCATTGGATGTGCTGAACCACTTTGAGCTGTTATTTATGTGTTAGTTATACGTTACGGATCTGAGGCGATCTTCAAAAATACTGCAAGATCATTGCCTTGCGTGCATAATTTTGAGCCTGGGTGACTCTGATACCCCGAATACCCGACTCTGATCCCACGCCAGGGCGACTCTGAACCCCCGCTGCAGGGGCGGGCCTTGCTGGACGCAGCCTGTGGATATCTTTAGGGTCGGTGTCACTGAAACCCCGATCGTGGAATCGGGGATATTGAACAAGGGGCCCGGGCAGGGCGCGCAAGATCAACAGAGGCCGCGGTATCGTGGCCCGGAGCGGACAGGACCCGTCATGGCAACAGACGCGGCGGCAGGGGGGCTCTTGCCCGACAGGCATCTCACGGCGGATTTTTTCGTCTGTGACCTTTTCGGAGCGGCGCCCAAGGATGACCTGGGCACGATGGAACATCCGATCTTTTCGCTGTCCACGAGACCCGACCGGCGCATCCTGTCCTATGCCCATAACGATACGCGGGTCGAGGTGATCCCGAGCGTCAAGGGCCGGGCCACCATCCACGACAAGGACATCCTGATCTATTGCATCAGCCAGTTGATGGCGGGGCTGAATGCAGGCCAGGCGGTCAGCCGGGTGCTGCATCTGCGCGCCCATGACCTGCTGGTGGCAACCAACCGTGACACCTCGGGCGACGGGTACCAACGCCTGCGCGACGCGTTCGAGCGGCTGGCGGGCACGCGCATCACCACCAATATCGAAACCGGCGGCACCGAGACGACGCGCGGCTTTGGCCTGATCGAAAGCTGGGAGATCGTGCGCCGGTCGCGGGCAGGGCGCATGATCAGCGTGACGGTCACCTTGAGCGAGTGGATCTTTCGCGCGGTGCTGGCCAAGTCGGTGCTGACACTCAGCCGGGATTATTTTCGTTTGCGCAAGCCGCTGGAGCGTCGCGTCTATGAATTGGCGCGCAAGCATTGCGGGCGGCAGGCGGAATGGAAGATCGGCATTCCGACCCTGCACAAGAAGGCTGGCAGTGCCGCCCCCGTGCGGGTGTTCCGTGCCGCCATCCGTCGCATGATTGCCGAAGATCACCTGCCTGATTACAGCCTGCTCGAGGGGTCCGGTGATGTGCTGGTGGTCAGCCGCCGGGCCGAGGTGATCCTGCCGGGGTCCGCCGCGCCGCAGCCGGGACCGGACGCGCTGGACGCCGCCCGGGCACTGCTGCCGGGCGTGGATGTCTATGCGCTGGTGGCCGAGTGGCAGGGCGTGTGGGCCGGAGGGGGCCGGGCGCGCTTGCGGGATGCTGACCGGGCCTTTGTCGGCTGGGTCCGCAAGCGGGCTGCCGCACAATGAGGACATTGGGGGCAGGGGGTCCGGAGGGACGGGTCACGTCTCCACTGATTTCGCTGGTCGTGCCTGTCTACAACGTGGCAGATCACGTCGGGGCCTGCATCGCGTCCCTGAAGGCGCAGACCCTGACGGATTTCGAAGTGATCGTGGTTGATGACGGATCGACCGATGACAGTGCCGTGCGGCTGCGGGCCGCGATTGACGGTGATCCGCGCTTTGTCGTTCTGCGCCAGACCAATGGCGGGCTGTCAGCGGCCCGCAACACCGGGTTGGAGCGGGCCCGCGCGCCCGTCATCGGCTTTGTCGACAGCGACGACCGGGTTGACCCCAACTACCTGTCCGCGATGTACGAGGTGCTGGAACAGACGGGCGCCGACTGGGTCAGCTGCGGAATCCTGTTCTGTGCCCCGGACACCGATCCGGTGCCCCACACTGGCGTGCATGATGCAGGTACGCTTGAGGGCACGGCACCGCCTGAACGCCATGACCTGACCCGCTGGACCGAGGTGGTCCGTCATTTCCCATCGGCCTGGAACAAACTTTATCGTGCGTCCCTGATTGACGGGCTGCGCTTTGACGAGGGCATGCTCTACGAGGATCACGCCTTTTACTGGCAGGCGGCGGCCCGCACCGATCACCTGGTGCGGTTGAACCGCCCTCTCTATCTGCAGACGCAGGGCCGCGCGGGGCAGATCACCGGCGATGCCTCGGATGCGGTGTTTCAGCAGTTTGACGTGCTGGACCGTCTGGCGGGGCTGGCTGAGGGGCTGGACCGGGCAGATGTGCCGCTGGCCCTGTGCCGCATTGCCACGCGCCTGAGTTTTGAACGGGTGGTGCCGCTGCGCGACCGTGCGCGGCGGGCGCGTTTCGTTGCCCGTGCGCAAGTCTGGATGGCGGAGCGGGGGATGGTGCCGGACCGGACCTTGTCGGTGCCTGTCTGGTGGGGCGATGTGTTGACGGGTGCAGTGCCTGTGAGCGTCGTGGTGCCCAGTGACGGGGCGCTGGCGCCGCTGGCCGAGACCTTGTCGAGCCTGGCAAACCAGACCCTGGCCGAGGCCGAGATCCTGGTGGTGCCGGACGGGGCACGGGTGGACGGGCAGGGCCGGGCGGATCTTTACGCCGCTGCCGCCGTGCATCCCGGTGTCTCTATCCTTGCGGGTGCGCGCGGGGTGCACGGGGCTCGCAACCGGGGACTGGACGCGGCCCAGGGGCGCTATGTCGTCTTTCTGGATGCGGGCGACCGGTTGCCGCCACGCGCTCTGGCCCAGTGGGCCGGGCGGTTGGGAGCGGCCGAGGCATCGGTGGGCTTTGCCCCGATGCGCATGGGGCCTGACGAGACCTGGCACCCCGGCCTGCACGACCGCAACGGGATCGCGCCCGACCGTCTGGAGGATGAGACCGGATTTGTCCCCACGCCGGAAGACGGGATCGAGATGCATGGCCATCCCTCCTCCAAGATGTTCGCGCGGGCGCTGCTGGACCGTCACGGGCTGCGCTTTGTCGCGGGGCCGCTGTCGTCGACCCTGTTCCTGCTGGCGGCCCTGGCGCAGGCCGACCGGGCCGCCTATCTGCGCGCGTTCCCGCCCTTCATTGCCACCCGCCCGGATTGCCGCACGCTGTGGCGGGCCCCGGAAGAGGCCGAAACCCTGTGGCAGGCCCTGCTGGGTCTGAACACTGTGCCCGCGCTGCCCCGGATCCCCCCGGCGCAGCAGGCCCGTCTGTGGGCCCGCATGGTCTGGGAAAAGATCAACTATGCCGATTTTCCCGACCCGGAGGCCCGGACGCGGTTCGAAGAGGAGGTGCGGGCCCTGTCCCCCAAGCTGGAAGGGTTGGGGCAGGCGCGGCTTGATCCCTTCATCGGGCCACGGGTGCGGGCCCAGTTGGGGCTGCCCAAGGGATAGGCGGTCTTCTGGCGGTCGGGCGCTGGTGGGCCCCGAAGCGCTTGACCCCTCACAGCCCCTGTGACACCCGCTGATCCAGAACCGCACCGAGACGGCCCCCCCGGACAGGACCAGGGCTGGCCGTCAAACAGGAGAGATGAGACGCGTGACACATGTTTTGGTGACCGGCGGCGCCGGATATATCGGCAGCCATGCCTGCAAGGCGCTCAAGGCTGCGGGCTACACGCCCGTCACTTTCGACAATCTGGTCACGGGCTGGCAGGACGCGGTGAAATTCGGACCGTTCGAACAGGGTGATCTGACGGACCGGGCCCGGCTGGATGCGGTCTTTGCCAAGTGGAAGCCAGCCGCGGTGATGCACTTTGCCGCCCTCAGCCAGGTGGGCGAGGCCATGGCCGAGCCGGGCCGCTACTGGCGCAACAATGTCGAGGGGTCGCTGACCCTGATCGAGGCGGCGGTGGCCGCAGGCTGCATGCACTTCGTCTTTTCCTCGACCTGTGCGACCTATGGCGAGCATGACAACGTGGTGCTGGACGAACAGACCCCGCAGGAGCCGCTGAACGCCTATGGCGCGTCGAAACGCGCGGTGGAAAACATCCTGCGCGATTTCGAAGCGGCCTACGGCCTCAACCACGTGATCTTTCGCTATTTCAACGTGGCGGGGGCAGACCCCGAGGGCGAGGTGGGTGAACATCACCGCCCCGAAACCCACCTGATCCCGGTCATGCTGGAGGCCATCGACGGCACCCGCGACGCGCTGACCATCCATGGCACCGATTACGACACGCCCGACGGCACCTGCATCCGCGATTACGTCCATGTCTGCGATCTGGTCGACGCCCATGTGCTGGGCCTGAAATGGCTGGAAGAGGGCAAGGGCAGCGAAGTGTTCAACCTTGGCACCGGCGACGGGTTTTCCGTGCGCGAGGTCATCGACGCGTCGCGCGCTGTCACCAACAAGGACGTGCCGCATGCGCACGGGCCGCGGCGCGCAGGCGACGCCACGAAACTGGTGTCGGGATCGTCCCGGGCTGCCAGTGATCTGGGCTGGTCTCCGGACCGGTCGAACATGCGCCAGATGATCAAGGACGCGTGGAACTGGCACCAGAACGGGGCTTATGAAAAATAGACCTGTAATCTAGATTATGTAAATTATAAATTTCTCAGCGTACCGCCTGGACTAACTATGTGAGGCGCTAAAAATCAGAAGGTGCCTGGCGTGACATATGATGTACAGCCATAATCACAACGGTTTTCTCGTTATCCTGGTCAATGATCTGATACGCTAGATAATGCCGATACCAGTTACGGTGGTTGTTCCGAAGGGGTCGTTTCCGTAAAGTAAGGTGAGCGGTTCTTCAATAACCCCTCACCTAAATTGAACCGCCGGGTGAGGACCCGGCACATCTCAGCAGGCGGTTGATATCAGAAAAGACCGTCTTGTGTAAAGAGGAACACGAAATGTTTAATAAAAACAGAATTCGTAACGACGGCCTTTTCGCACCGATTTGCTTCGGTGGAGGCGGTGAAGGTGGCGGCGGCGGTGGCGATAATGACCGACAAGGGCGTGTTGATGTTGTTGACGGTCGCAATCCGAGTGGCGGTGTAAATACGGGTGTAGCGGGTACTCGCGGAAGCATAAGGGATGGGGAGCGCGCACCGGCAGGCGGGGTTGTCTCGGTTGACGGTAGGGCAGTGGCTGCGGGAGCGCTGGGAGGATCCAGAGGAGGAGTTCTCGGTGCTGTAGCGGGTGGGCTTATCGGTGGCATTGCAACCGCAGAAATAGAGAAATAATCCATAATATGTTTAGTTTGTGGATGCTTGGATATTTGCAAATATCCACAAACGCAACAAAAGGATAGATAATGTCCGTGCAATATTTGAATATCGTTATAATATTATTAGCTGCAGCAGGGGCTTATGGCGTTATCGTTCTATTTGAGACGTTTTCAAAGACTAGGAAACCGAACGTGCTAGTGTATATGACTGCAGGTTTAACATCGGCGATTTTGGTTAAAGCACTAGATAATTTTTTCTTTTGAACATTGTTTCTTGTCACATTATTGGTGAATTAACAGAAATGTTTTTTGTCTTTAAAGCTTCGCGCTTTTAACCTGATCCATACCCTGCCTTGCAAAAGTAGTTCCAGTATTCTCTTGGGGTAAATAGGTCGCAGACTTCGGCCAATCCATCGAACATTTGATCGAACATCCTAGCACCGATCCGCCGAAGATGACCTTTCTTGATGGCGCGATGGGGTTCGATGCCTTTCAACGTTGTGACGGGCTCGTTTATCTATCGGGCAGGACGTGCCGTACAGGGTAAAGAGTAAACTATCATAATTATAGTTATGTAAAATTAATGACTATCATTCACAGGATGTGAAGGTTCCGCAAAAAAAAGCAGACCCTCATCCATACTGCGGGGAATGGAAAGTTTTTCAAGTTCTTAGATCAGGTGGAAGAGCGAGAAAGGACCCGTTAACCTTTTTTGACCGCGTATCCTTTCTCGCGATGTAAACTCTTGAGAAATTCGGATGCCCAGTTTTCAAGCTGGGCGGTCACATTCCTTGTTGGATTGATCGATTTTGCAGCTTTAAGGTCGTCTAGAGCTGCGTATACCATAGCTTCATCCTTGTCACGTTCCGCAAGGCTAAGGCGGATCGCTGCACGCCGTTCAAAGTAGCTAGAACGCGGACGGTCCGCTGTCAGTTCTATCGCCCTGTCGATATCTTCTAGCGCACGTTCCGGAGTGTTTCGATCTATCTGGTTCAGGATTGCACGATTTCCAAATGCCGAGGATATATCTAAATCCGCGTCGATGACGAAAGTGAAATCACGATAAGCTTGTGCACGATGCGCTTGGATCGTGCCATTTTCACTCAAGTATCAACCTCCCGAATTTCCGAGATTGGATGATACGGGAACGTGGCTGGATTATGGCAGCGTGCGAATGTCGTCTGCCTCCGCCCGGCGGGTCAGTTCGCCCCGAAAAGATCCCGGGTAAAGACCTTGTTCTGCACGTCCAATAGCTCGTCGGTGTTGCGGTTGGCTACGATCAGGTCGGAGGTCTGCTTGAAGGTATCGAGATCACGCACCACTTGCGAGCCAAAGAAGTCATCCTCTTCCATCACCGGCTCATAGACGATGACTTCGATCCCCTTGGCCTTGATCCGCTTCATGATCCCCTGAACCGAGCTTTGCCTGTAATTGTCCGACCCGGCCTTCATCACCAACCGGTAGATGCCCACGACCTGCGGGCCCCGGTCGATGATCTGCTCGGCCACGAAATCCTTGCGGGTGCGGTTGGCCTCGACAATGGCGTGGATCAGGTTCTGGGGCACGTCGGCATAATTGGCCAGAAGCTGCTTGGAATCCTTGGGCAGGCAATAGCCGCCATAGCCGAAAGACGGGTTGTTGTACTGGTGCCCCACCCGCGGGTCGAGGCAGACGCCCTCGATGATGTGGCGCGCATCAAGCCCGTTGGCCAGCGCGTAGCTGTCGAGCTCGTTGAAATAGGCCACGCGCATCGCAAGGAACGTGTTGGCAAAAAGCTTGATCGCTTCCGCCTCGGCCCCCTTGGTGAAAAGCGTGGGGATGTCCTGTGCCTCTGCCCCCTGCGCCAGCAGGCTGGCAAAGCGGTGGCCGCGCGGGCTGTCGTCGCCCACCACGATCCGGGACGGGTGGAGGTTGTCGTAAAGCGCGCGGCCCTCGCGCAGGAATTCGGGGCTGAAGATCACCTGGTCAGTGTCCAGCTCAGCCCGGATGCGGTCGGTAAAGCCCACCGGTATGGTCGACTTGATCACGATCAGGGCGTCCCGGTTGACGGCCATCACCTGGGCAATCACCGCCTCGACACTGGACGTGTCGAAGAAGTTCGTGTCGGGGTCATAGTTGGTGGGCGTGGCCACGATGACGAACTCGGCGTCTGCAAAGGCGGTGTTTGCATCCAGTGTCGCGGTCAGGTCCAGTGGCTTTTCCGCCAGGAACTGTTCTATCTCGGCATCGACAATCGGGCAGATCCGATTGTTCAGCATCGAGACCCGTTCGGAGTCCAGATCGACCGCAACGACGGTATTGTGCTGCGCCAGCAGGATGGCGTTTGACAGGCCCACATAGCCGATCCCGGCAATGGCGATTTTCGTCACGATAAGACACCTCAGGAGAATGCTTTGCCTGCCGTCCATATCTTATGCCCCGGCGACGAACCAACATTATTTCAGGCGAGTCCGGGCCCCTCGCGGGGCCGTGCACACAGGCCCCGTCCCATGCACGAGATCGGCATCAGGATGCAATTGCAGGTGACACTTGCAGTGTCCGGCGTTAGAGCGCTGCAGCGCCCCGCCTAAAGGACATGACGTGACCACCCGCCCCACCCCTTCTTCGCCGCCCCGCCGCGTTCTCGTGACGGGCACCGCCGGGTTCATCGGCTTTCATCTGGCTCGGCTTTTGCTGTCGGACGGGTTCGAGGTGCACGGCTATGACGGGATGACCGATTATTACGATGTTGCCCTCAAGCGCCAGCGCCATGCCCTGCTGTTGCAGGACGACGCCTTTGGCGCGACCGAGGGGATGCTGGAGGATCACGCCCTGTTCGATACGGTGGCCGACCGGTTCCAGCCCGACGTGATCGTGCATCTGGCCGGGCAAGCCGGGGTCCGCTACAGCCTTGAGAACCCGCGCGCCTATGTCGACGGCAACATCGTGGGCAGCTTCAACGTGATGGAGGCCGCCCGCCGCCTGAACGTGGACCATCTGCTGATGGCGTCCTCGTCCTCGGTCTATGGGGCCAATACCGAGATGCCCTTTGCCGAGACCGACAAGGCCGACACCCAGCTCACCATCTATGGCGCCACCAAGAAGGCCGGGGAAAGCATGGCCCATGCCTATGCCCATCTGTGGGGCCTGCCGACGACCCTGTTCCGCTTTTTCACCGTCTACGGGCCCTGGGGGCGTCCCGATCTGGCGTTTTTCAAATTTGCCGATGCGATCCTCGATGGACGGCCCATCGACATCTACAACCACGGCGACATGTCCCGCGATTTTACTTACGTGGACGATCTGGTCCGGGGCATCCGGCTTTTGATCGACACGGTGCCGCAGCGCCCTGCCCGTCCCGAGGACATTGCGCCGGGCGACTCGCTCAGTCCCGTGGCCCCGTACCGGATCGTCAATATCGGCAATTCCGACAAGGTGAAGCTTCTGGATTTCATTGATGCGCTTGAGGCCAGCCTGGACCGCAAGGCGATCCGGAATTACATGGATATGCAGCCCGGCGACCTGGCCGCCACCTGGGCCAATGCCGACCTGCTGCACCAGTTGACCGGATACCGCCCGCACACGGATGTGCGGACGGGGATTGATGCGTTTGTGCGCTGGTT
>NZ_CANNGP010000053.1 GCF_947504105.1 uncultured Tateyamaria sp.
TGACCGCAACCATAACAACAGAAAGAAACAGGAACGGATTCTACACCTGAACGGCCCGGATTAGGGGGCTGGGTCAGTATTTACTACAGAGAATTCGAGGACCTTACGCAGCTGGCGTTGCTGGTCCGACGGGGCCTCCAGCGAGATGCTTCCGATATCTGTAAAGGAGCGCATGGTCAGGGTGAAACTATCCCCGTTGCAATGAACTACGGCGAGACGGAACCGTATCAGCTATTGAAGCAACTGGAGGCAAAGATTTCTAATGACAAAGGGTTAGCCGCTCAATACTTTCTCAATAGGTCGACTAGGCACTTGGAAAGCCAAACAGCAAGCATGGCTAGGTTGACGAAGCTAAGTCGTGACCTTGCTGGTTTAATGACTTCCATGGCGCGAGAAGCACAGGCCGTCACTACCGGTAAACGCAAAAATGCGAACAAGCTAACGATACAAGTTAGAAAACTCTACAATGAAATGTTTGATCAGATATTTGTTTTTGAGACAGTTATTCCTAGTATGGAGCAGGATTTTACGAAAGCTATGAGTTTCTTTCAGCGAGCTGCGCTGATAGTTCGATCTGTCGAATCCCAGTCGGCTAACCAGCTTGATGAATCGATCTCGCAGCTAGCGGCAATGAGACAGTCTTTTGAGGGTGCTCGAGATGCCGCTCTATCCACTGCAGGATTAATTGAAACAATAGATCTAATCACACCTGATCTGAACGGGGCCAAAACTTTGTATTGTGCAGCTCTAAGAGACATTTCGGAATACTTGGACAGAGCTGTACGAACGATGACAGAAGTAGAAGGTGCTGTGAGTTTCGCTTAATTGTCAGTCGCTGCTTGTGGGGGTTACAGTTAACATATGGCAACGGTCATGGCACGGAATCAAGGCCAAAGGCCGCCGTGCCAGCGCCGACCCCGGGGCTCCGCCCGTGATTGCCTCAAACGATCCCCCGGATCGTTTGTCACTGCGTGAACCAGCAATCACCCCACCCGGGCCGGCGCTACATCCCCACCAGCGCACCGCCCCACCAAACTCACTCACACCACGACCATAAACCGCGCCGCATCACCGTCGCAGCGCCACCCCGCGGCCCGGCGCTGCCACGGCTCCGCGCGCAACGGAAACGCGCCCCGGGGCTCCGCCCGTTCGCATCTCAAACCGTCCCCCGGACGGTTTGCCGCTTCGCGGACCGGTGCTCACCCCCCGCAGCCCTCTCGTGCATTGCTGCGCAATACACTGACGGGTGACACGGCAAAGCCGCTGACCCGGCGCTGTCCCGGCTCCGCGCTCCAAGGTCTCCCGGCCCTCTCGCGCATCGCTCTGCGATACGCTGCCGGGCAACGCGCCAGCATAGCTGACGCTTGCTCCACCCGTTCGCAACTCAAACGATCCCTCGGATCGTTTATCGCTGCGCGAACCGGTAATCCCGCCTTGCGGCCCAGCAACCTCACGGCTCGCATTTGAAACGTCGGATGGCGGGATGAAATCCCGCCCTACCGGGGCGTATCAACCAACCGTGGGGCGGGGTTCACCCCGCCGCGCCCTCATCTCAAACCCGCCCAAAACCCAACAAATCTGCGCCGCGTTAACCTTGCATTCGACCGCATCCGCGCACATTCCTCGAAAATGCGCAGTTTCGCCGCCAAAACATGCACTTTCCGGAAAACGCGTAATTTTCCCCGGAAATCCGACGCATCAAAATACGCAGTTTCCCAATGAAAATATGCAGTTTTCCCCGATTCTTCCCTGATCCCCGCCGCGCATCGCGCCCCATCTTTATGGGTAAACACAAGGCACGCCGCGTTCAGCGCGTGGTAAGGTTTGACGCCACATTTAACCAAACTTAACGAAATACTTATCCACAGACCGTCATGAAACTGTTACTTTAGGTCCATGATCAGAGCAGCAGCACTTCTCACTCTTCTGGCCAGCCCCGCCGCGGCCACACCCACACCCATTGCCGAGATCCTTTGCGCCCCCACCAAGCAGATGCAGCAAAAGCTGGAACAGCAGTTCCGTTCGGCCCGCACGGCCTCTGGCATGCGCAGCCCGGATCAGATGATGGAAGTGTGGACCGACACGCGTGGCGACTGGACCATGGTGGTCCGCTATGCCAGCGGCACCTCATGCATCGTCGCGATGGGAGAGCATTGGGAATAAACGGAAAATCCGACCTAGGGCGCCGCGCGGTCTCGCAACTGCGCCACCAGCGCACCGTTCTGATTTTCCCACATCTTCCAGGCCCGATACCCTTCGATCTGGGCCTGTGGGCCTGTGGGCCTGATGTGGAACCGGCGAAATGTGCCTTGACCGCGTGGTAATGACCCATGCACCGCGCCCATTCCGTGGGCGAGGGGAACTGCGTTTCGGCCGATACCTCGCACGCGTAGTACAGGCTTAACAGTCGCATCAATTCGGTCATCAGCATCACCGTGGGCTGTTATGTGACTGTTTCCAGCGTAGCCATAATTCCGCAAAATTTGAGTAAATCATGCGTGCGGTGGTGTGATTGCTCAAAAAAGCTGGACTTGTGAGCGGCCAAACGGCATCGTTTGCATAGATTTCGTGGTGTGTTGAAGGAACGAGGGAAGATATGCCATTCACCAAAGTGATGATTGCAGCGGCGGCCTTTGCGGTTCTGGGAACTGGGGCAGCCTTGGCTCAGGTCCAGGCCGGGCCGAAAATTTACGCCTTTCACAGCCAGCACAACTACTGCCCGACCGGTTTGCAGCCCGTTACCATTGACGGTACAATCTGCTGCGGTCGTCCGAACCAGGGCATTACCTATCAGCAGGCGCTGGCCCACGCCGCTGCGAAAAAGCGTCATGTTCGTCGCGTACGGCAAAGCAGCTGTCCCGTCGGCACCAAGGGCTGCACGTTCAACTGATCAACACGCATTAAGGCAAGCGGCGCAGGATGAAGTCGTGCGCCGCTTTGTCGTTCGTGTCAGGGTGTCAGAGCATTTTCAGTTCGCCGGCCATTTGGCGCCCGTCACGACCTTCCAGCAGTTCGAAACTGACTTTTTGGTCGTCGGCCAGTCCGGTCAGCCCGGACCGCTCTACGGCTGAAATATGCACAAAAACGTCTTTGCCGCCCTCATCCGGAGCGATAAATCCGTAGCCTTTTGTGGTGTTGAACCACTTCACGGTGCCAGTTGGCATGTTCCCGTGCCTCCTTTACCTTGCAGTCTCCCCCAACGCGGAACATCGGGTCAGGGGCCGTCACTGCGCCAGCAATATCTAGACGCTGCCGCCACTTAATGAGATTGCACTTAAGACGCGAAATTCAAGGCTGAGAGACGCAATCCGCGCGGGTTGCCGCTTAATTCAACGCAAATGCGAGATGTGGATATGGAAATATACGGATTGAAAACTTGCGACACCTGCCGCAAGGCGATCAAGGCGCTGCCAGCGGCGCGTTTTGTCGACGTACGAGCCGATGGTGTGCCTGCCGATGTGATGGCTGCGGCCCTTGCAACGTTTGGCGACAAGCTGGTGAATACGCGGTCCACAACATGGCGCGGTCTGTCTGACGCTCAACGCCAAGGCACGCCGCAAGACTTGCTTGCAGCGCACCCAACGTTGATGAAACGCCCGCTTGTTGCGGATAGCGACACCCTGCACCTTGGATGGACCAAGGATGTGCAGGCCGCCCTAGGCGTGGCTTAGGCTGCGGCAGGCGCAGGTTTCGGGGCAAGGGCGCGGTCAAAGGACAGCGGCCCGGCCCCCTTGGTCACGAGCACCAGCAGCAGGAACACCCAAAGCGCGCGCTGGTCCATGATCAGACTGTTCGATGGCGCATCGAACCACGCGCCCAGCACCAGCCCGTCGCCCCATTTGTCATGGCCATTCAGGTCGGTCAGTGATTGCACCACGATGAAGCCGATCATACCAAGTGACGCCAGCCTTGTAAGTAGGCCCGCGATGATCAGCAGGGGCAGCACGAACTCCGCCACGGTGCCCGCGGTGACCACAGCCCAGTGATAGAAGCTGAGTTGCGTCAGGTCATAGCCCACATTCTCCATCACCTTGGGAAAGATTTGCGCATAGGCCCCCAGCGATGGCTGGAATATCCCGAAAATTCCGTCGCCCAGCTTGGTCATGCCCGAGACCCAGAAATACACCGCCAGCACAGCGGCGAACAGGAAACGGGCCAGCGTCGGCAGCAGCCAGTCGGCGCGTTCAAGCGGGCCAAAGATTGCGTAGTGCACACGGGAAAGGGCGGTCATTGGGTCATTCCTTTGGGGTGATCATGTCAGTAAGGGCGTTGTGCCGGACCAGCAGGGTCAGCAGGGGACCAAGGTCAAAGTCCGCATCAGCATCAGTTGCCATGTCCATGGCCTCTTCCAGTGGGGCATTGGCTCGGACGGCGGTCAGCCATGCCAGCTGCGCCTCCGATACGGCGTGCGGTTCCGGATCAAATTCGGACCGGGTGATCAGTATGGATTGGCCAATGCCCCGGGGCTTTGGCGCTCCGGGCACGGTGTTGTAGCGCCAGATATCAAGGATCGGCCAACGGGACGAAAGCACCCGAACCGCAGGGGCAAGACTGAATCGGCTACGCATCAGCACCTCGGGTGGTACAGCGCCAAGGCGTGCGGGGGCGATCGGTGCGCTGTCAGCGGCATGATAGGCGCAGCGAATGGCCACTTCCAACCGTGCAACATCACCCAGATAGCCAATATGCGCCAAGGGTTTGAAGGCATCCAGAAATGCGGGAAGGTCAGCGCCGTAATGCATCATCAATGGTGATGTGGGCGGATGCGCACGGGCAAATAGCCGTGCCAATTGGTCAAAGTTCTGATCGCCCAGCAATTTGTGCAGCACGGGAAACCCCGCGCGCAGTGCGTCGATCAGGGCGACGGTCACATTGTTGCGGTAGACCGAGAAGCGGCGCGGCGTCGGGCGGCCAGCTCCGTCTGTCAAACCCTCTGGCATCGGGTGATCTGGATCCAGAAGGGCCGCACGGAAATCGCTCTGAAGGACAGCCATCACGTCACCCGGCGGCGATCGCCGCAAGCGCCGCAGATGCGCGCTCTGCTTCGGCCCGCAAGATCGGCCAGTCCGGTACATCATTGTCCCATTCGACCAGAACAGGTGCAGGGCCCGTGCCTACCAGTGCATGATCCAGCAGGGCCCAAACAGGCTCTGCGGCCTCACGCCCATGGCTGTCGATCAACAGGGTGGCGCCATGGTCGTCCTCATCTTCGTCATGGCCGCCAATATGGATTTCGCCGACTGCAGACAGTGGATAGGCATCCAGATACGACTGCGGCGTGTATGCAAGATTGGTGGCCGAGATGAACACATTGTTCACATCCAACAGCAGGCCACAGCCCGTGCGGCGCACCAGTTCCGCAAGGAAATCCGTCTCGGACCACGTGCTTTCGGCAAAAGCAAGGTAGCTGGATGGGTTCTCAAGCAGCATGCGACGGCCTAACGCTTCCTGCACCTCATCAATGTGGTCGGCGACGCGGGTCAGGGTCGCATCGGTGTAGGGCAGGGGCAGCAAGTCGTCCAGAAATTCGGCCCCATGCGTGGACCAGGCCAGATGTTCCGAAAAATTGGCGGGATCCAGCCAGCCGACAAGATGCTTCAACCGGGCAAGGTGATCCGGATCAAGGCGACCCTCGCCGCCGATTGACAGACCGACACCATGCACGGATATGGAAAAATCATCGCGCAGTGCACGCAGCTGGGCATGCGGGCGGCCACCATCGCCCATGTAGTTTTCAGCGTGGATTTCCAGCCACTTGACGGGGCCGGGCGCGGCGCGCAATTCGGTGAAATGCTGGGCCTTGTAGCCAACGCCGGGGGCGGATGGCAGACGGGGCGGTGTCAATGTCGCATCCAGCATGTCGGAGGCTCCAGGGCGTCAATGAAAGCAGATACGCCGGACCCGTTCAGATCCGGCGCAGGCGTGTGACGTCGCCTTATGCGGGCAGATCGCGATCCAGTTCTTCGAGCGAACCCTGCCGCGCTGTGCCATCGGCCAATGCCGGCAGTTCAATCTCGGCGCAGGTGCCTGCATCGACAAGAGTCCAGGCGTTGCCCTGATAATCCACGGTCGACGTACCGGCGCATGTGGTGCCGGCGCCTGCGGCGCAGTCGTTTTCACCAGCCAGCGAAATGCCATAGCATTTCTCTTTGCCTGCAGCGGATGCGGTGGTTGTGGAATGCGCTGTCATTGCGGCTGCAACTGCGCCAACAATCGCGACAGATTTCATGGTCTTCGACATCTTCAACGTCCCTTTCGGATATCGGTTACAGTACGTTCGTGGGCCTTACATAGGTCTGCTTGGCCGGAAGTTACCACTCACGAGCCGGTGTGTCACAGACCCGTTATCACTTGTTAGAAAAAGGGCCGAAATCCATGCAGATTTCGGCCCAATTATTGCGATGTGGGATGCAAATGTTGCAATCCTTGATATCAGCGCTGGTCTGGTGGGGTGGCATCCGTGCCAAGTTGCGCCGCGACATCAGCCAGTGGCTGCACGCTGGTCTGCTTTTCGCCCAGCCGCCGTACGGACACGGTCTTTTCTTCCACCTCGCGTGCTCCGACGGCCAAGATGACCGGCACCTTACCAACCGAATGCTCGCGCACCTTGTAGTTGATCTTTTCGTTGCGGATGTCGGCCTCGGCCCGCACGCCTGCCACGCGGAGGGTCTCGACAACCTCTGCCACGTAATCATCCGCCTCGGACGTGATCGACGCCACAACAACCTGACGCGGGGCCAGCCAAAAGGGCAGCTTGCCGGCGTGTTCCTCGATTAGGATGCCGATGAAGCGCTCGAATGATCCCAGGCAGGCGCGGTGCAGCATGACAGGACGGTGCTTGGCCCCGTCAGCGCCGATATAGGTGGCGTCCAGCCGTTCAGGCAGCACGAAGTCAACTTGGTGCGTGCCGCATTGCCAGTCCCGGCCAATCGCATCGGTCAACACGAATTCCAGTTTCGGGCCGTAGAACGCGCCTTCGCCCGGGTTCATCTCTGGTTCGATCCCGGCTGCGCGGGTGGCGGCCAGAAGGGCATCTTCGGCCTTGTCCCAGATATCATCCGATCCGGCACGCTGTTCGGGCCGGTCCGAGAACTTCACGCGGAAGCTGTCAAACCCAAGGTCCTTATAAACGCTGGTCAGGTAGTCGATATAGACGGCGGTCTCTTCCTCGATCTGATCCTCGCGGCAAAAGATGTGACCATCGTCCTGAGTGAATCCGCGCACCCGCATGATGCCGTGCAACGCGCCCGATGGCTCATAGCGGGCGCAGGATCCGAATTCGGCCATGCGCAAGGGCAAGTCGCGGTAGGATTTCAGACCTTGGTTAAAGATCTGGACGTGGCAGGGGCAATTCATCGGCTTCAGCGCGTTCACGGCCTTTTCCCGCGCGTGATCCTCGTCCACTTCGACGATGAACATGTTCTCCTGGTACTTGTCCCAGTGGCCGCTTTCTTCCCACAGCTTACGGTTCACCAGCTGTGGCGTGTTGACCTCGACATACCCACCGGCCCGCTGCTTGCGGCGCATGTAGTCCTGCAATTCAGTGTAGATGTTCCACCCGTTCGGGTGCCAAAAGATCTGGCCAGGTGCCTCTTCCTGCATGTGGAATAGGTCCATCTCGCGGCCCAGCTTGCGGTGGTCGCGCTTGGCCGCCTCTTCCAGCATGTTCAGATGCGCGCGCAGCTTCTCCTTACCGGTAAAGGCCACGCCATAGATGCGCTGCAACATCGCACGGTCGGAATCCCCGCGCCAATAGGCACCAGCGATGGACATCAACTTGAACGCATCACCCGGCACCTGCCCGGTGTGCTGCAAGTGCGGACCACGACACAGGTCCTGCCAGTCGCCATGCCAGTACATGCGCAGCGGTTCATCACCCGGAATGCTCTCGATCAGCTCGACCTTGTAGGGCTCGCCCCGGTCCTCGTAATATTTGATCGCCACATCACGGTCCCACACCTCGGTGGTGACGGGATCGCGCTTGTTGATGATCTCCTTCATCTTCTTCTCGATGAGGCCGAGGTCATCCGGGGTAAACGGCTCTTCCCGGTCAAAATCGTAGTACCAGCCGTTCTCGATCACCGGGCCGATGGTGACCTTGGTGTCGGGCCAGATTTCCTGCACGGCGCGCGCCATGATGTGCGCCAGATCGTGGCGGACAAGCTCGTTGGCCTGCGCCTCGTCCTGCATGGTGTGGATGGCGACCTGTGCATCGGCATCGATGGGCCACTGCAAGTCCCAGTGCTGACCATCCACGGTCGCACTGATGGCTTTCTTGGACAGGCTCTTGGAAATGCTCTCGGCCACGATGGCAGGGGTGACGCCAGCGTCATAGGCGCGCGCATTGCCGTCGGGAAAGGTAAGGGAAATCTGGTGCTGATCTTTGGCCATATCGGCATCCTCGTCAGTTTGGCGCCCACGGAACGCCCGGTTGCTAGGTTATGTTATAAGGCGATGTGACAGGGTGGGCCGATGTCGTCAAGGTTCATGGCATAAGGGCCGCCACATTTTGAGGCGCCATTTGTCCGGCATACAAAGGCATGCCGAGAAAACGACAAAAAACTGTCGATTTGCGACGGTTTGCACTGGACGCGCGGACGCGAATCCTTAATTACAAGGGTGTTCACTATCGGAAACTTCTGATCGCGAGAGGAACGCGCAGTGCCCAAGTACAACAAGACGTTTGAGTTGTCCGTTGAAGACCTGGACCTGATCGAGGATGCGCTGCGCGCGTCCAAAAACGCTGCAATCAATGACGACCTTGCCGAAATGGCCGCCAATGACAATGTCCGCCAGATCCACGATCTGTTGGGGCGGCTGCACAATCAAAAGACGTTCTACCGCCCCGCCAAAGGGCCCTATGTCGGCGGCTGATCCAGCCGCAGGCTGAAACGCGGCCCCGTGCCGCTGCGGCGCAAGAACCCCTCACGTTCGTAAAAGCGGCCAGCTTTGCGATTGTCTGGATGCGTGCCGACCGTCATGAAACTGCAGTCTTGCGCCCGCGCCTCTGCCTGACAGGCGCGCACTAGGGCTGCGCCTACGCCATTCCCACGCGCATCCCGACAAACGAACAGGTGATGCATATCCATCCCGCGCACGCCGAATTGCAGCTGCGCCATGGGTAAAAGGGCGGCATAGCCCAACAACTGCGATCCACCATCGGCCACCAGAACCGTGGCCCAAGGATGGGGTCCCAACGCATCGCGTGCCAACCGTTCAGCATCAATATCCGGCACGTCATCGTGGCACGCAGCCAATCCGTTGATCATCGTCACGACCTCCGGCACGTCGGCCTCAGTCATCTTTCGTATGGTGATGGGCATCTCTGCCTCCTTCTTTTCAAACGCGCCGCGTTCGGGAAGGCAGGGGAAAAGCCGCTCGAACGCGGCTTTGGGTGGTCTAAGCAGGCACACCAAAAGCACGCAGGGAATGCGTGCCATAGTAATACTGATGTGCAATGCGGTTGATCATGGACACACTGAAACCGGCAAATCCGCGCCCGTCAAGGGCGCGGACCGGCATCAAGCGGCAAAAAACGCCCAGGCCATCAAAAGGCAACACACCCAACCGCCGACAAAGATCAGTGGTCGGGCCGGAAAGCGGGCCGTACCCGTGACGTAGCCCACGGCATGCGCGACGCGCAGCAGCAGAAAGGTGACGCTGACCCAAAGGGTAAGAGCCGTGAATCCATCCGCCCGGTCCACCAGCAACACCAGAATGGCAAAGGGCACCGATTGCTCCAGCAGGTTCAGATGCGCCCGGTACGCACGGCGGACCCAAGGGCGGTGCACATTCGGATCAGGCGGAATGATGAACCCGTCCGGCGCATCCGCAGGGATCGACCCCTCGGGCGCGGTGTTGACCCCGACAATGTACGGAATCCACAGGGACGCTGCCAAAACGGCCAGTATCCCTAGAATGAGAAGCTCGGTTGGCATGTGTTACGCCTCCGCCGCGTCCATGGGGCCGATATGGGCATCCTCGCCTGTCTCAAGCCAGGTTTTCAGGCCCGCCGCCCAGCGCACCCATCCATCCGCGACACCCTCGCCCGGCACGGCAGGTGTGCCCAGATCATAGTGCTCGATGGTCAGACGGATGAACTCCCCTTCGTTCCGCAGCAGATAGATGACGCGGCTGGCGGGAATGTCGGCGGTCGGGTCCCAATGCGGCTCGAATGTCCATTCCTGGCGGCTTTTCGGGTCGGATGACAGCAGCCGGTTGGTCAGCATGGGCGATCCATCGGGAAAGTGCATGGTGATCGCATCACAGTTGCGCGTCGCCTTGCTGCAGATAAAGTGGTAATGCGGGATCGCATCTTCATCCAGCAGCACATCCCACAAACGGTCCTGCGTGGTCTTGATGTACGTCTCCATCACAAAATCGGGTTTCGACATCTCGGGGTCTCCTTCGTCTTCAAGCTGATATTTGAGGTCGAGTACCGCTCGGGCCGCGGGTTTCACCCGATACGGGTCGATCCAACGGTCAATCGCTTCCTGCAGGGGCAGGGCGTTGAGGTAGTGATGCTTGAAGCGCCCCACCTTTTTCGTGGTGATCAGTCCGGCCTCTTCCAGAACACCCAGATGCTTCATGACGCCGAACCGGGTCATGTCGAGCAGCCCCTGCAAATCCTGCAGGGTCTGACCGTCTCGATCCCGCAGGCTGTCCAACAGCGTGCGGCGCGCGGGGTCTGACAAGGCTTTGAACAGATCATCCATACAGCGTCTATATGTGATTCTTTAGTCACGTGACAAGATGGTCACGTATAAAAATCCCCCAGCGTCAGGATGGACAGATGCGGCGTGCTTGCAGATGATCCGCCAAACGAAGGGGAGGGGACATGAGCGGACCAGACTATCTCGACACGCCACAAGGGCGGCGGCTCGCCTATCATCGGAGCGAAGGAACGGGGCCATGGGTCGTGTTCCTTGGTGGTCTGAAATCCGACATGGAAGGGACCAAAGCCATCCATCTCGAAGCCTGGTGCCGTGCCCAAGGTCGTGCGTTCCTGCGCTTCGACTACTCCGGGCACGGGGAAAGCTCCGGCACCTTCGAAGAGGGGTGTATCGGTGACTGGGCAGAGGATACGGCCCACGCTCTGAACACCCTGACCGACGGCAAGCTGATCGTGGTGGGCAGTTCCATGGGCGGCTGGCAATCGTTACTTTTTGCCCGCACGCACCCGGATCGGGTGGCGGGGCTGGTGACTATCGCTGCAGCCCCCGATTTCACCGAAGACGGATACTGGGCCTCTTTCACCGATGCGCAAAAGGCAACGCTGGAAGCCGAGGGCCAGATCGCCATGCCCTCGGACTACATGGAACCTTACATCATCACCAAACGCCTGATCGAAGACGGGCGAAACCAACTGGTCCTACGCGACCCGCTGCCATTGCCGTTCCCCGTGCGCTGCCTCCAAGGCACGGCTGACACGGCCGTCACCACCGAAACGGCTACCCGCCTCCTGAACCACGCCGACAGCCCCGATATGCGACTGACCTTGGTCAAGGACGCCGATCACCGCTTTTCCGACGGCCCCTGCCTCGACCTGATCGAAGACGCCATCACCGACATTCTGGAGAGCGCATGAAAACCTTCGGCAAGGCGCTCGGGCGCATCCTTCTGATCCTCGTCCTGCTGATCGGGGGCCTCTGGCTTTTTGGTCCCTACGAAAAGGCGCCACTGACCCCAACGATCAGTGACATCAACACGGATCTCGACGCACATTTTGCAAGTGTCGAAAGCCGGTTTGACGACATCACCCCCGGCACCGAAAAGCGGATCGTCTGGGTCGGTGACGCGGGAGCCAAAACATACTGGTCCATTCTCTATGTCCACGGCTTCTCTGCCACCTCCGAAGAAATCCGCCCCGTCCCCGACCGCATCGCGGAAAGCTTGGGCGCAAACCTGATCTACACACGACTTCAAGGCCACGGGCGCAGCGGCGACGCACTTGCCGAAGCCACCGTTCAAGGCTGGGTCAACGACCTCGCCGAAGGGCTGGCCGCCGCCCGACAAGCCGGAACCAAGGTGCTGATCCTGTCCACCTCCACCGGCGGCACACTTGTCACCGCCACCGCCCAAAACGCGGACCTGATGGAAAACGTCGCGGGCCTCATCCTCGTCTCGCCCAATTACGGGCTCAGCAACCCGCTCGCCAAACTGCTCAGCTGGCCCGCTGCCCGCTATTGGCTGCCGCCGCTGGCCGGAGACCGGCGTAGCTTCACGCCGCGCAACGAAGAACATGGGCTATACTGGACAACCGAATATCCAAGCGTCGCGGTCATGCCGATGGCGGCCCTGATCGACGCGGTCGCCAAGATAGACCACAGCACCCAAACGATCCCGGCGCTCTTCTGGTATTCGGAAGCCGACGAAGTCGTACGCCCGGACCTGACAGCCCAAGTCGTCCAAGCATGGGGCGCACCCACCTACACGGTCAACCCGACCATGGGCGCGCAGGACGACCCGCAGAGCCATGTGATCGCAGGCGATATCATGTCCTCTGGCCAGACCATGGCAACAGTGGAAGGTATGCTCGACTGGATTGCCACGCTGGAGAACTGACATGGACCAACGCATCTCGCTCATCACGCTCGGTGCCCGCGACATGGAAAAGCTGGCGGCGTTCTACGAGGCGCTGGGCTGGAAACGGGTCGACAGCCCCGATGGGGTCATCGCCTTCGACTTGATTGGGCAAACGCTTGGCCTCTATCCGCTTCAGGCCCTCGCAGACGATATCGGTCTGCCCATCGACCAATTGGGGTGCGGGGCCATAACCCTCGCGCACAATGTCCCGGAAAAGGCCGATGTCGCTCCGCTGCTTGCGCGGGCGGAACAGGCCGGGGCCAAGATACTCAAGCCAGCACAGGACGTGTTCTGGGGTGGCCATCACGGCTATTTTGCCGATCCCGATGGGCACATCTGGGAAGTCGCCCACAACCCGTTCTCCCCGCTGGGACCAAACGGCGAATTCCAATGGAACGGGGCCGCCTAATGCGCCGCCCTGCCAGCATGTGGAGCCTTGAAAACCTTGGCCGCGTGCGGCTTTCGAAACACTTCTACATGCGCGATTTCCTGTATTCGGAGATCGGCAACTACCACCAGGTCCAGAACCTGCCCCGCGACCCGGACCTTGCCATCGCCAACGGCAGACAGCTCTGTACCGAATTGCTTGACCCGCTGGAAGAAACCTTTGGCCGTCTCGCCATCCGCTCCGGCTACCGCTCGCCGGAACTCAATCAATATGGTAATGAAAACAGGCTGAACTGCGCCCGCAATGACAATCCCATTGAATGCCACATCTGGGATTGGGGGCATGGAGAGGCCGCAATCGCAGGCACGTCTCTGGCAATCCCGTGGTTCACCGACCAATACGAACAGGGGCGCGACTGGCGCGATCTGGCGTGGTGGATACACGACCATTTACCCTATTCAGGCATGTGGTTCTTTCCAAAACTCTGCGCCTTCAACCTCGATTGGCGCCCAAATCCACACCGCATGATCGGCAGCTACATCGCGCCCAAGGGTCTGCTCCTGCGTCGCGGGGGCGATCCCGCCGAGCCGCTGGAGCAAAGACAGCGCCGCTATACCGATTTCCCGCCGTTCCGCGGAATCGCCTACCCCTGATGCGGTGGGTGCGATGCTCTATGTGTCAACCTGTATACTTTACACCAATATCTGGTTTGTGAGTTGACCTTGCCCAGCAAAATAAGGGATTTTGCGCCCCAATAATCCTGGGGGAACAGGCAATGAAACGATTCTTGGGGGCGGCGGCGCTGGCATTGGCAGCGTCGGCCACGACTGTTGCAGCGCAGGCATGCGGCGGCATCTACACGGTGGAACGCGGCGACAGCCTGTCCGTGATCGCCGACCAGCAATACAAGAACGCCACCAAATGGACCGAGGTGCATCGCAACAACCTGTCTGTAATCGGTGAGAACCCCAATGCCCTGCGTGTGGGGATGGAGTTGCGGCTGGGCTGCATCGACGGTCTGCCGGTCGGTCTGCCCGGTGCGGCGACAACCCGGGCCCCGGTTGTACAGACTGCTGCTTCACCCCCGACGCGGCGCAGGTTGGAACAGTCGATCAACATCGTGACGGCGGGCGACTTCGCCCCCTTCACAGACCAAGCCCTTGAAAACGAAGGGCTCATTACGGATGTCGTCCACACGGCGATGCGCAGTTCGCAATCGAATGACAACTACCGTGTGCATTGGGTCAACGACTGGTCCGCGCATCTTGATCCGCTGATGACCACTGCAATGATGGACATGGCCTTCCCGTGGTATAAACCGGATTGCGCAGGCTCCCCCGACAATTACCGCTGTACGAATTTCCACTTCTCGGACCCGATGTTCGAGATGCTGATCCTGCTTTTTGTGGACAAGGCGCGCCCCATCCCTTTCGCGCAAGACAGCGATATTGAAGGGCGGACGCTGTGCCGTCCTGCGGGGTACTTCATCCATGATCTGGACCGCGCAGACCGGCGCTGGATCACAGATGGCAAGATCACACTGAAGCAACCACAAACGGTCAAAGGCTGCTTTGACATGCTGGTCGCTGGCGAAGTTGATGCCGTGGCAATGAACGAATTCACAGGCCGTGCGGCGATCAAGGATCTGGGCCTGAAGGATCAGGTCGAGGTGGTGCAAGGGCGCCCTGTGTCCATCGAAGGACTGCATGTGCTGGTGCACAAAGAACATCCGCAAGCCGACGTGCTCTTGTCCACCATCAATGGCGGTCTGGATGCCATCAAACTCTCCGGTGAATACCAACAGGTCATCGACCGCCACATGTCCAATATTTGGGCCGATTTCTGATGCTGCGCGGTCTCGCTCTATCGGTCGCCGCTTTCGCAGGGTTTGGTTCAGCCGCCATGGCCTGCCAACCGTCACTGGTTGTTGCACGGGGGGACACACTCTTTTCCATTGCAGAAGAACAGCTTGGCGATCTGTCGCGCTGGTCCCTGATCTTTTACAACAACCCTGACATTCAGGGCGGCAGCCTGCTGGACCTGCCCGCGGGCACGGTATTGACGATCCCGTGCCCGGAAGCTGCCGCACGACCCCAAGCGCCAACGCCGACAGTTCAGGCGGACCCAAAACCGCTGCAGCAAGAAGTTGAGGCCGAGATCAAGCTGGTCACAGCTTCGAACTACGCCCCTTTCACCGATCTGGATTGGCCAGGGCAGGGGATGCTGACCGAACTGGTCAACGCTGCGTTTGAAACCACGCCGAACCCGCTGACTTATTCCATCGAATGGGAAAATGATTGGTCCAAACATCTCTTTCCCATGCTCGACAGCAAGGAGTTTGACATGGGGTTCCCGTGGTTCAAACCGGACTGCGCGGGCAATCCGTCAAACGAACGCTGCGCCAACTTCCATTTCTCCGAACCGCTTGTCGATCTGGTCATCCTGCTGTTTGCTCGAGCCGAGGACCGGTTCACGTTTGCGCAGGACGCGGATTTGCACGGGAAAACCCTGTGTCGGCCTGCCGGGTATTTTACCCATGATCTTGATCGCGCCGACCGCCGTTGGCTGAGCGATGGGTTGGTCACGCTGGCGCAACCCGCCACACCTGACGATTGCTTCAAGATGCTTGTGGCGGGTGACGTGGACGCAGTGGCCTTGAATGAATTTCTTGGCGTGCAAAAGATGTTCGAGATGGAGTTGACGGACAAGGTGGCACCTTTGTCCCGGCCTGTGTCGGTCGAGGGGTTGCATGTGTTGATTTCCAAGAAGCACTGGCGGGGTACTGCGCATCTTTATCGTTTCAACGCGGGGCTGGCGAAACTCAAGCAAAGTGACCGCTACAACGAGATTGTCAGCCGACACCTCGCGCTCTTTTGGGACCAGATCAAGAGTTGACGAACCGGCAGGGCTTGCCGCCGCCCGCGTGGCAGGTCATGGTAAACAAAACGTTAATCAGCAGGCAGCAGATGGCGCGAATGGCAGGGCAGGGGCATGGCTGAGCCCCTTGTTTTTCTTCCCGGAATGATGTGCGACGCGCGGCTCTTTGGGCCGCAGATTGCTGAATTGTCCTCCGAATTTTCGGTGATGGTGTCGCCCGTAACCCGCGGGGAACGGATCGAGGAGATCGCAAGCGGCCTGCTTGATGAGCTTCCCCAACGCTTCGCGCTGGCAGGTCTATCCATGGGTGGGATCGTGGCGATGGAGATATTACGCCGCGCGCCCGACCGCGTCACCCGACTGGCGCTGATGGACACCAACCCGCTGGCTGAAACACCTCAGGTTGCCGCCGCGCGCGAGCCGCAGATCGTGAAGGTCCGGACGGGGCGGATGCACGAGGTGATGCGGGACGAGATGAAGCCTAACTACCTCGCGCCCGGTCCTTACGTGAACGAGGTATTGGACCTTGTGATGGACATGGCCTTGACGCTTGGACCGGAGGTGTTTGTGCGCCAGTCCCGCGCTTTGCAGCGCCGTCGTGACCAGCAGGGAACGCTGCGGAAATGCAAGGTACCGACCCTTGTTCTGTGTGGCGCCCACGACGAATTGTGCCCCGTCAAACGCCACAGTTTCATGGCCGAGTTGATCCCGGGAGCCGAGCTAAAGGTGCTGGAGGATGCGGGGCATTTGCCGACGTTGGAGGCCCCGGCAGAAACCACGCAGGCGTTGCGAGACTGGTTAAAACAGCCGCTGATTTTGCGCTGAAAACGGATTTGTCCCCGCGGGGACAGGGTGTTCGGTCCATTTACGAAACTCTGGAACTTGCAGGATTTTATTCGATAAAACAATATTTTAGAGAGAGGTAGCTGTTAGGCATGGGGCATCTCTCCAATCTCACTACCGGACGCGCACCTTTCGGATGTCAATGTCGCGCGAATGCATCACAAAGGGGAATACATTGCGAGAGTAGACACCGTGCTTAACCTCCCAATAACGAGGCTTTACTGTCGTTGGCAGGTTCGGGGTTAGGTAAACCTCGTCGAACCGAACCATGCCGTTAAGCCAGACAGTCGTACGGAAGCCATCTGCGCCGTCCAACTGAAATAGCGCTCTCAGCTAGTGCCCAGTGCCATCGCGCTGCACGCGCCCAGTTGCAAATGTCCCGTGATGCAAGGTTTTCCGGGGCCGCGATATACATCACTGTACCTCCTCATCCGTCCGTCGGGTCACACGTATAACTGCAACGGTTGAGCGCAGTCTCGGCGTTCATTATGGATATCGAGTATTGTAAGTTCCTCCTTTGACGCCGTGGTCATCGGGAAATTCATGGAAAACAGTTACTTTCAGTGCTGCCAGGAGAAATTTTTCCGCTATGAACCTGGGATCCTTGGGTGAACGTCCCAGTACCGCAATAGTTCGGATTGGTGTTGAAAATGCCGGTCTTGCCCTGTCGCTGGATTGCTCCGAGGCCCTAGGGGCGCCACTCACCGTCCATAACTCCAGGGTCATGTTGCATATCCTTTGAAGCTGCGTGTTTGCACAGGCCTAGCGCCAATGGTACGTTCAGAAAAGTAGGCGACTTTTTTTGATATACTATCAAAAATCATACTAATGGGAAAAGCGTATGACAGACAGCGCCACAGCCAAGGTCAAAGCGCGCATTTCGGGCGACAAGGCGTGCCCCGCACCGACCGTGATCGGGATGATCGGCGGGAAATGGAAGCTGCTGATTCTTCAGATCCTAATTTTTCAGGGCACCAAGCGATTCGGGGAATTGCGCAAGTCCATCGATGGCATCACGCAGACCATGTTGACCAATCAACTCAGGGCGCTTGAGGCCGATGGTCTGGTCACGCGCAAGGTTTATGCGGAAGTCCCGCCCCGGGTCGAATACTCGGCAAGTATGGACGGGCTGGCGTTGGAACCGGTCTTCACATCGATGCATGACTGGTGGACAAACAGATCAGCCGGTTCTTAGAGCCTGATCCACACGATCCATCTCTGCCTCGTACCAAGCGATGGTCCCTTTGGGGTCGTCGACATAGCTCACCGCGAAAGAGGCGGGCGCCTCCGTCACCTCGTCGTATTGGGTGGCCCAGACCATCATGGACACAAGTGCAGGTAAGAAATCCTTGGCCTTTTGCGTCGGGAAATAGCAGACGCTGCTGGCTTTGCGCGGGTCCGGTTCGCGTGTGAACATGCCAAGTGCTTCCAGCTTGGACAGGCGGTTGGCCAGAATGTTGGTTGAAATTCCTTCGGGCGAGGCCAGAAATTCTCGGTAGGTGCGTTTGCCATGCAAAAGCGCGTCACGCAGCAGCAGAAAACACCATTTATCGCCCACGATACCCGCCGCATAGCGCGTCGGGCAGCCATTCCAGTCGGGTTTGCCTGCAGTTGCCATGTGGCAGATATAGCTGATCACAAGGTACTTGCAATATGCAAGTGTATTGGCTATCAGATCACTTGCAAAATGCAAGTGGAGATAAATGATGGCACCCCCGTTCGTCTGGTTCGACAACATGACCCCAACACGGCAAGACACGACCGACTTTCTGCAAGAGATGTTTGGATGGCAGCCGCAAGACATCGGCCCGATGACATTTTTGACGGCTGAAGGGGCAGATACGCCCTTTGCCGCCACCTGCGACATGCTCAAGGACATCGACGGCTGGGTCCCATACATCGAGGTGGACGATTTGTCCGCAGCCCTCGCACGCGCGCGCCGAAATGGCGCGTCCGTCATCGCCGAAGACGTAAGAGGGCCGGCCGGCGACGCCAGTTTCATTCGCGACCCAGGGGGCAGCGCCATGGCACTGTGGAAGCGCGCGGACGGTGTATGAGGACGCCATGATCAGAAAACAGCTTCTCGCGGCGGCGATCTATCCGGCCATCGTCTTCCCCCTGGCGATCATCTGGCACCTCGTGCTGTTCAAGGACCGCTACATGGTATTCGGCTATTTCGAAGGCGAGCCCAACATCGCCGTCGGCCTGACCAGCATGATCATTCAGGGCGCCGTGCTGGCGGCCATCTACCCGATGTTCCGAGCGCGGCGCACTGGTCACGCGCGGGCGTTCCGGTTCGCCGGGCTGTTGGGCCTGTTTTTTTGGACAAGCCACGTGCTGGCACTTGTCGCAAAGCAGAGCGTGCCGGGGGCAGGCGCCTTTGTCGTTATGGAAACGGTATATCTGGGGCTGCAGTTTGGGCTTTTTGCGCTTGCCTTGGGCTTCATCTTTCGTGGGGCGGATCAGGCTGGAAAGCCCGTCTGACATTCAAGACGCCACTCGGCAGATATCGTGGTATTGGACCCGTCTCGGGGTCCGATGTCGTAGGTGTTTCAATGCCTCACAGCTGTGCAAGACGAAGAGGCCGTCAGTGCGTCAACTGTTGCGGTCGACCGGTTTGGGGAGGTCGCGCCGCAACGTTGAGGCACCATGTCGGACTGTAGCCATCGGCCACGACGTGGGCTCCGGGGTGGCTTACGCCAGCAATGCCTGTTCATACTCGATGGCGGTTCGGATTTCTTCCGCTGTTGTTTGACCTCAGCGGGCCAATTCAGCTTTGCAAAAAGTCAAGTAACGCTAACCCGTATCTACCTTTACGGACAGGCACGCATCCACTCTTTCCATCCGCATCATCACATGAGCGACCGGTTTCGCAACAATGAACGCGGTTGACGGACTAGGACAAATGCCCCATTAATAAAAATTAGGACAAATGACCTAGAATCGTATGCGAGATTCCCAAGTGATATTTAACCTCTACTCCCCGTCGGTCCTGAAGCCCGCTGGTTTTGCCTTCATAGTCAACGGCAACCAAACCTATGAAACGCAGCGACAGCTCGAAACTGCTGAGATGTCCGCAGCCTGACGCGGGCCTCATCGAAAAGGTAAGAGAATGGCGGCATCCGCAACACGAGAGAAGATCGTTACCTCGGCCGATCGGCTGTTCTACGAACGTGGATTCGAGGTCACGTCATTCGCGGATGTTGCCGAAGTGGTCGGCATTTCGCGTGGCAATTTCTACTATCATTTCAGGACAAAGGACGAGATTCTTGATGCGGTGATTGAACGCCGTATCAAGCAACGCCATGACATGCTTGAGGGCTGGGTAGACAGCGATCAATCACCCAAGCAGTGCATCGCAAGCTTCATTGGTATCCTGCTGATGAACAACAAGAAGATCCGGTCGTTCGGATGTCCGGTCGGCACCCTGTTCTCGGAACTGGCCAAGTTGAATCACCCCGGCGGGCCGGGTGCCCGCGCACTTTTTGACCTGTTTCGCATCTGGCTGCGCCATCGCTTTGAGGCAATGGGTCGTGGGGCGGATGCCGATGCCCTGGCCATGCACATTCTGGCGCGCAGCCAGGGCGCTGCGACCTTGGCAAACGCATATCCTGACGAACCGTTTCTGGAAACAGAGGTCGCGCAAATGCTGGCCTGGCTTGACGCGGTTGCAGGGCAGCAAAAGCAAACCGATAAAGAGGACTGAGCATGTACATCATTACGCTGACACTTGGTGACCAGAAGTCGAAAGCCCCGGACTTCATGGCCGGACATAATGACTGGATTGCGCGTGGTTTCGACGATGGTGTGTTTCTCTTGGTCGGCAGTCTGAAGCCCCAGGGCGGTGGTGCCATTCTGGCCAACGGTACCGACTTGGCGTCGCTGGAGCAACGCCTTGGGGACGCGCAGGCCAATTCTGGTGCCGGATCGCGCCAATCAGCGCTGGTCACTGGACTTCGTGTCTGACGC
>NZ_CANNGP010000054.1 GCF_947504105.1 uncultured Tateyamaria sp.
CTGACACACGACCGGTACCGATCACGCAGGCCAGAAACGTCAGAAGATTGTCTTGCTAAACCGGGGGCATCCACACACGATCTCTATGACGAGAACTATGAATACGGCTCGGAAGCTCCGACCGATCCCACACGCACGCGCCGTGTCCTGACCCTGCTGTTTCCCTCGGAATACTGACCGACCTCCACCGCGTAGCCACTCTCTGACCGTCCTCATGCTCGAGGGCGGTCCTTTTCTGCTGACGGGTTTTCCATGGGGCCGGATGGTCCGGTCCCGCCCGTCACGGAGACCAAGACCATGGCGAAACCCTGCGATTACAAAGTCACGCTCTACCCCGCCCACAAGGATGGCGGCTTCGTCGTCACCAAATACGACATCTTTGGCGGCACCTATCCGAGCAAGGAGATCACCGCCGCCGGCATGGACGATCTGGTCGGCCAGGTCACGCGTTTCGCGATGGAACATGGTGAGGGCTGCAGCGCGTCCGTCCGCTGCCTTGCCCCGCGCAAGCCGCCCGGTTTCAAAAAAGCGACGGAGAACCTCTACTTCAACCTTCTGAGCAAGGAAGAGTTCGAAGCGCAAGAGGCGAAAAAAGCCGCAAGCGCCGCTGCCTGACCCCGACCCGCACGCAACTCATCCGGCAAGGCTCGCCCATCACGGCGGGCCTTTTTCGTTTCTTACATCCCTTTCAAGGAGAACAACGATGGAGACCCCCATCCACCAAGAGACCTACCGCGACCACACCATCAAGATTATCCATGATCCCGACCCTGAAAGCCCGCGCGATTACGACAATCTCGGCAAATTGGCGTGCTGGCATCGCCGCTACAATCTCGGAGACAGTCACGACCACGACGATCCGCGCGATCTGCTGATTGAATTGTGTGATCTCGACAGCGACACCGCGCTCTCGATGAACGGTCTGTTCACGCGGGCGGAAAAACGCGCCGTCATCCTGCCGCTCTACCTCTATGATCACAGCGGCATCACCATGAACACGACGGGGTTTCATTGCCCTTGGGATTCCGGACAGGTCGGCTACATCTATGTGACGCTGGCCGACATCCGCAAAGAGTACAGCGTCACCCGTGTTTCGCAAAAGCTGCGCGGCAAGATCGCCGATCATCTGCGCCAGGAGGTTCAGACCTATGACCATTACCTGACCGGCAATTGCTATGGCTTCGTCGTCGAAAAAGATGAAGACGAAATCGCATCCTGTTGGGGGTTTCTGGGTGACTATGATGGCTATTGTCTGGCTGAAGCCAAAGCCACGGTGAATTGACGCCGTCGCGCTGCCTGGCGGCGTTTGGGCCGCAAAGAGCAAGAGGCTGGTGGGGGAAGGGCAAGCCTTCCCCGTAATAGAGAGAGTTTCCGGGAAGGCGTCACCCCTCTTCCAAGGAGCCTTTCCATGAATATTCCGACAACTTTCCACGCCTGCGTCGCTGAAGACGCGATCTCGAAGGTCTCGCGTCTCTTCAACGCGACCCTCGACGATATCTTCGCCGAGCTGTTTCAGAACGCGCGCCGCGCCGGAGCGACGCAGATCTCGGTCAGCCAGATCGATATGCCCAATCTCGGTCCGGTTATCTGTCTGATCGACAATGGCCCCGGTCTGAGCGACCCCAGAAACCTGTTCACACTGGGACAAAGCGCATGGAACCCCGACGTCCAATCCGATGAAGACGCCGCCGGCATGGGGTTCTTCTCCTTGGCAGGACGCCGTGTGCGCATCATCGCCCAGAAGCAGCACACATCGCAGTCCTGGAAGATTGATGCCGAGCCTGACAGCTTTGGCGGCACGCAACCGATCACCTGCACCGACGGGCCTGCGAACCATAATGGCACGACGATCCTGATCGCCGCCAAACCCAATGAGAACTATGTCGCGGCGGCCAACCATGCGGCGCGCTATCTGCCGCTCGACGTCATGGTCGACGGCGTCACGGTTGAGCGCAAAGACTTCCTCGCGACAGCCGAGCATATCGAAGAGTGGAACGGCATCCGCATCGGCATCTACGAGCGCGGGCCAACCGGTTTCCGCAACAATGAGACCGTCAATTTCCACGGCGTCACCCTGCATGGCCGTTTGCCGAGCCTGTCTCAGGTGTTTGACCGATCGTACTATGCGCGTCTCGACGTCATGCACTGCGCCGATCTGAAACTGGTTCTGCCCGCCCGCAAGGAGATCGTCGAAAACGCCTTCATGGAGGAGCTGCGCGCCCGTATCACCAAGATCTACTTTAATCTGGTCAAGGCGGCAGGACCGCATTCACTCTCGTTTGAGAACTTCAAACGCGCGGCGGAGCTGGGCATCAATCTGCCGCCTGCTGCGATGCTGCTCCGGGTGTTTGAACCGAGCCATGCCGACAGTGATCAGAACGGCTACGGCAAGGTTGAAACCATCACAGAAGACGATGTGATCCTCGATTCCGAAGGTGGTGCAATCGAAGAACAGAACCTCGCTTGGGCGATCTCTCATCAGCACGCCCCGACCAGGCTCTACGATCCGCAGTCCGGGTTCGAAGGCTATGACTGGTATGATCAATTGGCGCGGGTGTCAGTCACGGGATATCGCGTCATCGACGATACCGATACGGTCTGTGTCGAACCCGGCAAGCGGCACACGCTCGCCGAGCGACCGGATCATTTGGAAATCCATTGCAGCTTGATCGATGGTGCCCACACCGAAAAGTGGGTTCTGAGCACCGACTGGCTGATCCTCGGCGAAGATGATTGGGGGCTGGACGATGTCGATATTACCGTGACCAAATCATCGAAGGCAACCGCTGCCGATCTTGTTGATTTTCTGGAGCGCGCTCTGTTCAATCCATCTGACGACAGTGAAGCGGGGTCCTACGACCAGCAGCAACAATGGTTCCGCGATGAGGCGGAAGACCTCGCCATCGATCTGCTCGAAACCAGCCTCGAAGTTCAGATCAACGCGATCACCCGTGTCATTGATCGCGAGCTCCACTGGCTGCGGCGCAGCGACAAGGTGATCACCGTTCAGATCGGCAACGGCCGGATCGAGGTCGAAGGCTTGCAGAACGAGAGTTCATGATCGCGCAAGATGCATGTATATTGGCCAGGAACCGTAAAGTGAGGCATGTTTGGGCTTGTCTTATGATTTCCGTATCGATCTGCAAGGATTGAGCCGTCGCCCGGCATGGCGTTTTTGTTGGGCAATGGTGGCGGCTGGATCGCTTTGGGCTTGGTCGTGATGGACCGTTTTTGAGTACGATCAGCCGCCGTCTTCGCATGAGGCCTGAACGGATACGCAAACCTACGAGTTTGCATGACAAGCATAGGACATGACGATGATGACGGACGATAACATAGGCATTGATATTTCGAAGCACTTTCTTGATGCGCATCGGTTGAGCGACGGTGGAACCGCGACCTTTCCCAACGCGCCTGGTGGTTTCCGTGCACTGGTGGCATGGCTGGGCCGCGATGTGCCTGCCCGCGTCGTTTTCGAGGCGACCGGTCCATATCACCGAAGTTTCGAGCGTGCGTTTTCCGGGAAGCCCCCTTTTGTGAAGGTCAACCCTTTACAGGCGCGTCGGTTCGCTCAGGCCTGCGGAACGAGAGCTAAGACAGATGCTGTGGATGCGCGCATGCTTGCAAGCTTTGGTCGCGCCTTGTCTTTGGAACCAGATCAGCCCGTTGATGGGGAACAGTTTGATCTCAGAGAGTTATTCAGTGCCAGGGGCGCGCTTATCAAGGACCGCACCCGTCTGATAAACCGCTTGAAGACGCAAACTCTTGCTCTCATCAAGCGGCAAACGAAAGCGCAGATCGACCAACTGACGCGCCAATTGCAAGCCTTGCAGCACGCCATCAACGAAGGATTGCGGGCCTGTCCCGCCCGCGCCAGGGCCAACGCCATTCTACGATCAATCCCTGGCATCGGTGAAGTGGCCGCATCGACCATTCTGATCGAGATGCCTGAAATCGGCACGCTTCGTAAGAAGAAAGCTGCAAGCCTGACGGGGTTGGCGCCAATGACCCAGCAATCAGGAAAGTGGCAAGGCAAAGCCCGCATACAAGGCGGACGAAAATCGTTGCGCGACGCTCTCTATATGCCCGCCCTCGTCGCGACCAAACACAACCCCGACATGCGCGACAAATACATCGCCATGCTCAAGCAGGGTAAGCCCAAAAAGGTCGCGCTCACAGCAATAATGCGAAAGCTCATTGAACTTGCAAACGCCTTGGTCAAAGCCGACAGAACATGGACGCCAAATCCGACTTGACCAAGACGGATACTCAAATAATGAAATCGATATCGGCCAGTGAGTTCTGCCGGAACCTCCGGCGTTATAGCAAAGCGGCGACTGCAAGAGGCTCGGTACCGATCTCAAGCAATGGATGTCCCGCCGGTGCGTTCCTGTCTGAACAAAAATATCAACACTATCTCGCGCTCAAAGGGCGCGAGACGAAATCGCATCGGATCGATGAACTCCCGAGTGACCTTATCACAGACATTGAGTCTAGCGCCTATGGCACCATAGGCTCATGACACTGCCGAACGCAGGCCCGGGTGTGGTGAAGCGCAAGGGCCCCAGATGCCTATGAGATCGTGGACCTTGCTGCCAACCTGCGGGCGCGGTCAACACGGGTTACCGAAATCACTTGCAAAAATGCGCGTTTTGTGTATTTTACACGGAATACGGAGATCTATGACATGAGCACTGTTGAAGTACAGGCGACACAGTTTGCACGGAACTTCCCACAAATGAGGGAAGATGTCCGCGAGCACGGCGTGATCGCCGTCTGCAGCCATAAGCGCATGGTGGGGGCGTTCATCTCCCCGGCGGTCATGGAGGAGCTTGAGCTTCTCCGCCGTCGCAAGCGGGAGTTGTTGCGCATCGAAGATGCCGATGAGGCATTTTTCGAGGCCCTGGATGACGCGGTCGCCGCCTATGAGGACCCGGTCTGATCGATGGCTCTCCCAGAGCCGCGACCGGGTCTCGTTGTCGGCTATGACTTCCTGTTTCGAGAGCAGGCAGACGTCGGCATGGAGAATGCCAACAAACCGCATCCGTCAGCCATCATTCTTGTCGTCAGAAAAGAGCTTCAGACTCGTGTCAGCCTGCTTGCCATCAGCCATGCGCCGCCAAGTCCCACCGAAGCGCCCTACCGGTTGAAACTCACGTCTGCCGAGTGCAGGCAGATGGGCCTCGATTCCGGTGACCACTGGGTCAATCTCCGCGACATCAATTCCTTCGACTGGCCGGGATATGATCTGGTCCCATCAGCACCCGGCAAACAATTTGTCTATGGCACCATGAGCCGTCACACATTCATTCGCATCGTTGAGGCGCTGAAAGCGTGCGCAGGCCGTCGTTCAATCACAAGGGATTAACCACACACACATCCCCTTTGCGAATTATGAGCGCCGTCAACGCGATGAGAACCGGCGTCTTCTTGAGAGATCAGTCGATATCGAGATCGACCCAAAGACCGTGGTGATCCGATGCGCCGTAAAGCGGCTTGGTCAGTTCCGGATACATCTCCCACCGGCGGGAGGCGGTCCACACCCCTTTGCGGAAGATGCCGCCGAGTTTCACCTTTTTCCAAAGCGCCGGTGACTGGAGGATATAGTCGATCTTCTTCTTGTCGGCACCGGTCTCAAACGTGCCGATCCCGCGATCCTTTGTCTTGGCATTGAATTCGAATTCAGTGAACTTGGGGTGATCGGTGATCTCTTTCAGCGAGGTCTTGAGCAGCGGATTCAGTTCATTGCTGTCAGGCGTGTCGTTCAAATCGCCCAGTACGATGATGTTCTCGATCCCTTCCTTCAGCAGACGGCGATAATATTTTGCCACGAATGTTGCCTGGGCCTCGCGCTTGTCCCGCGACGGTTTGTGGTTGCCGCCATATTTGGATTTGAAATGGTTCGGCAGCACCGCGATCCTGTTCCCACCGGGCGTCTCGATGATGTATTCCGGGCAGTCGCGCGAGAACACTGTCTTTCCCTTGAATGTCTCATCGACGTGGCTGCGCATGGACGGAATCGAGAACCCCTTGCGCGCCATGATACCCACATCGATGCCGCGCCTGTCATTGCCGTCGATCACCATCAGATGGCGATAGCTGTTGGCGGCAAGCGGCTCGTAGATGTAGTCATGGAATTCTGTCAGCACCGGCCGGCTTTCAATCTCGACGAGCGCCATGATGTCGGCGTCCATGTCGCGGATCATCCGGGCCGTCATGGTGATGGCCTCCTCTTCGACCCGCGCGGTCTTCAACTCAACCCAGCCGACCCAATCATCCCGGCCGTTTGCCTCAATGCGAACCGGCCCACTCTTTTTCGGGCGCACGACGATCTTGCCTCTGATCTTTCGCAGCCAGACGAACGGGCCCTCATCGTCCTTCAAGATACCCAGCTGTTCCATCAGCGCGAGCATCTTCTTCTTGTCGGCAGCAGAATAGACCGGCTTTTCGAACAGTTTGTTCAGTGCCGCATGAGCGTTCAACACGTCCTTATGGGTTTCCGGGTCTTCGTCGTTAAAGGCTTTGATCCGGTCAAACAGGTTTTCAACATTAAAGGCAGCAACGCGCATCAGTATTCCCCTCTGAAATAAGAGCGAGCATGCGCGCTTTTGCTATCTCGCTCAAGTTGGGGCCGGATCGGACCGGAAAGGGAGAGGAGGGTTTTGGGGAAGGGCAAGCCCTCCCCGGTATCAGAGAGAGTTCTCGCGGGGGATGGGCGGCAACCCTTCAACCTCGGAGACTTTCCATGATGCATGTTTCAACACCCGCTCCGGCTGCGCCGTCACGCGCGGCCGCTTTGCTGGCCGCCGCGACCCAGCTCCTTCCCCATTTTGAACAAGGCAAACCCCTCGACCAGACCATCGTCCGCACTGCGATGGTGACCGCGTTCGGCGGCACCGATGCCGTTGGCGCCTGGGTCTGGAAAGACGCCTATGAGGCGGGCGAATGCGCCCAGATCCTGCTGCTGCAAAAATATGGCGCGCTGATGCGCCGCCAATGCGCGACACCGGCCAAGTTCATTGCCATGTTGGAGAAGGTCGCGGGCTTCGCACTTTCACACACAAGACGCAGCGAGACCTCTCAAAAGCTGCAGCAATTCTCAACGCCCCTGCCCCTGGCGGCGATCGTCGCCGAGGCTGCCCAGCTGCGCGCCGACGATGTCGTGCTGGAACCCTCCGCCGGCACCGGGCTTCTTGCGATCTACGCAAAACTGGCGGACGCCCAGCTGCATCTCAACGAAATCGACGAAACGCGCTCAGAGCTGCTGTCTCTTCTGTTTCCGGGAAGCGCGGTGACACGCCATGATGCCGCATCGATTGATGACCGTCTGGAACCTTCGGTTGCACCCAGCCTCATCCTCATGAACCCACCGTTCTCGGCCGCCCCGGGCGTCGAGGGTCGCTACAAAGCGGCCATGGGTCAGCATGTGCTCGCCGCGCTTGACCGGCTTCGGTCCGATGGGCGTCTGGTGGTTGTGTCCGGTGCAAATTTCGCCCCGTCGCATAATGCCTTTCGATCTGCCTTCGAGCGTATAGGCGAGATCGCCTCGATCCGTTTTTCCGCCCCGATCGCAGGCCGCGTCTATGCCCGCCACGGCACGACCACTGAGACCCGCCTGACAGTCATCGACAAACGAGCTGGCCTGACGCCCGATTTGGCTGAGGTCTATCACGACCAGGCCGAAAGTTCGCAGGCATTGCTGGAATGCGTTCAGGCTCATTGTCCGTCCCGGCTGGTGACATCATTGCAAAATTTGGCTCCAAGTCTGATGCCGACCCCTGCCCCATCAATCACATCATTGCGCGATCAGGCGCGCAGCGAGGTTCGCGCCGTCGCAGCCGAAAAGGCGCGTCATCCCTTCGATCTGATGGAAGCGGGTGAGATCGCCTATCTACCCAAAGCCTGGGCGGAAAAGTCCACGCGGCTGACCGAAGCACTTTATGAAGGCTATGAGGTGCAGTCGATTGCCATCGAGGGTGCACATCCCCATCCGACCGCGCTCGTGCAATCGGCTGCCATGGCTTCGGTCGCACCGCCTCTTCCTTCTTACCGGCCCAAAATCCATACATCGCTGATCACGGATGGGGCGCTGTCAGACGCCCAGCTCGAAAGCATCATCTATGCGGGTGAAGCTCATGAACAGCACCTCTCGAGCTGGTTCCGCCATGACGAAGAGGATAAACGGCTTGTCGCCTGCGAAGCCGATGCCGAAGACGGGTTTCACCTGAGGAAGGGCTGGTTTCTCGGCGACGGCACGGGCTGCGGCAAGGGCCGACAGGTCGCGGGCATCATCCTCGACAATTGGCTGCGGGGCCGCAAACGCGCGGTCTGGGTCTCCAAATCCGACAAGCTGATCGAAGACGCCATTCGGGACTGGACCGCGATTGGCGGGCGTGCCTCCGACATCGTACCGCTGTCGCGCTTCAAGCAAGGCTCAGATATTCGCCTTGACCAAGGCATCCTGTTTGTCACCTACGCGACGCTGCGCACGGCCGAGCGGCAACATGGTGATATCCTGAAAGCCTCCCGGCTTGATCAGGTCACGGCCTGGCTCGGCAAAGACTATGATGGTGTGATTGCCTTTGATGAGGCGCATGCCATGGCCAATGCGGCGGGTGAGAAAGGCAAGGAAGGCGGGCGGGGTGACAAGCAGGCCTCGCAACAGGGTCTCGCCGGTCTGAAACTGCAAAACCGCCTGCCCGATGCGCGCGTGCTCTATGTCTCGGCCACAGGTGCGACGATCGTCGGCAATCTGGCCTATGCGTCCCGTTTGGGTCTTTGGTCGACCGGCGATTCACCCTTTGCCACGCGCGAACAGTTCATCGCGGATATGGAGGCGGGCGGCATCGCGGCGATGGAGATCATCTCGCGTGATCTCAAAGCCCTTGGACTCTATCTGGCGCGGTCCTTGTCTTACGAAGGCGTCGAGTATGAGATGCTGGTCCATGATCTGACACCCGCACAGCGCGACATCTATGACAGCTACGCCGAAGCGTTTCAGGTGATCCATACCAATCTCGAAGCGGCCCTGGAGGCCTCCGGCATTACGGCGGAAGGTGGTACGCTGAACGTGCAGGCGAAGTCCGCGGCGCGCTCGGCCTTTGAATCGAACAAGCAGCGCTTCTTCAACCACCTCATCACCGCCATGAAATGCCCCACCGTGATCAAATCCATCGAGCGCGATTTGGAGGCCGGGTCATCGGCTGTGGTGCAGATCGTCTCGACCAGCGAGGCCCTGATGGAACGACGGCTGGCGCAAATCCCCGCCTCGGAATGGCATGATCTGCATGTGGACATCACCCCGCGCGAATATGTGCTCGACTATCTGATGCATTCCTTCCCGACACAGCTCTTCGAGCCCTACACCGATGAAGACGGCAACCTCAAATCCCGCCCAGCCATGGATGCGGACGGCAACCCGATTGAATGCCGCGAGGCTGCACGCAAACGCGATGCCATGGTCGAACGGCTCGGCGCACTGGCCCCGGTGCAAGGCGCGCTCGATCAGATCCTCTGGCATTTTGGCAAAGACAAGGTTGCCGAGGTCACGGGTCGGTCGCGGCGCATTATCCGCACGCGCGATCAGCGCCTGACCGTCGAGAACCGGCCAGGCTCATCGAATATCGGCGAAACCCAGGCCTTCATGGACGATGACAAACGCATTCTGATCTTCTCCGATGCCGGGGGCACGGGCCGGTCCTATCACGCCGACCTTGGCGCGAAGAACCAGAGACTGCGGGTGCACTACCTGCTGGAGCCGGGCTGGCGCGCCGACAATGCCATCCAGGGGCTCGGCCGCACCAACCGGACCAATCAGGCACAGCCGCCCTTGTTCCGGCCCTGCGCCACGAACGTCAAAGGCGAGAAGCGGTTTCTGTCGACGATTGCGCGGCGGCTCGACACGCTCGGTGCGATCACCAAGGGTCAGCGCGAGACCGGCGGTCAAAATATGTTCCGTGCCGAGGACAATCTGGAAAGCGCCTATGCCCGCAAGGCCCTGCGCAACTTCTTCTGGGACCTGACCAAGGGAAGGATTTCTGCCTGTTCGCAGACACGGTTCGAAGAAATGACGGGTCTGTCGCTCATGGACAGTGACGGCACGCTGAAAGAGCAGTTGCCGTCGATCCAGCAATTTCTCAACCGCTGCCTGGCGCTGACCATCGACATGCAGGACGCGATCTTTGAGTGCTTTGGCTGTTTGCTGGAAGCCATCATCGACGATGCGATCGCAGCTGGCACTTATGAGGTCGGATTGGAAACCCTGCGCGCCGAGAAGTTCGAGATTATCGACCGCAAGACGATCTTTGAACATGCGGCGACAGCTGCGAAGGCAACCGCCCTGACGGTAGAGCGCACGGATCGCAATCACCCGCTAACGCTCGAGAAGGTCAAAGAATTCTACGCGCGGGGTGGCCATGGGCGGCTCATGCTCAACCGTAAATCTGAACGGGCTGCTATCTTGGTTCCCATGTCGAGCCTGATGACCGAGGAAGGCGAACCGATTGCGCGGGTCGAGTTGCTGCGCCCCATGGTAACCGATCGGATGTTGGAGTTGGAGCTGCCCGCATCCCATTGGGAGGAAGTGACGGATTTCGAGTTTGAACGGGCCTGGACCAAGGAGGTCGATGCGGTGCCAGAAACCTCGGTCTCGAAACTGACGCTCATCTCGGGTCTCTTGCTGCCAATCTGGGACCGCCTGCCCACCGACAATATGCGCATCTATCGTTTGCAGACCGAAGACGGAGAACGCGCCATCGGACGGATGGTGACACAGGATCAATTGGCCAATGTCTATGCGGCCCTCGGGCTAGAATGCTCAGTGGAGCTCACCGCCGAGGAGGTCTTCGACGCAGTCCTCAAACGCGGGCAAAGCCTGCCGCTCGCGGGCGGTCTGACCCTGCGCCGGTCGCGGGTGATGAGCGAATACCGGCTCGAACTCGTCGGTTACAATGTCGCCGCTCTGGACAGCTACAAAGCGATGGGATGTTTCACCGAGATCATATCCTGGGCGACACGGTTGTTCGTACCGAGCGCCGACACCAAAGTCGTCGACCAGCTATTGGCCCGTCACAAGACCACTGCGGCGGGAGACAAGGAAAGGATTGCGGCATGACCCAGAGTGCAAAAAAGTTCGAACAGCTGGATGCGGGCGCGATCTCAAACGGTCTCGCCCGTCACGCAGAAGCCTTCTGTCGGCACTGGTTTCCCGAGGGCCGACGTGTCGGCAATTACTGGCAGATGGCGGACGTCTCGGGGGCGAAGGGACGTAGTCTTGTCGTGCGCTTGCAATCCCACGGTGGAAAGAAAGCCGGAAAGTGGACCGACAATGCCACGGGGGATCATGGTGATCTGCTCGATCTGCTCAAGCATCACCTCGAGCCTGTGGCTTACCCCGATCTCTTGCGGCAGGCCGCAGACTATCTCGGCGACGCACCGGTGATAGCAGAGAACGAGCCGCGCGTTGAACCTCCGGCCGTGGCCTCCAATCGTCAGACGGCGGCGGGACGCCGATTGTTTTCCTATGGCAAGCCGATCACGGGCACCCTGGCTGACGCCTATCTGCGCGGTCGCGGTATAGCGCGGTTCGGACCGGCCCTGGCGTTTCATTCATCGGTCTATCTCAGAGCCGAGGATGGCACGCGGCGCGAAATCCCGGCGCTCCTCGCAGCCATCACGGACAATGCGGGCAAGGTCACAGGATGTTCGCGCATCTTTCTTGATGCGAAGACAGGCGGTCTGGCCGACATCGAGGCCCCGAAACGTGTGCTGGGACGCCTTCATGGCAACGCAATCCGGTTCGGGAACTGGAAGGGATGCACCGATCTCCTCGCCGGCGAGGGGCTCGAGAACACCTTGTCCGTCGGCACGGCGCTTCCAAGGGCGGCTTTGGCCTCCTGCCTGACAGCAAACCATCTCGCGGCGTTCAATTATCCGTCCTCGATCAAGCGCCTCTGGATCGCGCGCGACAATGGCGAAGCCGGTGAGCGTGCCGCATCCCGCCTTGCAGATCGTGCCGATGAGGACGGGATCGAGCCGTTCGTCCTGACCCCGGAGCGAGACGACTTCAATCTGGACCTCAGCGTAGATGGCGTGACGGTACTGCGTCGACGGCTGGCAGCGCTCATCAAAGAACAGGTCACCGAACACGATCTCTGGCCTTCGTGAGGATGTGCCGGAAAGAAGCAGCGATCACGCGCTGGCCTTTTGGCACCGGCTTTGACGCCCTGTTCCGTTTGGATGTCCGGGTCGATGGACCGACAGGTCGGGCGCAGAGGCGCCCTCATCCCACCCGCAACGGCCAGGTCCCGTAAATTTCCCCTGTGCGCTTCGCGCCCATTCCTCGCGAGGCAAATTTCCGCGCCCTGCCCGTCCTTCGCTGCGCTACGGCCCTTCCGGGTGCGGCCGGGCTGCTGACGGTCCTTTCATCGCCCCATCCAAATCGGATCAGGACGCAACCCAAAGCCTTCAAAAAGGACCAGACCATGACCTTACAGACTTCCACCTTCACGCCCACCTCAAGCCCCACAGATGATGTTCTGAACGCTCTTGCCCTCTACGGCGCGACACCACCCGAAGACGAGATCGATCATCGCCCTCTGCCACAAGAGGACCAGACCGAGACCGCCATCTGCGCCATGGTCGAAGCGAGCCAGATGCTTCTTGCCGACACACAGCTCGAAGAGGACCTGCAAGAGATGCTCTGGTCTCTCACCAACATCTTTCATCGTCGCCTCACGCGACTGGAGCGCCAGCTCGATGAGAATGAATGCGAACAACGCGATCTGGTGAAATGTCAGGACGGATCAGAAGTCAAAAGCCTGGAATTGGAACGCAAGATCGACCGCGGACAAAAACTGGTCGAGCACCGGGACGCCTATGAAGCGATGCGGGACGCGTCTGCCGCCCATTTTCACTCAGAGACCGGATCGATCTGGATGCCAAGATCAGGATCCCGGGTCTCACACAAGAACCTCACAGCCTCGGTGGTCGACAGCCGCAACTTCCTTTCCGCCGAAAAACGCAAGAAGAACGAAATCCACTGTCCCGACGGCACCCGCATCGCCTTCACAGGCGGCGACTATCAGGATTACGATGCGATCTGGTCCATCCTCGACGGCTCGAAAGAGAAATATCCCGACATGATTCTGCTCCATGGCGGCACACCGAACGGAGCCGAATATATCGCAAGCCTCTGGGCAGAGAACCGAGGCGTCACCCAAGTGGTCTTCCGTCCCGATTGGAAGTCACACAACGCGGCAGCCCCCTTCAAGCGCAACGACCTGCTCTTGAAGACCATGCCCAAAGGCATCATCGCCTGCCCCGGCTCCGGTATTCACGAGAACCTCGTCGACAAAGCCCGCAAGTTAGGCATTCCGGTTAAAAGGATTGGGAGCTAAGGCTCCCTTTTCTCTGGCGCGTGTTCAGCCACGATACGCGCCAGTAGATCGATTTCATTCATGACATCAACAATATCCCGATCAGTTGCCGCCTTGAGATAAGCACGCAAGGCAAAGCTGGTCTCGGGCAGGTCAGTGAGATCGGCCAATTTCTGCGCAATGGCGTCGAACTGTTGTTCTGGCATCACGTTCTCCTGTGAGATCATCATTTTACATGATGACATATCGTTATATATAACGATATAAAAGCACCAGTGATTTGAAACAATTCACAAAACAGAAGATTGAACGTGGGGACTTGCATGCGATTGGCCCAGACCATATTAGCGACTCTTGGTGTTCTGATCTGCGCAGCCTGCACGGTCACCAAGCCGCCTGCGACGACAAGCCTATCAGCACTGATTGATGCCGAAACATCCGTCGTGGACCGCGAGATTGCGGATGCGGGGCTCTATAATGATGTTCTGGAACCCTACGCAACCGGCAGCACAACCCTCAAGAACCCGGACTATGTGACGGACGAGCGCCTGATGAATGTTGTGCATTCTCAGTTTACCGGCCCGATTGAAGATTTCGTGTCCAAGATGGCTTTGGAAACCGGTTACCGGGTCATCGCCCAAGGCGAGAAACCCGGCGCACCGATTCTGATCACATTGGTTCAGCGTGATCTGCCCTCCATGGGCGCACTGCGCGAGGCATTTTTCCAAGGCAAGGACCGGGCCTCTTTGGTGGTCGATCAGCGCACCACGACCATGACGATTGTTTACAAGCGGCCCGAGCGCAGCCCCGTGCCCCATATCGAGGATACGGAAATATGATGCGCATTTCGGCCAAATCTCTCGTGCCGCTCTTGGCGGTTGTTGTTCTGACCGGTTGTCAGACCCTGAAGCCCGCAGAGTCGGAGTTCGTCGAACCCGATCCGGTCCTTGTCGGCGGGCCGGACCAGTACCGTTCCAACCGGCCGCCTGCGGATTTTGCGGAGTTCAGCGCGCGGACACGACGCGGTAATTACGAGACGTCTGTCGACGAGGAGCGCTACGATCTCTTGCGCGAGGCCGCCGTCTCCTATTCTGCGCAGGCGGGGTATCAGCATCGGGTCTGGGAAGTCATGCGGCAACTCGAGCAGGACAGCGGTAAGCTGTCCCGCACCTTCGACTTCAACCGTGTTGCCTACAGCGCGCCACGAGAGACGGGATATATCCTCCCACCCGTTGTGAGCCGCGCCACGGCTGCCATCAATGTGGATGAGAGCGGACAGTCCGCGGTGGCAGCCGATGAATTCTACCGTCTCGAGATTCCGGGCCGTATTGTAACCATCGTGCCCACCTGGCGCGACTATCTTGTCATTCCGCTCGAAGAGGCAAGCGAACCCGATGATGACTTCCTGCCCCAAAACAAAGAAGAGAAGCAGGTGTTCAACCGCTTTGCCGCAGAAGGCTGGCAGGCCGGTGTGGAGCAGGCGGACGAGGCGCTTGCGCTGAACTTCTCTCGTCTGAAGCGCGATTATCTCGGCATGGTTGAGTATCGGCGCATGGTGCAGGCCGGTCTGGTTCGGGAGTTGGTCATCCAGTCCAGTGAACGTCGGTCCGCTGGCGAAGGCGAAGAGCTCTTTATCGGTGAGCGGCGGGTGCGCATTGTGAGCTCCGCGCAATTCGTGCGTGATCCAAGCCAGTGGAAGCCTTTGCAGAGGCGTTATGCGGTGACCAAATGATCGATCTGGAGCGGATCGATCTTGAACCGGCAGACCCGAGCGCAGCAGATGTCACCATCCTGAAGGATGAACCCAATCGCTTCGACAGCGATCTGTCCGCCTTTGATCATTTTTTGGTTGGTGCGGCCATGAAGGGGGCGTCGGATATCAACATCAGTGCCGATCTTCGGATGCGCGTGCAGATGCATGGCGATCAGAAACTCGCGACCAAGCGCCGACTTCTGATCACGGAGGTCCAGGCGATGCTTGCCCATCTCTGGTCGGCCAATGATGCGATGAGCCTGGTCAGCGCGGGACGGCCGTTGGATTTCTCCTATGAAAAGAAGATCGACCGCAAACGCAGTCAGAGGTTCCGGGTGAATGCCACCGGCGAACAGCGCTTCGGGACCAACGGGGTGCAGATCACTTTGCGCGCCCTGCCTGATACGACTCCGACCTTGGATGATGTCGGGCTGGAGGTAGAGCTTCGGGATCGTTTGGAACCGGCGAGCGGGATTATCGTCGTCGCCGGTGCGACCGGGCATGGCAAGTCGACCACCATGGCGGCGATGACCAGGTGTCATCTGGAAAACAGATCACGGTCCCGCAAGATTGTCGATCTGCAGGCTCCGATTGAATACACGTTTCGGGACATCAACACGGATGCGGCCGATGTCGCCTCCTTCATCAGCCAGTCGGAAATCGGTGTGGGACGGAACATCCCGACCTTCGCCGAAGGGGTGCGTGCCGCTATGCGCCGGGCTCCTGCTGTGATCAATGTTGGTGAAAGCCGCGACCGAGAAAGCATGGAGGCCTGTATCGAGGCCTGTCTGACAGGACATCTGGTCAACACCACGACCCATGCAGGATCCATCGCCGAGGCACTACGGCGGATGGCATTTCTGTTCCCGCCCGAGGAACAAGAGGCGCGATCCTTCGATCTGATGACATCGCTCAATCTGATCATCTGGCAGCGCCTGGTCAAAACGGTCGACGGCAAAGGCCGCGTCGCCCTGCGCGAATATCTTGTCTTTGATCAGCACGTGCGGGACCGGTTCCTAAGCGTGCCGCCGCTTGATTGGGTGAATGTCGTCAAACAGATTTTCTCCGACAGCTGCTCGAACCCGAACCTAATTGCCCGCACGATGACGCAGTCAGCAGAAGACCTGGTTCAACGCAAAGTCGTCAGGGCTGAAGATCTCTCGGATATTCTTCAGACCGGGATTGGATTTTTGGGGCAGATAAAGTTGTGATCTTGGCACGGTTTCTACCCGCTGCAAAATGCGACCTCAACGCTCCAATTCCGACATAGCTGCCTTTCATTGAATGCGCGGCGAATGGCTTGGAAGAGCCCGTTCTGACAAATGCTGCACTCATCTCCGACGGCTGCTTCGGGCTGGCCGCAGTTCCTGATGCTGTTTGCAGCTTATGTCGGCGGCGAGCCCAAAACAGCAGTCCCATGCGATGATTCAATGACTACTCTGGCCTCTATCGGGTATCCCCGACTCTTGAAAATGCGCAATCTTCAATCTCCTTGAATCATGTTGGGTCCACAAATGCTGAAGTTCACCGAAGAAGAGAAAAGAGCTGTAATCGACTACTATCTGTCGCAGTCGAAGAACGCGTCTGTCACATTCGCCCAGAAAGTCTATGCTGAGTCAGTGATTGGCAACACCCATCATGTTTGGGACCTCCATGCTAGCGACGGCAGGTGGTGGATTATCACCAACCCCACAAATCTCTATTCACAAGAACAGTTTCCCAACATGGACTTGGCATTGACGTTTCATATGGGGCTTTGTCTCCGCATTCCGAGAAGTGAAAAGCGCGGGCTCGATGTCGCCAGAGTTCGCCTTTTTGGCGATGTTCTACAGGCCATATCAGACTGCGAAGACGCCCTATCACAAGCCAATGACGCGGGCGCATATAGAGCGATCGGTGTCAGATGTCGTGAGAACCTGCTGGCCTTCATTCACGCAACCCAAGATGCCTTAGAGTGGCCGGACAATGACCTGCAACGGTCAAACTTTGTCGGTTGGGTTGATCTGATCTGTGACGAAATGCTCCCAAGCCCCGCAAACAAAGAACGAAGACGAATTCTCAAGTTGGCCTTGAAAGAGGCTTGGGCTTACGTGAATTGGTTGACCCACTCTCAATCAGGGACGTGGATCGACGCTGAGGTTGCCAATACGACAGTCTCTTACGCACTTGGTATGGCAACGAGCATCGTAATGCGGCAACTCAGAGGAGTGCCCGATCAATGCCCCGATTGTGAGTCAGGCAACCTGACGCCCATCGAGGGTTTGGACCCTGATAATCCAACAGTGATTTTTGAGCGCCCTGCTTGTGCCGCCTGTGGTTGGATCGGGGATGTAGTATCCGTGGGTGAAAGATCAGACGACGAAGTTGAACAACTTATCACGCGTGAAGGCGATACAGATGATGCATGCGGCATCATGACTACGCCATTGACGGGTCTTTTGCGGCTCCCGGACGAAAACCAATAAACACAGTATGAAAATGACTGTTCCGCAAATCAGTCCTTCGAACGAAACTTCTGACCGGTCAAAAGGTGTGCAAAACAAATGTCCGCTTCGGGGCTGCGGGGTGACCTTGGAGCGATGCACAGCGGACGGCAGCATCGAGCCCAAAGTGCCGGATGCTGCGGGTAATCCTTAGGCCCGTTTGTGCAGCTCCCAATCGAACTGACCGTAACTATCCAAGGCTCTTTTTGGTGGGAGGCCTTTGTGATAACCGTTGGAAGAAATATAGGCTGGGAAGAAATGAATGGCTGATCCAAAATTGATCATTAGATCAGGAGAATCAAAAGAAATCACTGCTCGCCGACGTAGGTTTTCAGAAATTTATGTAGAAAGTGGTGGCCAGCTTATCGTTCCGCCGAGGTCTAGGAACTGGCTACTATTGATTGTTTCAGGCAATGTAACCATCAGAGGTTCTATTGTTTATAGGCAATGCGTCGCTTCGGAAACAGGACGAACAATAAACCTGCCGAATGGAGAAAAATTGCTCTTCAAGCATCCCAGAACTAGTCTCGGCGGCTTCGGTGGTAATGGTGCCGTAAATGGACTTTCTGGGCCGGTGAGAGGTGGCAGAGGTGCCCAAGGTACAAATGAATACGGCGGAGGTGGTGGAGGTGGCGCCCGTTCTTTTAATAACGGACGCGTAAACGGTGAAGACGCCAATGGATTTATAGCCGGTCAGCAAATCTACCCCGGTGGAGACGGAGGACGAATAAATTCCGGGAGCCATGGAGGCATGATTTGTATTTATTGTCCAGATGGAGAATTTAACGGCAAGCAAGGGGGAATTGATCTAAGAGGCTCAAATGGGCGTGCAGGTAAGGATGCTAAAATGCAAACTCGAAATGACTGCGGTGGTGGCGGTGGTGGATCTCCGGGAGGGGATGGCGGCCACCTTTATGTTGTAGCCAAACAAATAGTGTCTGAACCTCGGATTTTCTTGCAACCAGGAACAGGCGGCGCGCCTGGAAAGGGAGCTAAAGGAGCTAACAACGACCATGCGGGTAGTAACGGTTACGAAGGAGATCACGGGTCCTTTGGCTTTGTTGACTTCGTATGATTATGGCACTTGGTCATTCTAAGGAATACACAAGTGATGCGCTGTTGAGTTAGGTACTACCTGCCGTAAGCAGTCATTCGTGCCATCGTAGCGAAAGCTCACTTCGTCCCGCTCCTTGGTTGTCCGATCCGGCTGCGGCGAAAATAACGTTTCGGATCGCCAATCCATGCTGCGTTCAATGACCGCTTCGGCGAAACGCGCTGCGTTGCAGCAGGAACCTTGCTGCGCTCGCAAAGCAATGCTGCGTCAGCAATAGCCGCAACCGCACAAGTCCGGTTTAGTCCGCTGTGCGTCGATCCGCAGAGCCGGTAAAAACGGTCAAGAATAGCTACAACAACACCAATCGTCGCACTCACAACACAAGCTGCAAGTGCTGAGACGGCCTCAATGACGACTCCAGCCAAATTCGGGCAAGGCGATGGCCTGAACCGCTAACTAGAGCCCACAAATGCAGAATTGTGAAGAGCCTACGAGATCGTCACGCCTGTTTAAATGCCAGGGCTTCGTGCTTTTTCAAGACGACACGGGCACTGGCATATGGTGCGGGCATACCTTCTTCAGAAAGCTCAGGGAACAGGACGTGAATTTCCTGCCTTTGTTCTTTGCCCAAACCATCCAATGCATAGTCACCAGGTTGAAAGCTTTCCGTCCATGCACCATTGGACAAAATGACTTCATGATGATCGAACAGAATATGGAAGTATTCGACATCCGCTGGCGCACTCTGGGTGACGCCATCCATTCCAACAAGGTACTTTGCAGCGGCCAGAACTTCCGGCTCGCCGAACAGTAGATTTGCTTCGGCTCCAGCCAGCAATAGCCTGTGGTTGGGTGAGAGCGACAGATCCCTTTCAGGCAAGCCATGGGACAAGGATCCTGCCTTGACCACAATCGGGCGCAATTCAGGTTGCACCAAGACTTCGGTCCGGGTCAGGCGTTTTGATCCTATCCAGCGTATTTCTTGAAAGCCATTGTCTCGGGTCACAACACGGTCGCCCACGCGAGGGTCTTGGACCCTTACCTCGCCCCTGTTGGTCGAAATCAAGGTATCCTTTGCAAAGCAAATGATGAAATTCGTAAGCGTTGCTTTGACCCCACCTTGATCAATTGGGGCGCTTTCCCTTTGGCTTCCAGCGCTTGGCGAGTTTGAGGA